>DIVZ01000001.1 GCA_002423395.1 Eubacteriaceae bacterium UBA6119
TTTTTTATATTATCTGTTATTCTATAACTTCCGCTACAACGCCCGAACCTACTGTTCTTCCGCCTTCTCTTATAGCAAATCTTAATTCTTTTTCAAGTGCTATAGGAGTGATAAGGTCTATTGTCATTGAGATGTTATCTCCCGGCATTACCATTTCAGCTCCGTCCGCAAGTTCTACTACTCCTGTAACGTCTGTTGTTCTGAAATAGAACTGCGGTCTGTATCCGTTAAAGAACGGTGTATGTCTTCCGCCTTCTTCTTTTGTTAAGATATATACTTCAGACTTAAATTTCGTATGAGGTTTGATTGAACCCGGTTTTGCCAGTACTTGTCCTCTTTCGATTTCTTTTCTGTCTACGCCTCTTAACAGTACTCCGATGTTATCCCCTGCTCTGCCTTCGTCAAGGATTTTCTTGAACATTTCCACACCTGTTACTACTGATTTTCTGCTGTCTTTTTTAAGTCCTACTATTTCTATTTCTTCGCCTGTTTTGATTATGCCTTTTTCTACTCTGCCTGTTGCTACTGTTCCTCTTCCTGTTATGGAGAATACGTCTTCTACAGGCATTAAGAAAGGTTTGTCTATATCTCTTACAGGTTCAGGTATAAAGGAATCTACCGCTTCCATAAGTTTTAATATTTTGTCGCCCCATTCTCCCATCGGGTCGTCAAGAGCTTTAAGCGCGCTTCCTACTATTATCGGGGTATCGTCTCCGGGGAACTCATACTGGTCTAGAAGTTCTCTTACTTCCATTTCAACAAGTTCTATAAGTTCGGGGTCGTCTACCATATCTTCTTTATTTAGAAATACTACTATATACGGAACATTAACCTGTCTTGCCAAGAGTATATGTTCTCTTGTCTGGGGCATCGGACCGTCTGCCGCGCTTACTACGAGTATTGCTCCGTCCATCTGCGCTGCTCCTGTTATCATGTTCTTTACATAGTCGGCATGTCCCGGGCAGTCTACGTGCGCGTAGTGTCTGTTTGGTGTTTCATATTCTACGTGCGCTGTAGCTATTGTTATGCCTCTTTCTCTCTCTTCCGGCGCTTTATCGATATTTTCAAATGCTACATATGAGCCTGTGCCGTATCTTTTATTAAGCACCATTGTTATTGCTGCCGTAAGGGTTGTCTTGCCGTGGTCTACGTGTCCTATTGTTCCTATGTTTACATGCGGTTTCTCTCTGTTATACTTTGCTTTCGCCATCTTTATTTTCTCCTCATTTATCAAAAGGTTTATAATAAACTTTATAAATTATATCATATTTACCATAATCTTATTAATTTGTAAATAATTTTTAATTATTTACAATATATTAAATATCGATATATATATCTGATGCTTGCTTATTTATCCAATTTTTAATAGTTAGCATTAGATTATTTATATTGTTAGTTAAAATATCTACTTTATCGTATTCAAACAGAATATTTATTTCATTTTCGGTTTTATCCTTATTGGCACCAAAATACAAAATAGATATATGTTCTTTAATGCTTTTAAGACCGAATACATTATGACTTTCTTTTGCCCTAAGAAAATTACTAGCTTCTTTAATATCCTTTGGCATCCAAACTGAATTTAAATATTTATTAGCTTGGTCATTAAATAATATAAAAGAATCCATATCATAGTATACTTTAGTATCTTTAAAGATTAAATCGTTCTTTATATTACTACTAAATTCTAATAATTTAAATCCATATAAGTTTAAATCTGTTTTCTCAAATCTATAATGTTTTAGAATAAAAAAATTGGTTTTTAAAAAGTCAATATATTCAACTACAATATTTATATTTTTATCTAAAAATTTACTTCCAGCGTTATATTTATCAAATAACTAAAGTGCAATTAATAATGTTAAAAAAGAACAAAGTACAGCTAATAAGCTAATGATTATATTAACTTTGATTTCATCTAGAAAAAAATATAATGATACTATTATTATGAAAAAACCAATTAATACTATTATGCTTTTTTTCATTAATAACTTCTTTCATTACTGTAAATATTAAAAATCCTAAAATAATTGGAGCCTGCGAACGGACTTGAACCGGCGACCCCATCCTTACCATGGATGTGCTCTACCAACTGAGCTACGCAGGCTAATGGTGGAGGGAGATGGATTTGAACCATCGTAGGCGCCGCCAACGGATTTACAGTCCGCCCCCTTTAGCCACTCGGGCATCCCTCCGGCGGTTTATATAATACTAAATAAAGCATATATAGTCAATATTTTTTTAAATATCAGAATGCTTTAAACATCAGCAAAATCAAAACAAAATAATATTATTAAATATTGCGTGATTTTTTTTATGAATTATTTCAATTATACTACATAATTTTAAAAAATAGAATAAATCAAGTGTTTGTTTTTGCGCTGTGAATAAATATGTATTATAATTATAATGTTAAATTCCGGAGGATTATAATGACTGTTAATTTAAACAGAAACCAGATAGACAAATTTAATATATATAAATCGCGATTAAAACGGGAATGGTTTTTTTCACCTGACGGCATACACGGGCTTGTGCATATACAAAGAGTGTTGATTTATGTTTTATTGCTGTCTGATGAGCTGAATATATCAGAGCGGGACTTAGATTTGCTGTGCCATTGCTCACTATATCACGATATAGGAAGAACAAATGATTACGTTGACGATAACCACGGCGCTGAGAGCTGTAAAAAACTATTAAATCTTAATCTATATGTGCCTGACAGGGAAGATGATAAAGACATACTTAATTTTATAATAAAAGGACACTGCATAAATGACGCCAAAGCAATCGGCAGCATATCGGATTATGCTATATCTGATGCTCAGAGGGCTGTGGATCTATTCAAATTATTCAAAGACTGCGACGCGCTTGACAGAGTGCGTGTTGACCACCTTGATATAAATTATTTAAGATATGAGCAGAGTAAAAAATATGTCTCTTTTGCGTGGGATATATTTAAAAATCCTCACTATATAGCGAGCTTAGTTTATTAAATTTCTTATTGCAGATTTAATCATTTTAAACATAATAAAGCAAAAATCCCCCAAGCTTTTTTATCGCTTGAGGGATTGTTTTTTTATTCAGCTATTACCGTTCCGTCTTCTTTTACCGTTATGCTCATTCCCGTTTTAACATATTCTAAAAATTCCTCACCCAAATTATCTATGGTAGGCATATTAACATCGTCAAGCCACACATCGGTAAGTATGCATCCAGCGGCTGCAAGCGAGTCTATAGGCTGAGAAAAAAGCATGCAGGCAGGTTGTCTGCCCATAGCTGCAGCGGAAAACAATACAAGCCCTCCTGTAGTTGAACCTATTGTCTGCGGCATACACAGTGCGGTTTTAGCCATAGGTTTTTCGTATAAGTCGCAGTTGTTCTGGTCGGAGCATTTTGCCGTTTTGTCATTAAACATAAGGCTCTTCTGAAAACTTGCGAGCGTATTAAACCCTTTATGAGAAACTAAAGCAGTTGCTTTGCACTGCCCGGGTACAACGGGACGTCCTTTAAATTCTCTCATTACTTTTCACCTCCCGTAATAATGCCAAGCACTTCGTCATCGGTACGATATCTTGCGCTTGTATAAGTTCTTAGCTTGTTGGAGTTTGTTATTACAGGCATTTTACCGCACTGAGGATTGTTCATAAACATCAGCGGGCAAATATAGCTTAAAATAACTCCTGTATTTTTAAGTCTCTGCGCGTATTCTGTTTTTTCAAATGCTTCAATTACAGCAGGCGCTGAGGTAAGCACTGTTGTAAGCGCAACTTTGCTGCGATTATTTTTCTTAATGCCTTCTTCAATTTTTTCTGTCCATTCTTTCAACTCATGAATAGATAAATGCGGACATCCTATAAAGCACATAGCAGGCTTTGCAGAAACGTCTTTCCATATACATGGATATTGTTTGTATACACGTTCCAGTTCCGCGTCATCTATTACATATATTTTTGCATCAGATTTTATAAGTGACTGACCATGCTCAACCGCTTCCGGCGTAAGCCCTTCTATATGATACAGTCCAACAGCTCCGTTGGATGCGGTAGCCGCGCCGAAGTTCTTTAAATATGAACAAACATTTTCATTCAGCTCATTTCCCAGGTGCTTGTCAAGTCCTTTAATATAAGGCACTTCCTCCATTACCCTCATGCCTACAGCGCTTCCCAAAATCTGAGCCTGAGGCAGCTTTTCGCATTTAACTTCTATTATCCATGTTGCTTTTCTTCCTTCATCGGTAAGCAGTCCGAAATAAGGCACATATCCTGCAACAGAACCAAACAAGTCTATTATGCCCGAATTACGGTTGCATCTTGCTCCGAGTACGCTGTTAGCATACACCACAGCAGACGATTCCGCCCATGATAACACTTCCCCTTTTTGCGGTTTGTTGCCTACCTCGTCAAAATAGCAAGCGCAAGTGAAAGCGTTTTTATCCATAAGCCCCAGCTTGTTAAGCTGATTTTCATAGCTTTCCTGTTTTGAGTACATTATTTTAAAGAACAGTTTTTGCATTAAATTTGTAGGTATATTTTTATCAATCGGCCTGGGGTCTACGGAAAACTTTTGTTCCGAGACTGCGCCTGCTTCTATTAATTTATCCATTAGGCTGTACATCTCGCTCATTACAGATAGACCGAAGCTGGTAACGAGATGATTGTATTTTCCTGTAACAGGCACCATTTTTTCGGCTCCGAACGCATCTCCGTACATTACCAAAGTTTTCATTACTTTGGCTTTTACATCTCCTTCGCTGCCGTTTAAAATAGCCTGCTGTCTTTCATCAAGTTTCATTTATGCCGCCCCCTTTACAATTTTATCGCAAGGCGGTATGCGGCGCGGTTGGCTTCAAGAACTCTGCCGCCCGCAAAGCTGTCGCCGATATTATAAATTTCAGGCGCACAGTGTTGTTTTAAAAGTTCAAAATACAAATTGTCGTCTGCTTTTCCGCCCATTGCAAACACAACCATGTCTGCTTTAATGGCTTCAGCTTCATATTCCTCTCCTACTTTCGGAGCAAGCGGATTAGGAATATTTTTAGGAAGTATAGGCTGCCATGTGTTGTAAGGATCGGGAACATTTTTATGTACGTTCTTTTTAATGTTTACAGCCCCTTGGCTGAAAGACTCCACTTTTGCCATGTTTATCAGCCTTACTCCATTACGCTTCATGTAATGTATAAGATGCCCTCTGTTAGCCGTGCACGCTCCGTCCATGAAATACGGAATCATTTCGACTATCGTTACATTGCAGTTTTTCTCATAACTGAGCCAATATCCGGTTTCGCATCCCACAACTCCGCCGCCGATAATTACGATATCTTTTACATCCCCCAAAAGATCAGGTTTTACAAGCAAATCTGTAGCCTGCACACATTTCATTTGCTCAATTCCCGGTATGCGCAAATTCATACCTTTGGTTCCTATCGCGGTAACAATGGTATCGTATTTCTTATCTTTAAGCATCTCTGCATCGGCAGACTTATTTATAAAATTAATTTGTTTGTTTTCTATTGCTTTGTTAATCTGCGCTTCCATAAATACGAGATAATTCTCAAAGTCATATTTGCCTGCCGGGACTGAACCCGCTATCATTTTACCTCCTACCTTATCCCCCGCTTCGTAAAGGTCTATCTTATGGCCTCTTGCCGATGCGGTAAGCGCAAAGTTCATACCAGCCGGTCCCGCGCCGATTACGGCTATTGTTTTTATTTTTTCCGGAACTGAAGGAATTTCAGGTATGGTATCTTCAAAGCCTGTGCGGGCATTAACTGCGCACTGCGGATGTCCGCCGTCTACAAACTCATTAATGCAGCCTTCCTGACAGCCTATGCACGGGCGAATTGCCGATACATCTCCCGCATATGTTTTATTAGGCCACTCCGGGTCGGCAAGAAGCGGACGGCCGAGCATTATCATGTCGCACATTCCGTCTCTTAGCGCTTTTTCAGCTAAATCGGGATATCCTAATTTGCCTACCGCTACAATCGGAACTTTCAGCCCTGCGTTAGACAGCACATTGTTTTTTTCAAAATCATCCTTTACAAGTTTTGCCACTTTAAGGAAGCATCCCGCCGGCATTCCCGCAGACGGATGAGGAAGCCACCAGTTATCGTAGCATCCCAAATCGACGTCAAACATATCTACTCCGGCTTTTACAAGATTTTTCATATACGCTATGGTATCCGCGCTGCTTCTTCCGCCGGTGAATTTTTTAAGCGACTTTGCTTTTTTCATATCCTCGCCGTAAGTTTCTTCCAAGGCTAATGATAAATCTATGCGATACATTATAGGATAATCCGGACCTACTCTACGCCTTATTTCTTCTATTAAATCTATCCCGAATCTCTGCCAGTCGGCATAGCGGCCCATCTTACGCCTGTTAAACGCCGGATTTGTAATCTGGTCTAGCAGGTATCCTTCATGCCCGTGTAGGTATACACCGTCGAGGCCGCATGCTTTAGCATCCGCTGCCGCCTGACCGCCGTTTTTAATAATTTTTTTCAAACTCCCGTCCGAGAACCGCAAACAAGGCACTTCCGGAATATAAAAGTTAGGATTAAACGATGCTGAGCCGGGGAATTTGTGCTGATTTACAAGACACTGCGGATTACCTACTCTTCCGAGCCCCGGCGTAAGCTGAATAAAAATTCTGCTTCCATAACTGTGCACCCCCTGCGCAAGGTCGCGCCAGCCCACTAAAACGGTACGGCTTCTGTCAATTCTGGGGAAATAGCTTAAATTACCCTTTTCCGCGATTGAATTGTCAATTCCGTGAGATATGGGAATTAAGCCTGTCGCAAGAAGCGCTGTGCCGCCTTTTGCGCGCGTAAAAAAATACTGCTGCATTTTGTCGTTTGGTCGTCCTGTTTCTTCGCACATATCGATGTTGCCCATCGGCGCCATCATAAGTCTGTTTTTAAGCGTAAGCTTGTTTACGCGTATCGGTGAGAAAATGCAGTCATAAGGGTAAAGATCTCCGCTCATACGTGCAATACCGCTTTGCCTGCCTTCTTCAGTGCTCACCCAATTGCCATAGCTGTCAATTAATTCCTGAACAAACAAATCTGTTTTCATTCAGATAACTCTCCTTTCATTTTTATTATGATAAATTTTATTGTCAATTCCTTTTTAATTTGACTTAAACGGCTCTATGTGATACTTTTTGTATTGTATAGAAATTATATCATATTTACATTTTTGTAAACGATACAAAAAGGAGTGTTTTGTCTATGAATATGCACGAGGAAGAACACGAACTGGTAAAACAAAGCTTAACAGAGGCGCTGATTTCATTAATGGATATAAAACCGTTTTCTGAAATTACAGTAACCGAACTCGTTTTAAAGGCAGGAGTTGCAAGAGCTACGTATTACAGGAATTTTTCATCCAAAGAACAAGTTCTGACCGATTATATAGACGAAATATTGCAAAGCTTTTATAATGAATATCCCGCGAATTCTATGCAGCAGCGAACACAATACGAACATATTTGCCATATACTTGATTATGTTATAAAATACAAAAGTCAATTAAGAATTCTTCATAAATCAGGACTTTCATCTTTATATTTAAACGGAATGAATAAATATTTTTTTGCAACTCTTAACAAAACCGCATTAACGGCTGATGATAAATTTAAAGTCTATGCTTTCGCGGGAGCGGAATTTAATATAATATTTAACTGGATTGTTACCGGAGATGATGAAAATACCAAAGAAATTTCCTCATATTTAAAACGTTCCATGTTTAACTCATCTTTATTTGATAATAATAACTGATATATTTTTAGTTATTCGGCCGACATATAAAAGCGAAATAGCTATACATCCTTCTTATATGGGATTTATAGCTATTATTAATTACAACTTTTTATTACTCTTAATTAGTCTATACATTAAACCTGAAATAAACTACGTCTCCGTCTTTAATTATGTAATCTTTGCCCTCGATTCTGGTATAGCCCATCTCTTTTGCTTTCTGTTCTGTTTTAGCTTCAAACAGTTTTTCTATGTCAGTAACTTCCGCTCTTATAAACCCTCGCTCTATATCGCTGTGAATTTTGCCCGCTGCTTTAGGCGCTTTTGTACACGACTGCACCGTCCACGCTTTCACTTCATCTTCACCTGCTGTAAAAAAAGTCTCGAGTCTTAGAAGTTTATATCCCGCTTTTATTATTCTGTCGAGCCCGGGGCTGTCAAATCCCAGTTCTTTTAAATAAGATAATTTTTCATCTTCATCAAACGCGGAAAGTTCCTGCTCAATTTTTGCAGATACTTTTATAAGCGGAGCATTAGGGTCATAAGTTTTTAAATAGTCGCGCAGCTTTATAAAATTCTCACTGTCAATATCTGCCTCGTCTTCGGCAACATTGGCTATATACATAAACGGTTTTGATGTAATAAGATCAAAGCTTTCGGCAATTTCTTTTTCGTCTTCATTAAGCTCGCACTTTGACGCTAATTTGCCGTTTTCGAGCGTTTTTTTAATTTTCTCCATAATAACAAGCAATTCTGATTGAGATTTATCCTGTGATTTCGCAGCTTTCTGCGATTTTATTATTCTGCGCTCCAGCATGTCAAGGTCGGAAAGTATAAGCTCGTAATGCACTATTTCTATATCAGCTATAGGGTCGATTTTTTCCATTACATGAATTATGTTTTCATCTTCGTAGCATCTTATGACGTGGGCTAATGCGTTCATCTGCCTTATGTGCGATAAGAATTGGTTGCCAAGTCCTTCCCCCTTGCTGGCGTTTTTTACAAGCCCTGCAATATCTACAAAATTTACTGTCGTATATGTTGTCTTTTTCGGGTGATACATATCCGAAAGCTTATCAATTCTTATATCGGGGACTTTTACTACGCCCAAGTTTGGCTCGATTGTGCAGAAAGGAAAATTTTCCGCAGGCGCGTTGGCTTTCGTAAGCGCATTAAAAAGCGTGCTTTTCCCCGCGTTGGGCAGACCTATAATACCTATTTTCATAAATTCGTACTACTCCTGTTGTTTTAAAATTAATTATGTTTATTGTTGCGTCCGTTATTTTTTATATCATCGAATATTCTATCAATATAATGCGATTTTGTACAGTATTCTGTAGGAGCATATTTTTCTAGATAATATACTGTAAGTTTGTACTGCTCCGGACATGTTCCTTCAACAAACAATTTACCTGTAGAAGAATCTACGGTTACTTTTTTGACTATTGAATCTTCATATAAGTTATATTCGGAGCTTGATATCCACATTGACTCAACTTCATCGTCATAAAAATAAATTCGCCCCTGCCCTAATGCGGAGCTTTTTGCCACTTTAATATTAAGCATTGTTGAAGAAGCTTCTATCTCTGACAGGTTAGGAACCATTTTTGCAAGAGTTCCGTCATTTACAACTTTATTCATATATTTGCCGAACGCGGACGCGCTGTAAGCGCTTGAGCCTCCGACAACTTTCATATCGGGCGAACCAATCCATATTGTTGTGCTTAACCCGCCGCAGTATCCGGCAAACCATAAATCCTTTTTATCTTCTGTTGTGCCTGTTTTCCCTGCCGCAGCGTATTTATACACATTCGCGGCAGTGCCTGTCCCGTACGAAACCACATCGTGTAAAAGCCCGTTCATTGTATAGGCAGTACTTTGATCAAACACTATTGTTTTAGAAAGTTTTACATTTTTTATATTAAAAACTTCTTCACCGTTTTTATCTGCAATGCTCTCTATACTGTAAATCTCATTAACTGCTCCTCCGTTGGCAAAAGCGCAGTAAGCGCTCGCCATTTCAACTGGTTTAAGCCCGTATGTCAGCCCTCCCAAAGCAGAAGCTAGATTATAATCAGTTTCTTTTATTGTTGTAAAACCGTATGATTTTATTGCTTTCATTGATTGTGTTATGCCGTACTCGTCAAAAACTTTTACAGACGGTATATTTCTCGAGCCTACCAGCGCGCTTCTTATGCTTATCCACCCTTTGTAAGCGCCGTCGTAGTTTTTCGGGGTATAGCTTCCCCATGATGTTTTTACATCATTTATCATTGTCCTTGAAGTAATTACTCCATCGTCAATCGCAGCGGCATAATACAGTGGCTTTATTGACGAACCCGGCTGCCGCGGCTGAGATGCCATATCTATTTTCGTATTGCCGCCCCAATATACTCTTATTTTGCCAGTATTATAGTCAATACTTACTACAGCTCCTGTTGCTTTTTTTGTTAGTCCGTAGTATTTTAGCGTTGAGTCAATGCTTGCAACGGCATCCTTTTGCGCGGAATAGTTTAAAGTTGTTTTTATTGTTACGCCGTCATATGTGAGATGTTTCTGTGCCAGCAGTTTCGCGCTCTCATAATTCATAGAGTATTTTTTCTGATACTCCGGTATTATGCGGGTATAATATTCATCTATGACGTAATCGATGAATGCTTCGGTATTCTCTCGCGAAGTGCCCGAAAAGCCTCTTGAATTGGTTGCCAGCTTTATCGGCATTTTTTTTATTTCTTCAGCTTTTGATTTTGTTATATAACCCGAGTTAATCATTGCGTTTATTACTTCGTGTTGTCTTTTTATTGCCTCATCATAGTTATCAAACGGACAATATGCGCTGGGCGCTTGAAAAAGCCCCGCAATTAATGCGCACTGGGCAGTGTTTAAATCTTTAGCTTCCTTGCCGAAATATTTTTTACTCGCTTCTTCTACGCCGTATGTGCCGGAACCTAAATACATTTGATTTAAATATATCTCAAGTATCTCATCCTTCGTAAAAGCTTTTTCCATTTTCAGGGCAAGAATTGCTTCATTTAATTTACGTATATATGATTTTTGGTCTGTTAAAAACAGTCTTTTTACAACCTGCTGGGTAATAGTGCTTCCGCCTTCGGAATACGCGTCTTTACTTATTACATTATTTACAATCGCCCGAGCTATACCTCTTATGCTCACTCCGTTATGATTATAAAAATTTTTATCCTCAACCGCAATTACAGCGTTAATTAAATCTTTTGGCACCTGCTTTATATCTACGTATGTTCTGTTTTCATCAAAAACTTCTGCAATTAAAACATTATCCGATGAATATATAAGAGTTTTTCCTTTAGGCTCGTATTTATAATCGGATATATTCGTTGCAATTGCTTTAAAACCAAGCATTACTGTTAATAAGCATATTAAAAGAAATATAAATAGTATGCTTGATAAAATTCTTTTTTTGCGATTAACTCTCTTTTTAGTCCTTTTTGTTTTTTTCATTTAAATCACTCAAGTATATTATTTAAGCAGTCTGGCTATATCGTCAGCAAGAGGAGCGGTGTATACATTATATTGTTTTGTTCTCGGATGAATAAACCCTATGCTAAATGCGTGCAAAGCTTGTCTATCTATTAAGTCACTTTTCTTGTTGTAGAGAATATCTCCCATAAGAGGATGATTGATAAATTGCATATGTACTCTTATCTGATGAGTTCTGCCTGTATGTAAAATTATTTTTACCAATGCATAATCATCATATTGGGTAACAACTTCATACTCCGTTATGCTTTCTTTACCTTCATCAAAAACTGTTCTTTGCGTTGAATCGTCTTCGATTTTTCCTATAGGTACATCTATTATGCCTTTTTTTCCCTCAAAACATCCTTCCGCCAATGCGAAATATGTTTTTGCAATTTTTCCTTCCTGCATTTGCTTCTGAATAAAATGATGTGAATACTTGTTTTTTGCTATTAATATCACTCCCGATGTATCCATATCAAGCCTGTTTACAAAACGCGCTTTGCATAACAATTTATTTTCTCTCCACATATAATATATACCATTTGCAAGCGTATCTTCTTGGTGGTATTTTGTCGGATGCGTAATTAAATTTGCGGGTTTGCATATTATAAGAACATCATCGTCTTCATGTATTACTTCAAAATCAATCTTCACGCACTCTGCGTCATATTTTTCTATACCAAAATCTATAACTATTTCATCATTCTCTTTAAGTATATGGTTAAACCTTGTTCTGATATTGTTTATATGTATGCTGCCTTCTTTTTTTATAGCGTTAATAAGCCTGTGCGAATAGATTTGTTTCTCTCTTAAATAATCAACAAGCTTATAGCCTTCGTCCTCAGAACCGGCGACATATATATAGGTATGGCAATTTTGTTTTTGTTTCATTAAGTATTATCCTTTGCAAAAAAAAAGGTATAAAATTATTTTGTTCATATTTTTTTATATATTATAATAAAAAAATGAAACAAAATAATAATTTTTATACCACAAACACCTTATCCCGATAAGCGCGCCCCATATTTGATCCCTAGCATAAGCCAGGTGGGTTATCTGTTCATTGCCGCTGTCTTCCACTAAAAATCGAGGCCTGACATTGTGCAACAAAACTCGAAATCCCATAAAATTAGTGTAGGTTCAAATATTAAAGCGCTATCTTAATCGGGCGAAAGAATAAATCTTTCATTTATAATTATATCTTAAAATTCTTTTCTTACAAGTGGTATTATTTGTTTGTATTTTCGAATTTTTAAAAATAGATATTGCTTTTTTTAGAATATAGTAGTATATTTATACACAATCAAGCATAAATATACTAAAAAATTGAGGTAATCAAATGAAAAAAGAAAAGATTGTTCTTGCATATTCCGGCGGACTTGACACTTCCGCAATTATACCTTGGTTAAAGGAAAACTACAATTACGACGTATACGCTTTGTGTATAGATATAGGTCAGGGAGCAGAACTGGAAAATTTGGAAAAAAGAGGCTACGAATGCGGCGCGGGTTATGTTAAAATAGAACGGGCGACAGACGAACTTGTTAATGACTACATATTCCCTATGCTGAAATCAGGCGCTATGTATGAAAACAAATATCTGCTCGGAACATCAATAGCAAGACCGCTTATCGCGAAAAAGCTTGTCCAGTACGCAATAGAAGTAGGCGCAACCGCGATATGTCACGGGGCTACAGGCAAAGGCAACGACCAGGTAAGGTTTGATTTAGGCATCTGGGCGCTTGCTCCCGAAATGAAAATAATAGCTCCCTGGAGAATATGGAATATAAAAAGCAGAGAAGACGCTGTAGAATATTGCATTAAACATGATATTAAACTTAATCTGCCTGCAAACCAGCTTTACAGCAGAGACAAAAATATATGGCATTTAAGTCATGAAGGGCTGGAGCTTGAAAATCCTGACACGGCTCCCGATTACGAAAATCTTTTAATGATGTGCTCAACACCTGAAAAAGCGCCGGATGAAGCAGAAATTATAACAATAGACTTTGAAAAAGGCATACCTGTTAAATTAAACGACAAAGATATAAACGGAACTGATCTTATATATAAACTCAACGAAATAGGCGGAAAACACGGCGTAGGCGTTATCGACATGGTAGAAAACCGCGTTGTAGGAATGAAATCAAGAGGAATATACGAAACTCCCGGCGGAACTATACTGTATTACGCGCATAACGAACTTGAAAGAATATGTCTCGACAGACAAACTTATTCATTTAAAGCAACAGCCGCTGTTACGTTTTCAGAACTTATATACAACGGCATGTGGTTTACACCGCTGCGCGAGGCGATCAGCGCTTTTGTAGACAAAACGCAGGAAAACGTTACAGGAAAAGTAAAACTAAAATTATATAAAGGAAATATCATACCGCAGGGAGTGTCCTCTCCGTATACCCTGTATAATGAAGAAATCTCAAGCTTCACAACAGGAAACTTATACGATCATAAAGACGCGGAAGGATTTATAAAACTTTACGGACTGCCTTTAAGGGTTCGTGCGAGTATGATAGAAAAAAGCAAAGGTTAAAAAATATGAAATTATGGCAAAACGTTTTTGCTGCAGAAATTGATAAACTGGCGGATGAATTTAACAGCTCAATAACATTTGACAAAGCCCTTTATGAATATGACATAAAGGGCACTATTGCTCATGTTTCAATGCTTATTAAACAGAATATTTTACAGCAAAATGAAGGCGATGAGATAATTTCTGCATTGAAACAATTGCTTGAAGATATAAACAGCGGAAAAGTTAAAATCGACGAGAGCTATGAGGACATACATTCTTTTGTGGAGCTGTATCTCACAGATAAAATCGGATCTGTGGCAAAAAAAATGCATACAGGCAGAAGCCGAAACGACCAGGTTGCTCTTGATATGAGAATGTATGTAATTGATAAGACGACAGATTTAAGCGAGCTGCTAAAAGAACTCATATCTAAACTGATTTATAAATCAGAACAAAGCATTAATGTAATAATGCCGATGTTTACTCACCTGCGAAAGGCTCAGTGCTCAACTTACGGTCATTATTTGTGCGCATATATTGAAATGTTTTTGCGCGATTTAAGCAAGATAGACACAATTACTGAAAATTGCAAAAACAGTATGCCGCTCGGAAGCGGAGCATGCTGCGGGAACACTTACGATATAGACAGAAATTACGTCGCAAAGCAGCTTGGATTTAACGATATAACATACAACAGCATAGACGGCGTATCAGACAGGGATTATATTATTGATACCCTTTACGCCTTGTCAATGGTAATGATGCATATGAGCAGATACTGCGAAGAACTTATTATATTTTCCTCCGAACAATACGGATATGTGAAAATATCAGACGAGTTCTGCTCAGGCTCAAGCATGATGCCTCAGAAGAAAAACCCGGATATGGCGGAGCTTATAAGAGGCAAGACAGGCAGAGTATACGGATCGCTTACTCAAATGCTCACGACAATGAAAGCTCAGCCGCTTTCATATAACAAAGATATGCAGGAAGACAAAGAGTGCTTTTTTAACGCGATAGATACAACTGTTAAATGCCTGCAGATATTTACCGCGATGGCTGAGGGTATAATATTAAATGAAGATGTGATGTATATATCGGCAAGAGACAGCTATATAACAGCAGTTGACGCAGCTGATTATCTGGCGAAAAAAGGTCTTCCGTTCAGAGACGCATATGCCGCCGCGGCAAAACTTGTAAACTACTGTATAGATAAGAAAATATATTTTTATGAATTGACTCTTGACGAGATGAAAAACATTCATCCCGATTTTGACGAAGACCTGCTTAGCGCGATAACTGTTGAAAACTCGCTGGCGTTAAGAAAACAGCCGGGCTCCCCCAACCCCGATATGGTAGCGGCAAGCCTTGCAAAATACAAAGAACGTTTAAGCAAATTTTAGTTTGATTTTAAAGCACGGTCATAATATGCCGTGTTTTTATTTGACTCATTGGAAAAATCAATTATAATATCTATATAAATTAAAACAAGAAAGGAAGTGTGACTTATCTGTAAATCGGATATTGTGCGTTATGCATAGCAAAGGCTATTCATAACCTAAATATAAAAATAGCCTTTGCAAATCCAACATTAAAACGGAGGTGCATAATGAGCTATATAAACGCAGGCAGCATACTGCCGAAAGTTTTATTGGAAGAAATTCAGTGTTATATTGACGCGGATTATTTATATATACCCCGAAAAGAAGAAAATAAAAAATCATGGGGAGAAATAAACAACAGCAAACAACAGACTTATCTGAGAAATCTTGAGATATATGCGCAATATAAAAACGGAGCAAGAACAAAAGACATTGCGGACAAATATTTTCTTTCTGTAAAAACTGTATATAAAATAATCACAAATATGAAAACATTATAAAAATCGGCGTTTGGGCTAATTCCAAACGCTTTTTTATCTGGTATATAAGAAAGCGAGTTTATCAAAGTATAAATTTTGATATACTTAAATAAAAAAAGGATGAGTGATATGCTTTTCGGAAAAAACACAAACTTTGATAAAGATTTTTTGCTGCAAAATATGATGGGTCCCAATTGCGTGCGCATTCTTGAGGAATTAACCGAAAATATTGAAATAAATCCTGATATGCGCATTCTTGACTTGGCATGCGGATGCGGTCTTACCTCTATATATTTAGCGCAAGAATACAACACGACTGTTTTTGCGGCGGATTTATGGATAAACCCTACTAATAATTATCTGCGATTTAAAAAATTTGGTCTTGATAATAAAGTAATACCGATCCACACCGAAGCTCATGCTCTTCCGTTTGCTGATGAATATTTTGACGCTGTTTTCTGCATAGACGCCTTTCATTATTTCGGAGCGGATGAGAATTATCTTGATAAACATCTTGCGCCGCTTGTGAAAAAAGGCGGGATAATCGCGGTAAGCATACCTGGATTAAAAAAAGAATTTGCAAACGGCGTACCCGAAGAACTTATGCCGTTTTGGCAGGATGATATAAATTTCTACACTTTAGACTGGTGGAAAGCGCTTTGGCAGCAATCGGATAAAATCGAAATTATTCACGCTTTTTCTCATTTATGCCATAGCTTAGCATGGGAAGAATGGCTCGAAAGCCCCAATCCTTATGCTGTAAGAGATATAGATATGATGGCGGCTGAAGGCGGAAAATATTTTGATACTATAGGGCTTATCGCGAGAGTAAAATAGAAATGTTTTTATAAGCAAAAATGAAAATTAATTTTATACAATAAATGCAGTATTTTACAAGTTTTTGCGGCGTATTGCATTTATTTTTTTAAATTATCAACGTAGCTCAAATCTGCATTTAAACCAAATTCGTTAAATAACTCATGTTTTATACTACTATTAGCCGGATTACGCAAATCAAATTTATTATGTTCCCAATATTTATCATTACAATCGGTATCTAATATATCTTTTATATAATTATCCACATAAAAACCAATACTTTCATTACGAAAAGGATTATATATGCCATTCATAATTATGTATTTATTGAATTCATTTATATTTTTTTCTCTGTATATCAATCCATATTGCAAGTAAACTATATTTGGATCTAGATTATTTGAACTTATACCATAAGAAATGATAAAATCCAATTCACTTTCTTTAAGAGTTCTGTTGCCTATAATTTCATATTCACCATAAAAAAAACAGTTATCCATTATTGCCTGTGACGGAAACGATAAGCAATGTGATAATTGATCTAAATCAATTTCCTTGGAGAGACTTTTTTTATGATAAACTTTTATAATTAAAGGTTTGCCGAACATATCAAGCCCATAATTTTTATTTTTTTTAAATGTTTTATCTTTTCTTAATTTACCAATATCCAATAATATTCGTCCGTAACCATATTCCCTTCTTCCTATTTTAAAAGCAAAAAAATCTCCCTCTCTAAATTTATGATGTTTAAGCTGTTTACCTTTAAAATTATCTATTTCTATTAAGTCTTCCTGAATAGTATCATTTATCCAGGCATTGAGCCAATTCTGTAAACCATTAAAATCTTTTTGTCCATCTTTGAGACTTTCATGGTAATAATTTGTTTGCGTTGTATAATTTGCAATAGAAACATAGCTATACCATCCAAAATAAACTCCTATTCTTGAACAATTAATAACTGCACTATAATTAAGTTTTCTTTTTTTACCTCTATTAGTTTTAGGCAAAATAATTTGTCTGTTATTTTCTGTTTTTTCATCTAACTTACACTCTAAATAAAGGTTTTGCTCTATATCTACTTCAATCAGTTTTTTTATAATGTCACCATCAAAATAAATCCATATTTTATCTTTAATGTTAACTTTCTCCCAATTATCTTCCACTAAATCTAATCCAAGATATTTTCTTTGATAATTATTTAATTCAAATGGAATATTCATAAAAATACCTCTATACTAATATTGATTTTATTTTAGCATAGAGGTTAAATAATTTAAAAATAATTTTATTAACTTCTTCTTACCTTCGGCGATAATATCATATTTCCCACCGATATTACAACCGCAATAAAAATCTCAACCCAAAAGCTTGTTATGTCAAGTCCTTTAAACATCGCGTCAGTAAGCTCAACCATTGCCGCGTTTACAATTACGCTGAATATGCCAAATGTAAGCAGTGTCGCTACTATGGATATTATCTGCGCAAGCGGTCTGATAAATATGTTTACAAGCCACAGTACCGTTCCCGCCGCTATTATAATATAAGGATTTTCATATACATGCACATACTGCGGGAATAAAAACATTGCAAGATACAGAGAGAAACAGCATATTAACCATTTAAATAATATTCTCATTTTTTTATTTCCTTATCAGTAAAATTTAATTCTTATCTTTACTCCGTCAGCATCAACCGAGCAGAGTTCCCACGGAGCTTTTATTGAAAATATATCTTTAACTACTAAGTGCGCGCAAGTCATGCCAGAGTGTACTGTTTGAAACGATACGGATGAATGTCTTCCTTTTATCGCTCTGGCATTTTTTGGCACAAAAAGCGCGGCAAAATCCATAATATCAAGTATCATTTCGGTAAAAGAATATACCAAGAAAACCGGAAGCGGTAAAAACAGCCTAAAATGTTTTTCCTTTTTTATATTTATTGACACTATTAAAAACAGCGCAGGTCTATTCGACATAAACGCGTACCTTTGCGGGTTCATCACCTTCAATGTCAACATTGACTATATCTTCTTCACCGGCGGCTTCAATAAATTCGTCAATGCTGTTCATGATAGCGACTAAATCTACGCCTTTTTTATCCATTTCTTCTTTCGCTTCTTTTGGCAGATTTTTTGATATTATCGGGCCGAGTGTCTTAACAAGCGAAAGCGGAATATTTACATTTACTTTTGACTTTTTAGAGTTTTCGTTCGCGTCAATATTTACACGCAGTTTTGTCGGTTTTCTTCCCTGTTTTCCTTTCATTGCTATAGGCTCTTCTGCAATTTTTTCTTTTTTACTAAGCGCGTCAAGTAAAATTGATGCTTCATCTACCGTAATTTTGCCTTCGCTTACCATATTAAGAATACGTGTTTTATCTTCCATTGTTTATTTCTCCTTTGATTTTGATAAAAGTTCGGCTGCCTGGGCAGCTGTAATTTCGCCTTTTTCCAGCATATCCAGCACTTCCGATGACTTTGTCTGATTGCTTTCTTCCTCTTCATAATCCTGTGAAAAAAGCTTTTTCAAAAGCTCGTCTAAAAGACCTTTCACTGTCGGATACGATATATTAAGCGCTTTTTCAACTTCCTTGATGTTGCCGCGGCATTTCAAAAAAGTGTCCAGAAATAGACTCATCTTATCGTCAAGTCCGCAGTAAATGCATGGTTTGTATTTACCGCTGATGTCTGTTTTGCAATTAGAACAGCTTAATTTTGTTATGTTTAGTTTTTCGCCGCATACTGGGCAGCTTGCCGGTATTGAATATTCCATACTTTATCTACCTTCTTTAAAATTATTATTTACAAATACAATATATTATATAAACTAAAATATGTCAATATAATTATTAACTATTTTAATTATTTTATTAATATTATTAATATATTTGTTGATTTATATTATATTTACATGCAAAAATGCGGCAAAACTGTTTGATTTGAAGTTTTACCGCATTAATTTACGTTAATTTGCTTTAGCTTACGTTAGTTAAAGTTTATTCAATTGTCCACTTTTCACAATGAGTAAGCGCAAATTCGCTTAATTCTGTTCCAAGACCAATACCATCGGGAACTTTAAATTTGCCGTTTTCAGGTTCAAAATTAACAGTGCAAAGTTCTTGCATATAAGGTCTGAACTGAACAACGTGATGTTCATGAATTATGAAGTTAGGAATTACAGATTCAAAATTCAGCGACGCGGCAAGAGTTAAAGCCGTACCGCATACATGGGATTGAATTCCTATGTCGTAGATGTATGCCATATCCGCTATTTTCTTCGCTTCAGTTATGCCGCCGCAGTTAGAAAGGTCAGGCTGAAGCACCTGCAAAGATAAGTTTTCAATATAAGGCGCGTACTGCCAGCGAGAGAATATTCTCTCACCGCTGCCCATAGGTATGCCAAGAGCATCGGCTACATATTTCTGCATCTTAGGTGTAGGAGTGCAGGCTTCTTCATAATAGAAAATATTATACTTTTTAATACGTTCACCTATCTGAACAGCTGAAAGCGCATCCGTAAAAGAGTGTCCTTCAACAATTAAGTCAACTTTAGGTCCGATTGCTTCTCTAACCGCCGCTACTCTTTCTTCGACGAGGTCAACATAATACGGCTCAAGCAGTCCGCAGCGTTGTTCTTCAGTAAAACCGCTGCCGTCTTTGTCCAGTGTAAAGAAGTCAATTTTTATCGCGTTATATCCCTCGCTTACCGCTTTGAGCGCATTGTTCACGTAATCCTTTGTCTGAAACGCAGGGGTTAGCTCCGGTCCCCAGCCAAACTGAAGCTGACTTGCATAACATCTAAGTTCTTTTCTGCGGCTTCCGCCTAGTAATTTGGCTATAGGAACTTTGAAATATTTGCCTTTTATGTCCCATAACGCCATGTCAAACGCTGAAATAGCCGCATAAATAATCGGTCCTCCGCTTTGAGTAAAATAACCCTGCTTATAAAATTTGTCCCATATTACCTCATTGTCAAGCGGATCCATGCCAATTATCATTCGAGCAAAATCTCGCATCATTCCTGCTGTTCCGAGAGCTCCCACGCCAAAAAGCATTCCCGCTTCTCCGTCTCCGTAAATGCCTTCATCGGTGTGTATGCGGCATACAATAGGCCTGCAGTTTCTGTCAAAGTTAGCCCAGTCTATTTTTACCCCGCCTCCGGTATTCTTTTGGTTAGGTTTTAAAATCATAACATCAATTTTTGTTATTTTCATTATATACACCTCACAATCAGTATACTGATATTATATAACCAATTTAATGCAATTGTAAACCATTTAGAAAATATTTAACTCTTTTATTTTTTTATATTCGTGATAATATAAATGATATTTAATGTATGAAGGTATTTTTATGAAAGCTGTATTTTGCGCTGTTAATTCAAAATTTATTCACACGTGCCTTGCCGCGCATATTTTAATAAACCATATTGATAAGAACATATTTGATGTTAATTTATGGGAATATAGCATTAACGATGAAATTGACATTATTTTGAAAAATATCGCGCGAAGCAACGCGGATGTTTATATATTTTCTGTCTATATTTTTAATGTTGAGTTTATAAAAAGAATAATATCCAAACTTAAAAAAATAAATCCAGCATGTAAAATAATTCTCGGCGGCCCCGAAGTCAGCTTTGATAGTGATGCATTTTTAAAAAATAATACCTCAGCAGATTTTATTATTATAGGCGAAGGCGAGCTTGTTTTAGATAAACTTTTAACGGCTATAAAAAACGACAGCGGACTTGACGCAATTAATAATATCGCATACAGGCAAGGCAATGAAATAATAAGCACGAATAAATCTGACGAATTGATAAGCATGGACGATATTATATTCCCGTACAATTCGGATAACTTAAAAGATTTTAAAAATAAAATTATATATTACGAATCAAGCCGCGGCTGCCCCTACAGCTGCGCATACTGCATGTCGGCAAACGATAAGCATATGCGTTATAAAAGTCTTGCCAAAGTTTTTAATGAGCTTACTTTTTTTATTGAAAATAAAGTGTCAATTGTAAAATTCACGGACAGAACATTCAACGCCGATGACATTAGAGCGCAAAAAATATGGCAGTTTATTTTGGATAATAATATTTGCACTACTTTTCATTTTGAAATATCGGCAGATATTTTAAGTGATGATAGTATTTCGCTTCTTAATAAACTGCCGCTTCATTACGTTCAACTGGAAGCGGGAGTGCAAAGCGCCAAACAACAAACTCTAAAAGCTGTAAACAGAAAAACCAACCTTGATAAATTGGCAAATAATTTATTGCGTCTTACAGAAGCAAACAATATGCACATTCATACCGATTTAATCGCAGGGCTGCCGTATGAAAGTTATGATGATTTTAAGTATTCGTTTAATTTTGTTTATCGGCTTAATTCTCATATGATACAGCTTGGTTTTTTAAAAATATTAAAAGGCTCTCCCATGGAAGACATGGTTAAAGACGGCGGATACGTATATGACGATTACGCTCCGTACGAAATAATAAAAAACAATTGGATAAGCTATGATGAGATATTAAAACTTAAGCTTATTGAATCATTAGCGGACAGATACTACAACTGCCAAAGCTTTACACATATATTAAATTATATTATTGAAAATTATTATAAAGATAACGAATTCGGTTTTTATGAAGAGCTCGGGGAATTTTTTAATAAAAACCATTATTCGGATGCAAAGATGTCAAAATCGCAGCTATATACAATATTAGATGATTTCTTGATGCATAAAAGTATATCTGATAATAAGACTAAGGCATTGCTGTCATTTGATTTTCTTTTAAATAACTCTTCACCCCTGCCTAAAAGTTTATATTTCAATGAAATAACAAAAAACGCTCTTTATGAATTGATACAAAATAATATCCCAACATTGCCGCCAGAATATAAAAATTTACCATATAAACAACTTATAAAACATTTAGACGTATACGAATTTGAGCTTAACCCGATTAATTTAAAAACAAGAAAAACATATATCGCCTTTTTTGATATAAAACAAAATTGTATGAACAATAACAAAAAATACGTTATATTAAATTCTCAAAGGAGTTAGTTATGGAGCAATATTATCGTGAATATCCTCTATTTTCATTATGCGGGCTAAATTGCGGTCTTTGCCCAAGATATCATACGCAAGGGGAGTCTAAATGCCCCGGGTGCGGAGGTGAAGATTTTAATAAAAAGCATCCTTCTTGCGCAGTTATTAACTGCAATAAAAAACATGATAATGTCCATTTCTGTTACTTGTGCTCGTCTTATCCGTGCGGCAAATATTTAAGTAATGATAAAGATTCATTTATTACATATAAAAACGTCACAAAAGATTTTAATTTTGCACAAAAAGAAGGCGTTAATAATTATATAAAAATATTAAACGAGAAAATTATCATTTTGGAGTTTTTATTAAATAATTACAATGACGGCAGAAGAAAAAATTTTTACTGTCTGGCAGTAAATCTGCTTAATTTGGAAGATTTAATTGACATTGTAGATGAAATAAAAAACAATATAAGCAGACAAGAAATAAAACATAATGAAAAAATCAATCTGATTATAGATTTATTAACTAAAAAAGCGGATAAGCGCAAAATTGAATTAAAACTAAGAAAATAGTTTTTAGTGTCTTAATATTAAAACAGGTGAATTATATGTCTGAATTAGAACTGGGCTGCTGCGGCGCATACTGCAAAACATGCAAAGTATACAAAGAAAATTTATGCAAAGGATGCAAAATGGGATATGTTGACGGAACTCGTGATTTAGCCAAAGCTAAGTGCAAAATTAAAATTTGCTGCATAAGTAAGAATTATAGTTCCTGCGCCGATTGCATTGAATATAGACAATGCGAGACTATTAATAATTTTCACAATCATCAAGGATATAAATATAAAAAGTATAGGCAGGCAAATGATTACATAATTAATAACGGATACGAGGCGTTTTTTGAAATTGCCGATAAATGGGATAACGCATACGGAAAATACGAATAATATTATTGACAAACTAGGTTATTTAAAATATAATTGCGCCTAATATACATAAAAAAGGCGCTAAAATATGAAAGCAAAAATCCAGTTAATAAGTTCTATGCTTATTTTCGGAAGCATAGGAATATTCGTACGAAACATTGAAATATCCTCTGCCGCTTTGGCTTTGATTAGAGGCATTCTCGGCAGCGCATTTTTAATTGTATATTGCATTATAGCAAGAAAAAAAATTTCAATAAAATCAATAAAACAAAATATACTTCTGCTTTTATTTTCAAGCGCCGCTATGGGATTTAACTGGATACTGTTATTCCAGTCTTACAAATATACAACCATACCTATAGCGACTCTAAGCTATTATTGCGCCCCCGTTTTTGTAATCATTATGTCACCTTTTATATTAAAAGAAAAATTTTCAATAAAAAAATTTATTTGCGTTGTTACTGCAATGCTAGGTATGGCCCTAATTATGCTGACAAGCGCAAATTCGGGCGGAAATTACAATCACTTAAAGGGCATATTCTTCGGACTGTCGGCTGCCGCTTTATACGCAAGCGTTGTTATTACCAATAAATTTTTTAAGAATCTTTCAGGCATTGAAACAACTCTTATACAGCTTGCAATAGCAGTATGCGTATTGTTTCCGTATTTAATGATTACAGGTCCGATAAGACTAACCGATATATCGGCAAGTTCTATGCCTTATATTTTAATACTAGGTATATTCCATACGGGCTTTGCTTATTATCTTTATTTTTCTGCTATAAAAAGCATCCCTGCCCAAAGCATAGCTGCTTTGAGCTATATAGATCCGATATCCGCTGTATTGTTTTCAGCAGTGATATTGTCGGAAAAAATGACGTTTATTCAAATACTCGGCGGTATATTGATTTTAGGGGCGACAATATACGGAGACAGAACTAAAAAGTTAAAAAGTTTATCGGATTAATAGATATTTTAAATTAATTTCTTTGTTTTCATTTATTGTAATCGCTTTAATGTATGATATACTTGTAAGTAATATCATTATTTTTGCACAGGTGAGTTATGAGTATTTTAATATTAGGCGCATCATGTATAGACATAATAGGGCAAAGCGATAAGCGGATAATAAGTTATGAATCTAATCCCGGAATAGTAAAAATTTTGCAGAGCGGATCTGCGAGAAATACTGCGGAATATTTATCAAGAATAGGCATTCTTTCAAATCTGGTAACAGCTGTGGGTCAAGACGTTTTCGGACAAAATCTCTTAACGGGTCTTGCTCAATTGGGAATAGACATATCTCAAAGTCTTATTTTAAAGAGTGTTAGTACCAGCACTAATATGTATTTAACTGATGCGGACGGCGAATTATTCGCAGGTGTTAAAAGCGATAATATTTCATATATGCTTGATATAGGCTATCTCAGAAACGTCATTAAAAATTCTCCCAATATTCTTATGGCAGACGATACTCTTAATATCGAAACAATTTTATATATATCAGGCAACGTAAAAGCTGATTTGAAAATATTCCAGCCTCTTAATTTAAAAATCAATCCCGATATAATAAGTGTCATAAATAAATTTGATGTTATTAAATTAAACAAATCTCAAGCGGAAACATTATGGGGCGGCTTAATAAGCTCATCGGATGACGCGAAAAGATGCGCAAGATATTTATCTGACAGTAAAAAAATAAAGAAGGTATTCATAACGCTTGACGATTTAGGCTCAGTAGGAGCAGATATTAACGGCACCGTACACATACCTGCTTATAAAACTGAGCGAAGCAATAAAACAGAGGCGGAAAGCGCGTTCAGCGCCGGTATGATTTTTTCTCTGGCAAACGATTTTTCACTATACAGAAGCGTTTTGTTCTCTCAGTCTTGTTATTCTTACGCCAATAATTTGCTGCCGGGCAGCAGAGATAAGTTTTCTCTAGAAGAAGTATGGAACATGCTTTTGCGCGGAGATAAAATAATTCTCCAAAGTGAGGAATATTAATTTATAAATAAGAAAATATATAATCAGTATTCTTTATTTTGCGGGGGTAATGATTGAATTTCGCGACTTTACTCGTAACAGCAGTAGGGCTATCCATGGACGCGTCTGCCGTATCAATTTCAAACGGCATAACTTACAGACGGACATTTTTATCAAAAGTTATTCTAATGGCGTTTTATTTCGGTTTATTTCAGGCAGCGATGCCTTTTATCGGCTACTATGCAGGTAATGTGTTTTCGGATATGATAAAAGCCATAGATCATTGGGTTGTTTTAATAATCCTTTGCATATTAGGCATTAAAATGATTATGGAAGCTGTTAAGTCAAGAAACGGCAAAGAAATAAAAATACAAAAATGCAGTATTCTTACAAATAAATTTCTTCTCATTCAGGCATTAGCTACAAGCATTGACGCTTTTGCGCTTGGAATCAGCTTAGCTATAATAAAAGTCGATATATTAAAAGCAGTCATTATTATCGGCATCACAACATTTATAATATGCTTTTTCTCATTTTTTATCGGACGCAAATTCGGAGGCTTGCTTCAAAACAAAGCTGAAATTTTCGGAGGTTTAATACTTATTTTTATCGGACTGAAAATATTTATAGAACATATTCTCTCTTAAATATTCAAGACTTAATCGCTTTGCCATTATTATTTAGGTGGTAAATATGAATTATGAAATCGGATTAGTAAAAAATCAACAAACAGCAAAATTTGCAAACTGTTATATTAAGAATTTAGATTAAATAATATTAATCAGATTATCGCTTTGCAAAAAAATATCATCGCTTTAATCCCTGATAATGATTTGTTTCATCCTTTTTCTGAAAATGAAATTAAACAATTGTTTACTCAACGTGAAAATATAATATTAGGAGTGTTCACTGATGATAATTCATTAATCGCTTTTCGGGCGGCTACCGCCGACGGAATCGAATTTGATGAAATTAATTATTTCCTGGAAAATAAATACAGCAGCTATAAAAAACTTCTTTTAAACGGAGCTTTTGTTGACGAACATTACAGAGGAAGCCGTCTTCAGGTTAAAATGAGCGAATACACTATAGATATTGCAAAAAAAAGAAATATAGATTTATTGTTTACTGTAATTCATCCCGAAAATACGCCCAGTATAAAATCAATAACATCTCTTGGCTTTAAAGAAATCAGAGAAATAAACGTATATATACATCAGCACAGAAGGCTTCTGTTTATTAAAGAGTTACAATAAAAAAACCTGCCGATTTTTCAGCAGGCTTTTATTGTTTTTATTCGAGTTCCATAATAAGCTGCCCTTTTTCTACAGCGTCGCCCTGTGCTATAAGAATATTTGATATTGTTCCGTCTTTAGGTGACGTTATTTCTGTTTCCATCTTCATAGCTTCTACAATTGCCAGCGGCTGGTTTTTCTTTACCTTTTCGCCGACTGATACATGTATTGCCATAATGGTGCCTTTTATAGGCGGAGAAATATGATTTACATTTCCGGCATCGGCCATTTTAACCGTTGTTTTAAATACTGCAGTTATGCTGTTTTCGTCTTTAACGTAAATGTCGCGTCTGAATCCGTTAATTTCAAATATAAACTTGCGGTATCCGTCATCGCCGACTTTTGTTCCAATATGCACCAGTTTAATCATGCATCTTACGCCTTTTGCAATTTCAACTTCTGTTTCTTCCCCTACTTTTAACGAGTTAAAGAATACGTGAGAATCCATCTGAACGTAATCGCCGTAATCATTTAAGAACTTCATATATTCGTCATATACTTTGGGATACAGCGCTGCGCTTAAAACCGAACGCATATTTAATTCTTTTCCGTATCTCTGTAAATAATCTTTTTTTATTTCATCAAAATCAATATTTTCAAGCAATGTACCCGGGCGCACAGTTAAAGGTTGCTGACCTTTTAGAACAATTTTTTGCAGCTGCGGGTCAAATCCGCCTTCGGGCTGACCCAACATTCCTTTGAAGAAGTCAACTACAGAATCAGGGAATGCAAGGTTTTTGCCTTTTTCATAAATATTTTCAACAGTTAACTCGTTCTGCATCATAAACAGAGCCATATCGCCCACTGATTTTGAAGAAGGAGTAACTTTTACAATGTCACCGAACAACTCGTTCGCGTCTTTGTATTTTTCTAAAAGATCTCTGAATCTGTGCCCGAGACCGAAACTTTCAGCCTGCTGTTTCAAATTGGAGAATTGTCCTCCGGGAACTTCATAGCGGTATATTTCGGCTGTAGGAGTACGAAGCCCCGATTCCGCGTCATAATATACAGGTCTTACATTTTCCCAGTAATCGCTTAAAAGCTGCATGCCCAGCTCGTCAAGTTCCGTGTCTCTTTCAGTGTTTTTAAGCGCTGCGACAATGCTGTTAAGCGCAGGCTGCGAAGTTAGCCCGCTCATTGAGTTAAGAGCCATATCAGCTATATCAACCCCTGCTCTTGCGGCATTTAGAACCGAAGCTACAGCGTTGCCCGCCGTGTCATGAGTATGGAAATGTATAGGAATATTAATTTCTTCTTTTAATGCTTTTACAAGCTCGTATGCCGCCTGAGGTCTGCAAAGACCGCTCATATCCTTTATGCCGAGTATATGAGCTCCCATACCCTGTATTTCTTTAGCTTTTTTAACATAATAATCAAGATCGTATTTCTTCTTGCTTTTATCTAAAATATCTCCTGTATAGCACAGGCATACTTCTGCCACTTTATTATTTTTAAGTACTTCATCGGTAGGAAGTTTAAGAGCTTCCAGCCAGTTCAGCGAGTCAAATATTCTGTATACGTCAATGCCTGATTTGGCGGATTCTTCGATAAACGCAACTACAACATTATCGGGATAGTTTTTATAACCTACAGTATTGCAACCTCTAAGAAGCATCTGAAACATAATATTCGGTATTCTTTTTCTTAGCCTTTTCAGACGCGTCCAAGGCGATTCATGCAAGAATCTGTATGCGGAATCAAATGTAGCTCCGCCCCACATTTCAAGCGAGAACAAATCCCATCCGTAAACGGATACGGCTTTTGAAATGTCTAGCATATCCTTTGTTCTCATTCTTGTGGCGTGAAGCGATTGATGCGCGTCACGATACGTAGTATCGGTTATTAGGAGTTTTTTCTGACTTTTTACAAAGTCAACAACCCCTTGCGGGCCGTATTTATCTAAAATTTGTTTTGTTCCGTCTTTTACCGCCATTCCATCCACATTGGGTACAATAGGAACCGGGTAATCTTTCTTTTCACCCTGCGTTTTGTTTATTATAATTTCCGCAAGATATTTCGCGAGCTTAGCTTCGTCATCTGCAGATTTTCTTGTAGCGAAGAGCTCAGGGTGCTGATCTATAAACATTGTATTGCATGCGCCTTCTTTAAACAAATCGTGCTGCAAAACATTAATTAAAAAGTCTGTATTAGTTTTTACGCCTTCAACGTAATGCTCTTTTAAAGCGCGAAGAGCTTTTCTTCTCGCTTTTTCAAATGTACTGTCCCATACTATTGTCTTAACTAACAAGCTGTCGTAATATGGAGTAATTTCCGCTCCCGTAAAGCCGTTGCCGCCGTCAAGACGTATTCCGTTGCCGGCAGCTGTTCTGTAAACATTTATCTTTCCGGTATCAGGCATAAAGTTGTTTTTGGGATCTTCTGCAGTTATTCTGCATTGTATGGCGCTTCCTCGCGGAATTATGTCTTTCTGCGAATATATTCCAATCTCTTCGCTATTAAGCGCATAGCCTTGCGCTATTAATATCTGCGCCTGTACAAGGTCTATTCCCGTTGTCATTTCTGTAACCGTATGTTCCACTTGAATTCTCGGGTTCATTTCCATAAAGTAATGATTGCCCTCAGCGTCCAGCAAGAACTCAACAGTACCGGCGTTTACATAGCCCACTTCTTTTGCAAGCTTTACTGCATCCGAACATATTTTTTGTCTTTTTTCATCATCAATTGCAAGAGACGGCGTGAATTCGATAACCTTTTGATGCCTTCTTTGGATAGAACAATCACGTTCAAACAAGTGAACGACATTGCCGTACTTGTCTGCAAGAATCTGCACTTCTATATGTTTCGGCGCCTCGAGGTATTTTTCTATAAACACATCTCCGTTGCCGAACGCCTTTTGAGCTTCGCTTACTGCCGTTTTATATTCTTTTATAAGGGCAGACTCGTCATGCACAACGCGCATGCCTCTTCCGCCGCCGCCAAAAGCTGCTTTTAATATTATAGGGTAGCCTATTTGTTTTGCTGTTTGCGCAAGCTCTTTCTCATCGCTTATAGGTTTGTCTGTTCCGCCCAAAACAGGAAGTCCTATCTTTTTAGCGAATTTTTTAGCTGCAACCTTATCGCCGAATATTTCCATAACATCGGCAGGCGGCCCTATGAATATAATATCTTCCCGCTCGCAGGCACGGACAAAATCCGGATTTTCAGCTAAAAATCCGTATCCGGGATGAATAGCAGACGCATTTCTTAATTTTGCTATTTCCAGAATTTTATATATATTTAAGTACGCCCCTACAGGCGTATTTTCTTTGTCAAGCATGTATGATTCGTCCGCTTTGCTTCTAAACAATGCGAGTTTATCTTCCTTGGAGTAAACAGCGATACTCCTTAAACCAAGTTCATTTGCCGCTCTTATTACGCGTATAGCTATTTCGCCGCGATTGGCAATAAGTATCTTTCTGAATGGTTTAATTTCCATAAAAAATACCTCCAAATTAATCATTTATATAAAGTGAAGTCTATTATATCAATAAATATACAAAAAATAAATAAAATATTGATTTTATTTATATAAATTTATAAAAATGCATAAATATAAAACTAAATCTGAATATAGCTGAATATTATACAATATTGTAGATGTATATTTATAAGTTGGAATAAATAATAATATATTTTTTTAACCATTAATAAGGGCTTCTGAATGCGAAGCCCTTAACTAATTCTGCAATCTTAATAGTATATAAATGCACAAGAAGTTATATTATTTTCTGAGTATAAGACCTGTTTTTTTCTGAACTTTGTTAAGCGTTTTCACGGCTGTCGCCTCCGCTCTTTGCGCGCCTTTTTGCATATATTCTTCCAAAAGTTTTTTATCTTTCATAAGTTTTTCATATTCGGTTTGCATAGGCCTTAACGACTCTATTACAGCTTCCGCGACTCGTATTTTTAAGTCTGCATACGACAAACTTCCGCATTCTTGCTCAGCTTTTTGAATAGAGCTGTCTGTAGCCGATGCATAAATCTGCAATAAATTAGAAATTCCGGGCTTTTTGTTTTCATCGTATATTACAGAAGCATCCGAGTCAGTAACAGCCCTTTTGAATTTTCTCATTATTACTTCAGGTTTGTCTTTAAGCGAAATATACCCGTTTTCGTTTGAGTCGGATTTGCTCATTTTATTAGTCGGCTCAGATAGGCTCATAACTCTTGCGCCGGTTTTGGGATAATATCCTTCAGGTATAGTAAACGTCTCTGAATACATGTTATTAAATCTTGCCGCAACGTCTCTGCAAAGCTCAATGTGCTGTCTTTGGTCGTCGCCCACAGGAACATAGTGCGCCTGATATAATAATATGTCAGCCGCCATTAAAACAGGATAGTCAAATAACGCAACTCTTATATTCTCACCCTGCTTTATTGATTTATCTTTATACTGCGTCATTCTTGAAAGTTCGCCCATATATGTGCCGCAGTTTAAAAGCCAAGCGAGTTCGCTGTGCGCAGGCACATGAGACTGCACAAACAGCGTGGTGTCATAGGGGTTTAGCCCTGCCGCTATAAGCATCGCGTAACATTCTATTGTTTTTCCTCTAAGTACCGCTGGCTCCTGCGGAACCGTAAGTGCATGAAGATCAACTATGCAAAAATAACAATTAAACTCATACTGCAGCTTCACCCAATTTTTTATCGCTCCGAAATAGTTGCCGATTGTAAAATCTCCCGACGGCTGAATGCCGCTAAACATAACTTTCTTTTCTGTATTACTCATAATATAACCTCTTAGTTTTATTTACAACAAAAAATCATCCTGTAAATTCTACAGGACGATTATAAACCGCGGTACCACCATTATTGACCATAAAAATATTATGATCCTCTCATTTATATAACGCTTTGGCGTCTTGACATTTCCTTCAAGATTTTCATAAACCCATTCAAAACAGTTTTACAGTAAAACTCCCACCTTTGTTTTACTCTCTTTGCGCAAATTGCTGTTTTTACTATTTTTACTCATAAAATATATAAAATTTTTTAAATTATATTTCTTTTATTCAAAATTGTCAAGTTGTAAAACAAAGTATTACTTTTAAGGTTTATAAACTTATGATATTATATCAGTATTTTAATATGTTAATAATTTTTTACATTAAGGAGGTTCTATGAAATACAGGCAATTTAATAATCTAAAAGTTTCTCAGTTAGGTCTTGGCTGTATGCGGTTTCCAATATTGGACAACGACAATTCTAAAATTGACGAAGCGCACGCCGAAAAGATGATAATGTACGCTTATGAAAACGGAGTAAATTATTTTGATACGGCGTACCCTTACCACGTAGGAAAATCAGAAAAATTCGTGGGTAAAGTTTTAAAAAATAACAATATAAGAAACAAAATTCATATCGCCACAAAAAATCCTACATGGTTTGTAAGTAAGCATTCCGATTACTATAAATTACTGGACGAACAGCTTAATAATTTGCAAACAGATTATTTTGATTTTTATCTGCTTCACTCGCTCAATAAATTCTCATGGCAAAACGCCAAAAAGCATGATCCGTTTGAATTTATAGAAGCAATTAAAAAAGACGGCCGCGCAAAACAAGTGGGATTTTCGTTTCATGACGATATAAAAATTTTTAAAGAAATAATTGATTCATATGACTGGGATTTCTGTCAGATACAGTTTAACTATATGGACGAGAATTATCAGGCGGGAATAGAGGGGCTGAGATACGCGGCAAGCAAAAATATACCAGTAGTGATAATGGAACCGTTAAAAGGCGGCAGGCTTTCAACAATAGTTTCACCGACAATGCAAAACCTTTTTGATAAACATAATGTAACTTTGACTCCCGTAGAGCTAGCGCTGAAATATTTGTTCAATATGCCACAAATAAGCTGTGTTCTCAGCGGAGCAAGCACGCTTGAGCAGTTAACGCAGAACATATCTACGGCCTCTGCTTACGGTACGGGCGATCTGAAAGAAAATGAAAAGCAGCTTTTAAGTGATTTGAAAGAATTTTATACTTCCCGTGTCAAAGTTCCATGTACAGGCTGCTTGTACTGCATAGATGGATGCCCTATGAATATACCCATAAACGTTATATTCTCTTTTTATAACGGAAGATACATCTATGAAAATGACCGGCTTACAAAAATACAATATCCTTTGCACGTTGCCGAAAACCGACGCCCCGACAGCTGCATTGAATGCGGTCAATGCGAGGAGCACTGCCCTCAAAATATAGAAATAATAAAACAATTAAAAATAGCCCATGAAGATATTATGAGCATTAAATAAAAAAGCAGAGTATTCTCTGCTTTTTTATTTAAATTTATATTTATTTATAAAGTATTAAAGCAATCATTTCCAAAACGTCATCACCTATATTTTTAAGGCTGTGATATTCCTGATCAACTGTTGCCGTTATATCTCCGTCAAATACTTCTACATCTTTTCCGTTATCATGAAAGAGTCCGTGTCCTTTTATTATGTAATACCATTCTGTTTCTCCTACGTGCTGGTGATAGCTTATAGAGCTGCCCGGTTCAAGCCAAATATGATTAAACATTCTGCCTTTATCATTTAATTTATCAGCTTCCACCACTGTTCTTACAAGCGCCTTACCTTCTCCCGCTCCGCCCAGTTTTTCTCTTACGGTCTGATTAGTCTTATTAACCATTACATTACCTCCACATTTAACTTTAGTTTATTATAGCATTCATTTAAACATTTTCATAGTAAAATTAATCGAACATTTGTTTGTTTTATTATAAAATTTATGCTAAAATATATTCGGGTGATATTTATTTATGATAACAACTGCTACTTTAGAAAAACTTGAAATACTTTCTGACGCTGCAAAGTATGACGCTTCATGCGCTTCTTCTTATACTCAAAATTCAAAATACAGCTCAATAAGACCTTTTAACTCATCGGGCATATGCCATACATATACCCAGGACGGACGATGCGTTTCTCTGCTGAAAGTATTGTTTACCAATAAATGCACCTACAACTGTACTTATTGTGTAAATAAAGTAACAAATGACGTAAGCCGCGCGAGTTTTACAAGCGAAGAACTGGCTTTGCTAACACATGAATTTTATAGAAGAAATTATATTTCTGGATTATTTTTAAGCTCAGCCGTAGATAAAAGCCCTAATTATACTCAGGAAAACATATATAAAACCATTTTGCTTTTAAGAACAAAATATTCTTTTAAAGGCTACATTCATGCGAAAGCCATTGCCGGAGCTGATTTATCTTTAATACAGGCATGCGGATATCTTGCGGACAGAATGAGTATTAATATTGAACTTCCCAGCAGAGAAAGCCTTAAATTACTCGCGCCTCAAAAAAGTTTTGAACAGATTTTAAAACCTATCGATTATATTTCAAGACAAAGCCGTGAATTCCTCCCGCTTCATAATATTTCAGAGAAAAGCACATTTCTACCGGGAGGTCAGTCAACGCAGATGATAATAGGCGCAAGCGATGATGATGATTATCAGATACTTAGGACAAGCAAGTATTTATATAATAAAATGAATCTCTCCCGCGTAACTTATTCGGCATACATACCCGTATGCGACAACAGCCTGCTTCCCAGCATTAATACAAAAATTCCATTAAAACGCGAAAACAGACTGTATCAGGCGGATTGGCTTATGAGGTACTACTTTTTTGACGCAGAAGAGTTGATAAGCGCAGAGGAAAAAAATTTAGACTTAAATATTGACCCCAAAACAAACTGGGCGCTGAATAATTTTGGTAAGTTCCCTATCGAAATAAACAATGCAGATTATAAAACATTGTTAAGAATACCCGGCATCGGCAGAAGAAGCGCAGCGAATATTGTAAATTTACGAAACGAAGTAAAAATTGATTTTGACGTTTTAAAACAAATGGGTGTAGTGTTAAAACGCGCAAAATATTTTATAACGGCGAACGGAAAAAATATTTCATATAAGAACTGCAATCCTTTAGATTTAAGGGAATTATTTACAGATGAAAAAAGTCTTCAATTATCTTTTTTTAATAAAGGAGGTGTTGGTTATGATAATAGAATATGAAAATACATTTGACGGTTTGCTTAGCGCGCTGTATACTTACTATACCTGCAAAGATATAACAATTATTAACTCATCATCAATGCCCGGCTTATTGGAAGCTGATAAACACGAGACTAATTTTGAAAACGCAAAAAAATTCGGCAATAGAATTATTAATAAATTCGGCATTGCAGCATATGAAAATATTTATTTTGCGTTTATTTATAATGCAACTGACAAAGAAAGTAGTATAATTCAATATATAAATTTTCTTGTAAATAAAAACAATAACAATATGGCATATTTTAAAATAACAAAATACAGAAAAGAAATCCTAAACACCATAGCGCGATTTCAGGGATTTTTGCGCTTTTCTGATATTTACGGAATAATGTATGCTAAATACGAACCGGAATATGACATTACTTTTTTATTAAGCGATTATTTTAAAGAAAGACTTCTCGGCAGCGATTTTATTATTCATGACTTAAAAAGAGACCTGCTGCTTTTTTATAAAAACCAAGAAAAGGTTATCATAAAAATAAATAAAGAAATTTTTGCAGATTATGACGATGCGAACGAACAGTATATACAAAATCTGTTTAAAACATATTTTGAAAGCGCGAGTATCAAAGAAAGAGAAAACTATAAACTTCAAAGAAATATGTTTCCGCTGAAATATCGGCATCATGCCCTTGAATTTGAAAAAGGATAATACAAATATATTTTGAAAATAATATAAAGTACAGTATTCCTATAAGGCTGGTATTAATGAAACTGATTAAAAACATGTTTATACGAATTATAACATCCGCTAATACGCCAAGCATAGCCGCGCAAATGTCTTATTATTTAATGCTCTCCTTCATTCCCGCAATGATTTTTATAATTTCTATTGCGACTAAGCTATATCTGCCTGCGGACAATATTTTGTCCTACCTTGAGTTTATAATGCCCCGAACGGCATATACTGCGGTTTCTACAGCGATAAATGAGGTTTTGTCATCAAATATAAATGTCGCGACGCTTCTTTTATCTCTATGGTTTATAATGATGGGTATAAGAGGCGTTATTATAGGCCTTGCAACATCTTATCCAGAAACATATCACAGACATGTGGTAAAATTGTATTTATTATCTTTCATATTTTCTATATTGTTCGTTATTATTATAATAATATCCCTTGCGTTAATTGTTTTCGGAAAACATTTAGGCGCTTTAATTACGAATTATTTAGAATCGTATGCAAATGCAGTTTTACTCGGGAGATTTTTAAGTTATATTGTTGTATTCTCAATACTTGCATTTACTTTCAGTCTGCTTTATAAACATGCCCCTAATATCAAGCTGCGTTTTAGAGACATATATTTCGGCGCGATATTTACTTCGCTGGGCTGGATAGTATCTTCAATGTTTTTCAGCTTTTATATCAATAATTTCAACAGATACGGTCTGGTTTTTGGAAGTCTCGGGGGAATTTTTGTATTCCTTTTATGGATTTATTTAACAACTTATATAATACTCATAGGCAATGAAATTAATGTTTCAATTTATATATACCGTCATACAAATAAAGACGCATCAAAATTAATAGATAAAACAAAATAAAAAAAGGAACTTAAATGTTCCTTTTTTGTTATATAAAATTCATTTATATCTCTATCTGCAAAAACCAATTTCCGAATTTCTTTCTTGTTACTCTGTCGAACAAAACCGTAAGTAAAATGCATAATATAAATACAACACCAATAGCCGCGCTTATGCCAAATAATTTTGCCGAAAATAATCCGACGACTCCGAGAATAATAAGATATGCCATGCATATAAGCATTGAAATTATTACATTCATATTCTGTTTCACAGCTCTTTGCGGATTGTCCCATACTAAGAGCGGTCTTTTTGTGTCTGTGATGAGCGATATATAAGCTGTAGGCATTGACGCAATAAGCCCCAATAAAAGCGCCGCGAGCAGAGTAAACATATTTAGTTTTGTCACAACAAACACAGAAACACTGCACGCGACTACCAGTATTACGCTTAAAATAATATGTGTAAGCAGCCTTGCGTTGATTTGCTCATTATATGTTACAGGAATAGTTTTAGTTATCCAAAAACATTGACCCTCTCTTGAGAAGGTTGTGGAAAGTATAGGCGTAAACCCTATAAACATTGTATAAGCCGCCGCCAATATCAAAATGCTCAAATCTTTATATTTGCTTAATGCGGTTAAATCAATTTGCTTATTAACTCCCGAGGCAAAAGACATTATTAAAATCATCAAAGGCAGTATAATCATAACTCCTACAGTATTAAACAAATATATAGGAGTCCTTAACATCAGTCTTATATCATTTTTGAAAATTGAAATCATCGGGCTGTTTATATTTGTATCTATTTTTTTATTTATTTTAGTGCTCTTATTAGAAAAAGATGATTTTAATATTGACTGAATATAAAATATCCTTCCTACCGCCGAACATACAAATACTACAACTCCGCACGACAATATATAAATCAGAAAATAATATACAGTACTGATATTATTGTAATTTATCATCGCATTGGAAGCAAAAACTGCAGGAAAGAATATTTTAGAAATATTGTTAAGCATCGCGTTTGAATTTTGAATATAATAAGCAATAACTTCTGCGGGATTATCGTACTGCATCGCAGACGAAAATTTTACATTTAAAAACTGATACGCAATTACTATAGCCAGAGTGAAAAACAAAGTTATCAGCTGAATTTTATCTTTTTTTATTTTAAGACTTGCTCCGCGCATTAATATAATCATAATTATCGCAAGTATGCCAAGCACCATTATGGGCAGCAGCGCTATGGCGATTGCCGACTCAATATAATATATAACGTTGCAACTTTGAGCTATTCCGTATTTTATAATAGGCGGAAGCATCAAAGGCAGCACAAACATATATTCAGACACTGTGATGGTAAGTATTTTTGACAATACAATACTTTCTGGTTTTATCGGAAGACTTAATAATGTGTCAAGATCTTTAGACATATAAAAATATGAAAGTATATAACTTATTCCGAAAATAAGTATAACCACCGCGCCAAGCGATAAGAACTGCGCCAAATAAGCGCTTGTCTGATTAAGCATAGCGTATGAATCATACATTAAAGAAGTAAAATAAACATACATTGCGTAAGCAGGCACCAAACAAATTATAACGGCGATAAATAGAATGACTTTTTTAAAAGTCCTTTTTTTCTTTTTGGTGTCATACAGCATTGCGGAAATGCCGTACACATTTTTCAGACTTACTGCGGTAAGGCGCATTACTTCTTTCATGATTTTGTAATCTCCAAAAAAATTTCTTCAAGCGAATCATCTTCGCCCAATTTCTGTCTTAATTCCTGCACGCTTCCCGCCGCGATTAATTTGCCTTTATTTATTATCGCTACTCTATCACAAATACGTTCCGCCACTTCCAGAACATGTGTCGAAAAAAATATACATTTTCCTTTTGCGCAATATTCTCTCATAATTTCTTTTAACGCAAATGAAGCTTTTGGATCAAGCCCCACCATAGGCTCATCAAGAATCATTAATTCAGGTTCGTGGATAAGCGCCGAGGTCAGAATCAGCTTTTGCTGCATTCCGTGAGAATAACTTTCAATTATGTCATTCAGAGCGTTGTTTATTTCAAATATTTCGGTATATTTTTTTATTCTTTCTTCTCTGTCCTGCTTGCTTATTTTATATACATCCGCTATAAAATTCAGATACTCTATCCCTCTTAATTTAGTATAAATCTGCGGATTATCAGGCACATAGCTTATTATTTTCTTTGCCTCTATCGGCTTTTGCCAAACGTTTATTCCGCCTGCCGTTATTTCACCGCAGTCGGGCTGCAAAAGCCCTACAATCATTTTTATCATAGTGGTTTTGCCTGCTCCGTTCGGCCCTAAAAACCCGAATATTTCACCTTTTCTAACTTGCAGATTTATATTATCTACAGCTTTTACTTTACTTTTTCCGTAAGTCTTACTAACTCCTCTTATATCCAGCATAAATTCCTCCGTATTTTCTATCTGCTTACAAATGTATAAATATCTTCTATCACGTTTTTATCTACATTATTTAAATTATTATAGTCGTCAGGCGACATAACTGTTGAGCTCATAAATAAATGATTTAAATTATTGTAAAGGATAAATTCAGCGTTGCTGTTTTGTGCAAGACCGCTTTTCCATTTATTGTACTCACTTATTGTTACCTGATAATCTTTAGCTCCCTGCAGAATAAGTATTCTGCTTTTGCACTGTTTTATTGTCTCTATAGGGTTATAGCCTTTCAAATCAAGCCAATAAGATGCAGGCGCATTCATTAATTGGCTGCTTGTAAAGCCTGATTTATTCTCGGTTGTTAGCGCATTAATATTGTCTCGCTGCGTTTGAAGTAAATTGATTTGCATTTGTTCTGCCGGAGTAACCGCACCGTCAAGCTCACTAATATATTTTATCTGCGTAACAATAATGTCTTGTAACGGCGTTACGTTACCCGCCATAATAATATAGCCGTTTGCCTGGGGAAGCTCATTATATAGTCTTCCCATTAAATATCCTCCCAAGCTGTGGCCTGCAATATATATTTTTTTATAGCCCATGCTTTGCATCTTTTTATAGGCATAAACAACATCGTTAATTACTTCATCATTTACAGTAAAATTATCTTCCTTAGCCAATTTAGCGCCGTATGTGTACGTTCTTTTATCGTATCTGAAAACTGCAACCCCTTTTTGTGAAAGCCCCCATGCAATATCACGAAAAGGTTTTAATGCCCCTACAGTTTCATCGCGGTCGGTAGCTCCGGAGCCCTGCACCAAAATAACAACAGTATCGGTTTTTATATCTTTAGGCTCTGAAAGCGTTCCAGTCAGCCTGTATTTTATACTGCCTATCTTAATTTCTTTTTCACTTATATTATCAGGCATTTGCGCCGTGTCATAAGGCGATATATGAAACCCGCTGATTTGATTTTTGTTATTAAAAGTTACACGCAATAAAATACTGCTTGACTCAAATTCCGTTATATATGAAATTGTACCTTGATATGTGCTGTGATACGTAATACTTTTAAACTTTTTCAGCGGAGCAATATATTTATTATATACTTCATTAAGTCCTTCATTGTTCATAACAGATGCCATAGAAGAAGTATAGTCATAATTATTGAGAATTTTATCAAAGTCTTTATTTACGAAATCTTTTATATAATTTTCCGCAACACCTTTATTATCATTTGCCCCACAGCCCGCTGAAAATAAGACTGTAAGGACAAATAGAACTGTCAACATGTATATTTTAAATTTTTTCATGAATATATCACCCTTTCAGCCAACAAGCGCGGCATTTATTTTCAAATAAAAACCACACCCGTTATAACAATGATTATTCCGCAGATTGAAAACTAAAACCTGCAATTTTATTGTTTTTATCAAAAGCTACGTTTACAGTAAGTTTTACATTTTCAAATGTTACCACTTTATATACAAATTCATAACCGCTCTGCGTTTTTTGCTGTATTTCTCCCTGACTTACAACTTTTCCGGTCTGTGCAATTACTGTGTCATAAGTTTGTTTCAAAAAATCTTTAGTAATTGCTTTTTTCATTGCGCTGTCATAATTATAGCCGCTTACCATATTGTCAAAGTTATTGTTTAAGAAATCATTGATATAATTTTGCCCTACTTCTTTGATGTTAACATTTGTATTCGCACCGCTTGAAGAACACGCGAAAAACGCTAATGATATTAAAACCGCCAATACTATCAATAAAATTTTCTTCTTCATAAATACACCTCACAATTAATTTTTATATATTATATCATTTATTATTTATTTCTAAGCAATTTAAAAAAATCAGACATTAGCCTAGCGCATTGTTCTTCACATATTCCCGGGTAAATTTGCAGGTTATTGCAGTTATATATGTTTTTGATATTTACTTTTGAATCCGCAAAGCCTGTTTTAGACTCGTATGCGCCGTATACTAATTTGCTTATTCTGGCGTTAATAATTGCGCCCATACACATCAGGCAGGGCTCAATCGTAACATAAATCTCGCATTCGTCCAAGTAGGATGAGTTTAATTTTTTTATCGCTTTTTGTATTGCAAGTATTTCAGCATGCGCCAATGAATTGTTTCGCGAAACGCACTCATTATGAGCTTTGGCAATAAGTACATTATTCTTAAATATTGCAGCTCCAATAGGCACTTCGTTTTTTTCGTATGCTATTCCTGCCATTTTAATTGCTGTATTCATTTTTTTAAACATATTTATCAAAAGCTCCAATATCTTTCTTCTTGTTATGATCTGATAAGATTTAAACTTTTTTTATAAAACCCTTTGATAACTTCATATATTTAGATGTTTATTTAAATATCTAAAGGTTATTATATCAAAACCTGAGAATTTGTCAATAATTGTTAGTACCCCTATTTAAAAATGTCAATTATTGTTTTGCGTCTGATGTAAATTAATTAACCCGTAACAAAATTATAGCTATATTAAATTACACTTTTAAATTACTTATCCGGAGATATTGGGTTCTTTATTTATATTTTTTATTATGTCAACATAATTATTTATTAATTACTCCTAAATTTATATGAATATTTCATATAAATGTAATATATACCTTTCAGGAGGCGTATTATAATGCGCAAAATCATTACAATTATATCATTTGTAATATTAATTTTTTTCATTATTTATTTCCCCCGTATCACCGATAAAATTTATAAGTATAATGCAAATGATAAAAATGAATCTTCTTATAACGGCGTTATAACAATAGCAGACACCGTCAAACGCACTGTTACGGGTGCGCAATTTGGTTTTATGAATAAAGTAATATATAATTATGAAAAAATATACCCGGATGTACGTGTGGAATTGAAAGAACTAAAGTATGACGATAATTCTGAAATTGCACTGAAAATGAGCAGCAGCGATAACCATCCTGATGTTATGATTTATTATGTAAATAATATTTGTATAGACAGCAAATATTTATATGACAGCGATTTTTATCTGTCATATTCTGATGATTTATGCGAATATTTTTCTTCCGAGTTGAAAAACAATGCATATAATGCATTGCCCGTATCTTATGAAGTGCCCGCTGTTTTAATTAATACAGATATTTTAAAACAGTTAAACATTGAGATTCCGAAAGAAATTAACAGGGATAACTTTTTTACATTGCTTACAACCATTGATTCCGCTTTAGGGAATGATAAAATTTATTCAGTTGATCTTTTTATAAGTAAAAATAATAATATTTGGCAGCCTTTCTACCTTAACGGGGACATTAGCAAAATTACTTCATTAAAACATATAAGAACAAATTTATTAAACGTCGAAAAAGATGATGTAATAAGCTCGTTTGCCAACTCGAAATCTGCAATATGCATCGTATCGGTAAGCCAAATAAGAACTCTGCAGAATATCAAAGACAAAGGCGGCACCACATCATTCAGCGTATATGCTCTTCCGTATGAAACAACATATATAAGCAATATTTCTTTTTATGCTGCATTTAATACTGACGATATACTTAAACGGCATGCTATATTTAGTTTTCTAAAAAATTTACTTTCAGACCATACTCAATTAATGCTTCAAGATATTATGCATCTGCCAGTTGCCGATGTTACTTATGATAAATATACATATCTCAATAATTTAAAAATTAAAAAAAAATGCATTTTATTAGATTTGGATAGTGAAAAAATAAATAAATGCTATAATGAGATGATACAAAACATACATTAAGTACACGCGTTAATGTATAATATAAACAGCATACTGAAAGGATCTTAGGATGTACGAAGAGTTTAAAAATTTTATATATAATCAATTGGACGATTCAGAAATCATATTGAATGCTGATATGAGCAGATACTCATCTTTTAAAGCCGGCGGTAAAGCAGACATTCTTTTAAATATTAACAATATAGGCAAAATAAAAACCATATTAAAAGAAATCATAGCCAAAAATATAAAATACAGTATTATAGGCAACGGAACAAATATTTTAGTAAAAGATTCGGGATATCGCGGAGTTTTAATCCGCATATGCGAAAATATGAATTCTTTCTACGTAAAAGAAAATATGATAATTGCCCAATCAGGAGCGCTGCTATCTTCGGTCAGCAAGGCTGCCGCAGACAATGGCATAGGCGGTTTGGAATTTTTAAACGGCATTCCGGGAAGCGTTGGCGGAGGCGTTTGCATGAACGCAGGCGCATATGGAAAAGAAATCAAAGATGTGCTTTTGAAAGTTGAAATCTTAAGCTTTGAAGGAAGCATTAAAACAATTCCTGCTGAAAATCTAAATTTAAGATACAGAAACAGCGCTATAAAAGACAGCGGGGATATTGTTATAGGCGCGGTATTTGTCGGAGCTTTTATGAACAAAGATGAAATATTCTCTCAAATGGCAGAATTAAACGCAAAAAGGCGAGATAAGCAGCCGCTGGAATATCCGAGCGCCGGAAGTACATTTAAAAGGCCTGAGGGATATTTTGCGGGAAAACTCATAGAAGATTGCGGACTAAAAGGTAAAGGTATAGGCGGAGCGAAAGTAAGCGAAAAACATGCAGGTTTTATAATAAATTATAATAACGCTACTGCAAAAGATATTTTGGATACCATAGAAATGGTAAGAGCGACAGTAAAGGCCAAATTTGGAGTTGTATTAGAGAACGAAGTTAAAATATTGGGATAGCTTAAAAAAGTGTTGATATTTAAAAAAGACAGCATATTCATATATGCTGTCTTTTAATATTCAATTATTGCTATGGCTGCAGTGCTGTAACTCGTCGCCCAACTGATAAGTACGGGAAATAAGTCAAAATTACCTGAGGTGAATCGTTATATCTTATAGCAAAGTGCAAATGCGATCCTGTGCTGTTGCCGGTGTTTCCCATGCTGGCTATTACTTGACCCTGTGAAACAGTTTGCCCTACACTCACTTTATAACCAGACAGATGCCCGTACAATGATGAATACCCGTTCGCATGTTTAATTATAATGCACATACCGTATCCCGAATTCCAGGTCGCCATTGCGACAACACCTGCATCTGTCGCGTATATTGGAGTGCCGACTTTGTTTGCAATATCTACTGCTCTTCCTCCGGCATGAGAGCCGGGTTTATTTACAGCTGACACAACACCGGATGCGGGAATTATGAAGTTGCCGGAACTTGCTACAGACGGAAGCGCCATTGTGCCCAGTATCAATACTTCATCTACAGGGTCCTTTATGCGTTCCTTTGCTAATACCTGCCTGCTTATTTCTGTACCGTTTTCATACGTAATTATTGCAGTTATTTTATCCTGCCCCAGCACGCCCTCAGACGCTACTCTCTCGGCGCCCTCAAACATTGTACTGTCATATTGATATTTTGAACCGTACTGCACATCTTCCGTAAAATTAACTTCTTTTACTGTTCTTATAGTTAAAAGCGGTTTGCTGTTGCTTGTTTGTGTAGTCTTAAATTTGTCTTTGTCTATGCTGAATGCAGTCATGATTTTATTTTGATCTGACAGTTCCGATACTGATTTAACCTGAACGCTGTCATTGGCTGCTGCGATATTCTCCGTGCTTGTATCTTTTGTACCAAATACGCTGGCAACCACATCTTCTACAGTCTCAACTTGTGATAGGGGAATTATTTTTTCTTCCATAGTAATTTTCTGGTCTATTTGCGCGTCCTGCAGCAGTTTTTCATTATCTGTTGTTGAACTATACTGCATTGTAAGTTCTTTTATTAAGTTTTCACCGTCTTCTTTCGAACCTACGCTCGCAAGCTCCTGACCGTCAACGTATATTACAACACCTTTAACATATAAATCAAATCCGTTGTCGTATACGGTGCGTTTACATTCTTCGGAGTCCATCGTACTTCCAACCTTTGTTACCGGAGCCTTAGTATAAACAACCGTATGCTCATAATATAAATCCCCGATATTATACCATTCGCTCATATTATCTTCTATATTATCAAGAGCGCTTTCAAAAACCTGCGGGTCCTTTACGACACCGACATCTTCACCGTTTAAATATACACTATAACCGTATGCCATTTGAGGCATGAATATAATCAGCGCTCCAATAAGCAGCGCGCATATCACAAGGGCTGATTTTAAATTTTTTATTCGGATTGCGTGAAGACCTTTTAATATGATATATAAAAAATTCGCGATGTAAAATTTAATTGCACATTGCGTCCAGCATAATTTATAATCAGTTTCACTTACCCACATTCCAAAAGACGTAGTATTGACAAGCTTGCTGCTTATTTTCTTGGCATTTATGTCCTTCTGCCATTTTACATAAGTCATCTCATCAATCATATGATGTCGGTTAATTTTTTTTAGTATTCTGGAATTGACTATTTCCAGCCTTCTGTCATAATTCCGTCTTACTTGAAATCTTAATTTCATGTCACACCTTTTACAATAATGATATTGCATAGTTACATTTTAGTTACAAAATCATTATATACGAAAACAGTCGCAAGTCAAGCATAAAATTGCCTGAGAAAATTGAATATGCTAAAATATTAAATAAATGTAATCATAAAATTAGCGTACTATTTAGAAAAAGAATAAAATATGTCTGAATTAATGATATTTTGTCTGCAATTAATTTTGAAGGCTTCTTCTATATATTTTTTTTCATATACACAATCAGGCTCGCAGCAGCACAAAACGTTTCCGTTATTCATAACGCAAACTAAATCCGAATTCATCATTGCCTGCGATATGTCATGCATTACCATTATAATGGTTTTACCATTTTCATTAAGTTTCTTTATTAAATCGATTATTTCCATCTGGTGATATATATCAAGATGAGTAGTAGGCTCGTCAAGTAATATTACATCAGTATCTTGCGCTATCGACATGGCAATATATACTCTTTGCCGTTCTCCGCCCGATATCTGCAGAATATTCTTTTCTTTTAAATCATAAGTTTTTGTAAGTTCCATTGCCATATTCACAATTTGTTTATCTTTCTCTGACGGCTTTCGCGAAAACCCAGAATAAGGAAATCTGCCATGCATTATAAGATTATAAACATTCACATTAGCCGCATTTCTAATTTGCGGCAGCATAGCGATCTTTTGCGCAAGCTGTTTCGGAGAGAATTGTTCTATACCTTTCCCCTCAAATAATACGCTGCCGCTGACTGGATTAATGAGCCGTGACATTGTTTTTAAAAGCGTTGTCTTTCCGCAGCCGTTAGGGCCTATAATACTTGTTATTTTATTTTTTTTAAAAGTAACATTAATGTTTTTAATTACGTCTGTTTTGCCGTATCCCGCAGTTACGTCGATCAATTCAATCATAAAGCCTGCCTCTTCTTTGCTTAAACAGCAAGTATATAAAAAACGGTCCTCCTATAGCCGACATCATAATTCCTACGGGCAGTTCGTACGGAGCAAATATCATACGCGATATAAAATCACAAGATAATACGAAAACCGCTCCAAGCGCAGCGCTTGCAGGTATTAAATACTTATTATCCGCACCTATTATGCTTCTGCATATATGCGGAATTATAAGTCCGACAAAACCTAAAAGCCCCGAAAAACTCACCGCGCTTCCTGCCAGCAGAGCGGATGTTGATATTAGTATCATTCTAATAACATTAACGCGCATACCCAGTGTTGCCGCTATATCGTCTCCCAAAGCAAGCACGTTCATTTCATTGCTTAATAAAAACGCAGCAATTAAACCGATTGTTATATAAATAAGAGAATAAAACACTGCATCGGAACTCACGGATGAGAACCCTCCGACCATAAAAGAATTTGCGCTAAGCATAATATCCGGGTCAAGAGTAAAAATTGCGTCTATTATTGCCGAAAAAAAACTGCCTATTGCTATTCCCGCAAGAATAATAGTTATTCTTGATGCGCCTGTTTTATACGCAATAAAATATATAAACAAAGCCGCAATAAGCGCGCCTGCAAAAGCGGCTGCCGGCGCAAGAGAAATATATGAAGGAAAAAAAGCCGTAAGCATCACAACAAACAATCCCGATCCTGAGTTTATGCCGATTATATTCGGACTTGCCAATGCATTGTTTAAAACGGACTGCAAAACAGCGCCCGCTGTAGCTAAAGCCGCTCCGGCGGCTATTGCGGCTATAGTTCTGGGAATTCTTACAAAAACTATTATTTTATAAACAGAATCGGCGCTGTTATTATTTAACAGCGCTGAATATATACTTTTTAAGGATAATTTTACAGATCCGAAAACAATGCTTATTAATGCCATGGCTATAAGCGAAACTAAAATAAAAATGATTATATTAATTTTAGCTTTGTTGCTTCTATTTATTTTCGTAGAGATCTTCGTATAAAATTTCATAAGATTCTGCCCATCTTGTATTTGGCTTATAATGGAAGTGATCCTTGTCTAAAATGTAGATATGATTATTTTTTATAGCATTTATACCTTGAAGCGCTTGGTTTGTAAGTATGCTTTTTTTAGCTTCCGCAATGGCTTCGCTTTCAGCGCCCATAGTGGAAATAAATATATAATCGGGATTTGCGACAATTATCTGCTCTATATTTAAATTTTCAAGAAGCGAAGGATATATTGACGCTATATTCACAGCTTTTAAATCTTTAAGCATAGCCCCAACCATATTATCATCCCCTTTGGATTTTACGCCGGTGGAATAAGCTCTTAAATAAAGCACTTTGGGAGAGCTTGTCATTTTTTCAGCTTTGCTCATAATACTATTGATTTCTTCTTTAATATCCAGCCCGTTTTTCTTATATAAATCTTTGCGTCCTGTTATATCGGTAAGAACAGAAAGCATATCTAAATAATCTGAAAAATGCTCCACTTTAAAAAAAGCGCATGTAATGCCTGCTTTCCTTAATGTTTCCGCCGCCTGCACTTGCGATGAGATATCAGCAGAAAGTATAACAAAATCAGGATTAAGACTTATTATTTTTTCTAAATTGGGCGCTTTTACCGTACCTATTATTTCTACGCCTGTGCCCAAATTTAATTTTCTCTCATTTATTGCATCATCAGTAGCAGCTATAACATTGCCTCCAGCAAGCTGCCAAGTTTCTGTAAATGAACCAAAAAGCGATACTACGCGCAAAGGGTTTGATACTGTTACTTTATTGCCAAGCGCGTCTGTGAATGTATAATTTTTTTGTTTATTATCTTTGTCAGATGAAGAGCATGAGCAAAACATCAGCAACAAAATTATTAATAGTATTACTGTCAAATAATTCTTAGTTCTGCGCATTTTTTTCTAAAATCTGTGCCTTTCTTTCAAGCAAATCGTTTGATTTTAATATTTCCTCAACTTTGTCCATTCCGAGTCTGTCTACAATAACTCCGAATCTTTCCTGCGGTTTTCCTTCTTTAATATATAATAATAATATTTTTTCTATAAGTTCAAACAGTTCATCTTTTGAATAAACATAACTGTCCATCAAAGAGCCCATTCTTACAACTTTTCCCCATTTACCGCCGAGGTATATTTTAAAACATTTCTCCCCGCTGTCGGCTACCCCGAACGGACAGGCGCCAATACATTTACCGCATTTGGTGCATACATCATTATCTGGTCCCGTTTTTTTCTTAAATGTTTTCATCGGACATTTAGGTTCAACTACGCACTTTTCACATCCAACGCATTTACTTAAGTCAAATTTCGGCTTATATAGTGCTACAATACCCAAATCGTTAATATCAGGTTTTATACAGTTATTGGGGCAACCGCCTACACCAATTTTAAATTTATGCGGAAGTCTTACGTTTCTGTATCCGTCATAGAATTTTTTATGAATTTCAAGGGCCAGAGCTTGTGTATCAACATTGCCGTGAGGACATACCGTTCCCTTACACGCCGTTACCGGGCGCACTTTCGCGCCTGTTCCGCCTGCATATAAATCTGCTTTTGCCAGTTCGTCAGAAACATTTTGGATATCATCGTAAGCTATGCCGGGAAGTTCTATGCCTAGTCTCGATGTAATGGTGATTTTGCCGTTTCCGTATTTGTCCGCGACTTTGGAAAGAGCGGCTGCCTGCACTGTCGAAAGCACGCCGTTTTTTGTAACAATTCTAGCAGAAACTGTATCGCCTTCACGGTTGGGCACAAAACCCATGCCTTTATACTTCTTTTTTATTTCTTGTGTAATTTCCACATTAAACCTCCGATTTATAATATATTTACATATTTATTGTTACCAAAAATTATACAAATGAGTATACTTAAATATAATTATAATACATTAATTTAACATACTCAATAATTAACAAGCCAATATTTTGTTAAATGTAAGACAAAATATCTTTACAATATGCAATTTATTTGTTTTAATAATTAAAATAGTCTTGCATCTTTTTAAAAGAGCGAGAACAGGAGGAATAAAAATGAAAGAACTTTTAAAAAACACCCGCAATCTCACCTTTTTGGGAGTTATGACGGGGCTGTCAATCATCTTTGTATTTGCAACGGTAATACCCGCATTTTCAGCGAGCATGGCGATAGTTATGTTCTTGCCGACAATTATAGCGGGTATTGTTTTAGGTCCGAAAGCCGGCTGGCTTATGGGCACAATAGCGGGCATTCTGACCTTGCTAAGAGCTGTTATAGCTCCAATGTCACCACTTGATCCCCTATTTATCAATCCGCTGGTATCTGTTTTACCTAGAATGTTTATTGGAGTTGTTGCATATTACTTGTTTGCTCTTATAACAAAAAATGGTAAAAACACTGCCAGAGTAGCAGTCGGAAGCGCTATTGCCGGAGCAGGAGCTATGATTACAAACACCACATTGGTGATGACTGCACTATATCTGCTTTATGCACAGAAAATTGTTGCCACATTCGGAATGTCATTCAAAGCTCTTTTAACTATAGTTATAACATCAAGTGCAATAGTAGAAGCCATAAGCGGTGCGGCTTTAACAATGGCAATAGCTACTGTTTATTTCAGAGTTAAAAAATCAAAAAGAGCATAAAGTTTTATACATAAAAAAAGCAAATCAATTCAGGCGGTTTAAAAATGGTATTAGTAATAGATATAGGCAACACGACTTGCCGGTTCGGTTTATTTAAAGATGATGAAATTCTTGCGGTTTGGAAAATTATAACATCAGCGCAGAAAACAAGCGATGAATATTTGATATTAATAAACGATTGGTTTTTACAAAATAATTATAAAAAAGAAGATGTTATAGGAGTAGTCATTTCGTCTGTTGTGCCTAATGTAATGCACTCTTTTATAAACGCGGCAAACAAAGCGTTTAATATTGCTCCATTGATTGTTAAAGCCGGTATAAAAACAGGGATATTTATTCAAACGCCCGATCCGAAAGAAGTAGGAGCCGACAGAATATCGGACGCTGTTGCCGGATACTATCTTTACGGCGGACCGTGCCTTGTTTTGGATTTCGGAACCGCAACAACTTATAATCTTGTAAGCCCGGACGGAATTTTTATAGCCGGCGTTACCGCCCCCGGAATACAGATATCTGCGGATGCGCTTTGGTCAAAAGCTGCGCTGCTTCCTCATATTGAAATAACAGAACCGCCGTCAATACTTACCAAAACCACAATAACAAGTATGCAGGCGGGTATTGTTTACGGTCATGTTGGCGCGGTAGAATATATCGTTAAAAAAATGAAAGAAGAATCCGGATATCATGATGCAAAAATTATCGCAACAGGCGGATACGCTCAGATAATAAATAAAGTAACAGATATAATCGACGTATACGATCCTATGCTTACTTTAAGGGGAATGAAAATTATCTGGGATAAGAATTATGCAAAAAAATAAATTGCTTGAAAATATGAAAAATAGAAATTATACAGCTTTAGCTCCAATGGCAGGTATTACAGACCTGCCATTTAGAATTACCTGCAAACGCTGCGGCGCGGATGTTGTCTACACCGAAATGATAAGCGCAAAAGCCTTATACTACAAAAATGAGAAAAGTATAAAAATGCTTAGAACCACTGATGAAGAATGCCCATGCGTTGTGCAGTTGTTCGGCTCGGAAGCGGACGTAATGTCATCGGCAGTTGAAAGCTATATAAACAACTCGGATTTCGCCGGAATTGACATAAACATGGGATGCCCCGTGCCCAAAGTAGTTAAAAGCGGCGAAGGCAGCGCACTTATGAGAACGCCTGAAAAAGCTTATGATATTGTAAGGGCAGTGAAGGATGTAAGCGGACTTCCGTTAAGCGTTAAGATTCGCTCAGGCTGGAACGAAAATGAGATAAACGCGGTTGAGTTTTCTTGCCTTATGCAAAAAGCGGGAGCTGATTTGATTATCGTGCATCCGCGCACGAGAGAGCAGTTTTTTTCGGGGCACAGCGACTGGAGTATAATAAAGGAAATAAAAGACAGCATTGATATACCGCTTATAGCGAGCGGAGACATTACAAGTCCCGAAACAGCGGAAGACATATTGAGGCTGACAGATGCGGACGGAATAATGATAGGCCGCGCCGCCATGGGCAACCCTTGGATATTTTCACAAATTAAACAATATAAAAAAGACGGCTGTTATGCAAAACCTTCGGCTGACGAAATAAAGCAGCAGATAAAAATTCATCTTGATATGGCGCTTGCGGACTGCATTGAACGTTACGCAATAGCTAACATGCGAAAACATATCTTCTGGTATACAAAAGGGCTGCCTGATTCTAACAAGATAAGAAATCAAATATCTTCTGCAGAGAGCAGAAAAGAGATTCTTGACATATTAGATATAACATCATAAATATAATGATAATGGATTAATAAAGACATAATAAGATTTATAATTACTCATAAAAATATCCCGGGAAATATTACCGGGATATTTATTTTTTATTATTTACCGAATTTTGTTGTATCAATTATAAATCTGTCGTGAGTGCCTCTTCCAATCGGTTTATCATTGTAGAAGCTTTCCACTTCAAATATAAGTTTTTTGCGGTCAATTTCTTTTAACGTCGCTTTTGTTACAACTGTTCCGCCTACCGGAGTAGCCGCCAAATGGTCAATGCAAACTCTTGTGCCTACCGTTGTATGGTTTTCAGGCAGAGCATCCTGTACCGCCTGATAGCTTGTCATTTCCATCAATGTTATCATATAAGGGGTTGATAACACTTGCGCGGAGCCGCTTCCCATATGAGAAGCTGTCATTTCTTTCGTAACAACTGTCTGCATTTCTTTGCTCATTCCAACTTTTACATCAAATTCCATAAAACACCTCTATATTATAATTTACATTTCTTTTTTATCATCATTATCGCTTAAGTCTTTGCCGCTTGCTTCTGTGAATATATCTTTAAACTCTTTTCCTGTAAGTGTTTCTTTTTCAAGCAGCACTTCTGTAACGCGCATCATAGTCGCTTTATTTTCCGATAATATTTCCTTCGCTTTTACAAAGCCGTTTTCGATTATTTGTCTTACTTCCTTATCAATTGCCGCCGCAACTTCTTCGCTGTAATTTCTGCTTCTTGCAAAATCTCTGCCTAAAAAAACTTCCTGACTTCCGGAGCCAAATGTCATCGGACCGAGCATATCGCTCATGCCGAATTCCATTACCATTCTTCTTGCAAGCTCTGTCGCGCGCTCTATATCATTTGTCGCTCCTGTGCATATGTCGTCAAGAGCAACTTTTTCGGCAGCTCTGCCGCCTAAAAGACCTGTTATCATATCAAGTAATTTTTGTTTTTTCATATGAACAGAGTCGTTTTCGGGAAGCGATATTGTATAACCTGCAGCCATTCCGCGCGGAATAATTGATATTTCATGCACTTCATCGCAGTTAGGAAGCAAATACATAACAATCGCATGTCCTACTTCGTGAATTGCTGTAATTCTTTTATCTTCTTCCGTTACAACGCGACTCTTCTTTTCCGGTCCCGCTATAATTCTCTTCTTAGCTTCTTCCAGTTCAGATTCCGATATCATTTTTTTATTTCTTCTTGCCGCAAGCAACGCTGCTTCGTTTACTAAGTTTTCAAGATCCGCGCCCGTAAAGCCCACGGTTCCTTTGGCAATGACTTTTAAATCAACGCTTTTATCAAGCGGTTTATTTTTTATATGAACTTTTAAAATCTCTTCTCTGCCCTTTATGTCGGGAATGCCTATAACAATTTGTCTGTCAAACCTGCCCGGCCGCAATAAAGCAGGGTCCAAAACATCAGGACGGTTAGTCGCTGCTACGACTATAACATTTTCGTTTATGCCGAATCCGTCCATTTCAACAAGCAGTTGATTGAGTGTTTGTTCTCTTTCATCATGCCCGCCGCCAAGCCCTGTTCCTCTTTGCCTGCCGACCGCGTCAATTTCATCAATGAATACTATACAAGGGGCATTTTTCTTTGCGTTGTCAAACAAGTCCCTAACACGCGAAGCTCCCACTCCTACAAACATTTCAACAAATTCCGAACCGCTCACGGTAAAGAACGGCACATCGGCTTCTCCCGCAACGGCTCTTGCAAGCAGAGTTTTACCTGTGCCCGGAGGACCCACCATTAAAACTCCTTTAGGTATTTTTGCGCCGAGTGTGGTATATTTTGCCGGATGTTTTAAAAAATCTACAATTTCCGCCATTTCTTCTTTTTCTTCATCCGCACCTGCAACATCTTTAAATGTGACTTTCTTACTCGACGGATTAAACATCTTTGCGCTGCTTTTTCCGAAGCTCATTACTTTTCCGCCGCCCGATGACTGCTGATTCAATAAAAAGAATACAAATATTACTACCCCTATCATCAAAATCAGCGGAAGAACAGTGCTTACCCATGCGTTATTAGTAGGTATTACATAGTCTACTGTCGCTCCTCCCGGCTGGATATATTTAATTATCTGCTCATCAAACGCATACGGCGAAACATATGCAATAGCTATATCACCGTTTTTTAATTTCAGCGTTGCCGTGTATTTGCCTTTATCTATAGTAATTGAGTTGACATTTCCGGCTTCAAGATGCTGAATAACCTGGCTGTACGAAATTGTCTGCGCATCATTTTTTGAATTGTTTATCATTGTAAGAATTACCATAATGCCTGCAATCACAATTAAATAAAATAATAGTACTCTTAAATTTTTCTTCATCTATTCCCTGCCTATTCGTTATTTTCTTTCATAAACGCTTTTTTTGAGTATGCCTATATAAGGCAAATCTCTGTATTTATTTGCATAATCAAGTCCGTATCCGACTACGAACTCATTAGGTATATCTGCGCCCTTATAATCTATTTTAATGTCCTCTTGCGGTTTTCTTACATCCAGCTTATTTAACAGCACACACGATTTTATGCTTTTGGGATTGTATCCTTTAAGTTTATCAAGCAAGTATGTAAGTGTAACACAGGTGTCGGCTATATCGTCAACGATTATTACATCCCTGCCTTCAAGGCTTATTTTTGTATTTTTTAGTATTGTAACCGTTCCTTTGCTTATTACATTATCTTCATAAGAACTGGCTTGCATAAAATCAATTTCAGTGTCTATTTTAAGCTTTCGCATTAAATCAACGGCAAACACTGCGGCGCCGTTTAATATGCACAACAATACGGGTACAGTATTTTTATAATCTTCATCTATTTGAGCCGCAATATCCTTAACTTTATCATCTATCTGCTGCTCGGTCAATAAAATTCTTTCTACATCCTTATGCATTATCCGTTACAAACTCTTTGCTGAAATTTTTAATATATTCTTAGTACCTTCATCCACTTTATATTTATCGCTTAAAGCATACCCTATAATCCAAATTATATTTTCTTCATCGCACAGTAGCAAAATATTATCTCTTTGCTGTTTTGGTACTTTATTGTTAATGTAATATTTTTTAACGCTTGTGCTTCCTTTTAGCCCTATAGGATATATTTTATCGCCGGATTGTCTGTTCCTAATAAAAATATTACCTTTTATTTTATCATAATCTATATACTTTTCATATGTTGAACTGTATTTTTTTTCAAATGATTCAACTTTTTCAAGCAAAATTTTAATTCCCGATTGCCGGATTATATTTTCATTTCCATAAATTATAGGATATTTAAAGCTTTTTTCTGTAACATTGTCACATTTAATGCGTTCAATTATTAAAAATTCATACTCCCTCTTTGCAACGATATCTCCGGGCAAGTCAATACTCCATATAGTATTTGATACAGGCATTGACAAAATACTGTCTATATTCTTTTTTTCTATGTTTATAAGAGATTTAATTTCGTCAATCATATATCTGATAATATATGGTTTTATATATCTATTTGCGCAGTATAGCATATCAATGTTAATTTTTGCTGTGCCGTCGTTGATGATTATGTGATTTTTATAATAACTTAGCTCTTTATTAATTTTATCTATGGTTATTTTTGCCTGATTGCAAAGCCTTATAATGATATCGCCAAAGTCAGGTTTTATCTTTGTTAGATTTGGTATTATAAGATTTCTTATTTTATTTCTGAAATACTCATTTTCATAATTAGTTTTGTCTATGCAGTAAGTAATTTTATTTTTATCAAGATAAGTGGTAATTTCAGTCTTTTTTATATATAACAAAGGCCTTATTATTCCGTCTTTTCGTTTTATATCTATACCACACAATCCGTCTATGCCTGTTCCTCTTACGCATCTCATAAGAATCGTTTCGACATTATCATCATAGTGATGCGCTGTTGCTATGCTGTCTGCGTTTAACTCGTCTTTAAGCAAAAATAACTCTTTATATCTTAGATCTCTTCCCGCCTGTTCTACAGACAAGTTGTTTAATTTTGAGTAATTTAAGACATCTATTTTTCTTTTATAGCAAATAACTTCTAACTCTTTGCATAATTGGATGCATCTTTTTTCATCAGCATCAGCATCCGCGCCTCTTAGCATATGATTTATGTGCACAGCGTAAATTTTGAAATCAATTATGCCGCTCAGCTTTTTAAGTATAATTAAAAGAGCCGTAGAGTCGGCTCCCCCCGAGAGCGCCAGCAGTACGGTTTGTTTACTTGAAATTAGATTATATTTTATTATTGTTTCATATATTTTATTTTCAAGAAAGCTAAGGTTATCCATGAAAATCATTATATAATATGCATATAATATTTACAAATATTTTATCTCAGCTAAGCCTTTCCCAAACTTTTGCAACCATTACAGTTATATCGTCAATATTTTCACTGTCTGTAAGCTCTTGGAAACGGTCAAAAATACTGTCGACTATCATCTGCGGACTTCTGCCTGCAGTGCTTTTTATAATTCTGCATATTTGATCGTCGTCTAATGCCGATGCAAATCCGTCGGAAAACATATATATATAACTGTTGGGTTCCAAATTTCTGAAAGCTGTTTTGATATTTGGTTTATCCAGTATGCCTATGGGTGTAGAATCAAATTCAATTTTCTCTATCATTTTTTCAGTTTTGATGTAAGTTGCGCACGCTCCCGCTTTCATAATAACAGCATCCGATGTATACTCGTCAAACAGCAAGGCGTCCAGGGTGGAAAATATTTCTTTTTCATCATCAGTATCCATAACGCCGTTTGCCATATTAACCGCGGTCTTTATATCTATGCCGCTTCCTAAAAGGTCCTCTATTATATCCAAAAGCTTACCGCTGTAGGTTTGGGCTGCCCTTCCGCTGCCCATTCCGTCCGCTATTGCCGCAAGTACAAGCCCTTTGTCTATGTCGGCAACGGTGCTGCTGTCTCCCGAATATTCTGAATCTCTTTTTGCCGTTTTTTTCTGCGCGACAGAAAGCCGCATTAAAGGAGATTCTATAAACAGACAAATAGTCCCGTCTTGTGTTCTGTATTCAGATTCAAAATCTACTTTTACCCCAACTGAACTTAATATGCAGTCAGAAATTATGCTGCGTATCTGCCGGGAAATACTATCCTCATTTAAATTAATGAATATTCTCATAATCTTGCGCCTGTCGCTGAATACAAAAGCAGACCGGCAATCTATGTTCTGCCTTCTTATGGATGAAATTATACTTTTTTCTTCATCTTCATGTTTTAAAACTCCGTTTTGGAGCATTGAAAATATTTCTTCGCTCAGCTCAATTAAACTCTGCTGCTTTGTAAGAAAATATTCTCTTTGCCTGTCAAGCTGTCTTTGCCTGTCTTTGCGTTCCATTGAATTTTTAATCAGGTAATTCATTGACAATTTCATTAAATCGGGTTTTTTGCAGTTTTTAATGAATTCAGATTTATCGATAGCTTTTTCATTTCCGAATTTTCTGACGCTGTCAGTAAACATCGATATTTTATTGTTAGCATTTATAGACCAGCAGTTATTGTACATATAACAAAGCGAACAAACATCTTTTATAATATGTCCCAGTATTGTTTTGCTTTTATCTGCTGGCAAGCTTCTTTTTTCGTCTTTAATATATAACACATTTTGAGCCGCCCTCTGCTTGTCCATCTGCTGCTTCATATAAATATTTAGTGCTTCGTTATTTAAATCCTTATCTTTAATTTCCGCAATGCCGACTTCTTTTTTAAAAGCAGGCAGCGCTATAAACAAAACAGCCGCCGCGGCCGCTTCTTTTATATATGAAAATATTCCGCTCAGTCCGTCCGCATATCCCAAAATTGCGGTCATCCCCAATATAAACGCTATTGCCGCGGTAACTTTATTTAATTTCATGCCTATACATGCAAGCAGAGACGCGAATGATAAAACAGCCATTACTGATATATCGGCGTTTTCACTTAAAACAAGCGCTAGAGATATAAGAATGGATACGGGCAGCGCCGCTTTAATGCCTTCGTAATATACGCACAGCAATATTGAGAAAATGGCAAACATCATCATAATATTATAACGATAAAAAACCAAGCCGTTTAAAGCTACTAAGAGGACTATTAATATAATGCCTGCGCTTATAATTTCTTCATCAGCAAGTGATTTTCTTTTTGGGTATGTCTTTATTGAGTTAATACCTATATTAAAAACATAATACATGCAGAATGCGCATACCGCTTCTGCGCCGTATATTATATAACTTATAGCAGGTTTTGACATAATAAGAATTATAATAAGCGAAGCTATAATTGTGCATCCTGTCGCTATAATTGCTTTATAAATATTTTTTGAATTAAAAAAATTCGCGTATTTTACTCCATACAGCAAAACCAGCACAATTGCGACTCTGATGCTCAGGCTTGCATCGCCTATTGTAAGAGTTCCTAAAATTGCAAAAGCAGGCGTTATTTTTTTATTTGAATCGAGTATCGCAAACGCAAGAAACCCGAAAACAAAAGGAGACAATTCTCCTAAAATGACGCTTCTTCCTATAACAAACGATAACACAGCATAAATTATGTACGATTTTATTTGAAGTTTTTTTATTTTCTCTTTAAGCCCGAACTTGTCCTTTGTTTGGGAAACAGTCTGCATTCTATCTCCTTCCAACCCGCTAATGAGTTATTAGAAAAGTTATCCTTTAAACTTTTTTTCATTATATCTACTTAGATTTAAAAATTATGTCAGATATGGAATTCAAACTATTTGTAAAATTATAGTAAGTTTTTGAGAATAAAATAACCCTCGGTTAAAAACCGAGAGTTTTCATCATGTAAAGCCGTACGCCCTTCTTCGATATTTTATTATAAGTGAGTCTATACCATCAGCTCGCACCAGGTATATCCGCGGCACATACTGCTATCAGTTTATCGCTGCTTCCTTCCGGACCTGACGAGGTTCGCCGAATAGTATTGCACGGAGCCCGATGGTCAACACCTCAAAATATATTCTCTTTAACCTATAATAAGCCTACCTCGGTCGGGCATCTGCCCTGCTGTAGCGGATTGCAGGTTACAAGGCACCGCTGACTCCCCGCATAGTACGGCTTAAATAATATAACATATTTATAGATTTTATTCAATTTTTATTTGCTGACATATTATTCAATTAATATTTATTGGATGTCAGAAAAATTGTAAGAGACATTAAACCTGTTGCGTATAAGTTCATTTTCTATTATTCGCAAGTTTTCATCTTCTTCAAACATTTTACCCGCAAGCAGCACTTTATTTATTCCGTGAAATTCTCTTAAATCCTTGCACATAAAAACAGAAATATCAATTATGCTTTTATAAAACTTAGCAGACATAACTTCTTTTTTTTCGTCTTTTTTTATATCAGCTAACAGTCCCAGAATTATGTCTTTTATTCCGACTATAAACATTTTATTTGTGTATCGAATATTAAATTCGTATTCATTATTAATATTTTTTAAATGTTTAAGAGCTAATTCTTTCATTTCAACATTTGATATATTCATTAAAAACGCGGCAGCGTTAAAAAAGCTTTTTATATCGCTTTTCCTACTTATAATATTTCCATTTATCTTATTAAACGCGCTGTGGATATCATATTCATAAAAATGCTTAGGCGTATGCCTTTTCGCATCATCTTTATAAATATCGCAAATAAGACCTAACGCCGATATAAGCGCAGGCGGATATAATGTTTGAGTATCATTATCAATACAAATACATTCAAATCCTCCGGCTTTAATTATGTATTTTGAACTGTATATTAAAAATTCTCCCGAATATATGTTATTTTCAAAATTATTATCGTAATCAAATATAACAGCAATACTTTTACCGTTTTTTAATGCATGTTTTAGAAGGTTTTCATTTGTGAAATTCAGTTTCGGGCAATGTATTCCGTCTTTCAAGAAAATTCCTCCCAGCACTATTAAACTGATATTTTATTTATAAAAATTATTGCTTTTTCAAAAAAGGTAGTTCTAATTACTATGCTGATAAATTAAATATATGCTAAAAAGTATAATACGCGCATTTTTTATTATAATAAAACCCGTCAGCAATAATTTGCCAACGGGTTATCTTTATTTTCTGAATTTATATTACCACAAAACATAAAAAAATTCAAGTCTTGCAATACAGGCGCTTTATAGTTATGCTTATTATAGAGGTGGTGCAATTGGATACGAATTTTAGCTTAGCGCTTGTAGATATGCAAAAAAAACAAGCAATAAATGAACTTAGTCAATGTAATACCAAAACAGCTCAATATGGTCTGTATTTGTCTGATCAGCAAATTGATACTATGGTTATGAGTCGTTTTAACGCGCTTAAAGATACAGGCCGTATTGAGTTCGGAACGGGTATTTTGAAAAAATTAGTAGACGCATTTTGTGCTTCGCCCTATATCTCTCAGGAAAATTACGTCGATACCATAATTGAACTTCAAGAAATTTTTTATTATTTTAAGAACGAGTCTATGGAGCGCATCTCTGATGATGAGTTAATTGAATATATGAAAAACCATTTTGACGATGAATGCCAAGGCTCACTTGAATATCTTACGGGAACATCTTTGGAAGAGCTTTGCCGAGATTTAAGATATGGCAGAAAATATCCTTTTGGGAAACGCAATGAGCGATAGCAATAACAACTACCTTGCGCTCATTTCAAATCAGGCATTGCAGGATGGTATTCTTAGCGATGATGATGTGTTAGACATCCAAATGAAACTTTTCAGTTTACTTGCAAAGCGCACTCATCGGTATACTATGGACGACAGCAGTTCCGTGCCCATAGAAATTGCAGAAGATCTATATCAATCGATTTGTTTCTCAATTAGTCTTTTCCTAAAACAAACCGGCAATTCGATATTATTTTTAAAAGACACCGAGCCCGGACAGTTATTAAAATTAGCATGGACTGAAATTGAACTGCAGATAAAAGAAGGTAAAAAACTGCTCAAGCTGGTTAGAAGCACTTCACAAAAGATTGATAATAAATCCTATATTGATACGTTAAAAGAAATAGGCAATTTCTTTAAAGATTATGACTATCGTTTTTACGCGCATGAAATACAATGTGATATTGATTATCAACTATGCCATCCATTAAATAAAGAATTGCAGGGCATTGAATATATCAATGAATATTTAAGAAGTCTGCTAATTGAAAACGAGTTTTGCAGTCATTTTGATAAAGGGATTATCGTAGCGCTTCTGCGCAGCTATTGCCCTGATTACAAAGATTTGCTTATTAACTTATATGAACCCGTCGCTGTCAATGCGTTTGCTCTAGCTTTATTGCATGAAGATATTTTCGCATTGGATATTACCGATTTTCATCGCGATAAATTATTGCGCTGTTTTAATATGTGGTCAAGGCAACACGCCGAAATAGAACTTCGCAAAGCTGCAAGCCAAATTTGCAGCAGTTTGCAAATCAAAGACACTGCAAAAATTGAATACCTGAAAAATACGGCACTGCACATTTATCCCAGAGTTGCCGCAGCGCTGCCTTCTAAATGCTTGGATAAAATCTTTCTTTCACTATCTTATAAGCTGCCTGACAAAATTCATAGCGTGTCATTCTTTGATAAAAAGCAAATGGACGATGAAGAACTTATCAAATTAATTGATGAAATTAACAACTGCAACTCAGTCTTTGACAAAATCGCTTTGCTAAAAGAAAAAGTTCATAGCCTGCAAGACTTAGTTGAAGTTCTAAGCGATTGCTTTTGGAGCGAAGAATGTATTGCATTATTTGAAACCTTTGAAGCTGCCGAATTAAATTTGCTGCAGTTTTTTTTAGATAATCAATCGGAACAATGGACTTCTAATACAGCTTGGGAAACCCAATATTATAATTATATAAAAAACATAAAAAAATAATCGGAATATAAATATATTCCGATTTGTTAAATAATTTTAATTTATATATTTTTTTAAATCCTCAACTCTGTTTACCTGTTCCCACGGAAGGTCTAAATCGTCTCTTCCGAAATGACCGTATGTTGATGTCTGCTTGTATATTGGTCTTCTCAAATTAAGGTATTCTATAATAGCCGCAGGACGCAAATCAAACTCTTTTGTTACCGCTTGTGAGATTTTATCATCGTCTATAACGCCTGTGCCGTAAGTATTGATATAGACGGATACAGGTTTCGCAACGCCTATGGCGTAGGATATTTGTATTTCGCATTTTTTAGACATTCCTGCCGCTACAATATTTTTTGCTATATGACGCGCCATATACGCAGCCGAGCGGTCTACTTTCGTGGGGTCTTTGCCCGAAAAAGCTCCTCCGCCGTGCGGTGCGTATCCGCCGTATGTGTCAACTATTATTTTTCTTCCCGTTAACCCGCTGTCCCCCTGAGGTCCTCCTATTACAAAACGCCCTGTCGGGTTAATATATATTTTTGTTTTTTCATCCAAAAGATTTATGGGTATGATTTCATTTATTACATATTTAATCAAATCAGCTCTTATTTCTTGCGGCGTTACATCGTCGCTGTGTTGTGCCGATATTACTATTGCGTCTATGCGCTTAGGTTTTTCATTTTCATCGTATTCCACGGTTACCTGAGTTTTACCGTCCGGTCGCAGATATTTTAAAATTTTATTTTTTCTCACTTCCGCAAGCCGTCTTGCAAGCTTATTTGCAAGGTATATAGGAAGAGGCATGTAAACATCTGTTTCATCACAAGCGTAACCGAACATCATGCCCTGATCGCCTGCTCCTGTGGTCTCATATTTATCAGTTTGTCCGTCTCTGCTTTCGAGAGATTTATCAACTCCCATAGCAATATCGCCCGACTGCTCGTTTATACTCACCATAACGCCGCACGTTTCGGCGTCAAAGCCGTACTTCGCTCTGTCGTATCCTATTTCTTTTATTGTTTTTCTAGCTATTTTAGCTATATCCACATAGCATTCGGTCGTTATTTCACCGACTACAAGTACAAGCCCCGTGTTTACCACCACTTCGCACGCTACGCGCGCCATCGGGTCAAGCGCTAAAATGCTGTCAAGCACCGCGTCGGAAATCTGGTCGCAAACTTTATCGGGGTGTCCTTCCGTTACGGATTCTGATGTAAATAATTTTCTCATATAAACTCCTTTCAAAAAAATAAACCTCTGAACAAGGAGGCTTTAAAAAGTTTATATACCCTCATCATCCAGCTATTGCTGTGAGTTTTGGCACCTTGCCATGCAGGTTGCCGCAGAGTCAACAGGCTCGTCCCTCGTCTGCTCTTTATAAGGTTTATTTGTCTATTAAACTATTGTTTATTATATTGAGTGTTTTATGCGCTGTCAATAAAAAGTTTTAATGCTGCACTTTACAATTGATATATATATATATAATATTGTCATATCGTATTTTTAATAAAGTTTATTCGATTAAAAGAGGTGGTTAAATGGAAGGTTATGGACTTATTTTATTTTTCTTCATACTTGCTTTTGCTTTGTTTTGTCTATACTTTTTTTTAGTTAATAAAAATAAGAAAAAGATAGCATTACAATATAATAATAGTTTGAAATTGACTAATGCAAAATGCGTATTGATGTTAAGATACTTAGAAGGGATTGAAGAATTAGTTGAAAATGCATCATGTTATCTTTTTGCGGATGACGAAAAATTGACTATAACACCTCTTGAATATATTAATACAAAAATTATATTATCTTTATCTAAAATTAATTCATTCCAATATACAAATAAAGTTACGTCTGTTATGAATATCAGGCAGAGCACTCAAAATTCGATTACTATTCGCTACTTATCAAATAAAGATGAAATAAATGAAATAGTATTTTCTACAGTCTTAACTGTTGAAGAAGATTTGTTTGATAAATATGCTATCTCAAAATGCAATCTATATAAATTTGTTAATGAACGTCTGCCAAAACAAGAAACTACTATAGAGTTATAAAATTTTTTCTTTAACTACCCCGCAGGCTTTGCCTGCTTTTTTTATTTTTTATGATATAATATTTCCTACTGTTTAAATAGGAGCAAAACTATGAAAAAAATACTTTCCTGCATGAGGCGCGCAATGCAGGAATATGCCATGATAGAAGAAAATGACGTAATAGCCGTAGGCGTATCGGGCGGCAAAGACAGCCTTATGCTTTTGTATGCATTGAATTTACTCAAAAGGTTTTATCCCGTTAAATACACTTTACAGGCAATAATCGTTGACTTGGGTTTTGAAGGCACTGATTACAGCAAAATACAAAAAATGTGTGATGACTTGGAAGTACCCTTTCATATAGTCAAGACGGATATTGCTCAAGTTGTGTTTGAAGAACGCAAAGAAAAGAACCCTTGCGCTCTATGCTCAAAGATGAAAAAAGGCGCTCTGCATGACGCAATACTGAAACTTGGCATAAACAAGCTCGCTTTCGGCCACCACGCAGACGACGCGATTGAGACGCTATTCTTATCAATGCTCTACGAGGGCAGAATGCATACATTCAAGCCCGTAACATATCTGGACAGAAAACAGGTAACTCTTATAAGACCGATGATTTACATTTGGGAAAGAGAAATAGTATACCAGTCAAACAAACTCGCTCTTCCCGTAATGCATAAAAACTGCCCGGCCGACGGAGAAAGCAAACGTGAGGAAGTGAAGCAAATGATACTTAGCATGAAAAAACAAATTCCCAAATGCGAGGAGCGTATTTTAAACGCTATACAGAATAAGGAAAACTTTAACTTGTGGTTTGACTGATTTTTGCGATATTTTTAACCGTCTCCGTGTTTTTACAAATAGTGATAATATAGTAATATTAAAATATCTCTTAAATACATTAAGAGGTATTTTTTATGCAAAATAAAGTTTTTTCGGCAATTTCCGCTGTTCTGCCCGGATTTAAAGCCCTTAAACCTAAAATAGTAAGCAAACCCGATATCGCGCCTTCACAAAATATCATTACAGTAAATACTCACGATATAGGCGCCGCGGATATCTTATCAAAACATATGAAATCATATTTACATAAAAAATTTATTGTTTTATGCATAGGCACAGATTTGTGCATTGGTGATTGTTTAGGGCCGTTAATAGGAAGCAGACTTTTAGAATATAACATTCCTGTTCCGGTTTTGGGCACACTTAGAAACCCGGTGCATGCCGTAAATTTTAACGATAAGCTTTCTCATATACGGGCTTCTTATCCCGAATATAAAATTCTCGCGGTAGACGCCGCCTTAAGCGCAAGCTTAAAACGTGTCGGGCTTATATCATTTGAGCGAGGTTGTCTGCATCCCGGCATAGGCGCGGGCAATGTTCTTCCCCCTATAGGCGATTTAAACATTACCGGCATCGTCAACACCAAATACATTAATCCTCTGTCAGACATACGCCTGTCTTTAGTAGTGGATATGGCAAATGTTATAACCGACGCAATAGCTTCAAGTTTTCTTAAACGATAATAAAATATTGCTTTGTTGCGGCAGACAATAACATATGTTAATATAATAGTATATTTTTACTTTATATTAAGGAAAAGCAATGGACGAAATAAGCGGAATCGTAGAGCAGATAGTATACTTCAACGAATACAACAACTACACCGTATTTGATTTAAATAAAGACGGATTAATGGAAGTGGTAACAGGAGTCTTTCCGCAGATTACCGAGGGTGAAAACATTACCGTTTACGGTAATTTTACCGAGCATAAAATATACGGAAGACAATTTAATGCTTTAAAATATAAAATCAATATTCCCGCGAATACGCAGGCGTTAAAAAAATATTTATCATCAGGTTTGTTTAAAGGAATAGGGCCTGCAAACGCTGAAAATTTAGTAAATTATTTCGGAACAAACGTGCTTGACATAATAAAAAATCACCCCGAACAACTTACTAAAGTGCCTAAAATAGGTGAAAAAACGGCGCAGAAAATAGCGCAGACATTTATAGACCAGGAACAAATGAGAGAAGTGATTATGTTCATGCAAAATTATGGCATAAGCACTTCTTTTGCTTTAAAAATATACAGAAGATATCAGGGTACTGCAATAGCTGTTGTTAGCCAGAATCCATACAGGCTGATTGAAGACATTGACGGCATAGGCTTTAAAACAGCCGATAAAATAGCGCTTGCTTTGGGTATTGAAGAAAATTCCTCATTCCGAGTGCGCGCAGGAGTAAATTATATATTATCAACTATAAGCCAGAGAGGCGATATGTACAGCACGCAAGACGACTTAATCTCAGCCGCAAGCAGTATATTAAATGTTGATGATGATATAGTTGCGGACGCGCTGAAGTTTTTATGCAAAACAGGCAAAATAATTCTTTGCCAAATTAACGAAGAAAATGTTTATTATCTGCCCGATTTATATACGGCGGAGAAAGAATCCGCAAAGCTTTTATTTAATATTTACAAAAATAATTCGCATTTCATCGAAAAAGATTTAATAAACAATTTAATAAAAGAATACGAAGCACTTTTTAATATTAAGTTTCATGAAAGCCAGAGCAAGGCTGTTTATGCAAGCATAGGAAGCGGTCTGTCTGTAATAACGGGCGGACCCGGAACAGGCAAAACAACAATAATAAAATGCATACTTTATATTTTTGAGAAGCTCGGTAAAAAAACTCTTCTTTGCGCTCCTACGGGCAGAGCGTCTAAAAGACTATCAAGCTCCTGCGGCATTGAGGCAAAAACTATCCACCGTCTGCTTGAATACACTTTTTCATCCGATGATAAAATGATTTTCTTAAGAAATCAGGATAATCCCCTTGAAGGCGGCTGCATTATTGTAGATGAAGCTTCAATGATTGATATAAAGCTTTTGTATTATCTGCTTAAAGCTATGAATGTTAAGATGCAGCTTATTCTTGTAGGGGATGCAGACCAGCTGCCTTCGGTTGCGCCCGGAAACATTTTAAAAGATATTATCGCAAGCGATATTGCAAGCACATCAAAACTCGATAAAATTTTCAGACAATCGGAGCGCAGTATGATTGTATACAATGCGCACAATATTAATATGGGCACAATGCCTGTAATAGATAATAAAAGCGATGATTTTTTCTTCATGGACGCTCCTGCTCCGGATAGGGCTGTGCAAAAAGTGCTTGAACTTTGCACAAACAGGCTGACTGTTTATAAGAATTACGACCCTATTTATGACATTCAGGTTATAAGTCATGTTAAAAGAGGCGTTACCGGCGTTGAGAATCTTAATAAACAGCTTCAGCATGCTTTAAACCCGCCAAGTAAAGATAAAGCAGAAAAAAATGTATTAAGTTATACTTTAAGGCAAGGCGATAAAGTAATGCAGATAAAAAATAACTACTCCGCTATTTGGACGAATATTTTAACGGCGCAAACAGGAATGGGTGTTTTTAACGGGGACATAGGCGTTATTCAAAGCATTAATACCGAGAACAAACTTATTACAGTATTGTTTGAGCAGGAAAGAATTGTGCATTACGCTTTTGAGGATGCGGATCAGCTTATGCTTTCATATGCCATAACAACTCATAAAAGCCAAGGCAGCGAATTTAATGCGGCAATAATATTAATGTGCGAAGGCTACGGTCAGTTTTTAAGCCGCAATTTGTTGTATACTGCCGTTACGAGAGCCAAAGATACAGTTGTTTTAGTGGGCAGCAAGCGCATTATTCAAATGATGGTAAACAACAATAATTCAGTAGAGAGAAGAACCGCGTTAGCAGAGCGAATCAGATATGAAAACAATATTTAGCAAGCTTTCAAACAAGTTTTTACATGCTTTTTATCCAAGTTGTCCGTATTGTCCGTCATGCGGAAAAATATTGCTTGATGATACTCATGTTATATGTGTCAAATGTGCTAAAATTATTTTCACACAACAAAAGTATACATGTAAAATATGCGGCAGATCCATAAAAGGCGGAGAAGTATGCAATATATGCTATGAAAACAAATATTCGTATGACAGAGGTATAAGCCTTTTTGTATACGACAGACATACAGCTCCGATAATATACAGCATAAAATACAGCAACAACATTGAGCTTGCGCAAAGACTTGGCTCGCTTCTTTATTACGATATATGCCGCAAAAGCGATATTTTATCTTATTGCGACATAATATTGCCTGTTCCCTTGCATAAAGAAAGGTTAGAGACCAGAGGATATAACCAGGCGGAAATAATAGCCTCTGCATTAAGCGAAGAAAGCGGAATAAGAATAAACAGTAACGTACTTATAAAAACTAAAGCTACTGCCGATCAGATAGGGCTTAAAAAATCTCAGCGGGAGCAAAACTTAAAAGAAAGTTTTGATATTACTGATTACAGCGTTGTCAGAAATAAAAATATTATGCTTACGGATGATGTGCTGACAACAGGAGCAACAATAAACGCATGCAGCGAGGCGCTTAAAAAACACGGCGCAAATATGGTATTTTTTGCTGTTTTAGCTTCAAAAACGTATTAAAGGAATATAATTTTAACAAATTTGTAAAATTTGTTTTTCATTTTTGTATTGTTATTATATATGCAAAAGTGTTATAATACCAAAAAGGTTTAATTAAGGGGGGAATAATAATGTTAGTTAATATCTATTTCAAAAATATGCGTTCAAGTGAAAAATTAAAATCATCCCTTGAAAACAAACTTCAAAAATACGACAAATTTTTAGATTCGGAAACAAAAGTAAGCGCAACATTCAAAATGGTAAAAGTCGGAGTCACTCTTGATTTAGTTATTTATTTTAATAAAAATTTAATTAAAGCCGAAGAAACAGGAATAGACGGTAGCAATGCCATAGATTTAGTTTTAGATAAAATAGATTTGCAATTAAAAAAATATAAGTCGAAACTACAAATAAAGGGAACAGAAAGTATCAGGTATGATTCAGGCAATCAAACTATTGATACAGACGGCGAGGAAGAAAAGCAAATTGTTAAAGTAAAACATTTTGCTCTTAAACCTATGTCGCCTTCGGAAGCCAGCCTTCAAATGGAACTTGTTGGTCATAACTTTTTCGTGTTTTTAAATGACGAGACGGAGGACGTAAACGTCATATATAGAAGAAAAGACGGAAATTACGGCTTGATAGAGCCCGAACTTTAAAAAAAACAAAATAACAATATAAATATTGCGAGGTCGCTATGTACGTAGTTTTTATTATCCTGTCAATCATTGTTGCATTGATAAGAAAAGGCAGATTTTCAAATATCCGTTATTTCAGATTCAGTTTGTGGTATCTGCTTATACTTGCATTTATATTATATGCGGGATATATTGTCGGAACAATTATGGAAATACAGTTTGTACTGGACTATTCATACTGGATATACTTTGCCGTATACGTGCTTATAATGATAACTGTCGTCTTTAATCTGCACAACGTATGGTCTTATATACTTGTTGTCGGCGTGGGTCTTAATTTTACCGCAACGTTTTTAAACGGCGGGAAAATGCCTATACTTCAATCGGCGCTTGACATGGCTAGGATAACAGATAACGGACAGTTCTATTTATCATATTTCGGCGCAACTAATCAGCTTACAATAACAAATCCGTATGTCATGAGCCTGTGTAAAATAATAGGCATTCCCCTTGGCGTAACAGGGCTGCCTATAAGCGCGGGAGATATAATAATAGCAATTAGCATGTTTTTCATAATTCAGAAAATGATGGTCGTACCGCAGGCAAGAAAAGCCACTCCGCAGGAAAGACTTGCATATACAGACCAGCTTAAATATACGAGCGAATTTAATCTGGATGAAATTGCAAAAGCTACAAAAGAGTCGCCGGAAAATTTAGCCGCTCCCATAATATCATCTAAGCAAGCGTCAAGATTGGGCGATACTCAAAATAATTTACAGAAAAACAAAATAAATGATTATAATAATGATTCGCTTTTAGCTGATGATTTACAGAGTACGAAAAAAGATAATATACAGTTAGCTTTCGACGATGAGCTTGAAAATTTTGCCGCAGATTTATCAGATGACGATGAATTTGACAGCTTTTTGCAGAAACTTGACAATATTAACAAAAAAGAAGACGAAAAAGAAGTCTTTGATACTGCCAAAGACGAAGAGATTCCACCACAAGAGCCAGATATATTTGATAAGTTAGTTTCAGAGCCCGCGGATGCTGAAGAACCTGTTATTGTTCAACCGATTATGGAACCTGAAATGCAACCAGAACCGGAACAAGAAAATGAGAATATTGCAAAACTCATTGATGATTTACAGCCAGATATCAATAATAAACAGCTTATTGAAGAAAAAATATCGGATGATGATTTGCAGCTTGTTGATGATGAGGAAATACAAAATATAGTGTCGGAATTAATTAAAAATGATGATACCGCTATAGATGATTATGACGACGAAGAACTTACCCAGCAAAAATCGGATAATGCCGATGAAATGCTCAACTATATGCTTAATATATTTGACAAACATAAAAAAGCTCAGTCTGCGCCCATAGAATTAAAAATAGACGAAGATGAAGAAATAATATCAAAAAGCATTCCAAAGATGGCAGATACAGAAAATTATGTATCAAAGCCCAAAATCGACTTGTTTGACGATATAAGAAATGAATATGATAAAAATCAGCAAAACGAATCATATTCAGCAGAAGGCGTTGATACGACTAATCCGTTTATAATTGAAAACGGAAGAATTATAGAAAATCCAAATTATAAATTCAGAAAAAGCAATGAACCGGAACCTAAGAAAAAAGAGTCCGAAATAGAACAACAACCTATAATTGCTTTTGACAGCACTCAAAACTTAGAATTTATAAGAAAAGAAATTTTTTCCGAATTAAAAAAACAGGAAGAAGCGGCAAGCAATTCACCTTTTAAATCCGGACAGGTTAAGAACGATAATATAACTGCGTCTCAAGCGCCGGATATCAACGCTGAAAATGAAGAATTTACTGAGGGTGTACCATCAGATAAAAACGGTACAAAAGACGAATACGAAAGAGTTGAATTTGAGATAGACGGAAAAACAATGTACGTTTGGATTAAAAAATAATAAATGCGCAAAAGGCTCTTTGAGCCTTTTTTTATTCTTATTTTCAAATACATATGTTATAATAATTTATTAAATCATTACGGTTTAGGAGGATAAAGAGTGGGACTATTTTCAAAGATATCACAAGGCATGGAAAAAGGCCAAATAGATAAATATTTTAAACGGGTAGCACAAATCGAAGCTTTATATGATCAAATGGCAGCTTTGTCCGATGATGAGCTAAGAGGCAAGACACTAGAGTTTAAACAAAGATTAAAAGACGGGCAGAGCGAAGATGACATATTGTCAGAAGCATTTGCTGTAGCAAGAGAAGCTTCTAAAAGAACCATAGGGCTTGAACCCTTCCCCGTTCAGCTGCTTGGCGGCATAGTGCTTCACGAAGGCAATATCGCCGAAATGAAAACAGGTGAAGGTAAAA
>DIVZ01000002.1 GCA_002423395.1 Eubacteriaceae bacterium UBA6119
TGTTCAAAAAGATGGAAAACCAAAAACTCAAAAACGCAATCATTTCTACAATGTGGCTAATCGTAATCTGGATGGTATCTCAGTTAGGACTGTTAGTAATAGTTCAAAAAGGATACGCTTACCTTGGTTACATCTACATTTTCATACTTATAATACCGATGTTCACACTCGGCTTAGTAAATGTAAAGAAATACAGAAAACTCGAAGAAGCAGGAGAACTTCCTCCGGGTTTAGACAACAGAATTTCCGCATAATTAAAACAATTATTCTAACAGCGAAACTCAATATTTATAATCAAGTGCATAACTTACGGGTTATGCACTTTTTCATAAATAAAAAAATGTGTTAAACATATAAAAAAACATATGAGTTTATACTGTATTTAAAGACAATTAATATACTAATTATTATTGATAATAAAATTTTTTGTGGTAGACTAAATATAGTTTAAAAAAGTAATATATGAGTGGTTAAATATTCAATACACGCTTTATTTGCCGCAAAATTAATAAATTACGGAGGTAGTATTATGCTTAAAAATTCCTGCATTAATCCCCAAATTATGAGCACACTCGCTTACTGCGGTCACGGTGATAAAATCCTGATTGTTGATGGTAATTATCCTCTTGCGTATAAAAGCGGAAATGCAGAAAAAGTCTATTTAGGTCTTACGAAAGGACAGCCTACGGTTACGGAAGTGCTTAAAGCTCTTATGGGAAGCGTTAATTTCGAAGCCGCGGAAGTGATGATGCCCGGCGATGGAAGAACAACTGAGATAATGGAAGAAGTTAAAACTCTCTTTGATGAAAAAGTAAAAATAAGCAGCTGCGGACGAATGGAATTTTATGAAAAAGCACGCGGCGAAGATATTCGTCTTGCGATATCCACAGGCGAGCAGCGTTTTTACGGCTGTATCATATTAACTGTATATGTAGCGTAAATAAAAATTAACCATTTAAAATTTTAATAAGCAAGAGGATTATTCTATGGCAAAATTTGATAAACATTTTAAACTGACAGAACAAGACGTAATAGAGTTTGCATACGAGAAACTCGATTTCTTTGATAAAAACGCCTGCCTTGTATGCAATGAAATAGGGGACGGCAATATAAATTTTGTTTTCAGAGTGGTTGACGAGAAAAGCGGGAAGTCTTTAATTATAAAACATTCGGATGTTCAGGTTCGTTCTTCCAAGCGTGATATCGGTCTTGAACATAATAGAATTGAAGCGGAAATACTAAGCATTCAGCAAAAACTTGCGCCCGGTCTTGTACCGCAGGTGTATTTATACGATCCCGTTATGTGCTGCATATGCATGGAGGATTTGAAAGATTACGAAAATATGCGTTACGCCATGATTGCGCACAAAATATTTCCCGGTTTCGCAGAGCAAATATCAACCTTCATGGCAAATACTCTTATCAAAACTACGGACAATGTTATTAAACCGCAGGAAAAAAGAGCGCTTGCTAAAAGCTTTACAAACCCCAATCTTTGCGAAATAACGGAAAGACTTGTATATACAGAACCTTACAAAAACACACTCGGTATGAACAAAGAGTTTGAGCCTAATAAAGAGTTTCTGAAAAAAGAACTTTACGATGATATGGATCTGCATTTAGAAGTCGCAAAATTAAAAGAAGAATTTAAATCCAACGCACAGTCTTTGATACACGGAGACTTGCATACAGGTTCAATTATGATAAAACAGGGTTCTGCAAAAGTACTAGACCCTGAATTTGCGTGCTATGCTCCCGCAGGGTATGATGCGGGCAACTTAATAGCCAATTTAATATTCGCGTGGGTGAACACGCAGGTTACTATGTCAGAAGGCAGCGAAAAAGATGCATTCATCTCATGGGCCGAAGATACTATTATAAAGTGCATAGATTTGTTTAAGGAAAAAGCGCTTAAAATATTAAAAGAAGAAACAACTGACGCTATGGCGAAAACCGAAGGTTTCGGGGATCTGTATATTTCGGGCATCCTGTCAGATACTGCAGGCGTTGCGGGGCTTGAGCTTAACAGACGCGTAATAGGCACAGCAAAAGTCAAGGATATCGCTGGCATAGAAGATGAAAGCAAGCGAGTTCTTGCAGAGCGCGTCTGCGTACTTTCTGCAAAAGAATTTATAAAAAACAGAGCATTGGCTTATCAGGACGGCTTGGATTATATTAATACCATATATGACGCATTCGAAAGAGCGAAAAGACTTTAAAGGAGCATTTAATGAGCGATTACACACAGCGTAAAGCGGAGCTGCTTAATTATGCAAAACAATCATATGATGAGGCATTGTTCGCGGGCACAAGCGGAAATTTAAGCACGTATTACGCAAATAGCGGCGTTATGCTTATCACTCCGAGTTCGGTAGCTTACTCAACAATGACAATTGATGATATTATAGCGCTTAAGCTTGACGGAACAATTTTAGAAGGACCGCACCGTCCGTCTTCGGAATGGCGCATGCACGCGGAAATTTACAAGTCAATGCCCGAAATAGGCTCAATTGTGCATACTCATTCGCCTTATGCGACTTCATTTGCCGTAAGCAATGAGACTATTCCGGTTATTTTAATTGAGATGGTTCCTTTCCTCGGCGGAGATATTCAGGTAGCAAAATTTGCGATACCGGGAACTGCGGAAGTTGGCATTGAGGCTATAAAGATACTTAAAGACCGTAATTCCTGTCTTCTTGCAAACCACGGAACAGTAGCAGTGGGCGCTAACCTGTCACAGGCGCATATAAGAGCCGTTTATATTGAGGACGCGGCAAAAATATATTCGCTTGCCAAAGGCAACGGAAATGTTGTTGTTATCCCGGATGAATATGTGCAAATTATGCTCGAGCGCTACAAGAAAAAGTAAGGAGAATACAATGATAAGATACGACGAAGGAATGGGTTTTTTACTTAAATTTGAAAATGTAGCTTGGTATGAAGACGGCAAAGTACGCATACTTGACAGGCGCATTTATCCTATAGAGATAAAATTCGTAACTTGCACTACGCATAATGAAGTAGCGCAGGCGATTGCAGATATGGTAACGCAAAGCGGAGGACCTTATACCGCCGCGGCTATGGGCATGGCTTTGGCTGCTTATGAAGCGATGAAAAAAGGGGAGAGCGACGTGCTTTCCTATATGGAAAAAGCCGCATACACGCTATCTCACGCAAGACCTACAACGGTAGAGAAAATGAAGCAAGTCACGGAAGGTTCAATGAAAGTTGTAAGGGAATGCCTCCAGGCAGGACAGAGCGGTCAGAGCATTGTTGACGCTTTATTCGATTACGCTTTTATGCGAATAAACAATAACTATAAAAAGCATTTCTTAATAGCAAAACATTTAGCCGATAAAATACCGCAAGGCGGAACAATAATGACACAATGCTTCGGCGAGACTATTATAGGAACGCTTCTGCGCGAATGTCAGAACAGGGGAAATGCGATTAAAATGATCTGCCCCGAAACAAGACCTTATTTTCAGGGCGCGAGGCTTACAGCAAGCGTTGCCTGTGATATGGGCTTTGACGTTACGGTAATATCAGATAATATGCCCGCATACGCTATGAAAGAAAAGAAAGTGGATGTGTTCACGTCAGCTGCCGATGTAATAACCATGGACGGATACGTGGTAAACAAAGTCGGTACATTCCAGATAGCGCTTGCCGCCAGTTACTGGGGTATACCTTATTTCGCGACGGGAACGCCTAATCCCGCGCACCCTCTTATAGATACCGTTAAAATAGAGCAGCGAGACGCAGCCCTTGTAATGGATTCTTTGGGAACAAAAACTACTATGGACGGAGTTAAAGGTTATTATCCCGCGTTTGATATAACGCCGCCTAAACTATGTGACGGAATTGTCACCGATAAGGGTATTTTCGCGCCTATGAATTTAAAAGCTTATTTTGAAAAAAATGAGATAAATAGACATGAAGATATTGATATTATGCCTATTTGCCCTTGATAATATGAATTTAAAAAAACATACTAAGAATATATTTTTTAATAAAAGCAGCAGTTTTGAATTTAGGACTGCTGCTTTATTTCAAATATGTTAACTTCATCATTGCCTTTTTATTAGTTTTATTGCGATATATAACGCATTTATTCTGCGTTTAGCTAAAGTATGTTGAAAAGGTTGTACTTTCGCTAACTGCTGACGTTATAGCTTTACGAGCTTATTCTAACTAAAATTATCCATAATTATCCCCGCAAATATTTAGTTTTACATCTCATTATACAACGCTATATTAAATGCTTCTTTATAGATTTTGCAACGCATTGGATAATATAAAAAGGGCAGGGGAGTTAAACTTTTTCTGCATATATATAAACGTTAATTTAATATGGAAATAAAAAAATGTACCTATATTGATACATTTAATATATTAAATCATTATATCATTATCAAAATGGTACTCCTTCAGGGACTCGAACCCTGGACACCCTGATTAAGAGTCAGGTGCTCTGGCCAACTGAGCTAAAGGAGCAGATTGGCAGGGGCAGAAGGACTTGAACCCTCGGCACGTGGTTTTGGAGACCACTGCTCTACCAACTGAGCTATACCCCTGCGTTTAAGCACCAATACAAGATATTAAAATATACAAGTAAGGATGCTTGATTATTATACTAAAACACACATAATTCGTCAATATTTTTTTAATTATAAAAAACATATATATAATTACCGTAAAATAGGAAGAAAACATGTTGTTTTTATATAAAAGTCATAATACAGTCATTATATTTGATACATATAACATTCCGCTAAATACAGGTTTTACATAAAGTATATTGACAAATATTGCCAATATGTTATTATATTAATATGAATATCTTTTAGGAGCTTTTTATGAGCAATTATTCTAAAAAATTGTCCTATTCCCTAAGTATTAAACTTAATAATATGCTTGATGAAATGCCTGCATTTATTAAAACTTTTTTTACAGGCATAGACGCCTCCACGTCCATTAAAACGCGTATTGCGTATGCTATCGATATCAAGACCTTCCTCTCCTATCTTATATCAGAGTCTATGCTTAAAGGCAGATCCTCTATTATGGATATAACTTTAAAAGACATTGACGAACTTGACAGCACGTGCATTGAGCGTTATCTGGCTTATTTATCATACTACGAGAAAGATAATATGAGCTTTTCAAACTCAAATTCGGCTAAAGCGCGCAAATTAAGCAGTATTAGGAGTATGTATAAGTATTTCTACAAAAAAAGCCTTATTTCGCACAATCCGTCTGTTCTTGTGGATATGCCAAAGAAAAAGCAGAAACCCATTATACGAATGGAAGATACAGAAAGCGCTGCGCTGCTTGATAATATTGAATATGGCGCGAGTTTGACAAAGACGCAGATGAAATATCATGAAAAAACTTCTGAGCGCGATTTAGCGATTATAACGCTTTTTTTAGGCACGGGAATACGTATAAGCGAGCTTGTAGGTCTTGATATAGCTGATATAGATTTCTCGGCAAATAGTTTCCGCATAACGCGCAAAGGCGGCAATGAAGAGATACTTTATTTCGGTGATGAAGCAAAAGAAGCTTTAATTAAGTACTACGATGTAAGAAAAAAAATAATTCCTTATTTGGGAAGTGAAAACGCGTTTTTCCTTTCGCTTCAAAAAAAACGCATGCAAGTTAGCTCTGTTCAAAAAATGCTTAAAAAGTATATACATATTTCTGTGCCTTTAAAGAATATTTCACCCCATAAACTTCGAAGTACATTTGGAACAAACCTGTATCAGCAGACAGGTGACATATATTTAGTCGCTGAAGTGCTCGGACACAAAGACGTAAACACTACCAAAAAATATTATGCCGCTGCGAGCGAAGAAGCCCGCAAATACGCCGCGAAACAGGTTAAAATACGTTAGGATCTCATTTCATACGGTATATTAAGTACTTCTCCGGGATAGATGTGTTCATCTGATGAAATGCCGTTAGCTTGGCTTATATTATTTATTATTTTACGTATATCATCATCGCTTTTAACCATACAAGCTATGTCCCACAGACGGTCGCCGCTTTTTACAACATAAACGGTATTTGCATCAATGCTTTTTGAGGATATTTTCTGCGGCAATACAAAAATGCTTATTAACGTAAGAATTATAAGAAAAAATATGCACATAATCGTTATAAATCTTGCTTTATTTACTACAACGTATCTTTTTCTCATACTGCTTTCTCCCCTTTTGCGAACATTTGTTCTACATTTATTATAGCAAACATACGTTCTGTGTCAATATATTTTTACAAAAAATAGAACAAATGTTTGACTTTTTTATTTTTGCATATTATACTTTTAAAAGAGGTGAAGTTTATGTACGAAGATCTGACAAAAAAACAAATACAAATTTTAGAATTTATGATAAATGAGCAGAAACATAAAGGCTATCCCCCTTCGGTGCGTGAAATTGGCACAGCGGTGGATTTAAAATCATCATCTTCGGTGCACTCACAGCTTGAAAAACTTGAAGCAAAAGGCTATATAAGAAAAGACCCCACGAAACCCAGAGCTATAGAAATAGTTAAAAAAGGCGATTACGATAATGAAATTTCATTCATGGCGCCTGTAGGAGAAATAATAAATGTTCCCGTTGTCGGAAATATTACCGCGGGTCAGCCCATACTGGCAGTTGAAAATATAACAGAGGTCTTTCCTCTGCCTGTGAGTTTTGCCAAAAACAATGATTGTTTCATACTCACAGTCAAAGGCGAAAGTATGATTGAAGCCGGAATATTAAATGGAGACTATATAATAGTGCAAAAAACTTCTGACGCTCGAAACGGTGAAATTGTAGTTGCTATGCTTGAAGACGACGAGGCTACCGTTAAGACTTTTTACAAGGAAAAAGACCATATCAGGCTGCAACCGGAAAATTCATCTATGGAGCCTATAATAGCCAAAGATGTGAAAATACTCGGCAGAGTCAGCGGAGTTATAAGAAGAATATAATGCACTTATACGAACAATAAAGCCGTCTAAATTAAATTAGACGGCTTTTGATATTATATTATATATTAAAAGTATTTTTAAGAGTGTTGTAAATAAGCTCCTGGCCGCGCTGATTGGGATGTATTCCGTCCGTACAGATATAGTCAAGATAATTCATAGTCTGTAGAAACGGTGAGCGTATGTCGGCTACCCGGCATTTATATTTTATTGCATTTTTCCAAATGACATTGTTATAACTTTCCTGCCATCTTGAAATATTTTCCACTTCTTTAAGCCAGGTAAGAATTCTATCCCCTTTTTCTTTATCGTTTTGTGTAAAAAAATTGAAATATCTTTGTGAATCTATAGGAGGAATAGTCGATAATATTATTTTTTTTTTCGCATTCGTTGCTTTTTGTATTATCTGTTCCATTGCATCGCTGTATTCGTTCAGAGGTGTATTTGGCTTGTGGTCTTTGTAAGGATCGGCAGCTATTTCATTCCATTTAAAATCGCAGTCGTTTCCTCCGTATTCCATAAATATATAGTCCTGGCTTATCGAGGTAAGATTTTCGTTTATATAATCGTACGCGTACTTAATAGTAGCTCCAAACCTTGTCTTGCATTTTATATATTCTGGATACAGACTTAAAAGCTTTTGTATGCAGCTGTCGGCGCAAAGAGAATACTTTAATTTTATATCGTCAAATATTATTCCTTTTGATATAGAGTCTCCGAGAATAAAAATTTTTTCCATAATTTATACCTGCCTTGTTTTTATATAACAATAGCATATGCTAAATGATGGAAAATATAAATCCCTTTTCGAGATGATAAATCACACATTTTCAAATTACTCAATTGAGGTGACCATAACAAGACAATCACCTTATAGGGTTATAAGCATTTCCTATTATTTCCAGATGTATTTTATATCTATAAAATCGCTGTTACGAATAAAAAAGGAGATAATAAAATATCCCATATTATCTGATTAATTATGATTTATTTTACTAAATTCAATTTTCCGAGAATATTCATTACCGCAAGCTTGCCGTGCTCGTATGTAAGCCCTCCCTGAAAATATACTGTATACGGCTCTGTAAGCGGGCTGTCAGCGCTCATTTCAATACTGGAGCCTTGTACAAAACATCCCGCCGCCATTATAACATCGGTATCATACCCCGGCATATCCCACGCGTAAGGCGTGACATGGCTGTCAATAGGCGAGACTTCCTGCACAGCTTTGCAAAAAAGCTCCACCTGCTGCTTAGTATCAAAACATACCGCCTGTATTATGTCGCTTCTTTTATCGTCTGTATCCGGATATGTTTTATATCCGAGCCTCTTGAAGCAGTGTCCCATTAGCATTGAGTTTTTAAGCGCTTGGTTCGTGATTTTAGGAGCTAAAAACAAACCTTGAAGAATATTGCGGTTTTGTCCGAAATTTGCGCCGGAATCTAATCCTACACCAGGAGTGTTAAGCCTTTGCGCGCACATATTAACAAGATCAGCCCTGCCCGCTATATAGCCGCCGCTTTGGGCAATGCCGCCTCCGATATTTTTTATAAGGCTTCCCGCTATAAGATCCGCTCCAGCTTGTGAGGGTTCAAGTTTTTCAATAAATTCTCCGTAGCAATTATCGACAAAAATAACAACATCATTTTTTACTTTTCTTATTTCGCGTATGACATTCTTAATCTCGGTAATGCCTATCGCCTTTCTGTTGTCATAGCCTGTAGAACGTTGAATGTAAATCATTTTTACGCTTGAATCAATAGCCTTTTTAACAGCCTCTATATCAATTTCGCCATAAGAAGTTAAATTAACCTGCGAATATTTTATATCAAATTCTGAAAGCGTGCCCGAGGCTTTATCAGAAGAAATGGCGGTTTTAACTGTGGCGTACGGCTCGTTTGTTACGCTTAGCAGAGTATCACCAGGTCTTAAAACGCCGAAAAGCGCGGTTACAATAGCGTGAGTGCCCGAAAAAAACTGGCTTCTAACCATTGCAGCATCAGCGCCAAGCACTTCGGCGTATACTTTATCAATTATTTCTCTGCCTTCGTCATTATAGCCATACCCGGTTGTCTGCATAAAATGTCTTTCTGAAACTTTGTTTTGTTTAAAAGACGCAAGAACTTTAAGCTGATTGTATAAAAGTATTTCATCGAGCTCTTTAAATTTTTTAACAAGAGCTTCTTCTGAGTTCTGTACAAAATCAATTACTTTTTTACTTATGCCGTAACTTGTGAATAATTCCATTTATATTTTTAGCCTTTCATCTATATATTCGCATACGCCGGCAAATAATTTGCCGAATGTATCGAATGAATTTACCGTGAAGAATTTAACGTCTGCGTTATTTTTAAACCATGTAAGCTGTCTTTTTGCGTAATTGCGCGTTCTTTGTTTTATAATTTCCTTAGACTTGTCAATATCAATTTTGCCGTCAAAATATTCAAACAGTTCCTTATACCCTATCGCCTGCATACTGGGAAGACTTTTATCGTATTTTCTATCGTAAATTTCTTTCGCTTCTTCTAAAAGCCCCGAGTCAAACATTATATCAACTCTTTTATTAATACGTTCATAAAGCACGTCTCTGGGCTCGTAAGTAAGAGCAATATATGCTGCATCACAAACTGCGGATGACTTTTTTACACTTTGCGATTTTTTCTCATTTGCCGAGTAATATATTTCAAGAGCGCGCAAGACCCTTTTAGTATTATTTTTATGAATTTTTTCAGCTTCCGCAGGATCAAGCTCGCAAAGCAGATTATGCATATATTCCGCGCCGAATTTATCCAACTTATCTTGCAGCTCTTTCTTTATTTTGACATTTTCGCTTTTATTCCCCAAATTATATCCATACAGCAAAGCATCTATATATAAGCCTGTTCCGCCTACTAAAATCGGGATTTTATCTCGAGAAATAATTTCTTCTATATACTGACGAGCTTTTATAATAAAAACAGCGACGTTGTATTCATCGTTTGGTTCAAGCTCATTTATAAGATAATGTTTTACGCCCTCCGTCTCAACCTCGTCGGGTGTCGCCGTTCCTATGTTCATGTCTTTATATACCTGCATTGAGTCAGCGCTTATTATCTCTCCGTTATAGCATTTGGCAAGAGATATACCCATAGCGGTTTTACCCGAAGCGGTGGGCCCTGCTATGATAATTATTTTATCCATAAACTATCTCCCGAAAAGGCTGTCGATAAAAGTTTTTTTCATTTTTACTATTATATCCCTTCCGTGTGGGCATATGAACGGAGTTTTTGTTTTTATAAGGTCTGTAAGCAGTCTGCGGATTTCCATATCGTTAAGCACTCGCCCTGATTTTACGGCGGCTTTACATGCTTTTTTTATTATATAATCGTTTCTGTCTTTAACGACATTAACATCATCATTTTTTATGCCGTCAATAATTGTTATAAGCATTTGCGTATTCTGAGGTTCCGAGGCTATTATAGGCACTGTTAAAACTTTTATGCCGCCCGATAAAAAACTGATCTCAAAACCAATCTTATCTAAAATATCTGCGTTCTCTCTTGCTAAAAGCAAATCCGATGCAGAAAGTAAAATTTCCTCGGGCGCAAGCAGTATCTGACGTTTTGCGCTGTCTTTTAACAAATCAGCCATAAGCAGTTCGTATATTATTCTTTCATGCGCCGCGTGCTGATCTATTAAATAAACGCAGTCTTTGCCTTGAAGCATTATGTATCTGTTAAATATATGACCCGAAATTTTAAGGCTTGTAAGAGTTTTAAGCTCGTTTTTGTCAATGCCCGACGATGAGGTTTCATATAATTCTTCATCGTTTACTATTGCATCATAAGACGGCTTTTGTATGTATTCGTAGCTTATTAATTTTTCGGTATTGTACTGCGATGCCATATCGGCATCATCTTCTGTTACTTCTTCTATATCCGTTATATAAGCCATTGCTTGGGTTGATTTATATGAATTAAAATTTGCGAATTTTTCCTGTATCGGCTCTTCTGCATCTTGTTTTTCATCATCTAAATTTAAAAACAATTTATTTAAAACTGGGTTTATCTTCATTGAGGACAACGCTTCTTTAACAGCGTTTTTTATAAGCATAAAGATAAGCGTCTCATTTGCAAAACGCACTTCCTCTTTAGAAGGATGAACATTAACATCAACCATATTATAAGGAAGAGTTATATTCAGTATATAATCCCCTGCGCCTTCACCCTGCCCGATTAATTCTTCATAAGCTTGTTTAGCGGCGGCGTATATTGTTTTGGAGGATACAAGCCTTTTATTTACGGAAATTATTTTTATCCCGCGGCTTTTTGCCCCAAGGTCACAAAGATAACCGCTTGCGTACAGCGGAGACTGTTCGTATTTAAAATCTATAAGCTTGGATGTGAAATCTTTTCCGTATATTTCATATATTGTCTCTTTCAGGTTGGAATTTCCCGATGTAAACAGCCTTGTAGTATTATTTATTTTTAGAGAAAATGAAATATCGCAGTTGATAATTGCAAGTTGTTCTATAAGTGACGTTATTTGCCTTAATTCGTAATCAAAATTTTTGAGATGTTTTTTCCTCGCGGGAAGATTAAAAAACAGCTCGCTTATAATAATTTTTGTGCCTTTGTTTTTTGCGGTGTCTTCTTTTAACACAGGCTCTGCAGCTTTTATTTTAAAGTGCGTGCCTGCATCTTCATCTTCGGTTTTTGTATATAATTCAACTTCCGATACTACGGATATTGCATACAGAGCCTCGCCGCGAAAACCCAATGAAGATATGTTTTCGAGGTCGTGCTCCGAATTAATTTTACTCGTGCTGTGGCGCAAAAATGCAAGCTCAATATACGCCTTGCCTATACCGCATCCGTTGTCTTCCACTGATATTTTGTTTTTATCAATGCTTATAATAATGTTATCCGCACTTGCGTCAAGCGCGTTTTCAATAAGTTCTTTTACAATGTTTAAAGGCCGCGAGATAATTTCTCCTGCGGCTATTTTTGATATTACGTTATCATCTAATACTTTAATTTCGCTCAAGTTTTATTCTCCAAGATTTTTCTTAAGTTCATTTAATATATTAAGCGCGTCAAGCGGAGTTATACTGTTTACCTGCAGATTTTTTATAATTTCAAGCGCGTTTTCTTCGCATTCATTTAATTTTGCGTTATCCGTTGAATACGCGCAGTATATGTTGGATTTTAGAAGACTGTCAATTTTTTCTCCGTGGTCTTTTTGCTCAAGGCTTTGTAATATTTCGGCTGCCCGCGCTATGATATTGTTTGGTATTCCCGCAAGGCGGGCAACTTCTATGCCGTAGCTTTTATCTACTATGCCCTCTTGTATTTTTCGCAGAAATATAACGCCGCTGTCTTTTTCAACTGCCCGTATGCAAAGATTAATAATCCCGTCACGCTGCCCTAACTGCGTAAGTTCGTGATAGTGCGTTGCAAACAATGTTTTCGCGCCCAGCAATTCAGCGTTTGCGATATACTCGCATACAGCCCACGCTATGGACATTCCGTCGTATGTGCTTGTGCCTCGCCCTACCTCATCAAGTATTATAAGGCTGTCTTTAGTGGCGTTTTTTAAAATATTGGCAACTTCGCTCATCTCGACCATAAATGTGCTTCTGCCCGTAAGCAAATCGTCGCTTGCGCCAACGCGCGTAAAAATTCTGTCAACTACTGAAATTTTCGCGCTTTTGGCGGGAACAAAGCTTCCCGTCTGAGCCATAAGAGTAATAAGCGCAATTTGTCTTATGTATGTGCTTTTACCCGCCATATTGGGGCCGGTTATTATCTGCATATGTCTGTCGGCGTTATTGATGTTGCATGAATTGGGTATAAACTCATTATTTTTATCGATTAGCTCTATTACGGGATGACGGGAATCAATTAATTCAATCTCACCGCTTTCTGTTATTTCGGGGCGGCAGTATGAGTTAATGTATGCGGTGTGGGCGAAAGATATAAGCACGTCAATTTCCGCGACAGCGTCGGCAGTTGCGAGTATGCGCTCAATTTGGTCATAAACGCTCTGACGAACAGACTGAAAAACTTCCTTTTCCCTGTTTATCAGTTTTTCCTCCGCAGTAAGCACATCTGTTTCAAGCTGTTTTAATTCCTGAGTATAATAGCGTTCCGAATTGGCAAGCGTTTGCTTTCTTATGTAGTTGTCGGGCACCATGCCAGCATAAGAGTTTGTTATATCTATGTAATAGCCGAAAACTTTATTGTATTTTATTTTCAGCGTTTTTATTTTGGTTCTCTCTCGCTCGTCTTCTTCCATTTTTGCAAGAATACCTTGGCTGTTTTTAGCGATGTTTCTCAGTTTGTCAATTTCCTCGTCATAACCGTCTTTTATTACATTGCCGTCTTTTAGGTTTATCGGAGCGGTAATTGAAATTGAGGCGTCAATTAATTCTTTTATATCGTCAAGAATGTCTATCTTATCTGAAAGTTCTTTAAGAAGACTGCTTTTAGAATTTTTTGTTAGGTTTTTAATATTTTTAATTCCTACTGTTGAAGCAGAGAGCATCAGCATATCCTTAGGCGAGCAGCTGTCGTTGCATATTCGAGTTGATACCCGCTTTAAATCGTATATTTTAGATAAAACGTCAGATAGGTCGTTCATTAAAATGATATCCGATCTTATATTTCCAACGGCGTCCTGACGGGAAATTATTTTAACATGTTTTATTAAAGGATTTTCTATCCATTCTTTTAGTTTGCGGCTGCCCATTGATGTTTTGCAGTTATCAAGTACCCATAAGAGTGAGCCGTATTTATCGCCTGTCGCCATGTTGGATGTAAGCTCAAGGTTTCGCCTTGTTGACGAATCCAAAACCATAAAATCGTCCTGTGAATACTTGTCTATTTTTTTTATGTATTTTAAAACTTGCTTATTATTATTGTCTAAATATTTTAATACAGCTCCTGCGCATTTTACATAAAGCGCGCTGTCGGCATCAAAAAAGTCCGATTTATTAAGGCTTTGCATATCAAAGTGGCTCTTTAATACTAAAAGAGCGTTGTCGTAATCAAAATAGCTTTTATCCAGTTTCGAGATTGTGCTGTAAGATCTTGATAAAATATTTTTTCTGCCATTTGCTTCGAAAAAAATGTCATTGCATAAAATTTCTTTCGGTGAAATTTTTTCTATTTCGTTTGAAAGATTTATATACCTGTCAGGACCCGATATTACGCAAGTTTTAAATTCGGCTGTTGATACGTCCGCATAGGCAATACAAACGGAAGCGGAATTGTCGAATACACAAAGAAGATAATTGTTTTCTTTTTCATTTAAAAGCGCGTCGTCCGTAACCGTGCCGGGTGAAATTATTTTTATTATCTCGCGTTTTACAATGCCCTTTGCGGTAGCGGGATCTTCGACTTGTTCGCATACGGCGACTTTATGACCCGCTTTAATAAGTTTTGCGATATACGTATTTACAGCATGATAAGGCACGCCGCACATTGGCGCTCTGTCGTCAAGACCGCAGTTTCTGCCCGTCAGCACTAAAGAGAGCACTCTTGACGCTGTTACGGCGTCGTCGAAAAACATTTCATAAAAGTCCCCGAGCCGAAATAGTAAAATAGCGTCGGGCGCCTGTTTATGTATTTGCAGATACTGCTTCATCATCGGCGTTAGTTCCATAATTTTTTGCCTCTTATATTATTAAATCTGGTTACCTTGAAGATAAAATGATTTAGTATTTGTAATATATACGTCTGCAATATCGCCGGCGTTTGCGCCTCCGGTAAAGTTTACAAGCTGATTATCTCGCGTTCTGCCTGTTAATATTTCCCTTTCGGTTTTGCTTCTGCCCTCGCATAAAACCTCTACTGTAGTATTTAAATATTTATACTTATTTTCTTCTGATATTTTTTTCTGAATATCAAGCAGACGCGAAAATCTTTCTTTTATAACATCAGTTGGTATTTCGAGCTTCATATCATATGACTTTGTGCCTTTTCTGGGTGAATATATAAATGTATACGCTCCGTCAAAACGAACTTTTTCTATAATATCAATAGTGTCGGCAAAGTCTTCTTCGCTTTCAGTGGGAAAACCGACAATTATATCTGTAGTAAGGCTTATATCGGGAATTTTTGCTTTTATTTTGTCCACTAACGATAAATATTTTTCCCTGTCGTATTTTCTGTTCATTAAATTAAGTATTCTTGAAGAACCTGATTGAATAGGAAGATGCAAATGGTTGCATACATGGCTGCACTCGCTCATTGCGTCAATTAGCTCATCCGATAAGTCTTTGGGATGAGAAGTCATGAACCGTATTCTTTCTATGCCTTTAATTTCGTTGACTTCGCGCAGAAGAGAAGGAAAAGTAGTGCCTATATTATCGGCTATGCCGTAAGAGTTTACATTCTGACCGAGCAGCATAACCTCTTTTACGCCGCTATTTGCAAGAGATGCGATTTCATTTAAGATATCTTGCCTTTTTCTGCTCTTTTCTCTGCCTCGGGTGTAAGGTACAACGCAGTAAGAGCAGAAATTATTGCAGCCCTGCATTATTTTAACATAAGCCTTATATAAGTATCTGCGATGTGATTCTATGCCTTCAAAAATTTCATCTGTAGAGTTTTGAATTTCATATACAGGTTTTTTAGTCTCTAGATGTTTTTCTAAAAGAGACGGAAACTGATGCAAGTTATGCGTTCCGAAGATTATGTCTACGTACGGATACTTTTGTTTTATCTGAGTTACTATATGCTCTTGCTGCATCATGCATCCGCATACTGCTATAATCATATCGTTTTTCTTTTTTATGTTTTTCATATAGCCTAAATTGCCGAAAAATCTGTCATCTGCGTTTTCACGTACGCTGCATGTATTCATTATTAAAATGTCGGCATCATTAATATTGCCTGTGCTGCAGTAGCCCAAATCTTTTAACATTTTTGAAATTTTTTCGCTGTCGTTTTCGTTCATCTGGCAGCCGTAAGTTATTATATTATATTTTTTCATTCATACCTCTGGATAATCTTTATAATTTTATCAATTTTTTTAATAAAAATAAACAAAATTTATCAAAAATTGGAAGAGTAATTTTTTTGCAAAAACAAAAAATAATATTGCTTTAAGAATTGGAGGTGAAATATAATGGCAAAATCAAGTATGACTAAAAAAGCTCTTCAACCTTTGAGAGATCAAGTAGCAAGCAGCTTAGGAGTTAATCTTTCTGACGGTGCGAACCTTACAACAGCTCAGGTTGGTCACGTAGGCGGACAGATGGTTAAAAAGATGATTGATTCTTATACAGGAACGTCTTCAACAAGCTTTCGAGGATAATAAATGAAATAATTAAACGCCCTGACGGGCGTTTTTATATTTAAAAAAAATTTAAATTATTTCCAGTTTAATATTTAAAATTTAAAACATAATATTAATGATTTAAGAATTGGAGGTGAAATATAATGGCAAAATCAAGTAGCGCTAAAAGAGCACTTCAACCTTTGAAAGATCAAGTAGCCAGCAGCTTAGGAGTTAATCTGTCAAACGGCGCGAGTCTTACAACTTCGCAGGTTGGTCATGTAGGCGGACAGATGGTTAAAAAGATGATTGATTCTTACACAGGTACTTCATCAAGTTTAAGATAATAAGAAAATTTACGGAACGCTTTAAAAGGCGTTCTTTTTAAACTTTTTTTTCCAGTGTATTTTTTATATTTTAAAGCAAAATATTAATGATTTAAGAATTGGAGGTGAAATATAATGGCAAAATCCAGCAGCACAAAAAGAGCTCTTGAACCTTTAAAAAATTCAATAGCCAGCAGCTTAAACGTTAATTTGTCTGACGGCCCGAACCTTACAACTGCTCAGGTTGGTCATGTAGGCGGACAGATGGTTAAAAAAATGATTGATTCTTATACTGGTAGTTCGTCTACAAGTTTCCGTGGATAATAAATAATAATAAATAATAAAAGAACGTCTTTGGACGTTCTTTTTAATTTTTAGAAAAATCTGATTTCTTTTATTGCCAGAGTAAAAAGACATAAAAAACATAAAATAATTTAAATAAAGGAGGATGAAAAATGCCAAAAAAAGATAAAAGAACTCTTCAGCCTTTGAAAAATGAAATTGCTAAAAATTCAAATTTATCGAATGATCTGAATTTAAAGACTGCTCAAACAGGATATGTTAGCGGGCAGATGGTTAATAATGTAATAAACTCTTATAAACACAGTATGAAAAGAGCAGATACTTCAATGCTGGATTAATTAAGAAAGCATATTATAAAGGAGCAAATTATTATGAACCAAAATCACGACGATATATATCTTAGTAAATCACTTGAAAATAAAACAAACGATACAAAAAATACAGATTTATCGGATAGCAGATTTAAAGAATACGGCAAAGTCGGAGGATTAATGGTAAAGGAAATGATAGAGTCATATGAACAAAACCTTATTGATAAAACAGAAAATAAAATGAGGTGATAAAATATGGATATTTTTCTTGATATGCTTATTTAAATTAGCTTGAATTTTACCAAACAATTCTAATATTTACCAGCGTAACAAAAAGGAAAAAGCGCAAAATATTTTTTAAATTGGGAGGTGATATAAAATGGCTAAAAACAGCAGCTCAAAAAAAGCATTAGAGCCTTTGAAAAACCAAATAGCAGGAAATTTAGGTATTAATTTATCGGACGGGGCTAATCTTACTACGGCACAGACCGGTAAAGTAGGCGGACAGATGGTCAAGCAAATAATCAATTCTTATTCTACGGGAATGAAGAGCTAAAATAAGAGCGCGTAACGCGCTCTTATTTTATACTTTTGCGTATTTGCCTTTTATAAGTTTTTCTTTAAGCTCCACAAGCTCGTACGTTTTTTCTTTAAGCTTCATTTTAAGTCTCGCGTTTTCTACAATCAAAAGATCATTTTCTTTATTAGCAGACTGAACTTTTATCTGATTTATTTCATCTTTAATTTCCATTAGCGCTTCAGTAATCATATCAAGTTTAAATAATTCCTTTTTTATGTTTTCCAGCTCGTTTAATATAAACTGTTCGTTTTCATTTTTATATGTATTTTTTTCATCTCTGTCTATTAAACCCAATTCCATTTTTATCCTGTTATTCGATACTCCCCTATCCTTTAAGATTTTTATTTTATTCATCATTTCAATTTCACGTTCCGTATAAAACCTTTGATTATTGTCCGTACGCGGAACTTTTAAATTAAATTCTTTTTCATAAAATCTTAAAACATAAGGCGGATAACCCGTAATATCAGCAGCTTCCGATATTGTCAGCCGTTCTTGCGAAATTTTTTGCATAAAATATCCTCCAGAAGTGTTTTTTATTATTATATAAACAGCTTGTTTATAAATTTGTCGAAAATGTAATTTTATATAATAATTTATGCAAAATGAGCATATAATGTATATCTTCCTTTATTTTATTGAATTTTTTTTTATATTTGGTATACTTTATTTATACAAGGAGGTAGTAAAATGATGCAGGGAGAAATTCAAATATCAAAAGCAGTTATAGAATCAATTTCAAGAATTACTTTGGATGAAATTGAAGGCATATACAAAACAAATAAAATAAAAACATCTGGAAGACTTTTTTCAAACATGTCGGAAGATTTATCTGACTTGGATATCGATATTTTCATTACTGTAAAAACCGGATACAAAATAAAAACAATAACTACTCTTGCTCAAAAACAGATTTTGTCAAATATAAAAAGCATGACAGGCCTGGATGCGGACAGTATAGATATATATGTGGATGATATTGTCGAAAAATAATTTCCAGTGCATAAAACAACAAAGGAATTGCTGCGGAGGCTTGCATGAAACGAAGTGAAATAAGAGAAAGAACATTTATAATACTATTCCAAAGAGATTTCAATTATGAATTTATTCAAGACATTGATTATTATCTTACTCGCGAAGGCTTAAAAGATGCTGACGCTGATTATGCTAGACAGACTATTTTAGGAACTATTGAGCATCTAGAAGAAATTGACAAACTTATAAGCAAATATCTGGTAAACTGGAATTTTGACAGATTAAACAAAACTGACATATCGGTTCTGCGGCTTGCCATATACGAAATGATGTATTCGCAGGACGTACCCGATAAAGTGGCTATTAACGAGGCAATAGAGCTTGCAAAAAAATACAACGGCGATGTGGCCGGAGTATTCGTAAACGGGCTGCTGGACAATATATACAAAAACGAAAAGAAACATAAGTAAAAAAGCATATACCTCGTATATGTTTTTTTATTTTAAAAATACATATTAAATTTTCTTTTGTTTAAAATAATAATTAATATTATTTTGCAGGAGGAAAATATTATGGACATATACAACTACCCTTCAAGACACCTTCAGGGACGACCTATGAAAAATTTCGATTTATTTTTCGATGACTATTTTAATTATCCGCAAAGTTTTCACGACGAGACGAGAATGGATTTTTCGGTCGACATAATTGAGCATGAAGACGGCTTTACCATTGAAGCGGAAATACCCGGTTTTTCTAAAAATGACATTTCCCTTGAAGCAGACGGCGGACAAATTATTCTAACCGCCAAACGCAGTAATCAAATTAACAATAACAGTCAGACTTATCTGAAAAGAGAGCGAAATTTCGGACAATATCAAAGAATTTTTTATTTAAACGATCTTGACGAACAGAGCGTAACGGCAAAATACAGCGACGGTCTTTTAACTATTGACGCTAAAAAAGAATCAAAGAAAAGTTTAAAAAGAAATAAAATTACAATAAGTTAATAAGGAGAATATTATATGGATTTTAATTATCAATACCCTTCCAGACATTACAGAGGAAGACCCGAGAGAAATTTTCTTATGTTTTTTGACGATTATGTAAATAATCCGGAAAAGTATATGGACAGCAAATATTTTACATTTAATGTAGATGTACAGGAACTTAAAGACGAATATATAATAGAAGCGGAGATGCCGGGACACAGAAAAGAAGATTTATGCGTTGAAGCAGAAGGCGGACAGATTATACTCTCCGCCAGCCGAATGAGTAAAGATGATAAAAACAGCGGTCAGTATATAAAGAGCGAGCGAAATTTCGGACATTTTCAGAGAATATTTTATCTTCAGGATTTAGACGAAAACAGCGTTACGGCGGAATATAAAGATGGGCTTCTTACGGTGCATGCTAAAAAGACAACCGAGCAAAGCGGCAAAAAAAACAAAATACAAATTCAATAAATAAAAAATACCTCTTTATCAGAGGTATTTTTTATTTATTTTATATTTTTAATTGTAATATTATTGATTTATGATAGAATGTTTTTATAAATTTTGTTGATTGAAGATATAATTATGGATGATAAGCAAATTAACATGATGGAACAATACTACGCCTCCCATGAGCAAAGTACTGTATATTGCAAAGAATGCGGCTGTGCCATTGATACTTTCGCAGAAGAAATGTCTTACACAATTGATAAAAGCAATAGCAGATTAAAACCGCTTACCATAATTCTGCTTACAGCTCTTATAATATTATCTGTTGCGCTTATTTTTTGCGCGCATATTATATCAAACTTAAAAAAGCCGTCATCAGAAAGTATGGTTTATATATACGAATCCATTAATGAGATTAATATCGAAGAATTTTACAGTTTTGATTATATTAACAGCTAAAGTTTTTATAAATTTGTTAATATGAAGGTAACGCATGAAAACAAAAAAAATTATTGTTTGTTTTTTAATAATTTTATGCTTAATATCGCAGGGCTGCAGTAATGAAAATACATATAAAAATAATGCGGAAATTAGAAATGAATTAACTATTAATAGTCTCCGCATGTCTGCAGGTATAAATTCGCTTAATTTTAATGAGAAAATTTCTTCATCTTTTTATACAAACTCAAAAAATCTTTACATAACAGGAACATATGAAAATGCAGGTGAGAATTCTGCTATTAAATTTATTTTAAAATATCAAGGAAAAGAAATCCGAAGAAACATATTATCATGCAACGACTTTTCATCTGATTTTCGCACATGTTTTGCATCCGTTACAGGATGGAAAACAGGAAACTATTGTGTGGAAATATATATTCAGAATAATAAAACTCTTATAAAAACAATGAAATTTTCAATAAAAACGCGCTATAATTACAGCGGTCCTACGGTGTATATAACTAAAACAGGGGCAAAATACCATAGCGGCACATGCCGTTGTTTAAGCAAAAGCAAAATACCCATTTCATTAAAAGATGCTAAGAGAAGAGGATATGACCCTTGCGGCATATGCAAGCCGCCCAAATAAAAGTTTAAATTAAAAATTCATATAAGATAAATTGTAGTATATCATTTTGAGGATTGTGTTTTAAACAAATATAAAATATTATTTGAGCTTTCAGCGTAGAAATTTTCGGCAGGCACTGAAAGTAAATCGTCTTTTTCAACAAGTTTAACTATTACATCGCCTTTGCAGTCGCGAAGATCGCACTCTACAACATCGCCCGAATATACGGAAAATGTTATATCCCCTCTTTTATTTGCAGCTTGTTCAATATTATATCCATTAACCATAATTTTAGCGTCAGAGTCCGATATATTCAACGTAACGCTGTACTGCCTGGGAAAGTAATCGCTGCTTTCATACGCCGAAATATCTTCGCGCAAATCTATGGCGGACACAGGGTTAATTACGTTTTTTGTAATAAGAACCTGAAATGATACCGTAAGCACTAAAAATCCCAGCAGCATAGAGCCGACAATTTTTTCCGCAAGCTTGTTCATATATCCTCACAAGACAAAATAACTATATATATTAAGTATGCGCAAAATATATTTTTTATACAAATATACGCGTTCGTAAATTAAACAAGCTCGACAACGGTAACTCCGCTTCCGCCTTCTGTGTATCCGCCCTGTCTGAAAGAGCGAACAAGACTATTGCTCTTTAAAAACTGCTCTGTTTCTTTCTTTAAAACGCCCTCCCCTTTTCCGTGTATTATCATAACGCTTTTATAGCCGGCTATACTTGCGTCGTCTAAATATTTGTCTATTTCTTTTATAGCGTCAATGCTATCCTGACCTCGCACGTCAATTGAAGTGCCAACCTGTTTTTTCTGGCGTTTTACTGAAGTGTACGATTTTTTGCTGTCTTTTTTTACTTTTGATAAATTATCCGATAAAAACTTCAGCCGCATTGATCCTATGGTTACTTCGTACTCTTTTTTACTTATATTTCGTGTTATGGTGCCGTATGAATTAATACTCTTTATATAGACTTCATCGCCGGGCGCAAACTTTCCATCGACTTTTCCTTCTATGTTAATTTCTTTTTGTTCTTTATCGGGTTTAAGTTCGTCTGAAAGCCGCCTTAAACCGCCTCTTATTTCTTCCGCGTCTTTTATATTTGTTTCCGCGCCCAATTTCATGTCGATAAGCTGTGATATTAATGCATTGCTTTCTTTGTTTGCTTTTGAAATTATCCTCTGAGCCTCTGCTTTTGCATCATTTATCAGGCTGGTTTTTCTATCTGATATTTGCTGCTTTTCTTCTTTTGCTTCATTGTAATACTGCTCCGCGCTTTTAAGTTTCTGTTCCGCAATTTGCGCGTATTCTTCCGTTTTTGCCTGTTTTTCTTTTATTGTATTTAGTATCTGCTCAAAACTTTCATCTTCTCTGCTTATGTAGCTTCTTGCTTTTTTAAGCACTTCCTCACTAAGTCCGAGCCTTGACGCAATTTTTATAGCGTTGGATTCTCCTGGAAGCCCTATCGTCAGCTTATATGTAGGCATTAAAGTAGTCGCGTCAAATTCAACGCTTGCGTTAATTGTACCATCTTTTATAAGAGCGTATTTTTTTAGCTCCGAATAATGCGTGCTCACAAAAGCTTTAGAACCTTTTTCAAGTATTGTGTCAATTATAGCCATGCCCAGAGCCGCTCCTTCCTGAGGGTCGGTGCCTGCGCCTATTTCGTCAATTATTATCAGTGTGTCGCTGTCCGCTTGATTTAATATGTCAATAATATTCATCATATGCGACGAGAAAGTTGATAAAGACTGCTCTATGCTTTGCTCATCGCCGATATCTGCGAATATTTTTTTAAAAACACGTACTTTGCTGTATTCTTTAGCGGGAATTAAGATGCCGCTCTGAGTCATTACACACGCAAGCGCAAGCGTTTTAAGAGCTACGGTTTTGCCGCCTGTGTTGGGTCCCGTAATTACTATTACTCGGTAAATATCTTTAAATATAATATCGCTGGGAACCGCTTTAACTTTATCTAAAAGAGGGTGGCGGGCTGAATATATGCAAGTATTTCCGTCACGCGTAATTTCGGGTTTCACTGCATTTATGGACAGTGCATACTGAGCTTTTGAGAACACCACGTCAAGGCTTATAACCGCGTCGAAACTGCTAAGCAGGTCGTCTGCAATAAACGAGACGCTTTCGCTTAATGAAGCCAGAATTTTTTCTATTTCGATATTTTCTTTTAAATTAAGCTCGGTAAGTTTGTTATTAAGGCTGAAAGCTTTTTCCGGCTCAATAAAAACAGTAGCTCCCGTTGCGGAAATATCGTGTATTACGCCTTTTATAGCTTCCTTAAATTCCGCACGCACAGGCACTGTAAGACGCTGATTTTTCATTGCGGGAACAGTGTCTGAAAGATATTTTCTATTTGACGGATTGTTAAGAACCGAGTTTACGGCAGCAGTAATATCCGCCTCCGCGCTTTTAATATCTCGCCTTATCTTCACAAGCTCCGCAGTCGCGTTGTCCGCTATGCTTTCCTTATCCAAAAATATCCTGTCAAGTTCACGAGCCAAAGATGTGTCAATATTTATATATGATACTATTGAAATTATTTTATCTATATTTAATTTTTGAAGCGCGCTTTCGGAAAAACATTTCTGCAGGTTAATGCATATTTTTAAAAACTGTTTCAGACAGTAAAACTCAGCTATGGAAAGTATGCCGCCTTTCTGCGCTTTTAAAACGCTTTTATCTATGCTTTCAAAAGGCGCTGTTGGAATGTTTCCGATAGATGTGAGCACAGCAACCGCCTGATCTGTTTTTTCAAGTTCGTATTGTACTGTGTTATAGTCCGTAAACGGCATTATTGATAAAACGCGCTTTTTTGATATATCCGCTTTAGCGTATTTTTCAATTTCCGTTAATATTTTTTTAAATTCAAGTACTTTAAATAGTTTTTCGTTCATTGCTGCCTTTTTGTTATTTTCTATCGGTTTTCCGATAATGGAATAACTGTATTGTATTATTTAATGAGATATTTAATGCTTTTAAACAAAGTTTTATTTTTTTCAATAGCTGATTTAGAAGCAATTGCGCAGAGATAATTCTGCTCGCTTTTAAGTCTTGCGAACATTTCAGACATCCGTTTTATATCATCAGTTGTCGTTGACAATATTTGAGTGCGTGATATCATCCTGTCCTCGTAAGATACGCCGCTTTTATATGAGTTATATTCTCGTTTTGCAACGCTTAACGGAGGCAGCGGCATATCGATATTTGATATGGTTCCTATTATAAATTTATTTATCGCATCATCATCAAATTTTGTATCGCGAAGATATGCTTCTATGCCGTCAAAAACATCATAAGTTCTTTTTATATTAGGATCCCTGTAAGATGATATTAGCATGCCGCCGGCGCGGTCAATTGTGAAAAATGCGCCGTATGCCCCACCTTTTACCCTTACGTTGTTCCACAGGTAATCGGTCTGCATAATTGTTTTTACTACCTGCATAACGCCCGAATATTCATATCCAGCTTTTTTAAAGTCATACGCTCTTCCGTCGTAAGCAACATCGGTAGACATAATAAGCCCTTCATTTTTACTGTCATATTCATACGATAATTTGACTTTGGGATCGTTGTTATCGCAGGATTTAAAATACTTCTTTATAAAAGGAATTATGGCATCGTTATGTTTATTATCAAGCGCAAGCAATATTTCCACATTTGACTCTTTGAATATTGTATTGTATATCCGAGTCATTTCAGAAACCGTTTTTTCAAAATTGTCATCAAAGTTCTGATATAAATCGTTTATAAATTCATAATACTCAAGTCCGTGCATATATTCGCCCAGCGCCGCTGAAATATTTAAATACGAATTTAATCTGTTTGCAAGCACGGTACGCGCGCTGTATATTATTTTATTTTTCTCATGCATTACTTCTTTAGCGACTACTTCATGTAATCTTTTTTTATCTTCAAATATGCTGTTTTTTATTATCTCAGTAAGCAGTTCCATAGCTTTTTCTTTTTTGTCATAAAAGAAACGTATATTTAGATTAATCTGAGGTCTTGCATCATTAGTTAGCAGGTCTTTATTGACAATTGCTTCAAAATCGATTCCGCCTGTGTTTATTCTTATGGCGTTGTCGAGCTTATCAAACGTGTAGTTTGATGTGGCAAGCTCAGTAAGGCACGATGAAAGCAGGTTTACATAATGGTATTTTGATATGTCAAGCCCACTTATATCGTAATACGCCGATACATATACGATATCCTGCGTAGTGTCGTTATATACAAACACATTATCGTGTTTTTCAAGCGTTTTTTTCTGAGGATTTGTAATATCCGTTACAGGAAGTACAGGTATTTTTTTCAGGTTTTCCTTTGTGTCGTGCGCATTTTGAATGTCAATAAGTTTCTTTGTTTCATCATAAATCTGTTTAATATCTTCTGCCGACAGGCTTTCTTTCTTATTATCAAGCTGTTTTTTTATGCTCTCTTCCCGCTCTTCAGAAATGCCTCTTTTGGGCTTTAATATAACGGATGTTTTATGATTATTTTCTAAAATATATTTTTGTATCATATTTTCAAAATATCCGTTATGCGCGGATGCTTTTATTTTATCCAGGTTTTGCTTATATGCAAGAACCGCCTGGGGAGTGTTACCGTACAGTATTGAATCAATGATTTCCAAGTTATAATTAAGCCCTTTAGGTATTGTGGAATTATCTATATCCTTTATAGAAAATTCGTACATGTTAATGGAAGCGTCAATAAGACTTGCGTCTATGCCATTTTTTACAAGAGACGCAAGCGTATCGTCTAGCAGTGTAAAAAACTTCTTATCCGCGCCGTCTTTCATGTCGCGTCCTATAAACATTAAAGTATAATAGTATAAATCCGTTTCATAATGGCCTTCTATTTCCTTGCCGATTTTAGCATCGTTAAACGCGATTTTTAATGGCGAGGAAGGATAATTGACTAGAAGTTTTTCAAGTATTTCAAAACTCATACGTAGTAGCGGATCGCCTGCGCAGCCGACATTATAGGCTATGGCGTATATTTCTTTTTCCCTATCGCCTTCCTGTTGTGTTATGGGATAATATTTTACAATGCCAGTATGAGAGGATGTGTCTTTTTGTACGGGGATATTATCTATTTTCTGATTATATTCAAATTTTCTTAAATACTCGTTGTTTAAATATGCCAAATGTTTTTCTATATTTAAATTTCCATAAAAATAAATTATGCTGTTTGAAGGATGGTAATATTTTTTATGAAAATCTATAAAGTCTTTGTAGGTAAGCAAAGGTATTTCTTCGGGCTTTCCGCCTGAGGAATATTTGTACGTAGTATCTGAATACAGCGTTTCAAATATCGTATCTATTAAAATTTCATCGGGATTGGAATACGCGCCTTTCATTTCGTTATAAACAACGCCGTTGTATTTTAAATCATCCGTCTGATTTTCCAGATGATAATGCCAGCCTTCCTGCATGAACACATACTCGCTGTCGTAAATTCTCGGATTGAGCACACCGTCAAGATATACGTCGATAAGATTTAAAAAATCCTTGTCATTCATGCTAGCTACGGGGTATATGGTTTTATCCGGATAAGTCATAGCATTTAAAAATGTCTTTAGAGAGCCTTTTAATAATTCTACAAACGGCTCTTTTAAAGGGTATTTTTTTGATCCGTTTAAAACGCTGTGCTCAATAATGTGGGCAACGCCTGTGTTGTCGTATACCGGCGTTTTAAAAGCTATCGAAAAAACTTTGTTGTCGTCTTTATTCGATAAAAAAACCAAATCAGCTTTGGTTTTCATATGCTCAAAGTAATACAGAGTTGCTTCTATTTCCTTTATTTCGCTTATATCCTTTAAAATAAATCCTTCGTATATTTTGTCTTTAAGTAACATGATTTAGCTCCTTATTTTTGATTTTGCTGCTCAATTTTTTTTAAGTAATTGTACAGTTCTTCCTCTTTGCCTATCTTTTTGGGGTGATAATACTTTCTCGCTTCCGCGCCTTTCGGAAGATAATTCTGCTCAACATACCCGCCTTCGTAATCATGCGGATATTTGTAATCTTTGCCATATCCGAAAGCCTGCTTGTTTTTATAAGAAGAATCCCTTAAGTGTATCGGCACAGTTACATCAATGCCTGATTTTATGTCTTCTTCGGCTGACAGCACGGCAAGATAAGAAGAATTGGATTTCGGCGCGCACGATAAATACACAGCGGCCTGCGAAAGTATTATTTTCGCTTCGGGCATACCTACAATAGCTACTGCGTTAAACGCGTTTACCGCTACATTAAGCGCGTTTGTATCGGCGTTGCCGATATCTTCGCTTGCGAATATTATCATTCGTCTTGCTATGAATTTTATGTCTTCGCCCCCAAGCAGCATCTTGGCAAGATAAAACACCGCCGCATCGGGGCTGCTGCCCCTTAAACTTTTTATAAACGCCGATATTGTATCATAGTGACTGTCTTTATTTTTGTCGTAAATTATTATTCTGTTCTGCGCGCTCTGCTTAGCAAGTGCAAGGTCTATTATCATTTTGCCTTCAGCGTCTTTTTGCGCCGTAAGCACGCACAGTTCCAACGTGTTAAGGGCAAAGCGCGCGTCTCCCGAGCTTACGGAAACAATATATTCTTCAGCGTCGTGCTTAAGTGTTATATTATAATTTCCAAATCCGTTATTTTTATCATTTATTGCCTTTGCAAGTATTTTTTTTATATCATCATTATCAAGCTCTTTAAGAGTAAAAACGGTAAGTCTTGATATAAGCGGCGAATTCACCTCAAAATACGGGTTTTCAGTTGTAGCCCCTATTATAGCAACCACGCCGTCTTCCACATACGGAAGCAGCGCATCCTGCTGCGATGTGTTGAAACGGTGTATTTCGTCTATAAAAAGTATTGTTTTTCTTGAGTATAAATTATTATTTTTAATCGCCGCATCCACAGCCTGCCTTATATCTTTTATGCCTGCTGACGTTGCATTTATCGTAATAAAGTCGCAGTTTGTGCTTTGCGATATAACATATGCAAGTGTAGTTTTGCCGCTTCCGGGAGGACCGTAAAGTATCATGCTCGATAAATTGTCAGTCTCAATCATTCTTCTAAGGGGTTTTCCCTCTCCCAAAAGGTGATCCTGTCCGACTACATCAGCAATATTTCTAGGTCTCAACCTGCTTGCAAGCGGTCTTGCTGTATTTTTAGATGATATTTCCTCAAAAAAGCTTTTCTGGTTTTCCATTTTAATTCAATATTTGTTTTAACGCTTCAATTGCTATTTGCGTATCTTTCATATCAACGTCTCTGTGAAATACAAAACGCATCCTATTAATATTCTTATCTCCGTTTACGAGTATGTTTTTATCTTTAAGCATTATGCTAATATCATACGAATCAAATGCGGTATTAATAAAATCGACGTTTACCATATTTGTCTGAACCGATGGAATATCTATATCAACATTTCTGTGTCCCATAAGACCTTCCGCAAAAAAAAGAGCTTTTTCGTGGTCCAGACATAATTTATCAGGCATTGTTTTAAGCGCGAGCAGTCCCGCGGAAGCTATTATGCCCGCCTGACGCATTGTGCCGCCCAGCATTTTGCGCACTCTCATGGCTTTTTCAATAAAATCAACATCACCGCATATCATGCTGCCCACTGGCGCTCCCAGACCTTTTGACAAGCAAAACATAACGCTGTCGCAATATTTAGCTATTTCGCATGCATCTACTCCCAGCGCGGCGGCCGCATTGAATATTCTCGCTCCGTCAAGATGCACTTTGATATTATTTTCTTTGGCGATATCATATACTTTTTTCATATGCTCAACGCTAACAATAGTGCCTCCGCAAACATTATGCGTGTTTTCCATGCATATAAGTGTTGTTTTGGCATGGTGCATGTCTCCTTCTTGTATACCTGAAATCAGCTCTTTGATATCTATAGCTCCGTCTTTGCCGTCAAGAAGCTTTGTAAGCACTCCCGAAATAATTGCCGGAGCCCCCAGTTCATATACAAATATATGAGATTTGCGGTGAAGAATAATCTCCTCGCCCGGGTTTGTGTGGGTTTTTATGCATATCTGATTGCCCATTGTGCCGCTTGGTACAAATATAGCGCTTTGTTTTCCCATAACTATCGCGGCGTATTTTTCAAGTTCGTTTACAGTAGGATCGTCTTTATATACATCATCGCCGACAATGGCAGATGACATTGCTTTTCTCATTTCTTCTGTAGGTTTTGTTACCGTGTCGCTTCTTAAATCTATTATTTTATTCATTAGCTCTCTCCTTACAGTTAATATTACGTAAATCAATTAATATTTTAAATATTGATTATTATGACTAATATATTATTTTACACTAAATTTATTAAAATTAAAATAAATAAATACAAAGCAAATATTAATCTTTACACTACATTTTTTTTATAAAACAGTCAAAAATATATGCATGGCTATTATTTTTATCCGTTTACTTATTATGTACATTTTAATATTTATTCTTTTAAGATTAATGGGAAAACGTCAGATTGGCGACATGCAGCCTTTTGAGCTTGTTGTAACGCTTATGATAGCGCAGGTTGCAAGCGAGCCAATAGTTAACGGCGATGTTCCACTGCTACACGGAATAATACCGGTAATACTGCTTTTTTTTATTGAAAGCATTATTTCGTTCTTTTCCTTAAAGTCTAAAAAGTTTAAAAACTTTGCAATAGGCTCTCCTTCGATTATTATTAAAAACGGCAAATTAAACTACAGGCAGATGAAAAAGCTGCGAATAGGAATTGAGGACGTAATTGAGCTTACCAGAAACGCGGGAGAGATTGAGCTTGGAAACGTAAAGCACTTAATAATTGAAACTAACGGCAAGCCGAGTATAATAACAGATAAAAAATCGCTGCCCGATATTTTAATCGCTGACGGAAAGTTCATGCGCGATATATACGGACGCCGCGGAGAAGCAACGCTTAAAAAACTGAACGCAGAGCTGAGAAAAGCTAATATAAACACTATAGGCCAGGTAGTGCTTGCGTATGAATACGACCATAAAATTAATATTTTTGCGAAGGAGGAGATTATTTAATATGCGTAATTTAATTGTGGCTGTATGTCTTGTTGTTTTTATCGTTACAGTAGATATTGTAATAAGCCATTTAATCAAAGAAAGCTGTGATAATTTTTCTTCCTTGGGTGAAGAATATATAATCAGTTTGGAAGCAGGTGATTTTACAAAATCTGAAGATATTCTGCAAAAAATGAAAGACAGTTGGGAGAGGGACGAATTTTTTTTGAAATGGGTTGCGAACCACAAGACAGTTGAAGAAATAGGCTCAAGTTTTAAAATTTCAGAAATATTTTTAAAGTATAAAGACGCGCCGCATGCCGCCGCAGAATGCAAGATGCTTATGCATTTTTTAGAGCACCTGTATGAAAATGAACAGGTGAGCTTCGGAAATATTTTTTAATTTATATAAAAACAAATTGCACCAAAATCATATATATAACCGTTCCCGCCGCAATGCTTAATATGAAATTTCTTTTAAATATGTGCAGAGCGAACACTGCGGCAAGCGAAATCGCCTGCGGCAAATACGATGAAGCGGCGGAAAAATTTAAGCCTTTAAGGCAGTAAACCAGAAGTATCGCTATAGACGCCTGCGGAAGAATATTCCCCAGATAAACAACGGAAGGCGGCATTTTGTCTTTAAGCTGCGAAAACAGCGCGAATGGAAAGTATCTTACGGCAAATGTCACCGCTCCCGCTATAAATATAATCGTTACTGCGTAGGCGGTATTCATGCTTTTCTCTCCTCCCCTTGTGCAATATAGTTTTTAAATATAATTAAAACAGCTGCGGATGATATAAATGACGGCAGCAGAAAATTATCTGCACCGAATAAATACAGGCAGATAATCGAGCACGCTATTCCTACTGCCGACGCAGTTATTTTTTTGCTTGCCATAATAAGTTCCGCCAATATAACAGCAAATAAAGCTGTCAGAGCAAAGTCTATACCTTTAGTATTAAAAGGTATTACATCTCCTATAAGCGAGCCTATAACGGAGCCTATAATCCAGTACATCTGATTTAAAAATGACATAAGAAAAAATGTTCTGTCATTGTTATACACTTCACTTTTGTTTTTTTGTGAACAAAGTATGGAATACGTTTCGTCAGTCAGTGAAAAAATCATGTACCACTTTTTGGCTCCCATTTTATTAAAGCGTTCAATAAACGAAATACCGTAAAACATATGTCTGCTGCTTACGGCAATAGAGGCAACTATTACGGTTAAAATACTTATGGGATTTGTTAAAAATGGAATTAAAATAAATTGAAGCGAGCCTGAATATACTACACAGCTGATAAGCATTGCCCAAAGAAAATTATATCCGGCTTGGCAAAGCAAAAGTCCGAACGCTATGCCCACAAATATATAGCCGAATAAAATCGGTATTGTTATTTTTAATGCCGTTTTTAAATCTTTTTTCATAAATTGCCTGCAATAAATAGAATATAAGGTTTAAGATATTTCTTCCTGCGCCTGAAGTTGAATGTTTTCTGCAAATTCCTCAAAATCGGGAAGCTGTGAAAGATCCGCAATGCCTGCGAACAGCAAGAATCTGTCGGTAGTTTCAAACATAATGGGTTTGCCTATAACGTCTTTTCTGCCCGCTTCTCTAATTAGCCCTCTGTCATGAAGGTTTTTTACCGACGAATCGGCGTTTACGCCTCTTATAGCCTCAATTTCAGGACGTGTAATAGGCTGACGGTACGCAATAATAGAAAGCGTCTCAAGCGACGCCTGAGAAAGTTTGGAAGATATGTATTCTTTAAATAAAGCCTGTACATATTCAAAATACTCGCACCTTGTGCTCATTTGATATTTATCTTTAAGCTTTAGTATAACCAGCCCGCTCATATTGTAATTATATTCGTCCGCAAGCTCCGATGCCGCCTTGTTTACCTGCTCAATATCTGTTTTGGTAATACTTGCAATAACTTGCGCTTCCAGCGGTTCCGCATATGCGAAAAGCATGGCTTCTATTGTTTTTTTTAAAATTTCATTATCCAATTTGCTCTCCCGAATTAATTCCTATGATTATATCGTCGAAATTTTTTTCCTGTTTTAAATTAATAAGATTCTGTTTCATCATTTCAAGCATTGCCAAAAACAGCGTTATGCCGTGAGTTATGTTTTTTTGCTGTGAAAGTATTTTTAAAAAACTCAAATTTCCGCTATATGCAAGCGCGGTTTTTATCTCGGAAATTTTTTCATATACCGTTACTTTTTCGCTTTGTAATTTCTCGTAGTTTTCAAGCCTGTCTGCAAGTATTTTGCTTTCAGCCAAGTAGCGTTTCATTATGCTTGAAAGAATGTCTAAATCTATGTCAATGTTTTCCGGCTCCACGAAAATTGTTTTTACATACATAGGGTCTTTTATAAATGTGTGGAAATAGCTCTCCTGCCCTTTGGCAAGATATGAGCTTATTTCTTTGAATATTTTGTATTCATACAGCCTTTTTGCAAGCTCTTCTCTGGGATCTTCTTCTTCCTGTTCTTCAGCATCAACAGGCAGAAGCATTTTTGATTTTATTTCAAGCAGCTGTGCGGCCATTATTATAAATTCGGTAGCGACATTTAAGTCCATGCTTTGTCTGGCGTAAATATAGTCCATATACTGCCTTGTTATTTCCACTATAGGAATGTCATAAATATCTACTTCATTTTTATTAATTAAGAAAAGCAGTAAGTCAAGAGGTCCTTCGAAGTTTTTGGTGTTGATACTATACTTATCCATCGCTACCCTAAAATATTAATTATAAAATGCCATATAAAATTAATAAGTCCGCCGCCGAGAACGCTCATTATTCTTGATATCATTCCAGTAAAAATTAAAATCAGCAGCGCAAAATACATATATTTTTCATATTGATAGAATTTATATTCAAGTTTTTGCGGAAGCATTGATGCAAGCACTTTTGAGCCGTCCAGCGGAGGCAGCGGAATTAAATTAAACACGCACAAAAACGCGTTATAAACAAATATATAATAAACTATATTTACAAATACCATAGCAGCAACAGATGAAGACGAGGCAAACAGCATATATTTTAAAATAAAATATAAAAAACCTGATATTAATGCGAGTAAAAAATTCATTGCGGGTCCGGCAAGCGCTGTTAAAAGCATTCCAGATCTGCGATTTTTAAATTTATTAGGGTTTATTCCGACGGGTTTAGCCCATCCGAACCTTAATAGAATAAGACAGATTGTTCCTAAGAAATCAAGATGAGCAAGCGGGTTAACCGTAAGTCTGCCCATATTTTTTGCCGTATCATCGCCAAGCTTATAGCTGACATAAGCATGCGCAAACTCATGGAATGACAGCGCAATAAGCAGAGCAGGTACTGAATATAAAATTTGCTGTATATTGTTCGAACTAAACCAACTACTTAAATTCAAATGTTTTCTCCTTAAAAGATGTTTTTATTCAAGCCATGAGGGTACGCAGTCGCTTCTCGTCATATCCTCCCAGTTTTCCCTTTTTACCATTATCTCGCTCTTATCGCCTTTAAGAAGCACTACCGCTGGGCGAGGAAGTCGGTTGTAATTGCTTGACATAGAGTAATTATACGCCCCTGTGTTAAGCACCGCAAGTATGTCGCCGGGTTCGCATTTGGGAATTAATATATCACTTATCAAAGTATCCGTCTCGCAGCACTTGCCGGATATTGTAACAAGGTCGTTTTTCTCATCGTTAAATCTGTTTGCAACATAAGCCCTGTGCACCGCATGATAAAGAGCTGGGCGCGGATTTTCATACATTCCGCCGTCTACGCTTACGTATTTGCGCAGGTACGGTATTTCTTTTACTGTGCCTACTTTATAAAGGGTAATACCGGCTGTACCGACAATGTATCTGCCGGGTTCAACGATTATTTTAGGTATATCTATCTCAAGCTCTCTGCATTTATCTGCCAGGAGCTGATGAAGTGACGACACGTATTCGTCTACTGAGAATATTGCTTCGTCTGCCAGGTAATTTATGCCAAATCCCCCGCCGAGGTTAAGTTCCTGAATTTTAATGCCCAGCTCTTCAATGTTGTACATCAGCTCAAGCATGTTGTTAGCGGCTATAATAAACGAGTTTTTAGCAAATATCTGTGAGCCTATATGACAATGCAGACCTATAAGATTTAAATGTTCGCAATTAGATACACATCTTGCCGCTCTCATCGCAATTGAAATGGGTATTCCGAACTTTGAGTCAATTCTTCCAGTCTGCACATATTCATGTGTATGAGCCTCTATATTCGGCGTTACCCTAATATGCACATTTTGTTTTTTGTTCATTTTTGCGCATATACTTTGCAGCAGTTCTATTTCATATAAGCTGTCTATGACAATGCGGCCAACATTATTTTCAAGCGCGTACATTATTTCTTCTTCGCTTTTATTGCTGCCGTGCAGAGTTACTCTGTTAGCCGATATCCCCGCTTTTAGAGCGGTATACAGCTCTCCTCCGCTTACAACGTCTATTGATATGTTTTCGTCTTTTATGATTTTGCACATAGCAAGATTTAAAAAAGCTTTGCCGGCATAATTTATATCAAATTTAAGCCCTTCTTTTTTAAAGGCCGATTTTATTGTAATAATGTTCTGCCTTATAATATCTTCGCTCATTACATATAATGGAGTGCCGTATTTTTCTGCTAGCCCCACCGTATCATGTCCTGAAAAAATAAAATGATTTGTCTTCACGCTCTACCACCTGTATTACTATAAATTAAGATATTATTTTATCAAATAATTATATAATAATCAAATTATATTTAATTGTGTTTTAAACAAAATAAAAGCGCATATAATACGCGCTTTTATTTTTAAATATTTGATTACAAATTAAGATTATACTAATTCTGCTCCGGCTTTAATGCAGGCAATATTAGAATCTACAAATTTAGCTTTGTCGCCTGTGAATGTCTTTTTGACCAATTCATAAAGGCTGTCAAGCGAAACTGTTCCGGTAACTTTTGCATATGCGCCAAGTATTACCATATTTCCGCCTTTAGCATTTCCGATTTTTTCAGCAACTGTGTTTGCGTCAATATAGTATACGCTTATATCTGTACGTGTTGCTTTTTCTTTTATTACTGAGCTGTTTATGAAAAGCTTTCCGCCTTTTAAAACAGCCGATTCAAATTTGTGCAGCGACGGCAAGTTCATTGCTATTACAGAATCCGCTTCCAAAAGCTGAGCTGAGCCTATTTCGCTGTCCGATACAACAACACTGCAGTTAGCTGTGCCGCCTCTCATTTCAGGACCATAAGACGGAGCCCATGTTACTTCTTTGCCTTCTGAAAAACCAGCGTATGCTATCATTTGGCCAACACGAAGAACGCCCTGTCCACCGAAACCTGCAACTATTACTTGTTCTAACATTTCACATTCCCTCCTTCTTAATAATCCTTATAATTTCCTAACGGATAGTAAGGAATCAGATTTTCCTCTAACCATTTAAGAGCGTTTACAGCAGAGTAGCCCCAGTTTGTAGGACATGTTGACAATACTTCAACAAGACCGAAACCTTTGCCTTCAAGCTGCAACTCAAATGCTCTTCTTATTGCTTTTTTTGCTTTTCTTACGTTTGCTGGATTATTTACTGATACACGTTCTACAAATTTAGCGCCTTCAATTGTCGCAATCATTTCAGCTATTCTTATAGGTTTTCCGCAATGTTCTTCGCTTCTTCCGTAAGGAGCCGTTGTTGCTTTTTGTCCAACCAAAGTTGTAGGCGCCATCTGTCCGCCTGTCATACCGTAAATTGCGTTATTTACAAATATTGTGGAGATTTTTTCTCCTCTGTGAGCGGCATGTACTATTTCCGCAGTACCGATTGACGCTAAGTCGCCGTCGCCCTGGTATGTGAAAACAAATTTGTCAGGATGTGTTCTTTTTATGCCTGTCGCAACTGCCGGAGCTCTTCCGTGACCTGCTATATACATGTCACACGCGAAGAAGAAATCGCAAAGCGCTGAACATCCAACTGGGCCTACGCCTATTGCTTTGTCATAAACTCCGAGTTCAACTAAGTTTTCAGCTACGAGTTTATGGATTATCCCATGGGTACAACCTGGGCAATATGTTAACGGCGCGTCCGTTAAAGCTATTGATTTTTTATATACAACTGCCATTATTTTGTACCTCCTAATATATTTTTAACTTTTTCGAATACTTGTTCCGGAATGATTGGGTTTCCGCCTGTTCTTCCGAAGAATTCTACCGGATATTTTCCTAGTACTGATAATCTAACATCTTCTATCATTTGACCGCAGCTTTGTTCTACTGCGAGTATTGCTTTGCATTTAGGATTGATTTTGTCAAAAGCAACTTTGGGGAACGGATAAAGGCTTATTGGTCTTATTAAACCTACTTTCAATCCTTCTTCTTTTGCTTTTTTAAGTACGTTCTTGCATGCTCTGCTCGGTGTGCCGTAAGCAACTAGAACAAGGTCAGCGTCTTCAACGTCTATTGATTCATATTTAACGTATTTTTCGGATATTTCTTTTAATTTAGCCTGGATTTTATTGTTTTTAGCTTCCAAAACGTCTGCCGCCAAATCCATAGCGTTTATTCTATTGTGGACTCCTCTTGCTATGTGATTACCATCTGCCGCCCACGGTTTGTTGGGCACATATTTTTTGTACTCAGGTATTTCAACAGGTTCCATCATCTGGCCTATCATACCGTCGCCTAAAACTAAAACAGGCATTCTGTATTCATCTGCTATATCGAATGCTTCAACTATTAAGTCTGCGCATTCCTGAACGCTTGCGGGTGCGAAACACGGATGATAGTAGTCACCGTTTCCGCCGCCTCTTGTACACATGAAATAGTCGCCCTGCTGCGGCAAAATATTGCCAAGACCCGGGCCGCCTCTTGAAATGTTAACAATAACTGCCGGCAATTCAGCAGATACCATATATGTCAGTCCTTCTTGTTTAAGAGCAAGTCCCGGAGATGATGTTGATGTTATTACTCTTGCGCCTGCGCCGGCTGCTCCGTATACCATGTAACTGGCAGCTACTTCACTTTCAGCCTGAAGAAAACAAGCGCCTACTTTCGGCATTTCTCTTGCCATAAACTCAATTAATTCACTTTGCGGTGTTATAGGATAACCGAAGAAATGCGTAGCGCCTGCATTTATTGCTGCCTGAGCTATTGCTTCGTTACCTTTCATCAATTTTTTTGCCATTTTTTCCTTCTCCTTCCTTCCTATTCTTTTTCAACAGTAATGATACTGTCCGGACACATAATCGCGCAGGTTCCGCACGCTATGCATTCGTCATTTACAACTGTTACAGGAAAGTATCCTTTCGTATTGGTTTCTTTTCCTAATTCTAAGGTTTTTTTGGGACAGAAATTAACACACAGTTCACAGCCTTTGCATTTTTCTGAGTCAATTGTGAGTTTTCCTTTTGCCATTTTATTGCCACCTTTCTTATTTATTTAAAGCCACTCGGGCCTCATAAGCAGTTTCATCGGGAATTTTTTCCCTGCTAGATCATATTTGCTCATATCCACCATGTTCTCAATATACGACGCATAAACAACCGGCAAGCCCGTATACTCGCTCACCTCTCGCACTAATTTATCGCCTGCCAAGATATCCTGTTCAGACGTTTCTCTTACTAAATGAGTATTGTTTACAAGCCCATTTATTTTTAGCTTTGATTTAAGTTCAATACCTTCCATAAAATCAACGACTTGCTGAACCGTAGTTGTTTCCGGTCTGTTTGCATTTACAACCATCCACATTTTATAATCAATTTTTTCAATATTTTCCGAAAATCGCCCCAAGGCCGTTGCCCCTACGGGGTTTCCGCCAACGTCAATTATTCCAAAATATTTATCTGTTTGAGTTAATACGTTAAATTCAGCGGAGACCGAAGGAAGATCTATCGAGTTAGAATCTTTTACACTTAAGCTTGATGCTATTACTCTTATGCCTTTAGAATTGAGTTCATCTGCAATTTCTCTCGAACGAAAATAAGGATTAACAATATCCAGGTCTGCAATGGCTACATTTTCTCCTTGCGACTGCATATATTCTGCATAGTTTACTGAAAATTCTGTTTTTCCGCTTCCGTAATGTCCTACAATGATAGTTAATTTGATGTTTTTGGGATTAATATTTGGAGTCATCAGAACCTCTAAAGTTAAATTTTTAACAACGTTTTACCAAAAAATACAATAGCACAAAACCAATGCAATGTCAATATACAAGCATTATTTTTGTTGCATTCTAAAAGTACTTTTAATATTTAGATTATTCTATTATGTCGAAAAAAATAGTCATTATTCTTATTTTTTAAATTTATTTATATTCTTTGTTGTTCAATAAAAAAAGAATTGTATAAGTTTTAACTCCAATTCTTTTATATCATTTTAAGATATTAATTATCTTTTTTTTCGGTTTTAACAATTTTATTTTTAATCAGCAAAATTAAATTTCTGAAAAAGCTATATATTGTATTTTTTAATTTATTAAAAAATTTTGGCAGTGTCTTATTAAATATTTTTTTCCATACTGCAACAGTATTTTTAATAAAATCTGTCTGTATTGCGATTTTTATATATTTTAAATTTGAAATATCATTTAATTTGATTCTTTGTCTTGCACTGTATTTTGCATCTTTTATAATTTCATAACCGATATCAACGCCGCCTGAGATTGCCGCAGTTGGATAATATATAATTTCTTTTTTCTTTAATCCTTTGATATTTACATGCAAAACCACATCATCGCATAAACGTTTCAATACAAATCTGTATCCGAGTACAAATACAATTGCCGCCGAAGCCATACAAAGTATAATATGTGCAAGCGTGCTTGTTATTGAGTAAAATATTGCCGAAAATACTATCATAGCAAAGATGCTTATGGGAATGCATGACAGAAGAACTTTAAACATATTTTTAACAGAAGCCACTATATTGGCAGCATCAACTTTGTTTTTAAGTTTAAATGCCAACAGCGCTGCTGCAATAATATAAGAGATAGACGACGCAAGCGCAATTCCGAAAAGTTTAAGAGGAATTACCAATAAAAAGTCTAGGCCGATATTTATTAATATAGATATAACAGTAACTATTATAGGAGTTTTCCTGTCTGAAAACGAAAAATATATATTATCAAGTATAAATTTCAGCCCCATTGGCAGTATTCCAATTGCGTAAGCAATTAATATTCGAGAAGTTAATAGTCTGTTGTTTCCGCTAAATGCGCCTCTTTCAAAAAGCCCCATAACGATAGGGCTTGCAAAACAAATAATAAAAAAACTTACAGGCACAAAAACAAGCATTATATTATCTGTATTTTTTATTATTGATTCATTCGTAGCTTTTATATCGTTTTTCGCAATGCTGTTTTTTAGTGAAAAGAAATTTACAGTAATTATAAAAAATAATATGGCGGTAATTACCTGTATTATATTCTGCGAATAAAACAAAGCCGAAATACTGCCTGAACTTAAAGTTGAAGCAAAATTTCTGTCAAAAAAGTATCCTGCTTGATATAGAAAAAGATTTAAGCATATAGGCGCAAGATATATTATGGTATATTTTATATCTTCTTTTTTCTTATTTTTATTATCGGATTTATTTCTATTCATAAAGAGAAGTATTGTTATAATGACAGCAGAAACCACATAACCTGTAAGCGATGAAATTCCTAAGACATTAAGACTATCTGCCTCGCTTATTAGTATACCTATTATAACAGCAGTGAATACGGGTATAGATTCAATTGAAATTGATAATGTTGAATTTGCTCCTCTTGCGTAGCTTTTAACGGAGCATATGACCAATATGGGAATGCAGGCGTATATAGTCATTTTTAAGACTGCTGACGTATTGGTTATAACATTCTCGGAAAAGCCGAAAGCAAATATTTTTACCGCAATACCGGGATAAAAAAAACCTAGTGAGCTTATTGCCAAAGCAATGATTATCATTACGGTTGATACTAACGCAAAACTTAGCTTCTTTTCTTTTTTTGCCTGTTTATAAAAAAGTCCCGCGGTTACAGCCATAGTGAAAGTTACAATAAAAACCGGAACTGCCATAGCGGTAATATAAGCGTCACTGTATTGGCTTGCTCCGTATTTATACGACAAAACAATGTTTGATGCCAGGCTTAAAAGTTTATATAATATAAATCCTATTAAAACATGATATGATAACTTCATTGTCTTTGCTTTCATATTTTTCTCCATAATGTGCTGTCGTAAAATTCAAATCAATATTAAACTGCAGTAAAATATTTTAACACATTTCGTAAAATTATCAATTAATATCTTTCGCCATTTCAAGCATCTGCCTTGCGTGATCGATTGCGTTTTGTGTTATATTTACGCCGCCGACCATTTTAGCTATTTCGGCAACTCTTTCTTCATCATCGAGTATTACAAGCTCGGTTTGCGTTATTTGCGTATCACTTCTTTTTCTTGCCGAAAAATGAGTATCCGCAGCGGAAGCTATCTGAACAAGGTGCGTAATTAACAGCACCTGATAATTTTTGCTTAGTTTTTTTAGCTTATTTGCAGTAATCTGCGCCGTTCTTCCGCTAATTCCTGTATCAATTTCGTCAAATATTAACGTTCTGATTTCATTGTCCGTAACAAGGATTTTGATTGCGAGCATAAGCCTGCTCATCTCGCCGCCGGATGCAATTTTGCTTATAGGTCTTGCTTCGTAGCCTTTGTTTGCGGTAAACAAAAATTCAGCTTCATCATATCCGTCCTTGCGTATCGCTCTTGCGGCCTGCCCTTTTTTTATATCGACTATAAACACCGCATCAGGCATTGAAAGTTCGTTTAATTGACATACAACACTTTTTTCGAGTTCATCTTTAGCTTTATATCGCAGCTCAGATAAAATATCCGCTTTTATAAAATATTGTTCTTTTTTCTGTTTTTCTTCTTTTGATTTATTTTCAATCTCAAAATCAAGATTAGATATTTTTGATAATTTCTCGCACATTTCCTCTTTCAGCGCAAGTATTTGCTCAATACTTTCGCCGTAACGTCTTTTTAACTGTGTAATTTCGTAAGCTCTTTGCTCAAGGTCATCAATGCTTGCATTGCCAAAATCTCCTTCTGCTATGTAATCTCTTAAAGAAAGATAAACATCTTCAACGCCCGCAATAGCGGTGTCGAGTTTTTCACAATACACACCCAGTGAAGTGTCTGCAATCATGGCTTTGTTTAAGTAGATAATAGAGTTTTGAAGATTTTGAAATACGCTCTTTTCATTTTTATATATTAACTCATATGCTTTTTGTACATTATCGTATATAAGCGCATGATTTTTAAGCTTTACAATCTTTTTCTCAATTTCCGCATCTTCGTCTATTATTAAATTTGCAGACTGTATCTGTGATATGTCATACACAAGTTTTTCTTTTTGTATTTCTATATCCTTTGAATACGATATAAGCTCGTCAAGTTCTTTTTTTGTTTTTATATATTCTGTATATGCAGCTTGCACTTCTTTTAGAATATCTGCAATTTTATCGTCGTATTTGTCTAAAAATTTAATGTGTGTTGACACATCAAACAAACATTGGTGTTCGTGCTGACCGTGAATGTCTACAAGCACGCTGCCCAATGTTTTTAAATCTTGTATTGTAACTATAGTTGAATTTACCCTGCATATGTTTTTCCCGTTTGTGAAAACCTGGCGGGACAGAATAAGCTGATTTTGTACATCTATTCCCATCTCTCTTGCAATACGGCAAGCCGCGCTTGTCTGGTCAATATCAAATACCGCCTGAACAGTTGTTTTTTCCGCGTCTTGGCGTATACTTTCTTTTTTCGCGCGGTATCCTAAAGCGAGTGAGAGTGCATCGACTATAATCGATTTTCCGGCTCCTGTCTCACCCGTTATTACGTTTAATTTATCTCCGAATTCTATAACCGCGTTTTTAATAATTGCGAAATCATTAATACTAAGCCCAGAAAGCATATTTAACTACCTATTTTAAATATTTTTTTAAATGGTTTAATAAATCAATTGATGCCTTTTCATTTTTAAGCAATATGAAAATTGTGTCATCGCCTGCAAGACAGCCTACTATTTCGCTCCATTCGGTAAGGTCAATTGTAACTGCCGCAGCGTGCGCCATTCCGTTTAAAGTTTTTACAACCACTATGTTTCCGGAATAATCAAGCGATATGACTGCTTCCTTGAAAACATTCATCATACGTTCGTTTACAGGTATTGAATCGTCTTTATATTTTGTATAACGGTATCTTCCGTTCGAATCCATCATCTTAATAAGCTTGATTTCTTTAATATCGCGGCTTATTGTGGCTTGCGTAATATCGTAACCTTCTGCTTTAAGTCTTTCCGCAAGTTCTTCCTGAGTTTCGATCGGACTGTTTTCGATAATTTCAAGAATTTTGTTCTGCCTTTTTACTTTCATATTTACCCCTATCTTATCCTTGTATATACTTTATTATAAAAATTGTGGTTGTCAAATGTTATGAAACGTACTTTTTTATCATGGAGCGAAAATTCGAGCATTCCTTCTTTAATATCAAGGCATTTTTTCCCGTCGCAGCGCACGGTTGCTTTTCCCCGCTTTATCATAATGCTTATCTTTTCTCCAGGCGCAAGCACAATAGGTCTATTTGAAAGCGTGTGTGGTCTTATCGGATTTAAAAGCAGCGCTTCTGATTTAGGGCTTATTATCGGGCCTCCCGCAGATAATGAATAAGCGGTGGAGCCTGTGGGAGTTGCGATAATTATTCCGTCGGCGTCATATTCGGCAAGAAGTACATTGTTTACATATACCAAAAGATTTATTGCGCCGTCCTGATCATTGTCTTTAAATATTACAACATCGTTAAGCGATATGCTCACTCGGTCGGAATGTTTCATTTCAAGCAGCGATCGTTCTTCAATTATATACTCGCCCTTTAGCGCTAGATTAAGATAATACTGCCATTCCGATTTATCGGCGCACGTTAAAAACCCGAGCTTCCCTAAATTTATTCCGAATACGGGGGTTATTGTAAATTCAAGGTTTCTGTACGCGTCCAGTATTGTACCGTCTCCACCCAGTATTACTATAAAATCAAGCAATTCGGTATTGTTGCTCGTAAGAAGTTTTATATTCTCATCTTTTTTTAAATGATAAATCTCTTCTTCAAGATATAATTCAGCTCGCTTTTCCAAAAAAGAAAGAACGTCTTTTGTTAATTCCAAACCTATATCTTTTATCGGGTTTGCCATTATTCCTATTTTCTTCATTTTCTACCTGCGTTTAGCTTAATTCTTTATGGGCGGATTCTGTGGTTTTATTTATCACATTTTCCATATCAGGCATACTGTCTTCATTGTTTAATGTAACATAGAACAAAAATTCAATATTGCCTTTAGCGCCCTTAAGATCGGAATATGTCATGTTCTTTATATAGTAGCCCATTTCATTTAAGGCTGATGATACATTTTTAAGCACTTCTTTATGTGTTGACAGGCTTTTTATTACCCCGTTTTTTTCTATCTGCTGTTTTGTAGACTCAAACTGAGGTTTTACTAATATAATGCCGAATGCGTTTTGTTTTAAAAAGTTCTTTAAATTTTCCGCAAGCTTTAAAACGGAAATGAAAGATACATCCATTACAAAGCCATCGGATAATCGCCCTATTTTTTCGTATTCAAGATAGCGGAAATTAGTGCGTTCAAGCACCTCTACCCTTTCATCATTTCGCAGGTTGTAGTCAAGCTGACCATACCCTACGTCAATTGCGTATACTTTGTGCGCTCCGTTTTTTAAAAGGCAGTCCGTAAAACCGCCGGTAGAGGCTCCTACATCCAAGAATACTTTACCGGAAACATCAACGTCAAAAATTTCTATCGCGCGTTTAAGCTTAAGCCCGCCTCTGCCTACATAAGGGTTTTTATTTTCTTTTATCTCAATTTCGCAGTCTTTTAAAACCATGCTGCCCGCTTTGTCTGCATACGCACCATCTACAAGAACGCATCTTGCCATAACGGCGGCTTTGGCTTTTTCCCTGCTCGGATAATGTCCTTTTTCAAATAAAAGAGTGTCTAATCTGACTTTCTCCAATAGGCGGCTCCTTATAAAGTCATATGAAAATTTGAATAATTATAACATACTGTAAATAAATTCTCAATATTTTAATCTAATAATCCCTGCTGCAAATAAAATCAGCGGTATTTATTAAAAATTCTTTTTCTATATTTAAATTCTTAATAGAGCTTGTCGCTTCTTTGTAAAGCTGTTCTATCTTTTCGTAAGTCTTACCCAAGCCGTATACGAGCGGATAAGTAAGCTTGCCTGACTGTTCGTCTTTTCCTGTTGATTTACCCAGTTTGCCCTTATCGCCTTTTATGTCGAGTATGTCGTCCGCAATCTGAAACGCAAGCCCTAACGCTCTGGCGTAAGCGGTCAAAGAATTGTAGGTATTTTCATCACAAAGGCACAACAGCGCACCTGCCTTTATGGGAGCGGTTAATAACGCGCCAGTTTTATGGTTGTGAATATAAGCAAGCACATCTTTATCGGGCTGTTTGCCTTCGCTTAACATATCCATTACTTGTCCAGCTATCATGCCACTATGACCGGCCGCGCATGTTATCTCATTCATCGCTTTAAGGTATGCTTTTAAATATTTGTCATCATCGTACGGTATATTTTCAGTCATTGTCTGGAAAGCGCAGTTTAAAAGCCCGTCACCTGCAAGTATTGCCATCGCTTCTCCGTACACTACATGATTAGTAGCCCTGCCGCGTCTTAGCGTATCGTTATCCATAGCGGGAAGGTCGTCATGAATTAATGAGTACGTATGAATCATCTCAAGCGCCGCAGCTAAAGGTTCCGCTAAGTTAAGCGGTCCTTTGCATATTTTTACGGTTTCCATCAGCAGTACGGGTCGTATTCTTTTTCCCCCCGCTTTTAAAGAATATTCCATCGCTTCTTTAAGCAGAGGCGGCACGTCTCCTGTTGGCGCAAACTTTTCAAGCAGTTTGTTTGCTTCCTGCGCTCTATTTTTTAATTCAAGTTCGTAATCCATTTATTCATAGTCCTTTGAAGCATCTTTTATTGTGTTATTGTTTATATCAAGTATTTTAAGCTTGTCTTCGGTATCCAAAAGCTCTTTTTCCATTTCTTTAATTAAGCTGCTTGCTTTTGTTATTACGTTAATGGATTCTTCCAACCCCACTTCTCCGCTTTCGAGAGTTATTACCATGTCTTCAAGCTGTTTTAATTTATCTTCAAATTTTTTAGCCTTTTCCATTGTTATCTCCTTTAATATCATTTACTTTTGCGCCTAAGTCAAAGTGCGCGAATTTTAATTCTATATTATCATCAATGGCAATATCGCTTATATTTTTTATAAGTTTATTATTCTTATAAGCTATAGCGTATCCTTTGTTAAGCGTTTTTTCCACTTCATTATTCGATAGCCTAATTTTTAAATTATCAAGTTGTATTTTGTTAATATTCAGTTGATTTATAACTGACAGCCGCATTCGCCTGTCGAGTGAAATAATGCTCAGTCTGTACCTATCAATTATCATTTGCGGAGTTTTGCTTATCACCGCGCAACTTTTTATAGCTTCAAGCTTTTTTCTGTATTCATATATAAGATTAATAACATAGCCGTTTATATATTTTTCTTTTTCGTTAATATAATTTTTTAAATCTGAAAGCGGTACAGACGCTATTTCCGCTGCCGCCGAAGGCGTTGCCGCACGCAAGTCAGCTACAAAATCTGATATTGTAAAATCAGTCTCATGCCCGACTGCGGAGATAATGGGAATATTTGAGTTGTATACAGCCTCTGCAAGAGTGAGTTCGTTAAATGCCCACAATTCCTCAATACTGCCGCCGCCTCTTGCCAGTATTATAACATCAGCTATATTGTGAGTGTTTATATATTTTATTGCGTTTGCAAGCTCTCTCTCCGCGCCCTTTCCCTGAACGGCGGACGGGCAAAGTATCATTTCAACGGCGGGATTGCGTCTTCTTAATATTTTTATTATATCGTGGATAACCGCCCCCGTAGGAGATGTTATTACTGCTATTTTTTTAGGGAATACAGGTATGGACTTTTTATGTTCGGCGGAAAAATAGCCTTTCGCTTCAAGCCTTTCCTTTAGCTCGGTAAACTTTGCCCAAAGCGCTCCTTGACCCGAGTTAATAAGCACTGTTACATATATTTGGCAAGCGGAAGTTTTCTCGTAAAATCCCACTCTTCCGTACACGGTTATATACATTCCGTCTTTGGGAATAAAATCTATATTCATAACATCTTTACGAAACATTACGCAGTTGATTTTGGAATTTTCGTCTTTTAAGCTGAAGTAAAGATGACCCGACGCGTTTAAATTGAAGTTGGAAACTTCACCTTCAACCGCAACGGCATTTAAAGACGGGTTTGTTGTGATGATGCTGTTTATTTTTGATGTAAGATCGGATACCGTGTATGTTTGCATATATGCACCTATTTACTTATTTCAGCTTCCATAAATTCAGTATGGTTCTCTAAAAGCTTTACTTTTAGTATTTGGCCTGTAAGTACTTCATTACATTTGACTTTTACGAATATGTAATTTTCAGTATAGCCCTCACATATATCATCTTTATTTTGCTCAAATAATACTTCAAATGCTTTTCCAATATATAATGAATTGAATTCGTCCTGCATAGAGGCAGACAACGCAAGCATTTTAACGCATCTGTTTTTTATAACACTTTTTTCTATTTTCGGCGCAATGTGTTCCGCTGCTGTGCCTTTTTTCAGCGAGAACGGAAAAACATGTATTTTCATAAACCCGACTTTTTTGCAGAATTCGTATGACTCTATAAAATCCTCTTCAGTCTCCGCAGGAAAACCTACTATTACGTCTGTTGTTATGCTGCAACTCGGAAAGAACTTTCTGACATTGCATACTATGTCGTAGTATTCCTTTGATTTATATTTTCTGTTCATTCGCATAAGCGTATTATCGCATCCGCTTTGCAGCGATATGTGAAATGAAGGGCATACTTTATCAAGTTTGGACAGACGGGCAAGAAATGCCTCGTCCAATATTTTAGGCTCAAGCGAGCCAAGACGTATTCTTTTAAGACTTTTTATATCGTTTAGTTTTTCTATTAAATCAATAAGCGAAATATTATTTAAGTCTTTTCCATACGAGGCTATGTGAATGCCCGTAAGAATTATTTCTTTATGATCTGATGATGTTACATTTTTTACTTCTGATATAATATCTTCTGTATTTCTGCTTCTGGCAGGACCTCTGGCGTAAGGTATTATGCAGTAAGAACAGTAATTGTCGCAGCCTTCCTGTATTTTTATAAACGCCCGCGTTTTATCATCAAAGCTATCCACCGATAAATGCTCAAATATATGTTCATCAGATATCGGATATACAACCATAGTTTTTTGAATACGCGCATTTTGAATAATATCGGCAAGCCTGTGCCTGTCCTTTATTCCCACAACGGCATCGACTCCGTGTATATTTATTACATCTTCGGGGCTTAGCTGCGAATAACATCCCGCCGCTATTACAACCGCGCCGGGATTATTTTTTACCGCTTTATGAATTGCCTGCCTTGATTTTGCTTCGCTGATATTCGTAACAGCGCAAGTATTTATTATATATACATCAGCATTATCTTGAAAATTTACTATAGTATAACCGGTGTCTTTGAGTATTTTCATCATTGCCTGTGTATCGTAGCTGTTTGTCTTACAGCCCAGTGTTATAAAAGCCGCTTTCATACACTCGCCTTTAAAAGTTCTTTTTCGTATGCGCAGCACGACAGCATAAACATACCCGCCGTTTCAGTTCTTAGAATTCTTTTTCCCAGCGAAACTATTTGCGCTCCTGCGTCTTTCGCAAGCTGGACTTCTAAAAACTCAAATCCGCCTTCGGGACCTACTATAAAGCATAGCGAGCCTTCAGTTTTTGACAAAACCTGCTTTAAGCTTAAGTTTTTTTCTTCTTCGTAAGCCATTACTATGCTGCCTTGCGCGTTAACGCTTTTTATCATCTCTTCAAAGCTTTTCTTTATCTCAAGTGTTGGAATAATACCTCTGTTGCACTGTTTAGCCGCTTCGTATATTATTTTATTATACCTCTCAAGCTTTGTGTCTTCTTTACTTTTACTGTACTTAACGTCGCATCTGCTGCAGTAGAATATAACTATATTGTCCGCTCCGAGCTCTACTGCTTTTTGAAGTATGGTTTCTATTTTTGAACCCTTGGGCATAGCCTGGCATAATGTTATTTTATAGTCTTTTTCCGATTCACATATACGAGATTCAATTATGTTAAATATTACGCTTTCTTTGTCTATATGAGCTGCTTCGCATGTGTAGTCTGTATTGTTTTTGTCACAGACTGTTACAGTATCTCCTTTTTTTATACGCATAACCTTAATAAGATGGTATGCGTCATCGCCTGTTACCGTTAAAAATTTATCTTCTGTATTAATATTTTTCTCATCTGTAAAAACTCTGTGCATTTCTATTCCTCATTTTCTGCCGCGATGCCTGTCCAGTCGCCTTCTGTAACTGTATTAAGGATTTTAAATTTGTTGTCTGTTAAAACTTTGCTTATGTCATCAGCCTGATCTGCAAGTATGCCCGAAAGTATAAGCACTGACTTGTTTTTTAAAAATTGCTTTGTTAAAGGTATCATATTTCTAAGGATAGGAGCTATTATATTGGCGGCAATCACATCAGCTTTTTTATCGAAAACACTTAGCAAATCGCCTTTTTGAACCGAAATGTTTGAAATATCATTAAGAGCGATGTTTTTCTTTGCCGCCGATACGGCAACATCGTCTATATCCGTTGCTATTACAGATTCTGCTTTAAGAATTGACGCAAGTATCGCAAGTATTCCGCTTCCGCATCCAATGTCATATACTATGTCGCCTTGTTTTACATAATTATTTAAATAATTCATACATATTTTAGTAGTTTCATGAAGACCTGTGCCAAACGCCGCTCCCGGCTCGAGAATAATCATTTTTTTATCTTTATTATTCTTAATAGCTTCATCATCCCACGAAGGCACTACTGCAATATCGTTAATATATACTGTCTGATAATATTTTTTGTGTTCTTCCGCCCAGTTAATATCTACTATTTCTCTTACATCAATTGCATAATCGGAAAAATCTATGCCGAAATTTTTAAATTCATCTATCCTGTTTTTAATTTCATCTATTGTTTTGTCGATATTTTTAGAATTAATATAACCTACAACTTTGCACATACCCTCAGGTAAATCAAAGTTCATATCGTCCCATATTTCATCCTCGCTTAAAGGCTCGCTTTCTGCGTATATAGCGCATCCTTCCGCACCTGCATCTGTTAGTATCTGGCTTGCAGGTTCTTCAAATATGCCGTTTACTGTTAATTCAATTTCAAACATAGCGCCCTCCGATAATTGTCATATTCATAATATTATATCAATAAACTGCGATTTTTAAATTATTATTTAATATTTTAACAACAAAAGCCTATTTTTTTATTCTAAAACAGTCCTTTGTATTAGATACTTTTAAATTGTAAAATATGTTATTTTGCTTGTGGTTTTACGCCGTTTACTATAGATAATTGATCATATTTGCCTTCATAGAACCACAGCACATGTTTGCAGCCAAGTTCTTGCTGTTCTACTCTTGCTTCTATTGAATAATACGCCGCGTGGGGAGTCTTAACTTACAAATAAAAAAAGCCCTTTTTTTATTTGGGCTGTTTTTTTATAACACTTTATATATTTATAATTTATAAAAGATTAAGATATGCTTTAATAAACTCTTCAATAAGTTCATCGCGTTCGACTTTGCTTATAAGAGCGCGCGCTCCGTTATGCGAAGTGATATATGTCGGGTCTCCGCTCATAATATAGCCTAAAAGCTGGTTAATGGGATTATATCCTTTTTCTATAAGCGCTACATTTACTTCCTTTATTATATCCTGAATTGCTTTTTCTCTTTCGGAATTAATTGTAAACCGTACAGTATTGTTATCCATAACTTCTGCCTCCCCCATTTATTGATTCTATTATAGTATACATTATTAATTTAGTCTATTTTTTCTTGTTATTTTTTACATTAAGTGTTCGACAAAATTTTTAACTATTTCTATAGCTTTTTCTATATTATCAACACCTGCAATGCCTGCCTGCGCCATATCGGCTCTGCCGCCGCCGGATCCGCCGAGTACTTTAGCCGCTTGTTTAATAACGTCTCCGCTATTAAATCCTTTTTGCACAACGTCTTTTGACGCCGTTATTATCATCATGCTTTTGCCGTCTTTGCTTGAAGCCAAAGCAACAACGCATGCAGGATATTTATCTTTTACTTTATCGGATAGTGCTCTTAAATCATCAATTGACATATTGTCAACTGCGGTTGCTAAAAACTTAATGCCTTTAATGTCTTCTATATTTTTACTTAAATCTGCAAATATATCTTTAGATAAAGCGTTTTTATATTCTTCTATAGCTTTTGTAAGCGCTTTGACGTTATCGTGCATATCCAGCACTTTTTCAACGGCTGAAGATATGTTTGTTTTTGTTATTCTGGCAATTTCTGCTAAAACTTCTTCATTGCTTTTTGTGTATTCATAAGCATACAGCCCAGTTACCGCTTCAATACGCCTTACGCCGGATGCAACTGAGCCTTCCGACAATATTTTAAACATTCCTATTTTTGAGGTGTTGTCAATATGACAGCCTCCGCAAAGTTCCATCGAAAAACCACCTATGCATACAACGCGTACGACGTCTGAATATTTTTCGCCGAAAAGAGCTGTCGCGCCCATGTTTTTAGCTTCTTCGATGTCCATATTTTCAACTGCTATATCAATGCCTTCAAAAATGGTTTCATTTACTTCTTTTTCTATTTTGTCGAGCTGCTGTTTTGTTATTTTTTCGAAATGCACAAAGTCAAAACGCAGTCTGTTCTGCTCGACAAGCGAGCCCGCTTGATTGACATGCTCCCCGAGTTCGTTTTTGAGTATTCTGTGAAGTATATGAGTTGCTGAATGGTTTCTCTGTATACTCATTCTGCGCGAGACATTAACACTTGCGGTAACTTCCTCACCCGCGTTTATGTGACCTTTTTTCACTTTAATATAATGAATGAATTTATCTCCCGATTTTTGCACATCGTAAACTTCTACGTTTGCATCATCCGAAATAATAGCTCCAAAGTCTGTGACTTGACCGCCGCTTTCGGCGTAGAACGGAGTTTTTTCCAAAACTATTATTCCTTCATTGCCCTCCGTGAGATTGTCCACGCTCTGACCTTCGTGTATTATCGCCGCAACTTTTGATTTTGTCATTAAAACTTCGTAGCCCACAAACACAGTTGCGGGAAGCGGAGCGATTATTTCCGAAAGCTTGTCCGTCCAGCCCGCAATGTCTTTAGAAAAATGAGCGTCTCTGGCTCTTTTTTTCTGTTCTTTCATCGCTTTGTCGTAAGAATCTTTTTCAAGCGTCATACCACATTCCGATAAAATTTCCTCAGTAAGTTCAAGCGGAAAGCCGAATGTGTCGTACATTCTGAAAGCCTCGCTTCCCGCGAAAACTGTTTTATTTTCTTTTTGAAGTATATTTATTTCGTCTTTCAGTTTAGAAAGTCCGGCATTAATTGTTTCGTTAAACTTTTCTTCCTCGCTTTTAATAACGCGGAGAATATAATCTCTTTTTTCTGCCAGCTCGGTATATTCATCAGATGACTGGTTTATTACTTTTTCTGCTACAAGAGCTAAAAATATATTATCAATACCCAAAAGCTTGCCGTGCCTTGAAGCTCTTCTTAAAAGTCTGCGAAGCACATACCCTCTTCCTTCGTTTGAAGGTATTATGCCGTCGGATACCATAAATACAACGCTTCTTATATGGTCTGTAACAACTCTGATAGACACATCCGTTTTATTGTCTTTTCCGTACTCTTTACCGGATATTGCGCAAACATAATCAAGAACGCTTTTTACCGTATCAACTTCAAAAATGCTGTTGGCTTCCTGCATAACCATAGCCATGCGCTCAAGCCCCATACCGGTATCAATATTGGGAAAATCAAGCGGAGTGTAATTGCCTTCTTCATCTCTGTTAAACTGCGTAAACACCAAATTCCATACTTCTATATATCTGTCGCAGTCGCATCCTACTTTGCATGTGTCCTTACTGCAGCCATATTGCTCTCCCCTGTCTACATATATTTCGCTGCAAGGACCGCAAGGACCTGTTCCAATTTCCCAGAAGTTATCGTCCTTGCCCAAACGGAATATTTTTTCATCAGGCAGCCCTATCATTTCGTGCCAAAGTTCATATGCTTCGTCGTCATTTTCATATATGCTCACATAAAGCAGTTCATAAGGAATTTCCATAACTTTCGTCATAAATTCCCAGCCCCATGTTATAGCTTCTTTTTTAAAATAATTGCCGAACGAGAAGTTTCCCAGCATCTCAAAAAATGTGCCGTGACGCGCCGTTTTTCCGGCATTGTCTATATCGGGAGTTCTTATGCACTTCTGACATGTAGTCACTCTTTTGCTAGGAGGCGTTTCCTGACCCGTAAAATACGGTTTTAGAGGCGCCATTCCCGAATTAATAAGCAATAAGCTTTTATCTATCTGAGGCACTAGCGGAAAACTGTGCATTCTTAAATGTTCCTTGCTTTCAAAAAAACTTAGGAACTTTTCTCTTACTTCATTTAGCCCCATGTATTTCATATTTAATGCTCCTTTTCTTATGACAAACAGATAAAAAACATCCCTGCCTACGCAGAGATTAATAAAATTTAACTGATTGGTTTATTCGTTTTTAATAACCCCGCAATTTAAATTGCAAAATATAATATTTATTTTTAATTATTAAAACATTATATTTTATGTATCCATTAATTGTCAATAACGTATATTAATTAAATTCTGTTTATGATGTATTCCAAATATTTCAAATCTTACTATAGTATTTATATTTTTTATCTGTATATGTTAATTATCGGTGAAAAATATGCATATTACGAATAAATTAAAAAAATACGCGATAATTTACACGATAGGCGCAGTTTGTTACCCTATAATTGAAATACTTTACAGCGGCAGAACGCATTGGACAATGAGCATTGCGGGGGGAATGTGTTTTGTATTTGTTTATATAATAAATTCAAAGTTTAGCAATTTTATTATCTGCTGCGCTCTTTGCTCTCTTGCAATAACGCTTACCGAGTTTGATTTCGGCATGATTGTAAACTACTATCTGAAATTAGATGTCTGGAATTATTCACTGTATCAATTCAATTTTATGGGGCAGATTTGCCTTGTCTACTCATTTTTATGGCTTCTGCTATCTGTTCCTATGTATTTTATGTGTCATTTTTTAAGAAAAAAGCTCGGGTAATACACCGTTTTTAACAATTATTATTTTTTCTCATATTATTTAGTATATATAAACACGGAGATAATGATGAGAGAAAAAGAATACAACAGAGCCGCGACTGTTCAGTACGCGAAAACTTGGGCGCTTGCGCGCAACCCCAAATATTTAAACTTTGATCCATACGGAGGAGACTGCACAAATTTCGCATCGCAGTGCATTTACGCGGGAAGCGGCGTTATGAATTATTCGTATGTTAACGGATGGTATTACAACAGCGGTTACGACAAGAGCCCGTCATGGACTGGGGTTATGTTTTTATATAATTTTCTTACAAACAATAAAGGTGTAGGACCTTACGGAGAAGCTTCCGATAAGGCGTCAATGCAGCTCGGGGATCTGATACAGCTAGGAGATGCCACGGGCAGGTTTTATCATTCGCTAATTGTGTGCGGTTTTGAAGGCGACGACATACTTATTTGCTGTCATACATATGATTCTTATATGCGGCCGCTGTCCACTTATTATTACGACAGAATAAGGTTTGTGCATATAAAAGGCGTTAGATATTATTAAACAGTTAAGCGGGAATTAAATCCCGCTTAATTTTTTATATTTCATTTGCATATTATTACTGAAAGATATAATATATATTTAAGATTAAAACAGTCGCATAGGTGATTTATGGAAAATGAGAAAAACCAATGGATATTTATCTCTCTTAATGTTACTTTTATAATGCTTGCTTATAAACTTTCATATTTTTTGCAACACCTAATGCAAACGCAGTTTAATTTGCCATATTCAAAATTTCTTTCCTCGCTATTTTTTTTAATTATAATATCGTATAGCTTAGCAGCCATACCATTTGTTTTAATTAAATGTCCTAGAATCAAAAAAAGAGAATTTTGCTGGCCTCAATTAAAAAGAAATAAGATTATACTTATGAGCATTTCTTTTATAATGAATATATTAGTTATTTTTATATTTATATATAAAGCTATTGTGCAGCTTCAACTGCCTTATTCAGCTACATTGCTTCTGGATAGCACGGTTTTTTTGCTTGCTTACGGTATTGGAATTGCTGAAATATATGTAATTGATTTTTTATGCAAAAAAGTGAATCAAAAAGCTGAGACATACGGTGAAAATTTAGAGAAAGAAGACAATTTTAGAGGAATAGTAACAGGCGTTGTCATACTATGCTCAGTTGCATTAGTATACTTGTTTGTCTTTGTAGTTAGATATTAAATAATAGGTGATTTATGGAAAATAGAAAGAATGAATTTATATTAAATATCCATACAGCTAGTTATACCTTAATTATTCTTGCTTTGTCAGAATCTATGCGAAGTCTTATGCGTTCGCAGTTTAATTTATCTTATTCTCAAAAACTATCATTTTTAATTTTCCTGATTATAATATCATTTGGTTTGGGGAATATTCCATTATATTTAATAAAACGTCAACGTATAAAAAAAATAGAATTTAATTGGCTGAAAAGTAAAAAAAATCATCTAATACTTGTTTGCGTTTCATTTATATTTAATATTTTTATAATGATTTTGTTCATTTTTATATATAAAGGCAAATACCAAATTGATATGCCATACTTCCATAAATTAATTTTGGATTGTATGTTTTTTATCCTTGCTTACGGGTTTGGAATTGCGGCAATATATACAAAAGAATTCATAAGTAAAAAAATCAGCTATAAAGCAGAAGAATAAAAGGCAAAGGAACTACCCTTTGCCTTTATCTTTATCTTAACTAGCACTTACTCGTTATCGTATTCAGTCATCATAGGCGCGCCCATCGATACGGGGCCTACAAGCTGAGCGTACTGCGCAAGCCAGCCTTTTTTTACTTTCGGCGGCGGGCATTTCCACTTGTCTTTTCTCGCTTTCATTGTAGCATCATCTACCAAAAGATTAAGCGAGCGCTTATTGAGGTTAATTTCTATCATGTCCCCTTCTTCTATAAGCGCGATAGGTCCGCCGAGCGCGGCTTCGGGCGATACATGCCCTATCGCTCCGCCTCTGCTTGCTCCCGAGAAACGTCCGTCTGTTATAAGCGCGACTTCGGTATCAAGCCCCATGCCTACTATTTTCGCCGTTATCGCAAGCATTTCCTGCATTCCCGGTCCGCCTTTTGGACCTTCATAGCGTACGACTATTACGTCGCCTTTTTTTATTTTGCCTGCTTCAAGGGCTTCTCTCGCTTCCTGTTCAGAGTCAAACACTCTTGCGGGACCTGTATGTTCCCACATTTCAGGCTTCACTCCCGCCGATTTTATAACCGATCCTAAAGGCGCCAGATTGCCTTTTAATACCATCAAACCGCCTTCCTTGGAATAAGGGTTGTCTATGCGTATAACGTCCGCATCAAGTATTTTTTTGTCTTTTACGTTTTCGGCTATTGTCTTCATGGTTATTGTTTTTGCGCTGCCGTCAACTAGCCCTGCGTCTATGCCGGCTTTAAGCACAGCGGGTATTCCGCCGGCTACATCCAGATCCTGCAGAAGATGTTTTCCCGCGGGAGATAATTTCGCTATGTGCGGAACTTTCTTGCTTATTCTGTCAAAATCGTCAATATTCAGTTTTACACCCGCCGCTCTGGCTATTGCGGGAAGGTGCAATGCTGTATTTGTGGAGCAGCCGAGCATCATGTCAACCGTTACAGCGTTTTCAAACGACGCTTTGTTTAATATGTCGCTTGGTTTTACATCAGCTTCTACGAGTTTTAATATCTGCATACCCGCTTGTTTTGCCATTCTGAATCTTTTCGCGTGAACGGCAGGCACTGTGCCGTTGCCTTCAATGCCCATTCCTAAAACTTCAGTCATACAGCTCATTGAGTTTGCCGTAAACATTCCCTGGCATGAGCCGCAGCCTGGGCATGCTTCGTCTTCGTATTCCGACAAGACAGCCGCGTCAAGATTGCCCGCAAGAACTGTCCCTACCGCTTCCGTGAGGTTTATTACTTCAATTCTTTTGCCCATATAATTTCCGGCGATCATTGGGCCGCCCGTTACTATAATAGACGGTATATTTACTCTTAACGCGCCTATTAACATTCCGGGTATAATTTTATCGCACGCAGCGATTAAAATAAGACCGTCGCACGCGTGAGCGTTTGCTATGCTTTCAACGGAGTTTGCGATTACTTCCCTACTCGGAAGCGAATATTTCATGCCGTCAGTACCCATTGCTATTCCGTCGCAAATCGATATTGTATTAAACGATATTGGCGTGCCGCCTGCCATTCTTACTCCGTCCATTGCGGCCTGCGCTATTTTATCAAGATTTACATGTCCCGCGAATACGTTAGTCCACGAGCCCGCTATGCCAATAAAAGGTCTTGCAAGCTCTTCGTCTGTAAAACCTGCGCCTTTCATTAAAGCTCTTGAGTCGGCTTTTAGAATTCTGTCTTTAATTCTGTCGCTTATTAACTTATTTTCCATATATGTACCTCCATGTGCAACTTAACAATATTATAATATAAAAAATCATTTATTAGTATACTAAATTAAAAAACAGCCGTTAATATTTACGACTGTTTGATATAAGATATTGTTTGTACTTATTTTTTGTTGAATAAAAGCTGAGCGCCTTTTGATACAGGACCTACAAGGTATGCATACTGCGCAAGCCAGCCAGAATCAACTTTGGCGGGTGGACATACCCAAGCGTCTTGTCTTTTCTTAAGTTCGGCATCATCTATAACAATGTTTATTGTCCTGCTGTTTAAGTCGATGTCAATTGTGTCGCCTTCTTCTATAAATGCGATAGGTCCGCCCAACGCCGCTTCGGGAGATACGTGTCCTATTACTCCGCCTCTGCTTGCTCCCGAGAAACGTCCGTCTGTAATTAGCGCAACATCTTTATCAAGCCCCGCGCCGCAGATATAGCCCGTAACGTTAAGCATTTCCTGCATGCCGGGTCCGCCTTTCGGTCCTTCATAGCGGATTATCATAACGTCGCCTTTATTGATTTTTCCGTCAACAAGCGCGTTCATAGCTGCATTTTCAGAATCAAATACGCGCGCAGGACCAACATGTTTGTACATTTTCACATCTACTCCGCCTATTTTTATAACCGCTCCCAGAGGCGCTAGGTTGCCCTTAAGCACTCTCAGTCCCCCTTCTTTTAAGTATGGATTATCCAGCGGATGAATTACTTCGCTGTCGTAAACAACTGCGTTTTTAACATTTTCAGCTATTGTCTGCATTGTAACAGATAGCATGCTTCCGTCAATTATGCCTGCGTCTATGCCTTGTTTAATTACTGCGCTTACGCCGCCTGCGAAATCCAGATCATCTAATATATGTTTTCCCGAAGGAGAAAGCTTGCAGACTTGCGGCGCAGTTTTACTTATTCTGTCAAAGTCATCAAGTTCAATATCAAGCCCCGCCGCTCCCGCTATCGCCGGAAGATGAAGAGCTGTGTTTGTAGAGCATCCCAGCATCATGTCAATTACTATCGCGTTTTCTATAGTTGTCTTTTTAACTATATCCCGAGGTTTTAAATCTTTCTTAACAAGATCCAAAACAAGCATACCGACTTTTTTAGCCATTCTCATACGTTCGGCTCTTACCGCGGCAACAGTACCGTTTCCGGGAAGTCCCAGCCCGAGTATTTCCATCATGCAAGCCATGGAATTCGCCGTAAACATTCCAAAGCATGAGCCTATGCCCGGGCAGGCTTCATTTTCGTAATGTTTAAATTCATCGTCTGTTATTTCGCCTTTTTTTAATTTTGCTAACGATTCAACAGGTCCAATATCGTTAAGCTTATTACGGAATTTTCCTTGAAGCATTGGTCCGCCTGTTATTATTATCGTAGGTATGTTTACCCTAAGCGCGCCAATTACCATTCCGGGAATTATTTTGTCGCAGCTGGCAACCAATACGAGTCCGTCGCAGCCGTGGGCTTTTGCCATAGTTTCAACGGAATTAGCGATAAGTTCTCTGCTCGGAAGCGAGTATTTCATTCCTTCCGTTCCCATGCATATGCCGTCGCATATTGCGATAGTCTCAAACATTACAGGCGTGCCTCCGGCCATTCTTACGCCGTCCATGACTGCCTGCCCTATTTTATCAAGATTAGAATGTCCGGGGAAGATGTTTGTATAAGAGTTAGCCACTCCTATAAACGGTCTGTTAATTTCTTCGTCCATAAAGCCTGCCGCTTTTATTAGTGAACGTGCCGTTGTCCTTCTGAGTCCTTTTTTTATGTTATCGCTTATGTATGTTTTATCTGACATTAAATTGTCCTCCTTAATTAGAAATATACTAATATACTTATTACATTATATCAGATATAAATGTATATCAATAATTCTTATATAAAAAAATCCCCGCTTTTACGCGGGGTTAAATTATTCTTTATTAAGCTTCTGTTTTCCATAATCCGTGGATATTGCAGTATTCGTATACGGCAATAAGTTTATCGTCTTTTAATGCAAATTCAGCTTTAGGAGCCTGTTCGGGGTGCAGATATTTCAGCTGTCCGCCTGCCTCGGTTAAAAGATAGATCCATTGAATGTAGTGAACATCCGTCATCGGATGCGGAGCGGAACCTACATCCACCGTTACTATATTATCTTGCACGGCTACAACGGGAACATGTTTTTCTTTTGATGCGTCAACTGTGTTTGCGACCAGCTCGGTCATAGGCTCGCCGCAGCATACAACCTCAACTCCCGAGTCCTCAATTTTAGTAATAAGGTTGCCGCAGATATTGCAAATATAAAACTTCTGTTCTTTACTCATAATTTTCTATCCTTTCTTCTTTTAATTTATCCTATTATATATTACTGTTTAGAATTTGTAAACCTTATTAATGTTAAATTATAACATTATAGCTTTATGTTATAATTATTATATGATATTATTTATATGTAATTTTTATTGATATTAAGGAATTATTATGGAAGAATTAAAATGCCTCTCATGCGGCGGAAAAGTTGATATTAATGAAGAACTGATGATAGGCGTATGCGAGTACTGCGGTACGGAGCAGGCATTGCCCGAGGATGTTATTGAAAGTATTAAACAGAAAAAAAAAGAACAGCGATACCATATTGATGCTAAAAAGCAAAAAACTCGAAATAAAATAAATGTAATTATTTCAATTGCTGTTATTATCACATTGTTGATTTTAATATTAATTAGAAGTACTACCCCCTATTTAAGCAAAGTATATCTTACAAAGGAAAGAAATTACGACGACACTCCGACAAATTCTGTTATTACATACATAACGCCTGTCAAAACATTTTTTGTAACAGCTACAATTAATAACGCAAAAACTAACACTCAGATTACTTATGTATGGAAATATGAATCGAAAGTTATTAATACTAAAAAAACTTACATAAATGATACTAAAAATAAAATTATTTATGACTCTTTAATGAGTGATGATTCCACATGGCCAGCAGGTGATTATCGGATTGAAATATATATAGGTGATAAAACAAAACCCTCAAGATCAATTGATTTTAAGGTTAATAATAAAAAGTAACAAAAGGAATTATTATGGAAGAATTAAAATGCCTCTCATGCGGCGGAAAAGTTGATATTAATGAAGAACTTATGATAGGCGTATGCGAGTACTGCGGTACAGAGCAGGCATTGCCTGAGGGTGTTGTCCAAAGTATTAAAAAGAAGAAAAAAGAACTGCAAGACAAAATTGATGCCGAAAAACGAGATATAATTAAGAGGAAATTTATAAAGGTTATGAAAATCATAATCCCTTCACTTGCTGTATTAATTGCTTTTATAATTATTTTGTTCACATTAATTTTACCGAGCATAAAATATAACAATGCTGTAGATTTAATGGAAAATAATAATTACATAAATGCAGCAGAGAGATTCAAAGTCCTTAATCATTTTAAAGACAGCGCTTCAAAATGGCAAGAATGTGAATATAAACAAGCGAATATATATTTAACTGAAGAAAAGTATCGCGAAGCAGTACTGTTGCTCGAAAAAATTGGCAGTTATAAAGACAGTGGAAAATTGATTAAACAATATAAATTTTATAAATTAAAAATCGGTGAGTTAATTAATTTTGGTGTATATGAACAAGATAATGCAATTTATAACGGTTCTGAATCTATATCATGGCGTGTCTTGGCAATTGAGGAATCAAAAGTATTGCTGTTATCAGAAAAATGTCTTGATTGTGTTAAATTTGATTATTATAATTCGCAATGGGAATTGAGCGATTTACGAAAATGGCTAAATGCTAACTTTATAAATACGGCATTTACTTCGGAAGAGAAATCAAAAATAGTATCAGTTACTTTAAAGAATGAAGATAGTAAAACGTTTGGATATTATTCTAATTATAGTAAAGATGATACTATTGATAAAATCTTTTTACTAAGTGAAAATGAATTTTTATATTACTCAAAAGCTCTTAATTTGTCTGCTAAACCTACAGCATACGCAATATCTAAAGGCGCATCCGTCAACCTTGATAAAGGAACTTGTTACTGGTGGTTACGCACTGCTCATGTATATAAAGCAGAAATTATTGCTGTCCTGCCTACAAATGAGATATTACCTTTTGATGCTAATGTAAAATATATTGGCGTCCGCCCCGCTATATGGATAAAGCTTGATACTCCGCAGTAATATTTTCATAGATTACTCGTTAACCACCAAATACAGCTTAAAAAGCTGTATTTTTTATTTACCGCAATCATTTTATATAAAAAAGTAATAAAAATAAATTAACAAAATATATATTAGTGAAATTAAAATTTTGGGAGTGATTAAATTGGCAAAAGTGAGGTTCTGCAAATCTTGCAATAATGTGCTTGTAGGAAATGAAAAAACATGCTCAAAATGCGGCAGAAAAATAAGCCGTCCTTTTTATAAAAAATGGTGGATATACGCCTGCGTTGTAATTGTGGCATGCGCCGCTGTTATGTTATCCTTCCCTGATTTAGCCCTTAATACAATAGCCGATAAATTTGATAACAAAACTAAAGTTGATAAAGTTGAAGAATCAGCTATTGTGCAGGTATTCAATAAAAACAAATTCGAACTTATAGGAGATATCACCACGCATAACGACGGAAGCTGCTATTACATAAACGGCATAATAAAAAACAATTCATCAAAGATGTGCCCTTTCGTTCAAATCTCATTTAACTTATACGATAAAGACGGCAATCAAATAGGTGTAGCCTTTGCCTGCATAAATAATTTTGAATCCGGTGGAACGTGGAAATTCACCGCTCAGGGCTATGTGCCGAATATAAGAGATATTAAATCATATAAATTCGTCGCGGTGGATGTGTACTGATGTAAGTTTTACATAAGGGAATAAAGTTGAGCTATAGAAAACAAAAAAACAGCTTTAACAGCTGTTTTTTATGTTTAATTTATATATAGAAAGATCGCTCTATAAGGAATCTGCAGGCGCAGCCGATACAATCTCCGAGTAACCGCCGTATACTTTAGTCGTGCCTACTAACCGATAGGCAGCTACTTTATAGTAATACGTTATGCCTGTTACTAAACTTGTATTCGTATAGCTTACGGTTTTTACACCAGAAACAGTCGCAATTGAAGGGTACGTTCCGTTAGCCGCTAATCGGTATACTGTGTATCCGCTAGCTCCGGGCACCTCATTCCACGTTATTGTTATGCTGACAGATGACGCGCTTTGCGACAATGCCCCTGTGGGTGCCGCGGGAATTACTTTAGCGTATTTTACAGCCGAGTACGCGCTGTATGTCGTTACTGTTCCTTCAGTTCTGTACGCAAGCACTTTATAGTAGTAATAGTTTCCTGCAGCAAGTCCTGTGTTTATATACGAATTGCTTCCGTCTGTTATCGTTTTTATAAGAGCGTATGTTCCTTTGCTTGATGTTGCGCGGTATATTCTGTAGCCCGTTGCTCCCGCCACTTCATCCCAACTTATATTAAGGCTGTTATAAGAGTCTGCGCTTATTGTTACTATTGGCGTTGTGGGTATTACCTTTAAACCCGCCACTGTACTATAATCGCCGTATACGACAGGGATGCCGTCTATTATTGCTCTGACTTTATAGTAATACGTTTTGCCTGTTGTGAGGTCGTTATCCGTGTAACTTGGGCTGTCTGTTGTATTTATCGGCGCAAAGCCGCTTGTGCTATATAAACTTCTGCTTATTTCATACCCCGTTGCTCCGTCGACTGCATTCCAACTTATATTTAAGCTGTTATATGAATTAAGCGTTGCTTTTATATTAGTCGGAGATGTAGGAAGGGGTATTGATGATGCTACCGCACTGAAACTTCCGTATACCTTTATTCCGCTCATTGTTCTGTATGCTCTTACTTTATAGTAGTATATCTGGTTTGTCGTAAGCGCTGTATGGGTATATGTTCTTATTGCGCCCGTATCTGAAAGCAAGTCTTCATCCGTTCCCGCTTCATTAGTTTGATAAATTTCATATCCGCTTGCGCCGCTTACAGCCGACCAATTAATAATATTACTTGTATAAGAAGCGTTATCCGCCGCAGGAAGAGGTTTTGATGGTATGGGCATTGTAAATGTTACTGTCGCGAACGCGCTGTATATCTTTTTTCTGTATACAGTCCTGTAAGCTCTGACTTTATAATAGTAATTTTTTCCTGTTACTAAAGAGCCGTGTACATAATACTTTCCTGTTGTGGCTTTTAAGAGTTTATAAGTTCCGTTCTGGCTTGTGGAGTAGTACAACTCATATCCGCTTGCTCCCGAAACTGCTCCCCAGCTTACTTTTATGCTGTTATAGCTGTATGAAGCGGCTGAAGAGGTTGTTGGAGTTGAAGGTATAGGCTTTGCGTATTTAATTGATGAATAAGCGCTGTAAGTAGTTGTTCTACCATTTGTTTTGTAAGCAATTACTTTATAATAGTAATACCTGCCCGTAGTTAAACTTGTATTTTTGTAATATGTATATTTTGTCGTTGCTATGAGTGAATATCTGCCCTTGCTTGATGTAGCGCGGTAAACCTTATAACCGGTAGCGCCGTTAACTGCATTCCAGCTTACTTTTACGGTATTATAATTATATGAAGCGGCAGTTACAGCAGGTGTTAATAGAGCAGTTTTCGCGTATTTTACCGAGCAGTAAGGACCGTATGTAACTGTATTTCCCGCATCGCAAACCGCCCTTATTTTATAGTAATAATATTTTCCTATAGCTAGAGGCGTATCTGTATAACTTAAAGAATCGGTAGTATAAATTTTAGAATATACCCCGGCGCTTGAAGCGGCTCGGTATATTTCATAACCGTTTGCGCCTTCTGCACTATTCCAGTTTAAAGTTATACTCGAATAATCTGCCGTTAATTTTGTTATTGAAGGCGCTGTCAGCGGCGCAAATTTCGCCGTAAGGTTTCGTGAACCTGTCGCTGAGAATATATAAATATAATCAGCAGATACTTCTTTATCTCCGTTCATCCAACACACAAATCCGTATCCAGCATTCGGAGCAGCTTTAAGCATAACCGTACTGTTAGCCTCATATAAGCCTGACCCGGTAACTGTTCCGTAGGATGCGTTATTTGCTTCCGCGCTTATAGCGCATGAGGTATATGACCAGTCAGCGTAAAGCGTTATGTCTCGGCAAACAGTATCTGTATCAAAATTCCAAATTTGCCATACGCTGTCCTCATCAAGATATTTCCATCCGTTTAAAGTATAGTATTTTTTTGTAACATTAACAGGCTCGCTTATTTTCTCTCCGAATACAACGCCCGAAATATTATCAATACTATTCGCCCCGTTCGTTTCGAATGTTACATTGTTTTTGCTCCATTTAGCGTATAGCGTAATGTTTTCGCTTACTTTATCATTATCAAAATCCCATATCTGACTAAAAGCGTAATCTTTGTACCAGCCTAATAATTCACTTCCCTCTTTAACGGGATCAATTGGCCTTGATACGGTGTTATCATAATTAACAATAGCGTCGTTAATCTGGCTTGCCCCGTTAGTTACAAATTTAACTGTAACTGGGTTGAACTGCGCGGTAAGACTTGCAGATTCAATATTTGAAAGTAAAAACGAATCGGCATTTCCTTTATCAGCCGTTCCGTCAATCCAATGATAAAGAGAAGATCCGCCGTAAGGATGTGAATATATGTATGAATCAGCGGAGTATGCATCGCTGTTTAAATAAATGTATCCGTTTCCGTATGAGTAAGTGTCTTTTACTGATGATGAAACTATAAGCTTGATATGCGTAAGCATATTATCGCTTAAATTTATGGACTCAAGCGAGTTGTTAAGGCTTAAATTTATATATTTAAGTTTGTTTTGGCTTAGATTTGCGTTTACCAAAGCAGTATTATTATTTATATTCAAAGCTGTTATCACATTATTGTTGCAGTATAAATCCGCTAGAGCAGTATTTTGCGATATGTTCAGCTCTGAAAGATTATTATTGCCGCAGTTTAAACTTGTTAGCGAACCGCAGTTGCTTGTGTTTAAATCAGTTATTAAATTATTTGCACAATTTAAGCTTGCAATAGAAGCGCAGCCGCTTATATCAACGCTTTGCAGAGCATTCGCCGAACAGTCAACGCCGACAAGCGCGTCGCATCCGCTTAAATCCAGATCTCCGGCAAGGCCGCAACTTTCCCAGTCTATTATAATTGCGCGTTTGTCATCTCCGTCAGACCAGGTAATTCCGGGCCACGTAGAAGGATCGGACTGATCATATAGCCAGCTAAGACATTGTCCGTTAGAAATATCCGCAACAGACGACGGAAGATTTAAATATCTCTGTATTTGCAAATAATCATTTAAATTATAATCGGCATATGCGGCCTTTATCCAGCCCGCGTAAAGACTCATATTGCTCTTTACAATATCAGAAGAAAAATCCCATTTATCTATAAGCATGTAATCTTTAAACCAGCCTATAAATATATACCCGGTTTTAACGGGCTGCACAGGCTGTGTAATTTTGCTGTCTATTACAACGGACATATTAGATACGCTTGTACCGCCTATGCTCCAAAAGCTTACCGTGCACATCCTGTCAACCCATTTGGCATACAGAGTAGTGTTGACAGTAACTTTATCTGCATCAAAAATCCAAGGTTCGATAAACGAAGCGTTTTTATACCAGCCGGCGAATATGGATGCGCTTTTTACAGGAGCCAAAGGCTCCGCAGCGCATGTATTGTAATCTGCAATTATGCTTGAAACATCGCTTCCGCCGCTGCTGTTAAACGTTACGGTATAGGAATTTATTTTCCATTTAGCCCACAATGTAACATCGCCATCAGGAATTTTATCTTCATCAAAGTTCCATGCCTGAGTAAGCGCCTCGTCTTTATACCAGCCTAAAAATGCATGTTCCGTCATGGTTGGATCAGACGGCTTGACTATTATACTGTCAAAGGACGCTTCTGTTATATCGTCAACAACGCTCCCGCCGCTGCTTATAAAATGAACGGTATATGTATTTACGCTGTATTTTGCGTATATTGTAATGCTGCTATTATAAATTTTATCGCTATCAAAATCCCACTCAGTCACTAAATTTTCGTCTTTGTACCAACCAGCAAATGTATGTCCTGTTTTTACGGGATCGGAAGGTCGCATAACTGTATCGTCATAATAAGCGCTTACAGAATTTATCTCGCTTCCGCCGTCTGTATCAAAGTTGATGGTGCATAGTTCCGCTCCCCACTTTGCGTATAATATTATGTCATTCGAAGGCATTTTATCCGAAGAAAATTTCCACTCTTGACTCAGACTTTCATCCTTATACCAGGCAACAAACGTATAGCCTGTTTTTGCAGGAACAGAAGGAGCGTTAAGTAATGTGTCGTAAACCGCTGTTGATGCGTTGACTTCGCTTCCTCCCCTGCTGTTATATATAACATTATAAGTATTAGCGCTCCATTTGGCGTATATCGTGGTTGGGACAGTAACGATATCATTGTCAAAATCCCATAAGGTATCATACGTATTTTCTTTGTACCAGCCACAGAATGTACATCCGTCTTTTGCAGGGTCTGCCGGTTTTGTTACTTTAAGTCCGTAAGCGCAGTAAAAATCGTCTATAGCGCTTCCCCCTTTTGTATCAAAAGTTACTTTAATATCGGTAACTGTTACTGAAAATGTGTCTTCGTATCCGCCGTCTTTTGTTTTTGCGCGTATTACGGCTGTACCTTTACTTAAACCGGTAACGCATCCGTTGTTGTCAACTGACGCTTTATCCTCATTATCCGATGACCAGATTACGCCCTTATCAGTTGCGTTTTGCGGAAGCACAGAAGCTGATAATTTTATATTCTGCCCTGTCTGAACAGTTGTCTCATCGCCTTTTATTGTAACCGAGCTAGGATGCACAAGGCTCGAACGCAGATACGGGAAACTGCTGTATGAAGGCATTATCCATACACTCTCAAAATCATATCCGCTGTAAGTAGATGCTTCCTGCATTTGAGCAAGCGTACGCGTATTGCCTGTAAGTGCGGGGCTTCCAACTGCTTTTGAATTATTATCCAAATAATAACATGAAACTAAATTACAGGAAGAAGTATCCCAGCCTATAATCGCGCCGCAGCTTTCAGACGACTTTACCTCCCCGGTATTGGCGCAATTTTGTATTAAGCAGTTCGCGTCGCTTTGACCTATTATTCCGCCTGCATAATTTGTATCGCTGGTAGAACCTATATCTCCGTAGTTATAGCAGTCGTTAAAGTTAGCGTAGCCAGAGCCTACCAAACCGCCCGCGTAGTTAGAAGCGGTAATATTACCCGCGTTATAGCAACGATTAATTGTACCGTCTGTGCTGTTACCTATTAAACCGCCGGCTTCTTTACCGTAAATATTGCCAATATTATAGCAATCTAAAACATTAGAGCTTAAACTGTATCCGCATATGCCGCCGCTGTAAGTAAGGGCGTTGCCTGTCGCGGAAATATCCGCCGTGCTGTAGCAGTTAATAAGATTCGCATTTGTGGCGTAACCGACAAGACCTCCTGTGTACGTAGAAGAGTTGCAGACCGCGGTTATTTTGCTTTGCGTAATGCCGAGGTTTTTAATAGTTCCCGAACATTTTCCGAACAGACCTATATAGCCGATATTTCCGGAACTTACAGTTACGTTTATGTTCATTCCTATAATTACGTGCCCGCCGCCGTCAAATGTTCCGTTAAAGCTGTAAGAGCCGCCTATAGGCGTCCAATTGCTTACAGACGTTATATCAATATTGCTGTTCAAAAGATAATATTTGCCTAAATAATCTCCGTCGCCTGAATTTATAAGATTTGCAAAAGTTATAAGGTCGTCTTTTGTGCTTATAACATACGGACTTGCCTGTGTGCCTTCTCCGGAAAAGTATTGGCTTTCGGCACGCACAAAAACAGATGTTATTGATAGACTCAGCAATAACATTAAAACGCTTAGCGATACTGATACAGTAATTTTATATATTTTATTTACTTTCATAAATTCTCCATTTGTAATTTACGTACAAAATTTTCTTAGAAAAAGAGAAATTATGACTTACACCTGACAATATTTTACAATTATTTCCCGATTATTTCAATATTTTTATTTGAATTAAGCGTTAAATACTTCAAAAATGCTTGCATTTATAATATTACACATAAATTATTTGATAATATATTTGAAATTACCGATTATTTAAAGACCATTTCTGTTATAATATTTCATATATTAATTTTTCAACAATGAAACGGAGGTATCTTATGTCAAAAAAAATAACCGACAAGGTAACGTGGGTAGGTAAAATAGACTGGGAGCTTCGCTCTTTTCACGGCAACGAGCTTTCAACATGGAAAGGTTCGTCTTACAACTCGTATTTAATAAAAGATAAAAAAATTGCTTTAATAGACACTGTATGGCTTCCTTATGACGCCGAATTCTTACAAAATTTAAAAAAAGAAATAGATTTATCTCAAATTGATTATATAATCTCAAACCATGCGGAAGTGGATCATTCGGGAGCGCTTTCAGAGCTTTTAAGAGAAATACCGGGCACACCCGTATACTGTACTGCAAACGGAGAGAAACATTTAAAGGCTCAGTATCATGAGGACTGGAATTTCATAACCGTAAAAACCGGCGATACTCTGGATTTGGGTGAAAACAAACTCATCTTTATTGAAGCTCCCATGCTTCACTGGCCTGATACCATGTTCTGCTATTATACTGGCGAAAACATACTTTTTTCTAATGACGGTTTCGGACAGCATTACGCCACTGAGTCTTTATATAATAACAGCGTGGACAGCGAAGAAATGTATTTTGAAGCATTAAAATATTATGCCAATATACTCACCCCGTTTTCCGCGCAGGTTACAAAAAAGATAAATGAAATACTTGCGCTAAATCTTCCGCTTAATATGATTTGCCCCAGCCACGGCGTAATATGGAAAGACAATCCGGCGCAGATAGTTACGCAGTATTTAAAATGGGCTGATAATTACAAAGAAAACCAAATTACTATCGTTTACGACAGCATGTGGAACTCCACGAGAAAAATGGCGGAAGCAATTGCACAGGGTATAAGCGCGGTTGATAAAGAAGTTACCGTAAAACTGTTAAATTCGGGGAAAACCGATAAAAACGATATCCTTGCAGAAGTGTTTCGCTCTAAAGCTGTGCTTGTAGGCTCTTCCACAATAAACAACGGATATCTCTACTCAATAGGCGGCATACTTGAAATGATTAAAGGACTTAAAATGAAAGGTAAAACAGCCGCCGCGTTCGGCTCTTACGGATGGAGCGGCGAAGCAGTAAAACAAATAAGCGAGCACTTAAAAACTTGCGGTCTTAACGTAGTTGAAGAAGGATATAAAACCCTTTGGGTGCCTGACGCCTCGGCAAGTCAAGCTTGCGTTGAATACGGTAAGAAACTTGCCTCTTTATTATAAACATTTAAAATAAAAAGGTGGATTATCCCGCCTTTTTATTTTGCGTAATTTGCCTTTATTTATTTAAAACATCTTCCCTGTTTGTATATATTTATCATAATAAAGGGGCATTGCAAAAATGCCCCTTTTAAAATATTGTAATATAATTATTGTTTATTTTTCCTTTTTAAAGCATAAAAACCAGTCAAGACAATATTTTGAGTCGTCTTTTTCCGCTACTCTTGCCTCCGCGTCGCCGCAGGAAGCGGGTGCAGGAATTATTACGTCCTTGCCGGGTTCCCAATTCGCAGGCGTTGCGACTTTGTCTTTATCGGCTTTCTGCAGACCGAGTATTATACGTTTAATTTCTTTAAAATTTCTTCCCAGAGACAGCGGATAATATAATATCGTCCTTATTTTACCTTGAGGATCAATGAAAAACACTGCTCTTACAGCTGCTGTTGTAGATTGCCCCGGCTGAATCATGCCGTATTTATTTGCTACATCCATTTTTATATCGTCAATTAAGGGGAAAGTAACGTCAAGGTTTTCATGTCCGTTCCACTTAAGCTCTTTTATTTTTCTAAGCCACGCTATATGAGCATACAGCGAATCTACCGAAAGTCCGATAAGATAAGTGTTTAAAGCTTTGAATTCGTCTATCATGGACGCGAATGTCATAAATTCTGTCGTGCATACGGGAGTAAAGTCAGCAGGATGTGAAAACAATATTACCCATTTCCCGCTATAGTCTTCGGGAAAATTAATAACTCCCTGAGTTGTTACAGCCTTAAAAGCCGGAGCGTCTTCGCCCAGCATAGGCATTCTGCGAATTGTTTCTTCCACTATAATAATCCCTCCTTAAATGAAATACTATTTTTCCGGCTCAAACATATCTTTAGCCGCGCCGCATAAAGGGCACACCCAGCTATCAGGCAAAGCCTCAAATGCCGTTCCCGGTTTTATACCGTTGTCCGTATCTCCTTGCTCAGGATCATAAACATAACCGCACACTGTGCATACGTATTTTTGCATAAACAACCTCCTGATTTTAAGCGTGATATAGTTTAAATTCTATTTTTGTTCTTTAAATTTATCTTTGGCTGCGCCGCAGGCCGGGCATACCCAATTATCGGGCAGTTCGTTAAACGGGGACCTAACATTGCCCTCCGGATCAATTGCTGCGGGGTTGTAAACGTAACCGCAAACAGTACATGTAAATTTACAATCTTTTTTCATATTAACAAGTCTCCTTTCAAATTTAAAACTTTGTATTGTATTTTAAAAATAAGCGCCTGCAATGCAGGCGCAATATTAAAATACCATTTTTTGAACAGTTACATCAAGTTTATTTAGCTTGTTTTCAAGCTCTGCGCCTTTTTCCTCGCAGCCGTCGGCCACTTCTAAAAGCACTATACCGCTGGGACTGCATTTATCCTCGCCTGCTGTGTGAAGACCTATGCGTGTTGAGATATAACATCCATACTCGCTTAAAAGTTCCTGAAATTTAACTGATGATTCAATTCTCTGTTTTAACATTACACCAAGTATTACTTTTGACATAAATACCTCCTTTTATTTAAATTTTTATATTTATTTGTCATATATTACCACATAATGTTTTTTTTATCAATATTTGATAAATTTAAAATAATACTTGACATTGCTATATATTTAGTATACTATAAAAAAAATTTAAATTTGGAGAAAACTCATGGCAAATTATATTAACAATATAATTCTAGTCCTTATAGTAAACATTATCGTCATTATTCTAGTCGATAATGTATTTTTGCTTACAAAAAAAGTTTTTTCCGAACACAGACTATAAAAGATTAAAAAAACAAACATTAGGAAAGAACCTTTGGAGTAAGCAAAATCCAAAGGTTCTTTTTTATATTTTAGGAGGGTTATTTTATATGAAAGAATCAAATTCATCAGATGGAAATTACCAGTTTCGCGATTATACGCCGTTTGTAAAAGCCGCAATTCTTACAAATCTTTCGATGCGGCCATTCATCTACCTTAGCAGCGGCGCGGCAAATCTAAATATTTATAACGAAATTATAACATTCGCGGAAAAAATTTCGGCGCCCATCGGCTCAGCTTTCACGTCAGCAAGCTCAGCCAATGTAAAACATTCTTTATATTTCGGCAATACCGGCATAAACGGCATGTTTGAAGCCAACAAAGCGCTTGCCGAATCCGATCTTATCATCGCAGTAGGAGCATCTTCATGCGCGGACATTAAATACAATTATGAACTTTTGAAAAATAAAAAAATCATATGCATCAGCGAGCTTGAAAATAAAATACAAAATGACTCAAAACCGTCATTAACGCTTAACGGCGATATCAAGCAAACACTATCGCTTTTAACGAGCATTACCCTCGGACATTACAGCACGAATAACTTATGGATACGCGACATCAAAAACAGCGCGCGAGTAAACTCTGCAAATAATGACGCCTTTGAGCTGCCCGCCGCCGCATACGCAAAATAAATGTACATAGCAATTATCAACTTTTTCATAATGCCTTCATATTTAAAAGAGAGATTAAATTCTCTTTTTTAATTGCTTTTTTTAGAAATAAAGCCGCTTTATTAGCGGCTTTATTTATGACTTTATTTTATTTATATATATAATAATCAACGTTCTTTAAATACCGTTCGTAGTCATTGTCTTCTATTTTCTTCAGTCTGGAATCTTTGTAATACTCATCATATAGCCCAGTCTCTGCACGGTATATTTCGCCTGTTTGGGTGTCATATAGTCTTTCATATCCCAAGTTAGCGTCGCTGCGTTTTTCGGAAAGCACATCATATGTAGTTTGTCTTGCTCTCCAAGCCGCGTTGTAGGAATCATACACGCCTTGCATCATTCTTCCTTGAGCCAGTATAGCTTCCGTTTGTTCCTGCACATGCTTAACCGCCTGATTTACATATTCTTGCGTAAACGAAAAACTTGATAATGATTTTATTAAAGTATCCTGAAGGTTTGAAAACTCGCCGGCTTCAGCCGATATTCCCATTATGTTGTACGCGCAGTAAAATCCTAAATCTCTTCCCGTAGCTGGCGAAGGATAACTTATTTTATTGTTAATCTGCGCTGCGAACAAACCTTCGCAGGCTACCTTGTTTGCCGAAGTAAAAGCTGCTCGTATTATTGAATTGTCCAAACAATTAGGTATTTTTTGCGTTTCGCTGTTGAATTTTTCATATATTTTTATGTTATTCAATTTTGCGAAATTATGGCTTATTCCGTATTTTTTAGCGTATGACGTATAATCATTGAAAATTGAAAAGAAATAGTCTGTTGTTGTTTTGTTCAAAACAAGCGCATCAGCCATTGTATGGTAACCGTAAGCGTCATATTGTCCTACCAAATTCGCCATGCCGCGGTATTCGTTTTTTGCTCCCGAACTTTTTAAGAACGGTTCCATTTTGCAATAGAAAAATATCTGGCGTTCAGGATGAGCAGGGTCGTATGCCCTGAAACCGAAAGTTGTGTACTGCCCTACTGTTTCTATAGTCCACCCTTTCGGAAGTTCAATCGTATAAACGCTGTTTGACTGTTTTTCCAAAGTTAGAGTTTCTGCTTGGTGTTTCGAAATCTGTGTGCCCTCTACAGCTTTTATTATGTTTGCGTTACATCCTGAAAACATAGCTAACAAAAGAATGCAAAGTAACATAAAAGTACTGTAACGTAATTGTTTGGTCATCTCTTTTCTCCCTTTTAATAAATATAAATAATAAACAGCACGATTAAGAAATTAATATATTGCAAATAATATCATAAATAATACTTTTCGTAAAGTTTTGACAATTAAATGGTTTGCTTATAAGTTTAAAGATTAAAAAGCCAATGTTTATTTGTTTTACAAAACTAATGCTAATATAAAAAGAGGAGAATTTTATGAAGCCTAATATTGTGTATTACGAACCTGACGCGTTAAAATACGAGCTCGGCATTAAATTAAGAGAAAAGTTCGCAAACAGCGAGTGGGTAGAAATATATTCCCACAACAACATACCCTTCTTGCGTGAAAAGCAAAACTGCGAGTTTGCAAAAATGAAACAGAACATTGTAGTAGGCGTAAGAAAATCTCACAAGTATGTAGAAAATCACAAAACATCAGACTTTTTAGTCCCCTACACTTCCTCAGGCTGCAGCGCTATGTGCTTATACTGTTACTTAGTGTGCAATTACAATAAATGCTCATACCTGCGCTTATTTGTAAACCGCGAGCAGATGATGGCAAAACTTATTAAAACGTCGCTGGGAAGCGATAAAGAGCTTACCTTCGAGATAGGCAGTAACAGCGACTTGGTGCTTGAAAACACAATAACTGATAACCTCACATGGACTATAGAGCGTTTTTCTAAAATCGAAAAAGGATACATCACGCTTCCCACAAAGTTTGATATGGTGGACGGGCTTTTAAATCTTTCCCATAAAGGGCGCGTCATAATACGCATGAGCGTAAACCCCCACGATGTTATAAACAAAATTGAGCTTGGCACTTCCCCGTTAGGGCGGCGCATTAACGCGATAAACAAACTGGCGGAATCCGATTACAAACTCGGCATATTAATTGCGCCCGTTATACTTGTGCCTGACTGGGAAGATAAATATAAAATTCTTATAGAAACTCTTGCCGATACGCTTAGCGCAAAAGCGAAGCAGAACATCTTTTTCGAGGTTATTTTCATGACGTACAGTTACGTCCACCGTATGATTAACGCTGAGGCATTTCCTAACGCCGTTGAGTTATTTGATAAAACGCTTATGACAGGCAGAGGAAGAGGAAAATATTGTTATAAGCCGCAAGTAAGAGCGCAAGGCGAAGAATATTTGCGGGAACTTTTGGGTAAATATTTTCCCGATAATGAAATTATGTATGTAGTATAAAATAATTTCTATATACCCCAAAATTTTATAGCTGAAAGCCGTATTTATTATAGAGGGAAATTTACGCAATAAATCAAGCGTATTCCCTTTTTTATTTTAATAAAATACGGAGACATAAATGAACATTAGCAACCAATCAGTTATTAAAAATATTAACCTTATAAATGAAATAGAATCAATATCCGAGATTTTAAAAAATCACGGATTTACGTTTATGGATTTACATAAATGCTCGCCGAAAACAGAAAAGGACAGATACTGCTGCGCAAAAGCCATAAACCACATTCTAAATGATAAATTATTTTTGAATTACGTAAAAACATCTTCTGATATTCCCTGCGACCTATTATGCGAAGTATTGGGTATACCCCGAAAATTTTTTAAAAAATACCGTAAATATATAATAGCAGCGATAGAAATCTTTAATGGAGACTATCCTTATTTAACCGGTTATTTAAAATTTATTCAGAAGGTGTGAAAACAAATGAAATCTGTTATTGTCGATATTAAAAAAAATTCGGCTGCATTCTTGCAAGAAGACGGAGTCGTCGTAAAGAAAAAAGGCGAAAACTATTCTATAGGAGATGTAGTTACAATGAATGAAAAAACAGCCCCCAAAAGAGGAAAATTAAAATTCGCAACAGTTGCGGCTTTATTTTTAGTGTTAATAGGCGCAGGCACCGTGGCATACGCGAGCCCTTACTATTATGTAAGTATGGACGTTAACCCGTCAATAATGCTCAAAGTCAACGCATTTAACAGAGTTATAGGCGTTCAAGCGGTTAATGATGACGCAATTGCTATTGTAGAGCAGCTCTCGGTTAAAAACAAGAGTGTAGACGATGCAATATGCAGTACGGTTACCCAGCTTGAGCAGGCAGGTTACATAACTGAAGAAAAAGGAGAAATAATGCTTACAACAGCATGCGCTAATCAGGCCAACGCCGAAAAACTTGCATTAAGAGTTCAAAGCGCGGCTCAAGGCGAGCTAACAAGAAACCAGCTTCAAAATCAAGTTTTTACGCAGACATGCGCTAAAGAAATGGTTAAACAGGCCGCACAGTACGGCATTACACCCGGAAAACTTAACATAATTCAAAATCTGCTTCACGAGCAAGTCGGCGCTAACGCCAACGAATCTGTTCAGAGTTTAATGAAGAGATATCAGGAGCAGAAAGCTGCAGGCGACTGTGATCAAACACAGGATCAGACTCAGGACCAAATTCAAGATCGCACTCAGGCTCAGGACGGCACAGGAGATAACTGCGATGGCACGGGCGATTGCGACGGAACAGGAAGCGACAACAGTGCAGGAAACAGCAGTAACGGAAACGGCAATAAATAACAGCAGAAATAAATAAAACCGCAAGTATAAAAACCCCAAAAAAGCAGTCTATAAGGCTGCTTTTTACTTGTTATTATGATAAATAAAATATTTTTTATATTTTGAAGGAATCTTTGTTTATATATAGAATTATAAAAGTAAAGGAAATATTTTGCGGTAAAAACAAAAAAAGCAGTCGTGTGGCTGCTTTTGTTATTTGATTATGTAATTGATTAATAATTAAGGAGAATTTAAAAACATCAATCTATATTTAAATTTTTAAATAAATTATAGCTTGAGTCAATAATCAAATTCTTTTTAATTAAATTGTAATTATTATCATCAAAATTATAATTAAAAACTTTTGTTAAATTATCTTTTTCAATATCCGTCAGTTTATCGAAAAATTCAGGATTAATGACAGTGTTTTGAGAATAAGATGGTATTAAATTATTTAATATGCTTATTTGCTGTTTTTCAGAAGCTTCTAGTAATTGATTTTTAAAGTTTATATAATGTTCAGTATCTTCTTTTAGCCAACTAAATAATACAAATGTTTCATCGTTTTGTGGAAATAAATTTAAAAAAATTAATTTTTGCCTTTCAATCGATAATTCATCAATTATTAATTTCGAGCCTAATAAATCATATACTAAAATAAATCCAGTACATACTGCAATCTTTGATGAACCTTTAAATTTAATAATAAACGTTTCAATATTAGAATAATCATTTTCCATAATTGATTTATCAAAAATTTCTTTATAATATACTAGATCATTTAATCCCAATTCTACTCCTAAATAATTTAAATAAAAATCTATATCTTTTGCTAAACTCGGTTTTGTTTTAAATCTAACTTGATATCCATTTAATTGTTCAAGTTTTTTATGAAATTCATAAGCGAATGCTTTATAAGCGAATAAGAAATTTTGTTTATCATTACCAATAAAATTTTTGTCTTCAATAGGTTGAAAAGTTATTTTATCGTGTTTTTCGCAAAATCCAGTAAAAGTAGTAGAATTTTTTTTACCAATTAACTTATAATTAATAAAAAAATCGTTATTATTATTAAAATCATAACTAAACATTATTAACATTCCATCTTTAGATAAATTGTTTAAAATTTTATTGTGTTGTATAGAGTGTGCTTTAATTATATTCTCAGAGCATTCATTTTGATTGGGATGAATGCAATGTTTAAATCTACCTGCTTTAATCATCTTATCTATTTGAGATTTTTTAGTTAAATTTATATTTGTTTCTGGCTCATCTTGTTTACCCATACAGCAATACTTATATTTTATTCCTGAGCCGCATAAACATTTTTCATTTCTTCCTAGTTCAAATTTTCCCATCTATAACCTCAGTTATATAATTTTGTTAATTATATCATTTTTAGTTATATAATTAAATCAGTGATATTTTTTTAACCACCAACAAAAACGACCGGGCAAACCCGGCCATCCAAATTTATATAAAGAGGTGGAATTATTAATCCCCTTCTTATCTTTTAATATTGTGTAAAAACACGCTTCTTGAAAAAAACATAAAGTACCCTATCATATTTTTCACGCTTTCTCAAAACGCATAATGAGTATTATCCCCATGCATATAATGAAAATTATGTAATACACCCTATGCCCTGTACTCGTTAAAATATTCAGCCTGTACCACAAGTATCGGACAATTTGCGTCTGATGCGTATATCGGCGCTACCGAACCCATAAAAAACCGTTTTATATTGCTCTGTCCGCTTTTACCCATTACTATTAAGTTTATCTCACCGTCATGAGCGGCATGCGATACTGTTTCATACGGCTCTCCGATAGACACTTCAATCTCATACTCAATATCTTCAATATCCGTCTGCATAAGATATGCGTTTATTTCCCTCTCTATCTTAAATATAACCATCTCGTCGCTGAGCTTAACGTCTCTGGGCTCTATTATGCTTCCGTCAACGGCCCTCCACAGTTTGCTGTTGCGTTTGTACCTTGATAAGTCCGACTCTCTAAGCACAACAGCGACTTTGATCGGGCAGTTTTCTTTTTTGGCGATTTGAATGCCTTTTTCCAAAGCAGTGAAAGAAATGTTAAAACCATCAATTATGACAACAATTTTCATAATACCGCCTTCCGTCTTTTAGCTTTTGAATAAAATTAACACATATATATGAAATAAAACATACTAATTAAGTTAAATAAATGTAAAACCAAACATTCTAAATAAATCCTGCAAACGTTTAACAATGATATTCTTATATTTTTATATGGACTTTTCTTAAATATTATTTAAAATTAACATCTGTATGTTACTTTTTATTTAAAATAACATATAAATCGGAGGAAACTTATAAATGAGCGAATTTGCTTATTACATAAAACAAAAAGATGAACTTATCTTTTTTATATTCAACCAAAAAATAAACTGCGCGCCGCTTAACTTAATAATGCGCACTCTGACATTCTTAGGCTCAACTGCGTTTTCCGCGCTGTTCTGCTTTGCTTTGGTATGCTTAAATAAGAAGTTATCTTTAGACGCATTTTATCAGGTAACTTACTCGGTCCTTATCGGGCAGGTTTTCGTGCATACAATAAAACGCACTTTCGGACGCCCTCGACCGTGCCGCGCTCTTGCCGGAGCTATAGTTAAAAAACTTCCCCCGATAAACAGTTACTCTTTCCCCTCGGGGCACACTTGCGCCGCTTTTTGCATGGCGTTTGCGCTCAGCAATATATTCGCGCCGTTATCGTTTGTATTCTTCACACTTGCCGCGCTTGTAGGCATATCCAGAATATATCTGGGCATGCATTATCCTACAGATGTTATTATCGGCGCGATACTCGGATTTGTATCATTTTTGATTTCAAACGCGATTATTTGTGCTATAATATAACAAGTAAAAATAAAGCCGGAGAATGTGTATGAAAATACTTATAATTACGGGCACCTTCGGAATGGGGCATATAATCGCCTCAAACGCAATTAAACAGGAACTGCTGGAAAGCTATCCCGATGCCGATATTCAAATATTGGATTATATCGACGCGCTCTTTCCTTATGTAAGCTCGGCTTTTTATAAATCTTATAACGCCGTTGTGAAAAATTTTCCAGAATTGTTTAACTTAGCTATCAAAGCTTCAAATAAAATTGACACTGCTCCGCTTAAGCATATATTAAGCAGAAAGTTTAATGAAGTAATTACGGAATTTTCTCCCGACCTTATTATTACAACAACGCCGGTAAGCTCTAAATATTTAACATATTATAAATTGAAAACTAAGCATATTCCTATGTTTACTTACATAACCGACATTTACTGCCACCGTCAATGGATGTCATCTTCCACAGACGCTTATTTTGTCGGTGCTGAAAAACTTAAATACTTTTTAATTTCCAAAGGTGTAAGCGAGGAAAACATTTACGTCTCAGGCGTTCCTGTAAGAAAAACATTTGAATCAGATAACGATTATAAGTGTGCGGATAATGAGATAAAACGCGTTTTAATAATGGGCGGCGGTCTTGGAATGATACCCGGCTCGGATAATTTTTTAAAAAAACTTAATGACTCAGATAATATCCTAACAACGGTAATCGCAGGGAAAAACAAAAAACTGCATGATGAAATTAGCGAAAAATATAAAAACATACAAGTGCTGGCATACACGGAAAACGTATCCGAGTTTATGCATAAAGCTGATGTAATAATTTCAAAACCAGGCGGAATGACTCTGTTTGAGTCGGTATGCTGTATAACCCCTATGTTAGTTATAAAACCGGAATTAGTGCATGAAGAGTCAAACGCGCGTTATATTGAAGAAGAAGGCATAGGAAAAGTTATTTGGGATGATACTTGCGATATTTTTGATCAGCTAAAAGCAATGTTATTTAATGAAGCGGAATACAAAAAAATGCAGTTTAACCTTGTAAAAGTAAAACAGCAGCGAAAATATAACTTAATTAACGAAGCTATAGCAGATAGAATTTCATAATATTAAAGTAATTTAAAGGGGATGATTTCATCCCCTTTTTAATTTTAAAGTTTAAAGAGTTGAAGGTTTTCGAGCCCCCACTTCTTCAATTGTGATAAAATAGGCAAAACGCTTCTTCCTTTTTCAGTTAAACTGTATTCAACACGTACGGGTATTTCTGGATATTGTACTCTAATTACCATATCAGACGCCTCAAGTTCTTTTAATGAGCTTGCCAGCATTGTATTGGTAATTCCGGCAACCATACGGCTTAATTCATTATAACGTATCTGCTCATATTGGCTCAAAACGCATAGAATCGGTATCTTCCATTTCCCGCCAATTACTTTTAAAACTTCAGTTTGAGGGCATACATCTCTGCATGGACAGCTAATTTTTTTATCGCTATATTTTGTTTCTTTCATAATCTGCTTTACCTTACCTGCTAAGTTTATATTGCGTACTTGATTTAATTTACATTATTAGTATAATTATTATACTTTAAAAATCAAGCTCTTAGATGTAAAAAAATTAGGAGGATTATATTATGAAAATGTCCGTTTTATATTTCAGCAAATCGGGTTGTACAAAAGAAATGGCAGAAACTATTGTAAAAGGCATGGAAAGCATTAACGGCGTAGAAGCCAAAGTAATGTCTATATCCGAAATTGATGATGAATTTGTTAAAGAAAGCATGTGTGTAGTCATTGGAACACCGACTTACTACACCAATTTGGCAGCAGAAGTAAAAATGTGGCTCGATACGCAAAGCGGTAAATACGCCCTTGCAGGCAAATTAGGCGGCGCTTTTGCAACCGCAAATTTTGTACATGGCGGCGCTCACAATGCCATTCAAAACATTCTTACACATCTTACTTTTATGGGAATGCTCATTTATTCCGGCGGTAACGCCTGCGGTAAGCCCCCCATTCATATCGGACCGGTTGCTGTTTCCGCCCAAAGAGATGAATACAAACCTGTGTTTGAAATTTACGGACAGCGCATGGCAAAAAAGGCAACAGAATTATTTAACAAATAATAGGCAGTTTAAAGGGGACAGTTTCGTCCCCTTTTTTTATTTATTTTTATTTAGTTTGCATAATTTTTACTTATTATTATTCTCTTTTTGCTTATCTCATCTTCTATTAACGATTTTGAAATTTCCATTGCCTTTATTAAATTTTCAAAACGCAGATAGTCAGAACTTCCCTTTTCAAATTTAATACGCGCTTTTTCACATTTGCTTATAATTGAACATATCGGTTTTAATGCTTTTACTAACTCTTCATTGTTATATATATCAGTAATATCTTCATTATTTATTAATGATTTTGAAATAATCAAAGCTTTTATCCTGTTTTTAAGGAGCGTATGCGCAGGCGTTCCTGGCGCTAATTTGCTCTGCGCTTTTTCACATCTGCTTATAACAAAAGATACTGTTATAAGCGCATCGCCTATTTCTTTTTTTGTATATTTGCTCATAGTACTCACCCTATTCTTATTTTACCATATATAAAAAGAAGCTGATTACTTTAGTAATTAACTTCTTTAATATTCTTGTATTTATTATTTATAAATATAGCAAAGTGTGACTACTGTATAAAATCTATTTTAATATTTCCGTTAGATGTTTTTACGTTCAAGTTTTTTTCACCCATAGCGGCGGCATCGGGCAAATTATTTGAACCGTTTGAGGTTTTTGATGATATTGTAAAATCACTCATACTGCCTGTAATGCTTCCCGATATCGAGCTGTTTGATGTTTTTAACGTTATATTGTTCTTTGCGGACAATTGCGCTATATTAATAGAACCATTGCTGGTTTCTATAGTGACGCTTCCATTAATAACAGAAGAAAATACTTCAATTGCGCTGTTGCTTGTTTCTGCGCTAAGTTCGCCTGCTGATAGATTACTTGTGTTAATTTTCCCGTTGGAAGTTACCAGCATACAGGAATTCTTAACTTTTATACCGCTTAATTTAATTGATGCGTTGTTTGTTTTAGCTGATAGTTTATCGGCAAAAACATTATTGAGGTTTATCGAGCCGTTGCCTGTGTTAAATGTAATATTTGCAGCCATTATGTTTTCTGCTTTAATGCTTGCGTTACTAGTGTTTATTTCAATACTGCCCGCATAATTTTCAGGCAGTAATATCTTAAATGTCGGCATATTAAATTTAAACATATAATCATACCACTCATAATTTATTTGCTTTGTGAAAGTAATATCGCCGTTATTGCTTATTTTATAGAATTCCTTTTCATTTTCATAATACTCAAAATGTATTTGCTTATCTGGAGATTTTCCCACTATAAAAGATATGTTTTTATCGTCAATAATAATGTTTTGGCTATTATTTTGAATAATCAATTCTTTTTTCTCGAATGCAGGATTTCTATCCAGTTTTGATACATCCCACCCCAAAGCGGCAAAAGAGCCGGTAAAAATTAACGCGCCGACCAAAAATATAATTGCGCCCATACCAATCCATTTTTTCATGCTTTCACCTCTTTCGATACAAATAAAGATTTAACCCATTTGAAAAACGTTCCCGTTAGGCGCACCATTTTTTTACATAGCCAAAACATAGGGCGCACCGTCATTATAAATAGTCCGGCAAGGCAAAGTGACGCTCCTATAAACAGCGCTCCTTGATAAAATCCCGCAGTAAACATGCAGATAATTCCTGCAAGCACAGAACCTATTGCCGCAAACGCGAAGGCAAAAACTACAGCGTATATGCTTATAATCACAGCCCATATTGAAAAGTAAACTGCCAGAACAGTAACCGTGAAAGCGGCAGCTATTGGAAGCCAGAAAGGTATTCCGCAAATTGCAAGCACAATCCATAAAGTTTTATTGCTTGCCCTGTCCCTGCTTTGTTTTACTTTTTTTCCTATTAGTGTAGTTATGGGCAGATCCACTCTTATTTCTTTTGCGATAGCGTCTATATCGCCCAGGCAAAATACCGCTTCGTCTTCGCCCATGCCGTCTTCTATTCTGTCATCTATACTCTCGGCATAAAAACTTAGAGTTTTTTCCACTTCGCTGTAAGGCATATCCGAAATTTTGTTTTTTAACTCTTTTAAAAATTCTGCCTTATTCATATTTCTCCTCCTTGATAAACTGGTAAACTTTCATAACTTCTTGCCACTCTTTAATAAATTCTAGAATTCTGTCTTTTCCGCTGTCTGTAATTCTATAATATTTTCGCAGTCTTCCTGCATGCTCGGATGAATACACAGAAAGCATATCGGCCGATTCAAGCCTTTTTAAAATAGGATAAAGAGTGGATTCCGAAATTTCTATATGCGGAGAAATGTCTTTTATAAGCTGATATCCGTAAGAGTCCCCTGAAGTCAAAACCTTTAACACGCATATTTCAATAAGTCCGCGTTTTAATTGTATATCCACAACAACACCTCCCATTGCATAATATTATACATCGCATAGTATTATGTGTCAACAGTGTTTTATAAAATAAAAACATAATATTTTGCTTAGAAATTTATAAACTTTGTTTTCAGAAATTATCTATAAAATTCAATGTCAATTATTACCGTTTAAATAATATGCTTTCCCCTATTAAACAGCTGTTGACAAAATTTCTACTACGTGATACTATATAGTAGTAATAAGTAATACATATTAGCAAGGAGTGATTATTCTGGAAAACTTAACGGAAATGCTTAAGGGCGTGCTTGAAGGCTGCGTTCTTGAAATTATAAGCCGCAGTGAAACTTACGGTTATGAAATTACACGTCGGTTAAATGATATCGGTTTTAGTGATGTTGTAGAAGGAACGGTGTATACAATCCTGGTGCGTCTCGAAAGAAACAAGCTTGTAGAGACTGTAAAAAAGCCCTCAGATATGGGACCGGCGCGAAAATTCTTCACGCTCAACGATGCGGGGTGCGAGGAGCTTGTAAGATTCTGGGAAAAATGGGAGTTTGTATCATCAAAAATTACTGAGTTAAAGGAGAAAATATAATGGATTTTTTAGATAAAATAACAGGTGCCGACATAACTAAAGAATATAAAAGTTTTGAGTTGCGTGCTCAAAAACTGCCTGAAGATTATCAGGCGGCATGGGATGAAATAAAAACAAATCTTTGGATGCATTCAGATTTCACGGGCCGCAATCTAATGCCCATACTTGACGGCGTGGTTTGTATGCTCGAAGAAACGGCGGCGGACGGTCA
>DIVZ01000008.1:0-167 GCA_002423395.1 Eubacteriaceae bacterium UBA6119
AGCACTGAAAGCATCTAAGTGCGAAACCGACCTCAAGATTAGATTTCCCATCACATAAGTGAGTAAGGTCTCTGGTAGACTACCAGTTTGATAGGTCAGAGGTGTAAGTGCAGTAATGTATTCAGCTGACTGATACTAATCGACCGAGGGCTTAACCTTATAGACTT
>DIVZ01000008.1:226-31478 GCA_002423395.1 Eubacteriaceae bacterium UBA6119
AGTAAGTCGTTGCGGGTTTTTTTATTGCCTATAATATCCCTGTAATAAGGGATTTTTTTATTGCTTGAAAAAAAGCTATATTAGTTGATTATAAATGGGGAGTTATCTGATTAAATTTAAATTAAAAATAACTTATTAAGAAAAAAGAAATTTTATATTTTTGAACACAGAAGTTAAGACCTATCGCGCTGATGGTACTTGTGGGGTAACTTAATTGAGATGTTAAGCAGTTGATTTTTTTAGAAATAGAATTCTATCAAAAATAATTTAGAATCTTTATAAAATATTTATATCAATACAATTATTATTAATACAAATTAAATCTTTAAAAATATAAAATAATTATAATAAAAAAAGCCCGAAAGAAGGCGTTTTTAATGGAAACATTCCTTATAATTATTGGATTTATAATTCCTCTTTCAGCTGCAGGTTATATTTTATCTAAACTTGACAAAGCATTACACGCTATAAATGCGATTAAAGCTCAAAATGTTATTGTCTTCGGAAACTCAATCTTATCAAATGAAACAATTAAAATTTTAATAGAAAATAATATTAACGCTATTAAATTAATTGAGTATATGCCGGCGGAAAATAAACCCGACGCAGAGTATCTTTTAACTTTATCAGAATCAGATATTGATAATTTAACTATGTCTGCAATATATAAAAAAGTTTATAACATTAGAAATATTATAAGCATATGCAATGACAGAAAGAATACGAATATGTTTGTGCAAGAAAAAATCCCCTATATCTTTAAAGAATTCGCAACTCCTGAATTGATTTTTAGAGAATACTGCAAATTGAAGGGGGCTGCATATGAGTAAAATAAAATCTCTATCATACATTCAAGTAATCGCGCTCGGGTATTTTATATTAATAGTAATAGGAACGTTTTGCCTTGCTTTGCCTCAAGCAACTAAAGAGGGGAGCTCAGCAGGACTGTTAAACGCACTTTTTACGGCAACATCCGCTACATGCGTAACGGGCTTAGTTATATTTGATACATACAGCCAGTGGAATACATTTGGTCAAATTATAATTTTAATTCTTATACAAATAGGCGGATTAGGTTTTATGACCGTTATTACATTGTTTTCATTTTTTCTTAAAAGAAAAATAGGGTTAAAGGAAAGAGGATTGCTTAAGGAAAGCGTTAATACAATGCATATAGGCGGAATAGTCAGATTAACAAAAAGAATATTATTGGGCACATTAATTTTTGAGGGCATTGGAAGCGTTATTCTTTCATTCAGATTTATCCCGATAATGGGTATTAAAGAGGGGATATATAATGCCGTGTTTCATTCCATATCAGCTTTTTGCAACGCGGGCTTTGATTTAATGGGTAAATTCGGTCAATTTTCGTCCCTTACCGCTTTCTCGCATGATTATATTGTATGCATTACAGTTACAATTTTAATTATAGTCGGGGGTATCGGATTTTTTGTATGGGATGATATATTAAGAAATAAATATCGATTCAGAAAATATATGCTGCATACAAAGATTGTATTGACAACAACCGTAATTTTAATAATATCCGGCACATTGCTTATTTTCATTTTCGAAAAGAACAATCTTTTAAAAGATATGCCATTAGGCGCTCAGTTAATAAACTCTTTATTTAGTTCAGTAACGCCGAGAACTGCCGGATTCAATACAATTGATACCGCTCAATTAACTTCCGCCAGTAAATTGCTGACTATGATTTTGATGTTTATAGGCGGCAGCCCCGGCTCCGCCGCGGGAGGTATAAAAACAGTCACATTCGCGGTTATAATTATCTCATTATTTTCCAGTGTCAAAAATAATAAAGACATAAATATATTCAACAGAAGACTTGAAGACAGCGCTTTAAAAAGAGCTGCGGCGGTAAGTGTTATCAATTTATCTCTTTCTTTATTTGCCGCTTTACTCATTTGCTCCGCCAATACATCTGTGGCTTTGGGAAATATATTATTTGAAGTTATTTCGGCGATTGGCACAGTCGGGCTCTCAACAGGAATTACCGGCTCTTTAAACAACTTTGCTCTTTTTATTATAACTTTGTTAATGTATTGCGGCAGAGTTGGAAGTTTATCATTTATCTTTATATTTACTGAAAATAAATTGCAAAAACATATTCATAATCCAACAGAAAAAATAAATATAGGTTAGAAGAGGTTTATTATGAAATCTATTTTGATTATTGGCATGGGTCGATTTGGACAGAGGCTGACGAAGAAAATGATAGAATTAAAAAATGAAGTAATGATAGTTGATAAAAACGAAGATGCTGTTAATGAGCTGCTGCCAATTGTTACAAGCGCGCAAATCGGAGACTGCACCAAAGAAGACGTTTTGCGTTCTATAGGAGTAGGTAATTTTGATTTTTGTTTTGTGTGTATCGGAAGTAATTTTCAGAATAGCTTGGAAATAACAAGTTTATTAAAAGACTTAGGAGCCAAATATATCATAAGCAAAGCAAGCCGTGACATTCATATAAAATTCTTACTTAGAAACGGCGCAGATGAAGTTATTGATCCGGAAAGTGAAATAGCGGAGAAATTGGCAGTGCGCTGCAGTGAAAATATATTTGATTATATTGAACTGACAAAAGATGTGTCTATCTATGAAATTCCGCCTGCTAATATATGGATTGGCCAAAGTATAAAGGATATAAATTTCAGGGTAAAATATAATATAAGTATTCTTGCTACTAAGGTTGGCGATAATGTAATGCCGCTTCCTTCCGCTAATCATATTTTTAAACAACAAGAACATCTTATTATTATGGGGCATCATAATGATATTGAAAAAATTACTAAATTGATTAAAATAAATAATAAACCATTAAAATAAAAGGTTGATAAATGAAACAATATATTAAGATGCTGGGTATTATATTTGTAACTACTATTTGTTCAATAGTGCTGACAAAAATAGGCATCAACAAAGAAAATGCGCTTATGCTTTTCATGGTTGGCGTCTTACTAACAACAGCGCTTACGGACGGATATAGGTTTGGAGTAATATCCTCTTGCATCAGCGTTATGGTATTTAACTATTTTTTTACAGAGCCGTTATATACTTTAGCTATTTCTGATAAAAACGATATTATATTAATTTTCTTTTTTTTAGTCGTGTCTGTTATATCATCGAGCTTAACGGCAAGATTCAGACGCCAGCTGATGATATCGAAGCAAAATGAAAAAACAGTAAAGCTTTTATATCAGATATCAAAAAGACTTTTAAATATTACAGGAAAAGAACAGATTCTGACTGAAGGCGTTCAATGCATTAAAGAATATACGGGGCTTAATTCTTCAATTGAGCTTAATGAAAATAAAGGTAATTATATATTTAATAATAACTTATCTGATATTGAGAAACAATCAGACATAAAGACTATTGAATTGCCGATTAAAGGATTAGTAAACAGATTAGGAACACTTAAAGTATATGCGAAAAATGAATTAATTGATGATAAACAAAACAGTCTGTTAAGTACAGTAGCCGCTCAAATAGGAATTGCTCTGGATCGTGAGTTTGCCTATAATGAAAGCGCTAATATAAGAATAGCAATGGAAAGAGAACATATCAAAGGAAATTTGCTGAGGAGTATCAGCCACGATTTACGCACTCCGCTTACAGGAATTGCCGGAGCAAGCAGTTATATACTACAACGCGGTAAGTATTTGGCAGCCGATGATATTGAAAATTTGGCAAAAGATATAAATGAGCAAGCTGAATGGCTAAAAACGTTAGTTGAAAATATGCTCAATATGACAAGAATTGAAAACGGCACTTTAGAAGCTGATAAAAAAGTCGAAGTAATTGATGATATAATTAGCGAAGCGGTTAATCATGTAAACGGTCTTTTAGAAAGGCAATTTAAAATAAATATGCCTAATGAACTGATAACAGCGTCAATGGACGGTAAAATGATCGTACAAGTTCTTGTAAATCTATTAGATAATGCCGTGGCTCATACTTATAAAAATTGTCCCATAGAGCTTACGGTAACAAAAAAAGATGATTATGTGCAATTCAAAGTAGAAGACGGCGGCCCGGGTATAGAAGAAAACATTAGAGATGATTTATTTACAGCGTTTGTAAAAAGCAGCAAATCTAAAATAGACGGGAAAAAAGGGATGGGATTAGGTTTGGCAATTTGTAAAGCGATAATACAATCGCATGGCGGAACCATCAGCGCTGATTGTTCCGCGCTTGGCGGCGCAGCATTTAAATTTACTTTGCCGAATTAAGCAAAGAGGTAGAAAAATGGAAAAAACGTTAATTTTAATTGTAGAAGATGATAAATATATTCTTTCAATTCTTTCAATGTTTTTAAAGGATGAAGGATATAAATCCAATGTAGCCACTACAGGGAAAGAAGCAATAGCATTATTTTACGCAAATAATCCTGATTTGATAATTTTAGATCTTGGACTACCGGATATAGATGGAATTGAAATAATTACTCAAATAAGAGAAAAGAGCAATGTCCCTATTATTGTTGTATCCGCCCGCGAAGAAGAATATGAAATTATTGAAGCATTAGATAAAGGCGCAGACGATTATATGACAAAGCCTTTTTATGCAGGAGAGCTCTTGGCCAGAATAAGAGTAGCTTTAAGAAAAACAAACGAACATCCTAATTATAATGACGCAAAAATTTATAAGTCAGATAATTTAACTGTTGATTTTATAAAAGGACTCGTGTATTTAGATGATGATGAAGTTCATCTGACGCCTCTTGAGTATAAACTGCTGAAGCTTTTGATAATTAACAGAGGGAAAGTTCTGACTCATAACTATATTATTAACCAAATATGGGGTTACGGAGAATTAGCGGACTCCAAAAATCTCAGGGTGTTTATGGCAAGTCTGAGGAGAAAAATAGAAAAAAATACATCATGTCCGCGTTTTATATTAACTCAGGTGGGAATCGGATACCGTTTTTCTTCGGAATAAAAGCATTGAATTATGATTTAAATTATTATATATAATAAACTAAAGAACACAGAAGCTAAGACCTCAGGCGCTTGTGGTACTTGTCGGGTAACTGACTGGGAGAGTAAGTCGTTGCGGGTTTTTTTATTGATTAAAATATCCCTGTAAAAGGGATTTTTTTATTGTGTGAAATGAAGTTTTTAATAGCTGCTTTAGAGTTGTGAGCTATCTGATTTAATATAACTTATTAAGAAAAAGAAATTATATTTTTGATAATGAGCTAAGCGACCTGCCCTGATATGTTTGCATGTAAAAGCAGTGAGAGTAAGCCGCTGCGTTTATATATTTTTCATATAAAAGTTAAGAATTTCAGCAATGTACGAGTTCTACGAGTAACCACTTGGGGTGATTATTGTGAATGCTCTTTTATAGTGGTTACTTATATTTTATAAGTGTGTTAAACTTCATAATGATTTTAAAAATTAATGAATAAAAAATGGCATATTATGTAAATAATAAATTTAACATAAAATTAAAATACGCAAAAGCGAAGGGTATAAAAATGATAAGAATTATAGCAGACAGCAGCCTTGATAGAACAAAAGAAATGAAAGAGGACGAGAACATAGAAATAATACCTTTTATTATTGATATGGACGGGAAAGAATGGATTGATAATGAAGAGATTAATATGCGTTCGTTTATGGAAGAAATGGGAAAAGCAAAGAATTTCAAGACAGCATGCGGCTCACCTCATGCATTTTATACGGCAATGGAAGAAGAAGGCGACGTGTTTGGCATTACTATTACATCAAAATTAAGCGGTTCTTATAATTCGGCTATGGTCGGCAAGCAAATTTATGAAGAAGAAAATCCCGGTAAAAAGAAGGTTCATATCTTTGACTCTTTAAGCGCATCCCCGGGTTTGACGCTGATATACTTAAAAATAAAGCAACTTAGAGAAGAAGGCAAAGCCTTTGAACAAATACGCAGTGAAGTGGAAGCTTTTATTGCCGACATGAAGACTTTGTTTATATCGGTGAGTCTGGAAAATCTGCGAAAGGGCGGAAGACTAAGCAATATTAAGGCATTTCTAGCGAAGACGCTGCAATTAGTGCCGATTATGGGCGCGCGTAACGGCTATATAGAAGTTTTCGCTACAGTCAGAGGAGCAGAAAATGCTTTTGGAAAAATGGTAGAACTTATGGGTGAGATGCGCAAGAACTTCAGCGAACGTATTGTAGCTATATCACACGCGGACAATGAAAAACAAGCGTTAAGCCTGAAAAAAAGTATTGAAGAAAAACTTAACGCTAAAAAGGTGTATGTGTTTCCGATGGGGGCACTGAACACTATTTACGCGGATAGGCAAGGCATTATTGTGTCTTTTTAAAATAATAAATTAAATTAACTTAGAAAATTAAACCCTCACGGTTGCTGGTACTTGCGGGTAACCGCTAGGGAGAGTAGGTCGCTGGGGGGTTATAGAAGTTAATGCAGGTGATAATTAAAACTAGAAATGAATTTTTTAATATTTAAACGTTGCGTGATTTTATGTTATATATTCCTAAGCAGCTCAATTGGCAAAGCAGCTGATTTGTAATCAGCAGATTGCGGGATCGAGTCCCATCACCAGCTCCACTTTAGAAATTATTAAACCACGCAGATGCGTGGTTTTTTTGATGTTTCTAAATTAATGTCAAATTTTATTTATTTATATTTTATTTTTTTGTCTTTAGCAGGGTCAGGTATGATTGGTTCAAGATTTTCTTTTATTATTCTTTCTTTTCCCCAATTAAAAAACATATCTAGTCCGGGGCCTAACTGCTTGCCATTTTCCGTTAATGAATATTCAACTTTAGGCGGTATCTGTTTAAAATCTATTCTATTTACTATACCGTTTTCTTCCAAGCTTTGAAGAGAGCGAGTAAGCATTATATTTGTAATACCGGGTAAAGATTTTTTTATTTCATTGTATCTCATATTTGTATATTGATGCAGCCTCCACACAATCAGAGTTCTCCATTTTCCTCCAAGCATTTCGTTTACATATCTCAATACACAAGTTTTTTTATTAACTACTGCTGTTTCAGTACTTTCCATATCGATCTCCTATTTTAGGGCACAAAAATGTGCGTACTTGTATTTATGTGCCTTTATATTTATATTGATTATACCATATATAATTAAATAACAGCAGGATTTTTTATGATAATAAAAGCTGAGGAGAAAACATTGGAAAGATTATTTCAAAATCATTTTATCAGGAATAAAAAAATTAAAAACCGAGTTGCATTTCCTGCAATGGTATGTTCAAAATACCGTGAAGACGGTTATGTAGCAACTGAAAATATTGAACATTACAAACAAATTGCAAAAGGCGGAGTCGGTCTAATAATCCAAGAAGCAACCTGTGTCAGCGATATCGGTCGACTTAGTAAAACACAACTTGGCATTTGGGATGATGGGCAAATAAACGGATTAAAGCAAATTACAAATGCTGTTCATAGTGAGGGCTGCGCGATTGTTGTTCAAATTCATCATGCAGGGGTTAAGAGCGTTGATGGTGTTTACGATTGCCCCAGTAATTTTATATTTAACAATCCATCAACTAAAACGTCTGTTAAAGGACAGGAAATGTCTGAAGAACGAATCAAATATGTAACACAACAGTTTATTAATGCCGGTAAACGTGCTTTTGAAGCTGGATATGATGGAATTGAGCTGCATGGCGCTCATGCATATTTAATAAGCCAGTTTTTAAATACTAATGTCAACAAGCGAACTGACCGTTATGGTCTTCAACCGGAACTTTTTGCAATAAATATATTAGAAGGTATTCGAAAGGAGACCAGTGAGGATTTTATTCTGGGAATTAGGCTAGGCGCGTTTGAACCTAATCTTGAAAGCAGCATTAAATACGCTAAAAATTTAGAAGCCCATGTAAATTATCTTAATATATCCAACGGCTTTTACTCTTTGTTCCAGCAGAGCAAACCTGATGATTATCCTTTTGAAGCACATATTTATGCGACTGAAAAAATCAAGCAGTCTGTTGAAATACCCGTCTTCGCAGCAAATAACATAACAAGCCCGCAAATGGCAGAGGATATTTTAGTAAAAACAAATGCCGACATGGTATGCATCGGCAGAGGAATTCTTATTAATAATAATTGGGTAAATGATGCAATGGCCGGGCGAGATACCGGACGCTGTTTGCATTGCAAAATGTGTGAAAGGTTTTAAGATTCCGATAAATGTCCCATGCGCAAAAAATTTCCAAACAATGCAAAATAAATATAGTAACTATATTTATACAGATTATTATTAGGTCTATTGTGAAATATTATATCAATATTAAACTATATGTTATTGGAGGTAACAAACTATGGTAAATATGGATTTGAAAGAACTTGCAATTATGTTAGTAGACGCGGAGGAAGCCGCAAAGCCGATAAGTGAAAAATACAAGCAGGATTTTACTGAAAAAGAAGCGTATGACGTTCAAATACTTGTCAGAGACGAGAAATTAAGAAGAGGCCAGAGAGTAATAGGCAAAAAAATAGGCTTTACAAGCCAGGCAATGAGAAAACAGTTTAATTATCATTCATGTGATTATGGCAATATATTCGATAAACAAATTTTTGAACAGGGCTCAGCTATAAAACTCGATAATTTTCTAACACCAAGGGTAGAAGGAGAAATAGCCTTTATACTAAAAGAAGATCTTTCCGGTCCCGGTGTTACAGTTTCTGATGTAGTGCGCGCAACGGATGGCGTTATGGCATGCCTGGAGTTTGTAGATACACGCTGGGACTTTGGAATTCAAGTATTAGACAGCATTGCAGATAACGCTGCTTGCGGAGGATTTGTACTCGGAAGTAAATTTGTTAGACTTGATAATCTTGACCTTAGGTACATTGCGATGTTTGTTCAAAAAAACGGCGTATTGCTCAGCTCGGGAGCAGGAGTAGAAGTAATGGGAGACCCTTTGAATGCGGTAGCGTGGCTGGCAAATAAATTACATGAACATGGAGCTAAATTAAAAGCGGGCGATATTATTCTGTCCGGCGCAATTACAGGCGCGGTAGAGGTAAACAAAGGTGATGTACTTGATGTTTCATTCAGTACATTAGGCAATATTCAAATACGTTTTGAATAAAATTTTAACAATATGGCTAAAAATCATAAGTTAGTTTAATATTTTCAACTTAATGCATAATAATAAACAAAAACCGCTAATTATATAGCGGTTTTTATAATTAAATTGCAATAAGCTTATTAATATTTTTTTAAAAAGGCACTCACGGGACGTTGTTATCTGCTATTATCGCTTCAAGAGGTGAGGAATATATGTCTAAGGTGTACAATATCGAAAACCTGAGAGCCAGACAACTGACCAGCGAGCAAGCCGCCGCACTCGGAAAAAAAGGCGGAGCCGCAAGCGGCGCGGCAAGACGCCGTAAAAAGCAATTAAAAGAATCATTATCCGTGCTTTTGCAAATGGACGTAAACGGAGAAAAAGCGAAAGACGAACTTAGAGAGATGGGGTTTGAAGATGAGAGACTGAATAATTTATCATATCTGGGATATTCCGTGTTTAAAAGAGCATTGAACGGGAACATGGAGGCATTCCGCGAAATAAGAAAACTTTCAGATGAAATTGAAGACGAAATAGAAGAAAAGCAGAACCGCAAAGTGGATTTGGCAGACAGAGCTGAGCATATAATACAACAATACCTGGAAAGCGCGAACCTGCATAACTGCGACGTGTGCGAAAAGTTTGTATGCATACGCCTAATGGCAGAAGAATTAAAAGACGCCCTTGACTATGATGACGAGCGTAAACTGCGATTTGCGGCTGAGAGTATGGTTGAATATTTGGATATATAATAAGCGCATTACCCGGGAAATTATGGAAGGGAATGGCGGGCGGCGTTTATAAGTCCACTGAAAATAGCGGCGGTTAAAGACCGCCGTTTTGCGTTTGGGGCTAGCGGATAGGTTGTATTTTGTTTGCGGAAGTGAGATTTTGATTATATATACGGCAGTGAATTAAGGCGGAACGCCAAGGTTGTCGTTGGCTACGATTTTATTGGTTGGAATGGCGGTTGATGACCGCCATTCCGCGTTTGGGGCGTGCGGAGATTTTTCATAAAAAAATATTTATATCAATGATGAATAAAATTTTGAATAGCTGGAATAATATGGATAATACTTGATACTTAGGAGTTTTACAAAATGAAAAAATTATTCCCGCTTTTACTTATTTGCCTTGTTGTATTTACACTCGCAAGCTGCACAGACACCGACAAAGCCGATGTAGTAAACGAAAACTTATTTCGACTGCACGTTATCGCAAACAGCGACAGCACAGCCGACCAGAGCGTTAAACTGAAAGTGCGAAACGCCGTGATTACGTACTTAGAAGGTAAAACAGATGATATTAAGAACATAGATGAATTTAAAACATTAGTTATTAAAAATAAAAGCGAACTATTAAAAGTTATAAACGACACTTTAAAACAGTACGGAATGAACTACAGCGGTGTGATGTCGGTTGGCGTGTACGATTTTCCTGACAGGACGTATTACGGAACGACTGTGCCTGCGGGCAAGTACGAGGCGCTGAGGATTATTCTCGGTGAAGGCAAAGGCAAAAACTGGTGGTGCGTGCTGTTTCCTCCGCTGTGCTTTGTGGATGTGGAGTATGAAAATTCTGAAGGCAGCGCAATGAATATCGACGATATTAAGGACGTTGAGGTAAGGTCGAAACTGCTTGAATGGCTTGACGAAATAAAAAATAATAAGTAAAATTAAATTTAATGGTAATTAAAAAATTGCTCATATAATATTATAATATTACTAACTTTTTTGAGGTGGCAAAATATGAGCAGACTGGACCTTCATATTCACACATCGGCTTCGGACGGAACGCTTAACCCGGCTGAGCTTATAAATGAGGTAAGAGAAAATAACATTGACGTTTTTGCGGTTTGCGATCATGACAATATCGACAATATCGCTCAGACGTCAATGCTTTCTGTAAAGAATGGGATGAATTTTATTCCCGCTGTTGAAATAAGCGCATTTTACTGCGATAAAATTTTTCATATATTATGCTACGGCTGTGATTTTTCGTATGATTACATCAGACAGATACTTAATTATAACCAAAGCATATGGGATGAAATTGATGTGGCAAGAATTGACTGGGTATCAAGGCTTGACAGACTTGCCGACCCGAAAGAATTTGAGGGCTATTCATACGACAGCGTACGCGGCGGCTGGCGGAGCCTAAATTATATGATTGATAAAGGTATAATAGAAAATATGCGGCAGTATTTTACACTGCATGAGGATTTTAAGATTGATAATACATTCGCGCCGCTGGAAGAGGTTGTAAATGCTGTTAAAGACTGCGGGGGAATGCCGTTTTTAGCGCATCCCGCGTATTCGAAGGACAAAAATGATAAATTTATGTCGGCAAATTTGTTAAATGATTTATTAAAATGCGAAATTATGGGAATTGAATGTTATAATATATATAACCACACAAGACAAGAAGAGCAATATTATTTATCTTACGCGAAAGAAAAAGATATCTTTATATCGGGAGGCTCGGATTATCACGGCGGATTTATTGCGGAACGCAAGATAGGCGTGCCGTATATTACATCTGAAATGATAGGCCGTAAATGGTATGAAGAATTTATTGTTAAACATTGACGGAGGGTATGAATGAACGGTTTTTCCAAGGAAGATATATGTGAAAACATGGAGCTCTTACTGCTGCTTTCTACTACCTTTAAGAACATAGCAAAAGCGACAACGGAGCTTATGAACCTGCGGGCTATTATGAATCTTCCGAAGGGGACAGAGCATTTTATTTCTGACATACACGGAGAGTTTCTCGCGTTTGATTACGTTATGCGTAACGGCTCAGGAGTGGTCTACCGCAAAATTGAAGACACATTCGGGAAAACTTTAAGCGAGGAAGACACAAGAAATCTCGCGACGCTGATATGCTACCCCAGACTCATGATTGAAAAAGTGCAGGGGCAGGGCACTGATATGGAAGAGTTTTACGGGATAATGTTAAGACGGCTTATACAGATATGCATTGTGGCAAGCAGCAAATACAGCCGATCAAAAGTTAACAGAGCGCTTCCGAAAAATTTTTCATACATAATAAATGAACTTCTGTATCATGACTACGGATTTAATTTAAACAGAAAAGCGTATTACGAACAGATTATTGACAGCATAATTGACCTTGATTTGGCGGACGAGCTTATAGAAGAGCTAAGCATGCTTATTCAGCGTTTTACTATAGATCATCTGCATGTATTGGGGGATATATACGACAGGGGCTCAGGTTCTCATTATGTTATGGACTGCTTAATGCAGCATCACTCAATTGATATACAATGGGGAAACCACGATATTTTATGGATGGGCGCGGCTGCAGGCAACAAAGCTTGCATTGCGAGCGCCGTGAGAATATGCCTGCGATACGCAAACACTTCGATATTGGAGGACTGCTACGGAATTAATCTGCTGCCGCTTGCATCGCTTGCATTGGGTTATTACACAGATGACGAATGCGAGCAGTTTAAACCGAAGATTACGACTGAAATACCCGATATTGATGAAGAATTAATGGCTAAGATGCATAAAGCGATAGCTATAATACAATTTAAGCTTGAGGGACAAATAATAAACAGAAACCCGCAATATGATATTGAAAACAGGAAAATGCTGGATAAAATTGATTATAATAACTATACAATTAAGATACTGGACGGCATTTATGAATTAAACGATAAAAATTTCCCGACTATAGACGAAACTAATCCGTACAAGCTTAACGATGACGAGCAGAGGGTAATTGACCTGCTGCAGAAAGCTTTTACGGGAAGCGAAAAACTGCAGACGCATATTAGATTTATGTACTCAAAAGGCGGAATGTATTTAAAATATAATGATAATCTTATATTTCATGCATGTATTCCGATGACTAAAGAAGGAAAATTCAGAGAAGTGGCGCTTGACGGCAAATTGTATAAAGGCAAAGAGCTTATGGACATGATGGACTTAAAAGCAAGAGCGGCGTATTTTAATTCGGATGAATATTGCTCGGATTTTTTATGGTATTTATGGTGTCATAAGGATTCTCCGCTTTTCGGTAAAGACAAGATGACCACATTTGAAAGATATTTTATCGATGATAACACGACGCATAAAGAAAACTCCGACCCTTATTTTAATTGCGTTAATGATGCAGACGTTGCGTTGTATGTTTTAAACGAATTTAATCTGCCGGAAAACGAGAGCCATATAATAAACGGGCATATACCGGTTAAAGTAAAATCGGGAGTCAGCCCGATAAAAGCGGGCGGCAGAGTATTGCAGATAGACGGCGGGTATTCGAGAGCTTACCAGCCGACTACGGGAATTGCCGGATTTACGCTTATTTACAATTCTTACGGAATTACGCTTGTAAGCCATGAGCCGTTTGATTCTATTGAAAAGGTAATAAAAGAAGGAGTTACTATTCAGTCTACGAATAACTTAGTAGAGGAAGTGTCAAAACGCAAATTGGTTGCAGATACCGATACGGGAAAAGAGCTTCTAATAAAAATAAGATATTTGGAAATGCTTGTTTTTGCTTATAAAAGCGGCTATTTGAAAGAAAAACTATTAACATGATTGTATTAAACATAACTTTGTAAATTTCGCATATTGTATATTTTAAAATACAGGAGGTTTAAATGAAGTCAAAAACAAAGAGTAAAATAATAATTATCATCGCGGCAATTGCAATATTGTTGTTTGTTGTTTTCGGATTGAACGGTTTTTACATTAATTTTATATGGTTTAAAAACTTAGGATATCTGGAAGTGTTTTTAAAAGGTCTGCTTACGAAACTAAAGATAATAGCGCCTTTATTTGTGGTACTTGCAGCGGGGATTTATGCGCTGCTTATAAGAGTTGAAAAAAGCACGCCTAAAGGCGCGTTAAAAATAGCTCAAAGCGACAGAGAAGTAAGAAGAAAGAAAACAATAAGATTTTTTATATCAGTTGCAGTATCATTGATAGCTTCACTATATGTCGCTAATGCTATTTGGTATAGACTGCTGGAATTTATATCTGCTACCGATTTCGGCGCAACCGATCCTATTTTTAATAAGGAAATTGCATTTTACGTTTTTAAATTGCCGTTTTACAGTGAGTTATTAAATATCGCATTTTTCTTATTATTGATGTCAGCCATCATTACCATTGTATACATGGCATATTTATACGCAAAAAATCTAGGAACGGGCATGTTTGCGACGGGTGAAAATTCAATATTCGAAGTAAAATCCTTACTTAAAAAAGTATGGGAAGTCGCATCTAAATATGTAATAGTTTATGCGTTTATACTCTTTATATTAATTTCGGTATCATTTTATTTAAAGAGGTTTGATTTACTGTATTCGACCAGAGGAGTCGGCTACGGCGCAAGTTATACAGACGTTAAAATTATGCTGCCGCTTTACTGGGGTTTAAGCGGACTGAGTATATTGGGCGCTTTCGGAATAATTATATTCGGCGTAAAAGGAAAAATAAGAAACTTGATTGCAATACCTGTGCTTTTAATCGCGGTAGGAGTGCTTGGAAACGTTGCTGCGTTTATAGTAGAAAACTATATTGTTCAGCCTAATCAATACAATAAAGAGCTCACGTATATGCAATACAATATCGACTTTACGAGAAAAGCTTATAATATTGAAAATGTTACTGTTAAAGAATTTAACACGACACAAGATATTACCTCAAAAACATTAGCGGATAACCCGATAACAATAAATAATATTCCGATAAACGACGTTAATCCGACTCTTGATATGTATAATTCTTTGCAGGGTATACGACAGTACTATGTTTTTAATGACATTGATGTAGACAGATATTATTTCAACGGTCAGTACAGGCAGGTGTTTGTTGGCGCAAGGGAAATAAATATAAATAATTTAGCCGATAATGCTAAAACGTGGATTAACCAGCATTTAAAATATACCCACGGATTCGGGCTTGCGATATCGCCGGTAAATGAAGTAACCAGCGTAGGACAGCCTGCTCTCGCCCTTAAAGATATTCCTCCGACTACGACTATCCCGGAACTGACAGTTACCGAACCCAGAATTTATTTTGGAGAAGAAGCGGATTCTTATGTAATTGTCAATACAAAAACCGACGAATTTGACTACCCTCAGGGGGATAATAACGCGGAGACGCAATATAAAGAAAACGCGGGATTATCGCTTAAAGGATTTAACAGAATTGCGTTTGCAATTAACCAAGGAACAGTAAAAATAATGCTGTCCACAGATATTACTAACGACAGCAAGATACTCATAAGAAGAAACGTAATGGATCGCGTAAAATCTCTAGCGCCGTTTTTAAGCTACGATGACGACCCGTATATGATAATCGCAGGCGGCAAGCTTTACTGGATTATCGAAGGGTATACTACAACGAATAAATATCCGTATTCTCAGCCGTACAGCACTAATTCATCTGTCAATTACATGAGAAACTCGGTTAAAATTGTCGTTGACGCTTATACAGGGCAGGTTGATTTTTATCTTGTAGATAAAAACGATCCTATAGCGAACACTTATAATAAAGTATACAACGGCATATTCAAACCGATTGAACAAATGGATAAGCAAATATTCGCGCATATAAAATACCCCCAGGAATATTTTAATGTTCAGGCTGAAATTTACAGAACGTATCATATGACAAATCCGCAGGTATTTTACAATAAAGAAGACCAATGGCAAGTCGCGACGCAAATTTACAGCACAAGCAGCGAAGCTCAGCCGGTAGAATCGGCGTATACCATAATGAAACTGCCCGACAGGGAAGAAGAGTTTTTATTAATGCTTCCGTTTACACCGAGAGGAAAAGACAATATGATTGCGTGGATGGCCGGAATGAGCGATGGCGATGAGTACGGCAAGCTTATAGTATACACGTTCTCAAAACAGTCTTTAGTGTACGGACCTATGCAAATGGAAAAAAGAATTGATCAGGACTCTATTATAGCTCCTCAATTGACGCTGTTAAGTCAGCAGGGCAAAGGGCTTATTAGAGGCAACCTGATGACTATTCCTATTGAGAACAGTCTGATTTATGTAGAGCCTTTATATCTTCAAGCATCAGGCAGCGGACAGCAGAATATACCGGAATTTAAAAAAGTCATTGTTGCGTATAAAGACCAGATAGTTATGGCGGATTCGCTTTCCGAAGCTCTAAAAAGGCTATTCGGCAAGACTGAGGGGCAGGATACGACGGGAATCACCGATTTAACAACTTTGGCAAAGAGCGCCAATGACTTGTATGATAAAGCTCAACAGGCGTTAAAAGAAGGCGATTGGTCGGCATACGGCAGCTACATGGAACAGCTACAAAGCGTACTGAATCAAATGATAAGCCAATAATAAATAAACCGCACAATATTGTGCGGTTTATTATTTTTTCATGCTTTATTCAGATTTTTATCACAAAACGGGGATAATATATGAAAAACAATATGCGAAAAGGAACAATAAGCTTTGGATGAAAAATATAATGATATAAATAAAGAAGAAATTATAAATGAGCAATTTAGCCAAGCTGACGGCGGGGGAAATTTTGATGCGCCGAATACCGATATAAGCGCGATTATAAAAACGGAGAACGACAGTAAAAAAACTAAAAGCAAAGACGGGTTTTATATAACAAAAAAATTCGCGATTAAATATGTCGCTATAATATGTGTTTTATCAATGCTGTTAGGAGCCGCAGGCGGCGTATTTGCCGGATATTTATATAAAGGAAATATAAATACAAACAGCGTAATGTATCAGTCGGTGGCGCGTACCTCTTCGCAGAGCGGCGATAGTTCGCTGGGATTAAGCACGGCTGATGTTGCAAGCCAAGTCAGCGCCAGCGTGGTGCAAATACAGACAGAAATAGCAGTCTATTCAAGCCGTATGGGGCAAAGAGTTGAGCAGGGAGCGGGAAGCGGAGTTGTACTGACGAAAGACGGTTATATTGTTACAAATAATCATGTTATAGATAGTGCAAAAAAAGTAACCGTAATTACTGCTGATGAAAAACAATATACAGCTGCGGTGGTGGGCGCTGATGAGGGAGCAGACATAGCTGTGCTTAAGATTGACGCTACGGATTTAACCCCTGCAGTTTTGGGAATTTCTTCATCGTTAAAAGTTGGCGATAAAGCTATAATTATAGGAAATCCTTTAGGCGAGCTGGGCGGAACGCTGACGCAAGGTATTATAAGCGCGCTGGATAGGGAGATAACGCTTGACGGGCAGACAATGAATCTTCTTCAAACTGACGCCGCAGTTAATCCCGGCAATTCGGGCGGAGGGCTGTTTGATGACAACGCGGAGCTTGTAGGAATTGTTGTCGCGAAAAGCATAAGCACGGATGTTGAGGGACTGGGATTTGCAATACCGATAGATGATGTGAAAACAGTAATTGAAAACATTATTAACGGTATAGGCACACAGGCAGGCAGCAAAATTTATATAGGAATATCGGCTGTTGATATTTCGACCAATCAATTAGCGCAAGAGTACAATTTAAGTGCAAAGGGAGTTTATATAACGCAGGTATACGATAATACAAGCGCAAAGCAGGCGGGGCTTAAAAAGGGCGATTTGATAACAGGCATTGACGGAACTGAGATAAGCAATTTTACACAGTTTAAGCAAATAATCAACACACATTCAGCCGGAGATAAGATTATAATGACGATTATAAGAGATAACACTGCAAAAACAGTGGAAGTGACACTGAGAGCCGAATAGAACATATACACAAATTATTCATAAAATTATCACATTGGCATTTTATAATAAGCAGAGGGCATAAATAACAAATTATATTCTCTGCTTAAATTAAATTAAAAAGTTATAGTATAATAAATATATAAAATGAGAGAGCTAAGTATAAGAGGATAGATATGTATAAGATTCTTATTGCAGACGATGAAGAAAAGATAAGAGCTATTATAAAAAAATACGCCGAGTTTGAAGGGCATAAGGTAACGGAAGCCAAAGACGGCATGGAAGCTGTATTAATATGCAGAAGTGAAGAGTTTGACATAATAATACTTGATATTATGATGCCCGAGCTTGACGGATTTTCGGCTTGCAGGGAAATAAGGAAAATGTCTAAAACTCCTGTTTTAATGCTGTCGGCTAGAGGCGAAGAATACGATAAAATACACGGGTTTGAATTAGGCGTTGATGATTATGTTGTAAAACCGTTTTCCCCAAAAGAGCTTATGCTTAGAATTGACGCCATAATACGGCGCAGCAGTTCAAAGCAAGACGAGGCGGGAGTGTACAGTTATGATAATCTGAATATAAATTTTAAAGCGCGCGTTGTTAATATTGACGATCAGCAGGTGAATTTATCACCCAAAGAATATGAGCTGCTTTTTTATATGGTAAAAAACAGAGGAATAGCTCTTTCACGGGAGATGATTATAAACAATGTATGGGGGTATGATTACTACGGCGATGAAAGAACGCTTGATACTCATATTAAGCTGCTGCGAAAAAATTTGGGGGACTACGCAAAACTTATTACAACACTGAGAGGGATGGGATACAGATTTGAAGCAGAATAAACCAAGCGTAAGGAGCATACTGTTTTTTTATCTGACAATTTTTACGGCTATTATTTTAATAGTCTTATGGCTGTTTCAGGTAGTATTCTTAAACAGCTTTTATAAAATGATAAGAGTGCAGAATGTTAAAAAGACAAGCCAGATAATAGAAAATTATATAAATAACGATAAAGCATACAACAATCTTTATAATATATGCAGGTTAAATGACGTAAGCGCATATATTATAGACATTGACGGCAATGTTATATATTCTATTGACGCAATGTCTAAATCGCTTATACATAATTTTACATTTACGCAATTGCAGGGACTGATAAATGAGGCGGAAGAAAACAACGGCGTAAGCATTCAAAGGTATTTTGACACCAGCAGCGGCGAAGACGGACTTATGGGAAACAGATTCGGAAGAGCGGAAAGCATAGTATACACAAAGATTGTTACAAATAAGGTCAGCAAAGATTACGCTATTATTATAAACGCCAATATATCGCCCGTGGACGCGACAGTCGGCACGCTGCGTATGCAGATTATTATAATAACGTCAATAATGCTTGTTGTCGCGCTGATGCTCGCGTTTATTATGTCTAAGAAGATTACCAATCCGATAATATCTATAAATAAGTCGAGCAAAGAGCTTGCAAAGGGTAATTATGATGCAGAGTTTGAGGGTAATGACTACAGAGAGATTTCCGAGCTTGGGCAGACGCTTAATTACGCATCAAAAGAGCTGAAAAAGACGGAAGATTTGCAGAGGGAACTTATCGCCAATATTTCTCACGATTTGCGCACGCCTCTTACGATGATAAGGGGGTACGCGGAAGTGATACGAGATTTGCCGGGTGAAAATACGAAAGAAAACATGCAGATAATAATTGACGAAACGCAACGGCTGGCAAGCCTTGTCGCGGACGTTATGGATATATCAAAAATAAAATCGGGAGTGCAGGAGCTTCGCGCTTACGAATATGACCTCACGCAAAGCGTTATTGATATAATAAGCAGGTATAATAAGCTTATTGAGCAGGACGGATATGATATCGAGTTTAAATATGATAAGCATATTTTTGTGAGAGCAGACGAGCTTAAAATTTCCCAGGTAATATACAATTTGATAAACAACGCCATTACTTATACGGGTGAGGATAAAAAAGTTATCATAAGCCAGACAGATGCGGAAGACAGGGTAAGAATAAGCGTTATTGATACGGGAGACGGCATAGAAGAGGATAAACTTACAGAAATATTTGACAGATATTACAAGATTGACAACGCGCATAAGAGGGCTGTTGTAGGCACGGGGCTGGGCCTGTCAATTGTTAAGGGTATATTGAACCTGCATGACGCGCAATACGGCGTTAAAAGCGAGGTTGGCAAGGGAAGCGAGTTTTATTTCGAGCTGAAAAAAGCGCAAAACGCCGATACGGATAAATAAAATAATATTATATAAACATTTTAAGTAAGGAAGCATTGAATTGCTTCCTTTTATTTATATAATATTATTAAAACATAATGTAAAGACAGAATATTTGGAGCAGTTAAAAATTTAAGATATTTATAAGGATGAGTGAAATGAAAACAAAGAAAAAATTGGCGGTTATGTTTATAGCCGTAGCGGTTTTATTTATCATTCCTTTATCGGTTTATGCGGCAGTTGAGGGTTATGAATACAACAAAGCAGAGAGCTTTCTTAATAAAATAGGCATAGAATTGAGTGAACTTTCCAGAAACGATAAGGAAAAAATATATAAGGATATTAAATCGGATTCGTTTGAATACGAAACAACGGTTGACGTGTTAAACGAAAGGGCGCAGGAAATTGGCATTGAAAATGTATCGGCAGACGGAAGGGAAATATATGACTCTATTGTAGAATATTATAGTTTGCATTATACTGCGAAAATAATATCTGAGCAAATAAAAAGCATAAAAGCAGGCATGACTTATAATAAAATAATTGAATCTTTAGGACCCACAAAAGATATAGGCAGTGGACTGCATGTGCTTGTGTATTCGGTTGACGGCGATAAAGCGCTGTATCTGTCTTACGCGGATGGAAATGATATCTGCAATCAGTCGGGCGAACAGCTTCTTAAGACGCTGATTGACGCGAAACAGGATAATACCGCTAAAAACACATTCAACGCAACTTTAGTACAAAGAACGGATAATATGATTTTGGTTTCCTGCCCGACATATGATAAGTTTGATATAATTAATCTTCGGATAACTCAAGATACCGTTATAATATTCAAGGACGGCAAAAGGGCGACTATTGATGATATAAAAGATAAATTAACTATTACTATATCAGACGTAATAGCCGAGAGTTATCCGCTTTTAGGGACGGCTTTAAAAATTATTATCAATAATTAGTGAAGCCAACATGCGTTTTAATAAAAGGGGTTATAGTATTTAGTTAAGAAAATCAGTATAATATTATTAACATAACTATAATCTGAACCATAAAATAGTTAGACGAATACTAATAAAATATAAATTAGACACATAATTGAAAAAAATTAAGGAATAACATTTATATGAACGAATATTTGACGTTACAGTTAATATTTTTAGTAAAGTTGGCAGCGGCGGGATTGTGCGGAGCGGTTATCGGGTATGAGCGTAAAAACAGGCTTAAAGAAGCGGGAATAAGAACGCATATGCTTGTGGCTATAGGCTCTGCATTGATTATGCTTATTTCGCAGTACGGTTTTGTTGATCTGATAAAGGCAAACGGATATAATTTTGATCCGGCAAGAATTGCGGCGCAGATTGTAACAGGTATCGGCTTTTTGGGAGCGGGTACGATTTTTGTAAAAAAGCAGTCGATAAACGGGCTTACTACAGCAGCGGGAATATGGGCGACAGCGGGAATTGGCATGGCTATGGCGGCGGGAATGTACATCGCAGGAGCTATTGCTACTGTTTTAGTTTTTATAGTTCAGGTGCTGCTTCACAGGAATTTTAAAATGCTTAAGCTGCCTATGACAAAGCAAGTAATAATTAAGGCTGACTGCAACGGAAGCGCTATAGCGTATATAAGAAAAAAGTTTGATGAGTACAAAATAGAAATAGTAGAGCTTAAGGCGGATAAGGCTGAAAACGGACTGATGGATATTGAATTATATTTAAAGATGCCTGCGGGATTTAAGGTGAGCACGCTTTTGGATATGCTTACGGATAATGATGATATAAAATTGATTGAGTATTAGTTTATAAGTTTCATAAAAAAACACTTCTTATGAAGTGTTTTTTTATTCGGCTGATAATGGATGAGGAAGAGTGAGATGATTAAAGTGTTTACGATATATGAAATTTATTGTAAAATAATGGTATAAAAGTATATGCGGAGGCGGATATGGAACATGAAAAATATTTGTATGAAACCGAGAGTATGAAGACAGATATAAGGACATATATCGCTTTAGGGATGTATAGAGAAGCGTATTTTGAAAATGAAGAAAAACAATCTGTTAAAGATATAAAAACAGAAAAAATCATAAACCAAAAGAATGAAGAGATGCTTGAAGCATGGGATAAGATAGACTATTTTGAAAAAGCGGCAGGCAAGGATATTTATAAGGCAATAGTTGATTTAGAAGAAAAAGAAAAACAATTTATAAAAAAAGCAATTGAGTTTTACGAGCGGAAAACTAAAGAAAAAACATTGCCGCATAACTTTGAGACACACGCTAAATATGTAAGAAATGAAATCGGGCGCATCCTAAAAGCGAAAGAAGAATTAAATATATCTGCGGACAATGAAAACACAAAAGAATTAACTGATTATATTGAGCAAAGATATATTAACCTTGGAGGATTAATCGCCGTTTATTCGCTTCAGCCTTATATTGATTATTTCACGCCTTCAGAACAGAGCTATATATACGCGGGAAGGATGGCTAAGATAGGAAGCGAGTTTGCCGAAGGAGCGGAAAAAGCGAGAAAGTTCTTAAAAATGAGCGGTATGTTTAAGAAATCGGAATCGCAGGCGGAAGATATGACAAGAAAAGAGAAAGTTAAAACGTCTAAATTGACCATTAATTTAGCCAAAGATGTTATAGATTTTTCGGACAATACTGAAAGCAAAAAGGACACAATGTTTGATAAGCTGGAGGATAAAATTGACGATGTGTTGGCCAAGAGGGGCTGGAAGGAAATAAAGAAGCACATGAAAAAGCAGTACCTAAAAGCATATCCCGAAGCTGATGATGAAGAAATAGAATTTCAAACAAAGCAAATGTATTATGAAGCTAAAGATTATTTGTTGAACGAGTATTATGATTCCAAGTTGAAAGAGGACAAATTAAGAGAGAAATTTATACATAAACACGGAGAAGAATTTGATGAGAGGGAATTTGAGGAGTATCTGAGCGCACAGATACCGATGTATTATGAAAGGTATGTGAGCATTAGAGATAATTATGATTTATGGTACAGCATTCTTATAACGCATAATTTTGAGTATGTGAACAGTTAAAAAGAATAACGGCAATAAGCAAGTCGGAAAGACACAGGGGTCGTTCCGTACATTTTTTTGGGAGTGCAAGCAGATGTTTGAGAGGACAATTTTCTAATTTGTAAATAGGTCAATCATAAAAAAGATAAAATGCACAATTGGGGCTGGGCAATGAAGAGCGGGCGAACACAGGTAAGCCCCTACGGTGCATGATGGAGTTTAAGAGGGTCTGGATAGATTTGATTACAAGAAACAATGGAATATCTATATATTTAACGCATTACGAACAAGAAAGAAAAATTATCCTTTAAATACATATATAAAATAATTTGCAATTATCAGATATATTTAGTATAGAGCAATGGAACAGAGGCGGAACGCCAAGGTTGTCGTTCCCTACATTTTTAGGGAAGTGAAATCAGATTTATTTTAGAGTAAGCATATATTCAAAGCAATAAGAAAATATATTCAAAATACATAATATTGTATAACAACTGCAAGAAATAGCGGCATATCATTTAACCAGAGCATTGAAAACAAGAAGACGATTTCCTTTAATTACATTTATAAAAGAATTTGCAGTAATCGCATAAGAGCAATTAATCAGTAAAAAAATAAAGGCGCTGATAACAGCGCTTTATTTTAGTCGATTTTATATCTCTTTTTAAATCTGTCTACTCTACCGCCCGTATCGATAAGCTTCTGCTTACCCGTAAAGAACGGATGACATTTAGAACAAATTTCCACTTTAATTCCGTCTTTATTTGTTGAACCTGTTTCAAACGTGTTTCCGCAGGCGCATTTAACTGTTACGGTCTGGTAAGAAGGATGTATGCCTTGTTTCATATATATTCACTCCCCTCGGATACATTTACTTATTATATAGCTATATAATTATATCAGCAATTTTTTATTTAGCAAATATTTTTTTAATTATTTGCATATTTTTTAATAACTAAATTGATGAAATCCTTGTTGCTGTCGGTTGTGCCTATTATATTTATAATTTTTTCCGTAAGTTCAAGCTTGTTGGGAGCCGAAGCATACAGCTTTCTTAAAATATAAGCCGCTGACGTTTCTGCCTCGGAAAGCAATAAATCCTCGCGCCTTGTGCCCGAACGGTAAATGTCTATCGCGGGGAAAATTCTCTTTTCCGCAAGATCGCGCTCCAAATGAATTTCCATATTGCCGGTGCCTTTGAATTCTTCAAATATAATGTCATCCATTCTGCTGCCCGTATCTACAAGCGCTGTCGCCAGAATAGTAAGGCTTCCGCCTCCCGATATGTTTCTTGCCGCGCCGAAAAACTTTTTAGGAAGATATAAAGCTTCAGGATCAAGACCTCCCGATAATGTTCTTCCCGAAGGGGGAATTACTAAGTTGTTGGCTCTTGCGAAACGCGTCATGCTGTCCATTAAAACCACAACGTCTCTGCCTATTTCCACAAGCCTTTTAGAGCGTTCAAGCACCATTTCGGCGGCTTTTATATGGTTAGCCGACGGCTGGTCGAATGTTGAGAAGACTACGTCAGCTTTAACGGAACGCACTATGTCGGTAACTTCTTCAGGGCGTTCGTCTACAAGCAGTACTATTAATTTAATGTCGGGATAGTTTTTGGATATGGCGTTGGCTATTTCTTTAAGCAGTATGGTTTTGCCTACCTTAGGCGCTGCCACAATCATTCCGCGTTGTCCTTTGCCTACGGGGCAGAAGATGTCCATAATTCTGGTGGATTGAATGTTTTTTGATGTTTCCAAAACAATTTTGTCATCGGGGAATTCGGGAATAAGACGTTCAAAATTTGCTCTGTTCTGCATTTCGGCAACGGGTTTGCCGTTTACAAGGTCTACATATAACAGCGCGTCAAAACGTTCGCTTTCGTTGGGTATGCGGATTTTGCCTGTTATTTCATCTCCGCGCCTTAGCCGGTATCTTTTTATCTGATGAGGTGATACGTATATATCGTCTTCTCCGGGCAGGTAATTGTTTTTTCGAAGGAAGCCGAAACCGTCAGCCATTATGTCTAGTATTCCGACGTGGACGCATTCGTATCTTTTCATATCTTTAGCGTTGGGGTTCTGCATTTTGCGTTCTTCTTCTTTTAGGATTTCGGATGTTGCCACTCCGTTTACGTTTTCCAAAAAGAGCATCGCATAATATTTTTCATCATCTTTCGGGGGACGGACTTTGCCCATTATGGCATCGCCTGTATTTAGCTTGAAACGCTGTATTTGTGAAGCTGATACGTATACATAATCTTCGGGGGAAGTCATTTTTTCATTTTTTAAGAAACCGAAACCTTCCGGAAGGATTTGCAGCGTGCCTTTTTCTTCGTAAGCTTCTCCTATACGGTCTTTTAATTTTGAATAGCGTTTTTCGGCATCTTCAATGGCGTGCGTAAGTTCGGCTTTTTTTAATTTTGATATGTTTTTGATGCCTAGTTCTTTTGCTTTTTCGCGCAAAGAGTCAAGAGTATCGGATTTATCAGCCGACGAGGTGTCATTTGTTGAATTGTCATTTTTCATTAAGAATAATCCTCCGGGTAAAAAATATTTGCATTTATTGATAAAAAAGAATAAATACTGTACATAGAAACAAAATTAAATTAATAAAGATTTATATTTTTGCTTATAATTTGAAAAAACGCTGATTATATTGAAAGCTATAAATTCTATCATGGGCTTTGGAATGATATGTAGAATTTAAAATTAATTTATAATAGTATATACTAAAGATTATATGCAGTCAATCAATTATTATAATAAAATATTTATGCCATAAAGAAAAACAGTAAAATAAACATTGTATTGACATTGATTTGCATTTTGCAATATAATGAAGTTTAGATTTTTTATATTTGTGTTTAAAGACACATTTTGGAGTTATATATGCTTGATATAAAACAAATAAGAAAAGAACCTGATAAGGTTAAAGAATTGTTAAGCCGAAGAGGCGCTGATTTTAAACTGGATAAACTGCTTGACATAGATAAGATACGAAGAGAGATGTTAATAAAGTCCGAGGCAATAAAGGCAGAGCAGAATAAAGTATCAAAATTAATACCGACTCTTAAAAAAGACGGTAAAGATACGAAAGAGCTGTTTGAAGAAATGAAGCAGCTTTCGGATACCGCTAAAGAGCTTGATTTTAAAATTAGGGAAATTGACGATGAAATATCAGCTTTTTTATTGGACATACCTAACATGCCCAATGAAAATATTGCTATAGGCAAAGATGATAAAGACAATATTGAAGTAAGAAAACATTTAGAGCCGACAAAATTTTCATATGAGCCTAAAGCTCATTGGGATATTGGAGTGGAGCTGGGCATATTGGATTTTGAAAGGGCGGTAAAGATAACGGGCAGCAGGTTCTCCATGTTTAAGGGCATGGGGGCAAGACTTGAGCGGGCGATAATTAATTTTATGTTATATACTAACTCTTCGGAAGGCGGCTACACCGAGATAAGCCCTCCGTTTATGGTAAACAGAAAATCCATGACCGGAACAGGGCAGCTGCCGAAATTTGAGCTGGACGCTTTTGGGGTGCGCGATACGGATTATTTTTTAATCCCCACTGCAGAAGTGCCTGTTACAAATATGCACGCGGATGAAATAATTCCTGGAGATACGCTTCCGCTTTACTATACCGCGTACACGCCGTGCTTTCGCGCGGAAGCGGGAAGCGCGGGAAGAGACACAAGAGGGCTTATACGCAATCATCAATTTGATAAAGTTGAACTGGTTAAATTCGTAAAACCCCAGGATTCTTACGAAGAACTCGAAAAACTTACAAACAATGCGGAAAATATACTTAAAAAATTAAAACTACCGTACAGAGTGGTTGAGCTTTGCACGGGCGATATAGGTTTTTCGTCCGCTAAGACTTATGATTTGGAAGTTTGGATGCCAAGCTACGGAAGGTATGTAGAGATAAGCTCCTGCTCAAACTTTGAGTCATATCAGGCCAGAAGGGCAAACATAAGATATAGAGACGAAGAAGGCAAAGTGCAGTATGTTCATACTCTTAACGGGTCAAGTCTTGCGGTGGGCAGAACGTTTGCGGCTATACTTGAAAATTATCAGCAGGAAGACGGAAGCGTAAAAATTCCTGACGTTCTTGTGCAGTATTTAAACGGGTTAACAATTATTACAAAGGAAGGTTTGTAAAAATGAATAAAAACAAATATAAAGTAATTGCGGCAGTAAGTATTATATTAATTTCAATGTCGTTATTTTCCTGCAGCATGGGAAAACAATATAAAAACATAGGTGACGCTATACAACTTAAAAACACTGAAATAACAATAGAAAAAATTGAGCAGTATGATACTATGGAATATGTTTCGCCGACAGACGGGTACGTTTTTATAGCTGTAAAATTTAACTATAAAAACATAACGAGCTCGGCTCTTGAATATAAATCTCTGCCGATAATTGCTTTTATGGCAAGCGATAAAACTTCTTATTCAGTAAATTATGACGCTTCAAATGTTTACGCGCTTTTAAACGGAGTGGATTATTCCATAATGACAACATCACTGGATGCAGGCGCAGTAAGAGCTGACGCCGAAGTCTACGAAGTGCCAAAAAATGATTTGACAGGCAAAGAGTTTTTAATAAAAATTGACAATACTAATACATATATAAAAGTTGATGTATCGCAAATAAATACTAATACAAACCAAAACAATACAACAACTAAGCAATAAATATCAGCCGAAGCAATTAAAGGATAATAACTAATGGAAAAAATAATAATAAAAGGCAGAAAAGCATTAAAAGGTGAAATAGTCATAGCGGGCGCTAAAAACGCAGCTTTAGGAATACTGCCCGCGTGCATACTCTCGGATGAAATATGCAGAATTGAAAACTTGCCGGAAATAATTGATATAAAAAATTATATCAGCATACTTAGGTGTTTGGGCGCGGAAGTGACATATACATCCGACAGATGCGTAGAAATTGACGCGCAGAAAATAGGCTGCGACGATACATCGGCTGCAAATGATGAAATACGCAATATGAGAGCCTCTTACTATCTTATAGGAGCTCTTTTAGGCAAATGCAAGTATGTAAATATTCCGCTGCCCGGAGGATGCGATATTGGCACAAGACCAATTGATCAGCACATAAAAGGATTCAGAGCTCTGGGGGCGGAAGTGATCATTGAAAACGGCAAAGTAAAAGCTAAAGCCAAAGAGCTTAAGGGCGCGACTATATTTTTGGATGTTGTAAGCGTCGGAGCGACTATTAACATAATGCTTGCGGCTGTTAAAGCTAAGGGAATAACCACTATTGAAAACGCCGCTAAAGAGCCTCATGTAGTTGACATAGCAAATTTTTTAAATTTGATGGGAGCGCAGATAAAAGGAGCGGGCACGGAAGTAATAAGAATTACAGGCGTGGAAACTTTGAGAAAGTGCGACTATATGGTAATACCCGACCAGATTGTGACGGGGACATATATGCTGGCAGCTGCAGTAACGTGCGGAGACGTGCTGGTAAAGAATATAATTCCGAAGCATATGGAATCACTTTCCGCGAAACTTATTGAGATGGGCGTTTCTATAACCGAATATGATGACGCTATTAGAGTTGTGGGTACAAAAAACCCGAAACCCGCGAATATTAAAACAGCGCCTTATCCGGGATTTCCGACAGATTTGCAGCAGCCAATGGCAGTGCTTATGTGCCTTGCAAAGGGAGTAAGCACTATTAACGAAAATGTTTTTGAAAGCAGATTTAAATATCTTGACGAGATAAGAAAAATGGGCGTGGAGATAAGCGTTAACGGCAGGACATCTTTAATTATTGGAAACGGCAAATTATCGGGCTGTCCTCTTAAAGCGACAGATTTGAGAGCAGGAGCGGCTATGGTGCTTGCGGGGCTTGCTGCTGACGGGGTTACGGAAATAACGGAGCTTCATCACATTGACAGAGGATATGAGGACATGGAAGGCAATTTGCGGGCTTTGGGCGCTGATATAAAAAGAACCACAGCAGAGGAATAGTCTGTTATGAAATTTATCAGTCTTTCCAGCGGAAGTTCGGGCAATTGCTATTACATCCAGAGCGGCGGCGCGAAGATACTTATTGACGCCGGAGTAAGCACAAGATATATAAAAAACGCTTTAAAACAATTTGACATCAGCATTGAGGAAATTGATGCTGTTTTTATTACTCATGAGCACACCGACCATACATACGGAGTGGAAGTGCTGAGCAGAAACTACAATATCCCGGTTTTTTCAAACCAATTAACAACAGACAATATCATATCCAGAAATCATATTAAACGAAAAGATTTATTTAACAGTTTTGATAATGAAATAAACATAAAAGATTTAAATATACATACTTTCGCAGTTAACCATGACGCCGTTAATCCGGTTGGATATGTTATTAATGATAGAGACACAAAGTTTTCAGTAATAACAGATACGGGCTGCATAACAAAAGATATATACCAGGAAGTAAAAGGCAGCAAAGCGATTGTGCTTGAGAGCAATCACGACATTGAAATGCTTCAAAACGGACCGTATCATTACGCTTTAAAGCAAAGAATACTGTCAAATGTAGGGCATTTATCTAATGACGCTGCAGGAAAAACAGCAGTTAAATTAATAAATGACGGAACAGTAGAAATTATACTCGGGCATATAAGTTCGACTAATAATACGTACGATATGGTATTTCAAAGCATTTGTTATTACTTATCGGCGAACAATATGAACATTGGGCAAGACGTAATTATTGATATCGCGAAAAAATGTGAAACGTCTACAATGCATATTTTCTAAATATTATTTGCAATTGGGCAGATATACATTTATTATATATTCTAAATAATATTGGAAGGTGAAAAAAATGAGAGTGTCAAACAGAAGCCAGAGCATGATTCAGCCGGCTATAGTAAAATACAACGGTTTGATAAAAGAAATTGAAAAAACCGGCAAAAAAATTTATTTTTTAAATTTAGGTCAGCCAGATATTCCCACACCGGCGGCGTTTATGAAAGCTGTCAACAATATTGATGATGAAGTACTTATGTATGTTGATTCAAAGGGAATACTGCCTTTAAGAGAAGGCATTGTTAAATATTTTAAAAACTACGCGATTGATTTTGGTGTTGACGATATTTTACTTACGGTAGGCGGAAGCGAAGCGATATGGTACGCTTTTATGGCGTTATGCGATCCGCAAGATGAAATTATATGCACAGACCCGGTATATGCCATTTACAAAGAGGTGGCGAAAGCGACAAATGTGACACTTGTGCCTATGGAAACATACGCGGAGAACGGATTTGAACTTCCCGATATTAATAAAATTGAAAAATTAATAACAAATAAAACGAAAGCGTTTATATTAAATACGCCCGGTAATCCTACAGGCAGAGTTTATACAAAACGCGAAATGGACGATATTGCAAACCTTGCAAAAAAACATAATCTGTTTATAATAAGCGATGAGGTTTACAGGGACTTTATATACGACGGGGAAGAGTTTTTGAGCTTCGCCGCAAGGAAAGACGTTGAAGACAGAGTAATATTAATTGAAAGCACATCAAAAAGATTCAGCGCATGCGGAGCGAGAGTAGGGTTTTTAGCTACGAAAAATAAAGAAGCTTATGAAGGTCTGTTGAAAATGGCGCAGACGCGACTGAGCGTTTCGTATATTGACCAAGTAGGCGCAGTAGAACTTTTTAAACTTGACAAAAATTATTTGCACAATCAGCTTGCGGAATACGAAGTAAGACGAGACACTATTTGCGACGAACTTTTAAAAATTGACGGAGTAGTATTGCAAAAGCCTAAAGGAGCTTTTCATATACTTGTAAAACTGCCGATAGATGACGCTGAAGATTTTATACAGTTTTTGCTAAATGAATTTAATTATGAAGGCGAGACGGTGCTTATTACGCCGGGAGCTGATTTTTATTTCAATGAATCGTTAAGTAAAAATATGGTAAGAATATCATATGTGTTAAAAGCGGAAGATTTAAAACGCGCCGCATTGCTTCTAAGAATTGCATTAGACGAATATATGAAAAAATGATTGACATAATAGATTAAAATGAATATAATAGACAGTACCGAATTTTTTCGGTACACATCGCGGGGTGGAGCAGCTGGTAGCTCGTCGGGC
>DIVZ01000009.1:0-43203 GCA_002423395.1 Eubacteriaceae bacterium UBA6119
GGGTCATAGGTTCGAGCCCTATTGCGCCCACCATATAGAATGATTAAAGCGATGATACATCGCTTTTTTTATTTTTTAAGTACCCCAATTTTTCTTTAATGTTTTTCGTATATATTTAAATATAGCTAATATATATAAAATTATTGTGATACTACCACTTATTCACATCCTCGAAATTTGTAGATAAGGTAGTTATAGGCAGACTTTTCGAAAGAAAAGTCTGTTTCATTATAATTAACATTATTGATTTAATGTAGATATAGATAAAAGATTAGGCGATGATATATCGCTTTTTTTGTTGAAGGAAATTGGATAATGGAATATAATTATTAAGAAAAGACATGCACATAGCTTATATTATTTTATATGACATAAGATGAGTATTTAAAATTAGCTAAGTCAGGATGTTAAATAATTGTTAGAAAAGATAGATTTTGGTGAAAACATTAATGAAATGCATATTGATTTTGATTTATCTGAAGAGATTGCATTAGACAAACAGATAGACGAACTAAAAGAAGATTTAATACAAATTATTTATAAAAATGGATATATATTAGATGTTGGTTGGTATCCCGAATTTGATATTAATGGGAGTTTTAAAACGATGGTTGTTAATAATTATGATTGGGATAGACCTATATTTAGTAAAGAATGCAAAAATTTAAACTCATTGCATAAACAAATAATTGATTGTATAGAAATAATAAAAAATATGAAATAGTAATGAATTAAAGAATTAACTAAGGATCAAATGTTGAAAATATATAATAATATTATTAATAACTATAAAGATTATGCAGTTTCGCACTGGAATGCTTCTAAAGAAGGTGATTATAAAACTGCAAATAAATACTATTCAAAATTAAAAAAGATATATAAGCAATTAATGTCAAATGAAGAAATACGAGAAAGTGTATTAGATATCTTATTAAATGATAGTAATTATGCTGTTCGGCTTTGGGCAGCGTCACATTCTCTTGGGTTGGGGTTTCAAAAAAACAGGGCAGAAAATATATTGCAATATATTGCTAAATTAAGTTCAGAAAAAGCTCCTAGTTTTGAAGCAAAAATGACTTTAGAAGTTTGGAAAGAAAAAGGAAAATTGATATTTTAATAATATTATTAAGTAAACATATACCTTAGCCATCGATTCATATAAACAAAGCGATGTATATCATCGCTTTACTTTTTTTTAATTATTAGACATTCATCAGTCTAAAATTTTATTTAATAAACACTGTTGCCGTAACTGTCAACCGCGACAAAGACGGGAAAGTCTTTAAACGTCATTCTGCGCACCGCTTCCGTTCCGAGATCGTCATATGCTATTACTTCACTTGCCGTTATGCATTTCAGCGTAAGAGCAGCCGCTCCGCCTACCGCGGCGAAATAAACCGCGTTGTTTTTAACTAAGCAGTCTATTACTTCTTTACTTCGCTTGCCTTTTCCTATAATGCCTTTAAGCCCCATAGCAAGCAGCATCGGAGTGTATTTATCCATACGATAGGAAGTCGTCGGCCCTGCGACTCCGCAGACATCGCCCGGCTTTGTAGGCGCCGGACCTGTATAATATATAGTCGCACCTTTAATATCTATCGGCAATTGCGCTCCGCTGTTTACTGCTTCATAAAAACGCTTGTGAGCCGCGTCGCGCGCAGTGTAGACCTCGCCGCTTATGTAGACTTTTTCTCCTGCTCTTAATGATTTTATAGTATCCAAATCCAATGGAAGATTAATTCTTTTCATGGCTATATTGTCCTTTCAAGATGTCTTATAGCGTGACAGGAAATTGATACCGCTACAGGCAGACCTGCTATATGGGTAGGGTAGGTTTCAATGTATACCGCAAGAGCGGTTGTTTTGCCGCCAAGCCCTGCGGGACCTATATTGCTCTCATTTATCTTACGTAAAATCTTTTGCTCCAACTGTGCGATATACTCGTCTTTGCTTGCCTCAAGCGGCTCTCGCAAAAGCGCTTCTTTTGATATAAGCGCGGCCTTTTCCATTGTGCCGCCTATGCCTACTCCGACTACTATTGGAGGGCAGGGATTTGAACCCGCTTTTAAAACAGTATCGCACACAAAATCTATAACGCCTTCCTCGCCCGCGGCAGGAGTGAGCATGCCTACGCCGCCAGAGTTTTCGCTCCCGAAGCCTTTGGGCATAACGGCTATATGGATTTTATCGCCTTTAACAATTTGCGTATGAATGACGGCGGGAGTGTTTGTTTTGGTGTTAATGCGTCTTAATGGACATGACACAACCGATTTTCTCAAATAACCTTCTTCATAAGCCTGCCGCACTCCTTCATTAACGGCGTCATATAAATAGTCGCCTTCAATGCGAACATCCTGACCTATATTTAAAAATATTACAGCCATGCCCGTGTCCTGACACAGAGGCACTTGCTTTTCTATGGCGTAGTTATTGTTTTCAATAAGGATATTTAATATCTCTCTTGCTGTCTCATTCGTTTCGGCATCAGCGGCGTTTTTCATATAATTTATATATTTTTCATCTATTGATATGTTAGCTTTTAACAGCATATCTTTTACGCAATTTTTAATTTGTTCAGTGTTTATTACCCTCATAAAATGCACTCCTTAAATAGATAAAATTATTATATCAAATAAAACAGTCAAATGAAATGAAAGCTTAGGTAAATATTAATTTGAATTTTTTTTCTGCGTTTAAGTGTTTGTATGGTATAATAAACTAAATTTTTATTAAGGGTACGGTACTATGAGACAACAACAGCTTACCGGAAAAAGTAACAGAAAACTATTTATTCCATTAATGTTAACAGCAGTTTTTATTTGCATGTGTATTGCAATGTATATATTAAATCCCGTATATGAAGAGATGGAGCAGATTTATTTTTATGACTTAAACGGCAACCGCATGACGGGAGAATATATACAGGGCACTAAAGGTGAAGGAGCTATTTTAGTCGCCGACAAAGGTCAGGATATGACATATTATTTAAATATGGCGCAGGCATTACACAAACAGGGCTACTCTGTTATGATATACGACCTGCCCGGACAGGGAAGAAGCCAGGGAGCGTACAGCACTTCATTTTATGAAGACAACAGCTCCGCGATGCAGGTATATTCGGCAATGCTGGCGTTTTCACAGCTGTGCAAACTGCCGCCCGCGAATATTCACTACATCGGACACGGATACGGGGCGCGAGCTATATTGCAGGCTTGCTCGGTTGATTATATTGACCCTGTAAGCATAACGCTTATTAACCCCGAAATAAGCTTTAAATCGTCAGTGCTTGCGAAACTTCCAGTAATAGCTGACGACACTAAGCTTGAATGGGTTAAAAATTTAGGGACAAACATAAGCGGAATGAATATTCACATTATCAGCAACCCCGCAAAATTTGATACCTGCAAACAACTCAGCAGTATACTTAGCACAAATAATAATACAACACTTGACAAAGATTTAATTCTTATAGAGCCTTTTGCTCCGCTGAGCAAGAACATAATAAACAGCACGGTTTCTTATTTGTGCAGTTTAAGCTCTTTTACTTATCAGCCTAACTTAACGATAATTATGATATATAATACAATGCTTGTTGCTATGCTGGTATTTATATTCTTAATTGTATGGTCATTCTTAAGCTCGTTAAGATATAAAGACAAAAGTTTAGGCGAATATAAAAATGAATTATCGCTTAATTTTTATTTATATAAATTAATGTTCTGGGTTCCCGCTGCGGTGCTGGGCGCGATAGGTTTTGCGATAGGGTTTTTAATACCGATAGGATACCCTGTTCAGGCCGCGCTTATAAGCTTCGGGTTCGGAGCGTATGGCATAGTAATGTTGTTTATATACGTTTATTCCAATTTCGCAAGTGATGCGGGCGCGGGAATGTTTAAAGACGAGCAGCGCACAAACTGGATTGGCGGCATATTATGTTTTATTGCTTTATTTGTAATGCTTAAGATGTTCGGACATTTCAGCCTTTATTATATGTTCCCTTTCGGGCAGCGATGGGTTTGGTTTATACTGTTCAGCGCAGCCAGCAGCATTACGTTCTTAATAATTGACAGGGAATATGCGGTATTAAACGCGGACAGAAAATCAAAGGTGAAAATAGTTTTGGTTGTACTGCTGCCGTTTATATTGGCATCGATATTATTATTAATAATGGGGATCGCGATACTCGCTATGACGCTGATAATAGCTGCTTTAAGCATATTCTTAACCATATTATTCGGACGAATACTTCAGGCTCTTGATACCCAGATAATCGTAGCGGCAGGACTTCAGGGAATAATACTTACAATGCTGCTTTTATCTTTCGGCATTGCAATAGCGTAAAAAAAGAAGAATTAAATTAAAAGCAGATGCAGTACGCATTTGCTTTTTTTTATTTGCCTGCGATTATTTTACATATATTTAACAAATATACGATAATAGTTTTTACTTTCTTTTCTTATACTAAAAAATATCTTAGATAAGGAAAAAAGGAGAATAATAAAGATACATGAAAAAATTACTTATACTTTCACTTACCGCAATTATGATAGTTACTTTATTTGCCGGCTGCGGCGCTAAAGCAAACGGAGCAATAACGGTTGTATCCCGTGAAGAAGGTTCTGGCACAAGAGGAGCATTTATAGAACTTGTCGGTGTTGAACAAAAAGACGCGAACGGAAACAAGGTTGATAACACTATAGCTACAGCCGAAATTACAAACAGCACTTCTGTTGCAATTACAACAGTTGCAGGCAACGAAAAAGCTATCGGCTACATTTCACTGGGCTCTATGAATGATACTGTAAAAGCTCTGAAAATTGACGGAGTTGAAGCAACTGCCGCTAACGTTAAAAACGGCACTTATAAAGTTGCCCGTCCTTTTAACATAGCTACAAAAGGCAATGTAAGCGCTGTTACTCAAGACTTTATCAATTTCATTATGAGCGCAGACGGGCAGAAAGTTGCTGAAGATAATCATTATGTAAGCACAGGCAATACCGGCGCGTTTACAACTACTAAAGCAAAAGGCAAAATAGTAATAGCCGGCTCATCTTCGGTAACGCCTTTAATGGAAAAATTAAAGGAAGCATATCTTGCGATTAACACAAACGCTACTATCGAAATTCAGCAGAGCGACTCGACAACAGGCATGACATCGGCACTGTCAGGCATCTGCGACATTGGTATGGCGTCAAGAGAACTGAAAGATACTGAAATTTCAGGCGGACTTACAGCAACAGTTATAGCTAAAGACGGAATAGCAATAATAGTAAATAAAAACAACACTATTGATAATCTTACAAAAGATCAGGTTAAAGCAATATACACAGGCACGATTAAAGATTGGTCTGAAATAAAATAATTAACTGCTATCTGACACAATAAAAGTATATATAGGGCTTAGGTTATGCTTAAGCCCTGTTGCCATAGGAGTATTTATGAAACAATTTAAAGAAAAAATAATGAAGGCTGTGTTTTTAACTGCCGCATGCGCAAGCATTATATCTGTTGCTCTGATATGTGTTTTTCTCTTCGCGAGCGGAGTGCCCGCTATAGGGGAAATTGGATTGGTTAAGTTTCTGTTCGGAACTGTGTGGAAGCCGTTAAATAATGTCTTCGGGATACTGCCGATGATTGTGGGAAGCATTTACGTAACAGCCGGCGCAATTGTAATAGGAGTTCCTATAGGCATATTATGCGCTGTTTATATGGCGAAGTTTTGTCCGAAGAAACTGTATAAAATTTTAAAACCTGCCATTGATTTGCTTGCGGGAATACCGTCAATTGTGTACGGTTTTTTTGGGCTCGTGGTGTTAGTGCCTTTTATAAGAGAAATGATAGGAGGAAGCGGAAAAAGCGTACTGACAGCTTCGATATTACTGGGCATTATGATTTTGCCTACGATTATAGGAGTATCGGAGGCGGCTATAAGAGCTGTTCCTGACAGTTATTATGAAGGCGCGCTTGCATTGGGAGCGACACATGAGCGGAGCGTATTTTTCGCGCTTCTGCCTGCCGCGAAATCAGGCATACTGGCAAGTGTGATACTTGGAGTCGGACGCGCGATAGGTGAGACAATGGCTGTTATAATGGTTGCGGGAAATCAGGCGATAATACCGGGCAGTCTGTTAAGCGGGGTTAGAACCATGACGGCGAACATTGTACTTGAAATGGGATATGCAACGAACTTGCACAGAGAGGCTCTTATTGCGACTGCTGTTGTACTGTTTGTTTTCATTTTGATAATAAACCTCTCATTCTCCGCTTTTAAAAGGAGGGCTGCGTAAAAATGAATGAAATGAAAATAACAAGAGCGCAGAAATGGAACGCATATAAAAAAAATCCGCTGTCTTTAACGCTTCGAATTTTAGTTACTTTAGCAGCGGTGATAACTATCGGAGTGCTGATGCTTTTAATAGGATACATTTTAATAAAAGGTTTGCCTTATTTAAAACCGAGTATGTTTGCGTGGAAATATACATCCGATAATGTATCTATGATGCCGGCTATAATAAATACAATTACTATGACAGGATTATCATTGCTAATAGCTGTTCCTTTGGGCGTATTCTCTGCTATATATTTAGTTGAATATGCTAAAAGAGGGAACAAGCTGGTAGGGGTGATAAGAATGACAGCGGAAACACTGACAGGCATACCTTCTATAGTATACGGCCTGTTCGGTTTTTTATTGTTTGTAATAGCATGCAAATTTTCATATTCAATTATCGCGGGCGCGCTTACGCTTTCGATAATGGTGCTGCCGGTTGTTTTAAGGACGACTGAAGAAGCGTTAAAAGCGGTTCCCGACACTTTTCGAGAAGGCAGCTTTGGCTTAGGAGCGGGCAGGCTGAGAACGGTTTTTAAGGTAGTGCTTCCCTCGGCTGTGCCCGGAATAGTTGCGGGAATAATACTCAGCGTAGGAAGAATCGTAGGTGAGACAGCCGCTTTGATATACACATCCGGCACTGTTGCGGGCGTTGCCGAGAATTTACTGTCGTCCGGCAGAACGCTGTCCGTACATATGTATGCGCTTTCGTCGGAAGGATTGCATGTAGATCAGACTTACGCGACTGCGGTTGTGCTGCTTATTATGGTTATAGGAATTAATGCGCTGTCATATTTAGCGGCGAGAAGGATAACGGCGAGGTAGTTTATGGAGAAATTTAAAATTAACAATATTAATTTATGGTACGAGAATTTTCAGGCGCTTAAAGATATTAATTTAGATATATCCGCAAATGAAATCACAGCTTTTATAGGGCCGTCCGGCTGCGGAAAATCGACGCTGTTAAAATCGCTTAACAGAATGAATGATTTAATAGAGGGATGCAGAATCAAGGGTAAAATTTTGCTTGACGATGAGGATATATACGGAAGCATTGACGTAAACATGCTTAGGAAAAGAGTGGGAATGGTGTATCAAAAGCCAAATCCTTTTCCGATGAGCATTTATGACAATATAGCTTTCGGACCGCGAACGCATGGTGTGAAGTCAAAGCTTAAACTGGATGAAATTGTGGAGAAATCACTGCACGACGCGGCAATATGGGATGAAGTAAAAGACAGGCTGAAAAAAAACGCGCTCGGGCTTTCGGGCGGACAGCAGCAGAGACTTTGCATAGCGAGAGCTCTTGCGGTACAGCCCGAGGTGCTGCTTATGGACGAGCCGACAAGCGCGCTTGACCCGATATCGACATCTAAAATAGAAGAACTTGCAGGCGAATTGAAAAAAGATTATACTATTGTTATAGTCACGCATAATATGCAGCAAGCTGCAAGGATATCGGATAAGACGGCGTTTTTTTTACTCGGAGAAATAATAGAATATAATAACACTGACAGATTATTTTCGGTGCCGAAAGACAAAAGAACGGAAGATTATATAACCGGGAGGTTTGGTTGATGAGAAACAAATTTGACGAGCAGCTTGAAAATCTTAATCTGGAGCTTATTAAAATGGGAGCGCTTTGCGAAGACGCCATAACGGCGTCGATGAGAGCGCTGCTTGACGGCGATAATGATATGATTATAAAGACAACGGAGATTGAAAAGGAAATTGACGATAAAGAAAGATATATAGAAGCTCTATGCATGAAGCTGCTTTTGAAGCAGCAGCCTGTCGCAAGCGATTTGCGGCTGATATCATCTGCTTTAAAAATGATTTCCGACATGGAGCGAATAGGAGACCAGGCTGCGGATATAGCGGAAATTACTAAATTTATTAAAAATAACAATACAAAGAGCATTCTTCACATAAAAGATATGGCTGACGCGGCAATTAAAATGGTTACGGACAGTATAGATTCTTATGTTAAAAAAGATTTGGCGCTTGCAAAATATGTTATGCAGTACGATGATGTTGTCGACAAATTGTTTAGCGAAGTGAGAAAAGAACTTATAGTGCTTGTGTATCAGAACCAAAGATACGGAGAATTGTGTCTTGATATTTTGATGATCGCAAAATATCTGGAAAGAATAGGCGACCATGCAGTTAATATCGCGGAATGGGTGGAGTACTCCATTACGGGCAACCATAAAAGTTATGAGGATTAAATATAGTATTGCAAAGGCGGCGTTATGATTTATTTAGTTGAAGACGATAAAAATATTAGAGAACTGGTAATATATACACTGAATAATACAGGCCTAAAAGCGCAGGGTTTTGAAAAACCGTCATATTTCTTTAAAGCAATGGAGCAGAAAACTCCGAGCGTAATAATACTTGATATAATGCTTCCCGAGCAGGACGGACTGGAAATTTTAAGAAAACTGCGCGCATCGGCGGTTAGCAACAAAATACCGATAATAATGCTTACAGCAAAAGACAGCGAATATGATAAGGTGACGGGGCTTGACTTCGGCGCTGACGATTATGTCACAAAACCTTTCGGAATGATGGAGCTTGTCGCCAGAATAAAAGCTCTTATGAGACGAACAGAGGATACCAAACAATTGCAAACTTACTCAATTGGAGAATTGTTTGTTGACCCTGCAAAACATACGATAAAATCATGCGGAGAAGAAGTTAATTTAACATATAAGGAATTTGAGCTTCTTTGTTTTTTAATGGAAAATCAGGATCATGTATTTTCGCGCGATCAGCTGCTGAATAAAATATGGGGATATGACTTTGACGGAGAAAGCAGAACAGTGGATGTACATATAAGAACGCTGCGGCAAAAACTTGGAAAATGCGGCGATTATATTCAGACAATTCGCGGAATTGGCTATAAAATAGGAGGCACGGAGAATTGACCAAACGAATTTTTTGGCATATTTTTGTTGTTGCCGTAATTGTTTTAGTTGCAAGCGTTGCGATGATTGTCGGAGCGCTGTATGAATATTACTCGAGTCAATATATAAGCCAGCTTAAAAATGAAGCTGTATATATTTCCCAGGGAATGGAAGAAAATAACAATTATTTAAAAAATCTGCATAATAAAACGGATAATACACGCATTACATGGATTAATTCTTCCGGCGCAGTATTATACGACAATACCGCCGACGCGGCAAAAATGGAAAACCACAGCAACAGAGAAGAATTTGTTGAAGCGATGACTAGCGGTCAGGGCGAGAGTATAAGATATTCAAAAACACTGTCGGAAGACACAATATATTATGCAACAAAACTCAGTAACGGAACGGTATTAAGAGTGTCAAGCACAAAGCATTCGCTTCTTGCTTTGGTGTACGGTATGCTAAGGTATATAATACTGATACTTTTATGTGCAATAGCCTTATCCGCTTTTTTGGCGTACAGTGTTTCCAAACGAATTGTCAGACCGTTAAACGAGCTTGATTTTGATTATCCCGAAGAAGCGGTGACTTATGAGGAACTAAGCCCGATGCTTGCGCGCATTTCAAAACAAAACAAACAGATACACGCGCAGATGGCGGAGCTGGAACGAAAACAGCATGAATTTTCCACTATTATAGAAAACATGAAAGAAGGACTTTTGATAGTCGATAAAAAAACCGATATTTTATCATACAATACCAGTGCGATTAATTTGTTGGGGGCAAGTGAATCCGTTAAAAATAAAAGCGCGCTTACGCTTAACAGGAGCGGAAGTTTTCGAAAAGCAATTGAACTTTCGCTTTCGGGGCAGCATAACGAGCAGACAATGTTTTACGGCGGAAGAACATATAAGCTTATGAGCAACCCTGTATACGAAAAAGCGCAGGTAGTAGGGGCGATTATTATTATAATGGACGTTTCTGAAAAAGAAGAGCGTGAAAAATTAAGACGCGAATTTACAGCGAATGTAAGCCATGAGTTAAAAACGCCGCTCACATCCATATCGGGTTATGCCGAAATAATTAAAAACGGCATTGCCAAGCCTGAAGACACAAAAAACTTCGCGGCAAACATTTATGAAGAGTCCCAGCGGCTCATAATGCTTATTGAAGATATTATAAAATTATCGCAGCTTGATGAGAACACGACTTTATTTGAAAAACAGGAAGTTAATCTTGCGGACATAGCAGAAAGCGTGTGCGCCAGATTGAAGCCCGAGGCAGATAAAAAGCGTGTATCAATTGAGCTTGACGCTCAAAAGTTATCAGTATCAGGAGTTTATAAGATACTGGATGAAATGGTATATAATTTGGTGGATAACGCCATAAAATATAATATTGACGGCGGCAGGGTAAAAGTTAAAATTGAAAATAACAATACTGGTGTTATGTTGTCCGTTGAAGATAGCGGTATAGGCATTGCCGCGGATGAAGCCGACAGAGTATTTGAACGATTTTACAGAGTTGATAAAAGCCACAGCAAAGAAATAACAGGCACGGGATTGGGGCTTTCTATTGTAAAGCACGCAGCAATTTATCATGACGCTAAAATTTCACTTTCAAGCAAGCTAGGCGCGGGAACAAAAGTTAGCATTCAATTTAAACAAGTCTAAATAATTATGTTATATTTGTTATTTAATATCGTTTTATTAAATATATGCAAAAAATTGTGCTCTGATATAATTTGTGTTATAATTAATATCACATAAAAATTATAAAGGATGTGTAATATGGATATAAACAATTCGATACTTTCTTTCGGAGATTATTTTTTATTGACACTAAAAACTAGCAAAAAAAAGTTTTTGCAATTATTTATAGTAGCTTTTATTTATATGGCAGCAATTATAATAATAATACTTCTATGTTTTATTCCAATTGGATTTGCAATATCTCATTATATGCCTACAGATTTATTTCAAAATTCAGATGCCATGCAGTCCTATTTGACATCAGACACATATATTTACCAGATATTGGCTTTACTGCCTATTTTATTTATTGCTTATATTGTATTTGTTTTTTTTAATATGCTTTTTTTATGCATAGAACTTTCTGCGATTTATATTATAACAGATTCGTTTATCAATAATAGAAAACGTAATTTTGGCAGTATTTTAGCATTTGCTTTTAAAAGGGCTTTCCCGACTCTGGGAACATATGCACTATTAATGATTATAATGATAGGGATTTCCATAGCGTATTCTGCGTTAATATTTGCCATATCACAGTTTAACTCGTCAGGATTTGGTTATGGTTATGGCAGTTATTGGCAAGTAATATTATACATAATTACTTTATGCGCTATGATATACATCAGCATAATTTACTCAATGTCAATATTTTCCCGAGTTAAATATAAATTATGCGCCATTGATTCGTTAAGGTATTCAAGAGTGATTACAAAAGGTAAAAGGGGTAAAATATTAGGCAATATTCTTTTGATGGCTTTAATCAGTGTTGTTATATTGATATTGCTTGCATTTGCTTTTGTATATCTGTTTTATTATCATGAAGTTGTATCTGTGATTATTATATATTTGATTGCGATGCTGATACAAATGATATTAAATGTATTTTGGGCGATTATGTTTATTAATTTTGATAATGTTAAAGGCAAAGATATTATTAATACTGAATTTCCTAGTGTCGTAAATATAAAAGACGCTTATTTCCAAACCGGAGAAGCCGAACAGGATTATACATACAATCAAAATAATGCACAGCAGACAAATGTTCCTGTTCAAAATAGTACTACAGAAGAACACCATGAGCCGGCCCCCGTGCAAAGCGGCGAGCAGGCAGATATGCAGCCTGCAGACACCGAGACAGACGGTAATATATAGCACAAAGACCTGCCTTCCCAAGAGCCTGCAAGTACAGACGATAAAATCACCACAGAATAAACGGCATAGTCTGACAAGGAAATTGAAATTTATAACAAATTATTAAATTTTATTGAAATATTTATAAATTATGTTATAATCGGATTTAAGCATTCCATATGCTGAAAACGTGTTCTGAACCTGCTATCCTTCCTTTATTTATTTACCAATATAAAGAGAAAAGAGCACAGAGTACAGAGGAATAAATAAAGGAGGAAAATCGAATGGCTGACAAAACTCTCAAATGCAAAGACTGCGGAAACGACTTTGTCTTCACAGAAGGCGAACAGGCTTTTTACAAAGAAAAAGGCTTTGAAAACGAACCTGTAAGATGTCCTAATTGCAGACGCAGCAAAAAACAACAGAGAAATTCAAGATAATTACTCAAATTAAAAAGCGCTGAATATCGGCGCTTTTTTTATTAGTTAAAAATATAAACTTGTTAATTAATTTATATAAATATATTTACAAATTATGGAGATAGTATATAATAAAGAAGAGGTGATGAAGATGGCTAAAAATATGTACAGCCTGATGCTTATGGATGAGGTTGTAATGCAGATAGACAGGATTGCCGCACATAACAGCACTAACCGATCGAATTTAATAAATGAGATTTTAGCGGATTATGTGTCTTTTATTACACCACAGAGGCATATACAAAATATATTTGAAAGCATTAGCGCAATTATTGATGATGTCTCGGCGCTGACGGTGCAGGATATGGCGGCAAGTTCTGTTATATGCATAAAAAGCGCGCTAAGCTATAAATACAGACCGACTATAAGATATTCGGTTGAATTGTTTTCCGATAATAATAGCTTGGGGGAACTGCGTGTGACTTTCAGAACACAAAGCGCGGAGCTTTTAATGGAAATAACACACTTTTTAAGTTTGTGGATGCAGCTTGAAGATCATCATATAAGTAAATTCGATTTACACGGAGGCATAACATACGCGCTTGAACAGGGCAGATTTAAACGGAGACTGATGTACCCCAAAAACAGTTCGCTGCACAACAGCGATGAGGTAAGCAAAGCTATTACTGACTATATTCAGATGTTTGACGAAATTTTAAAAGGATATCTAAACGGTGAATATAATACCGATGAGGATGTAGAATACAGGTATTTAAATTACCTGAAAAGCGGAATAGCAGTAATATAGCATTTTATATTTTGAAAAATCACCTTTATAAAAGGAGGGATTAATAATGAACACAAAACAATACACACAAAAATCATTGGAAGCAATTGAAAACGCGCAGAAAATTGCTATTGAAAACGGCAATATGCAAACAGAACAGGAGCATTTGCTTTACGCGCTTATAGACCAGGACGGCGGGCTTATCGGTCAGCTGATGGTTAAAATGAACATTGACGCTGACGATATGCTGGCGGAGATTGACGGATATATTTCCAAAATGCCCAGAGTGTCGGGACCGGGAAGAGAAGCGGGTAAAGTTTATATCTCGCAGTCTGTTGACAAAGCTTTAATAAAAGCGCAGCAGGAAGCGGATAAAATGAATGACGATTATATTTCGGTGGAGCATTTAATGCTCGGAATTATATCTAACGCTAACGACAATGTAAAATCGCTGTTTAAAAAATACGGCATAAACAACAACAGCTTTCTTGCGTCTTTGCAGACGGTTAGAAGCCACAACAGGGTAACATCGGATAATCCTGAAAATACTTACGATTCGCTGAATAAATACGGCTATAACTTAGTAGAAAAAGCAAGACAGCAGAAACTTGACCCGGTTATAGGCAGGGACAATGAAATAAGAAATGTAATAAGGATACTTTCAAGGAAGACAAAAAATAATCCCGTGCTTATAGGAGAGCCGGGAGTAGGTAAGACGGCGATTGTAGAAGGGCTTGCTATAAGAATAGTAAGGGGAGACGTGCCCGAAGGGCTTAAAGACAAGACAATATTCGCTCTCGACATGGGTGCTTTAATTGCCGGCGCGAAATTTAGAGGCGAATTTGAAGAGCGTTTAAAAGCCGTGCTTAATGAGATTAAAGAAAGCGACGGACAGATAATATTATTTATCGATGAGCTTCATACAATTGTGGGCGCGGGCAAAACTGAAGGAGCAATGGACGCGGGCAACTTGCTTAAGCCTATGCTTGCCAGAGGGGAGCTTCACTGCATAGGAGCGACCACTATTAACGAATACAGAAAATATATTGAAAAAGACTCGGCGCTGGAAAGACGGTTTCAGCCTGTATACGCAGACGAGCCGACTGTTGAGGACACAATATCTATCTTACGCGGACTGAAAGAAAGATATGAGGTATTTCACGGCGTGCAGATAACGGACGCGGCGCTTATTTCGGCGGCTATGCTGTCGCACAGATACATTACGGACAGATTTTTGCCTGACAAAGCGATAGACTTAGTCGACGAAGCGTGCGCAATGATAAGAACGGAAATTGACTCAATGCCTTTGGAACTTGACGAGATTGCAAGAAAGATTATGCAGAATGAAATTGAAGAGACTGTTTTGAAAAAAGAAAAAGATAAACTTTCTGTTGAAAGGCTTGCTGAACTTCAAAGAGAGATTGCGGAACAAAAGGCGAAATTCAGCGCGATGAAAGCTCAATGGGAAAATGAGAAAAACAGTATAAGCAATGTGGCGAAGCTGAAAGAAGAGCTTAAGGAAGTAAACGCTCAAATTGAACGGCTTGAACAAAGTTACGAGCTTGACAAAATAGCGGAATTGAAATACGGCAAAATTCCCGAACTGCAGAAAAAAATAAAAGAAGCGGAAAGCAAAACGGTTAAGATATCAGATAACAAACTGCTTAGGGATAAAGTGACCGAGGAAGAGATTGCTAAAATTGTAGCCAGATGGACGGGAATACCGGTAACAAAACTAATGGAAGGTGAAAGACAGAAGATACTCGGTCTTGATACGAGACTGCACAAAAGGGTTATCGGGCAGGATGATGCCGTGCAAAAAGTAACTCAAGCAATAATTCGCTCGCGTGCAGGGATAGGCGACCCGAAGAGACCTATAGGATCATTCTTGTTTTTAGGTCCGACAGGAGTGGGCAAGACGGAGCTTGCGAAAGCATTGGCGGAAGATTTGTTTGATGATGAGGGCAACATAATAAGAATTGATATGAGCGAATATATGGAAAAGCATTCCGTGTCGCGACTTGTCGGAGCGCCTCCGGGTTATATCGGATACGATGAAGGCGGTCAGCTTACGGAAGCTGTAAGGCGCAAGCCATATTCGGTAGTTTTATTTGACGAAGTGGAGAAAGCGCATCCAGATGTGTTTAACATACTGCTGCAAATTCTTGACGACGGAAGGATAACGGATTCCAAAGGCAGAACAGTAGATTTTAAAAACACGATAATAATACTTACGTCCAATATAGGCTCGGTTTATCTGCTGGACGGAATTGACAAAAACGGAGAAATTACCGATATTGCCAAAGCTCAGGTTGAGCAGCTGCTGAAGCAGAGCTTCAGGCCGGAATTTTTAAACAGGCTGGATGAGATTATATTCTACAAGCCTCTTACAAAAGAAGAGATTGCAGCGATACTTGAGATACTTATAGGCAGATTAAACGACAGGCTAAAAGAACAGCAGCTTAGCATAAAACTTTCGGCTAAAGCCAAAGATTATATTATAGCTAACGGATACGACCCAATATACGGCGCAAGGCCGCTTAAGAGATTTTTGCAAAGCAAGGTGGAAACGTTAGTCGGGAAAATGATACTTAAGCACAATATGCTTCCCGGAAGCGTTATAGCTGTAGATTATAACGGTCAAGAACTTGTCGGAGAAATTGAAAGCTAAGTTAATAATAAAGAAAATCCCTCAATAAATGGGGGATTTTTTTGTTTTAAATATTTGAATTATAAGCTGGGACATCAAAGCCATTATATGTCTATTGTATATCAGACACATAATTATCTTAATATCCGAACATTATGCTCTTATTTATAATTCATTTTTTACCGAGCTGAAAAAGATGTCTATATATTGTTTTAAAAGAATTTCAAGTTTTTTATCGTCATTATGAGATATGTTAAATATGCTTATTAATCCCTCAACAAACGATACGGCAAGAATATCACTTAGGTTATCATCAATATCATTATCATCAAGCAGCGGTATAAACTCTTTTTTAAATCTGTCAGCGGCAAGAGACGTAAGCTTTATCTTTGTTCCCTCAAACGCACTTCCCGTGCTGCCGGTAAGAAGAATCATAAATTCCTTTTTATAAGATAAGAATAATTTTGAAATTTCTGAAGTTATATAAGTTATATCAGGCTTTGAAAAATTATCGTCTGCATCAAATTTAAGGAGTTTTTCAAGATGATTTAAAACAGGACAAATGACTTGTTTAAAAAGCTCATCCTTTGAAGGGAAATATGAGTAAATGTTACCCGCTGTAGTGTTTGCTTTTTTAGCGATTTGTCTTATTGATACGTCCTTATAGCCATAAGATAAAAATTCTTCCTGCGCGGAGGAAAGTATTCTTTTTCTGACATGTTCTTTTTGCACTTGCATATTATCACCCAAACCATTTTATAAATTATTAAATTTTATGTCAATATTTATAAAAATAAAAAAAATTTAATATATTTATATATGAGGCTTAAATTCAGTCATAAAAAATCAATATACTACATTTTTCTTATACGTTATTTGTTATAAGTAAGCAGGAGGATAATTATGTATAAAAAATCGATTATTATAATTTCATTAATTGTTCTGATGATGTTTTTTATAAGCTGCAGCGCTGATTTTACATATGATTTTGAAAATAACAATATAAAGTTCGATTACGGTGTCGCGAACGTGCCTGTAGACTATGAAAAAAAAGGATACAGTATAATTGTAAAGCAAACCGAGATTCCTAATTTAAACTCAAGCGGCCTTATGATGTCGGGCTACAATATGGGCGATAACATGTTTTTATACTGTTATGTAAATATCGGAAAGGTTTTAAAGCTTGATAAAAACAAAAAATATGAAGGAACTCTTTATTTTGATGTTGCTACAATGATGCAGAAATCTGTAGGCAACATTACCGATAAAATACCCGCGCAAAGCGTAATAATAAAAGCGGGAATTATGCCGGAAAAACCAGAAGTTTCTGAAAATGACGGAATGTATAAACCCAATTTTTTGATAGGGCATTATATGACGGATGAGAAATATATAAAAGCTCTGGGCAATATAGCTAAAGTAAATTATAAAAGCGGAACTGATTTTGAATACAAAACGTTTGATACAAACTTAAAAGCAAGCACGGATAAGGACGGGAATTTGTATTTAATAATAGGAATTGACTCTTATTACATAGGCCCCAGCTGGGTGTTTTTAGATAATATTAAATTAAAAATAAATTAGATAATTAAAAAAACTTTGCATTTTGGTAATAATTTAATATAATACTATAAATAATGAATATTAAAAGCTATGCAAAGTTGAGTAAATAAAAAAGCTTTTACAGAGAGTCCCTGCGGCTGAGAGGGGATATGGCGAATTTATTGAATATGGACTTTAAAGCCGCTTCGGTAAGTGTTTTATGAGCCGATGCCGTCGCAAGACGTTATGAAATCAAGTGAGCAAGCAATTGCTAATTTGGGTGGTACCGCGGTCTGTCCGTCCCATTGGGACGGTTTTTTATTTGCAAAAAAATTATACAAGGGGTTTTAAAATGAGCGAGAATAAAAGTTTTTATATTTCAACACCTATTTATTATCCGAGCGCAAAGCTGCATATAGGGCATACTTATTCAACAGTTGCGGCGGACAGTATAGCAAGGTTTAAAAAATTAACGGGTCATGATGTGTTTTTTCTTACAGGAACAGACGAACACGGACAGAAAATCCAGGAAGCCTCAAAAAACGCCGGAATGGAACCTAAGGAATATGTGGACGGAATAGTTGCGGATATTGTAAAGCTGTGGGACGTGATGAACATTAATTACGACAAGTTTATCAGAACTACTGATGCGTATCACGAAGAGTCAATAAAAGCAATATTTAAAAAGCTTTACGATAACGGCGATATATATAAGTCACATTACGAGGGGCTGTACTGCACTCCGTGCGAAGCGTACTGGACAAGCTCTCAGGCTAAAGACGGCAAATGCCCGGACTGCGGAAGAGAGCTGAAGATTGCGAAGGAAGAAGCGTATTTTTTCAAAATGAGCAAATACGCGGACAGGCTTATAGCGCATATAAAAGCTAATCCTGATTTTATAAGCCCAGAGTCGGCTAAAAATGAAATGCTTAATAATTTTCTGCTTCCCGGACTTGAAGATTTGTGCGTATCGAGAACGAGTTTTGACTGGGGAATAAAAGTTGATTTTGACCCTAAGCATGTAGTGTATGTATGGGTAGACGCACTCAGCAACTATGTAACGGCGCTGGGATATTTAAACGACGAGCCGAACTTAATGGATAAATTCTGGCCGTGCGATGTTCACCTTATAGGCAAAGATATTCTGCGCTTCCATACTATATACTGGCCTATTATATTAATGGCTTTGGGGCTGCCGCTTCCCAAAAAAGTGTACGGTCACGGATGGATTTTGCTTAAAGGCGGCAAGATGAGCAAGTCTAAGGGCAACGTTGTTGACCCTATTGAGCTTGCGGGAAAATACGGTACGGACGCTTTAAGATATTACGTTTTGCGCGAAATGCCTTTCGGAAGCGACGGAATATACAGCGAGGATAACCTTGTCGCGCGCAACAACGCCGACCTTGCAAACGACCTGGGAAACTTATTGAGCAGAACAATATCGATGGTAGATAAATATTTCGGCGGAAATATTCCCGATTTAAAACAGTATGATGAAATTGACAATGAAATTATACAAATGGCGATGGAACTGCCCTTAATTGTCAAAGATTATATGGACAAATATGAGTTATCCAACGCTTTAATACAGACATGGAAATTTATCGCACGAGTAAATAAGTATATTGATGAAACAACGCCTTGGGTACTTTTCAAAAATGAGGAAAACACCGCAAGGCTCGCCACAGTGCTTTACAATATACTTGAAAGTTTAAGATTTATTGCGGTTATGATAAGCGCAGCAATGCCTGAGACAAGCGCAAAAATGCGCGTAATGCTCAATATTGAAGAGGATATTATGACTTGGAAGAGCGTGCAGAAATTTGGACTGTATCCGCCGGAAAATAAAGTAACGCCTGCTGACGTGCTGTTTCCCAGAGTGCTTACAGATGAAGAAAAAGCTAAACTTGAAAAGAGAATAGAGAAAGAAAACAATAAAAAGCAAGGCAAAGCTGAAGAAAAGAAGGAAGTAAAAATGGAATACTCGCCCGTTAAAGAACAAATTACAATTGATGAATTCGCGAAAGTGGATTTGAGAGTTGCTAAAATTATAAAAGCGGAAAAACACCCTAACGCTGATAAACTGTTAGTACTGCAAGTTGATTTGGGATTTGAGCAAAGACAGATTGTAAGCGGGATTGCAGAGTTTAAAAATCCCGACGACCTTGTCGGAAAAGAAATAGTTGTTGTGGCTAATTTAAAGCCCGCAAAATTTCGCGGACTTTTAAGCGAGGCTATGATTACGGCTGTGGGACACGATAAGGAGACATTCGCGATGATAATGCCTGAAAAACAAGTAGAGCCGGGAGAGGCTGTTAGATAAATATATCTTGACTTTAATTTAAAAAACAGTATAATGTTAATTAATTAACATGCATACCTAATGGAAAAGCTCAGCTGATTCAAAAGGGATAAAATAAGATTACTCTGATTTATCTGAACCCTTTTTGAATGTTTTCAAAAAGGGTTTTTATTACGAGAGTGAAGGAACTGGTATGAAAAGATTAGCTGTAATTGCAGCGGTGCTTGACAATGCTGAGGCTTCTCAGCACGAATTCAACGATATAGTAAGTAACTATAAAGGCATAGTCAAAGGAAGAATGGGAATACCTTTTACAGAAGACGGTATATCCATAGTAACTTTGGTTGTGCTGGGCACTTTAGACCAGATTAATACCCTGACAGGTACGCTTGGTAAAATCAAGGATGTGCATGTAAAAACTTCATTTTCAAAAAAGGAGATAAATTAAGCATGAAAAAACTACTTATTATTTTACTTACATTAGTTCTGATTCTTACACTTGGCGCATGCGGCGCAACGTCTAAAATTGACCCTGTTACAATGAATATCGCGGTATTAAAAGGACCTACCGGAATGGGTATGGCAAAAATGCTGCAGGATAATTATGTAATTGACAAGAACATAACCACAAATATTACAATATCGTCAGCTCCCGATGAAGTTGCCGCTAAACTTATTAAAGGTGAAATTGACATAGCGGCTGTACCGACTAATCTGGCATCAACGTTATACAATAAAACAAGCGGTAAAATTCAGATAGCGGCTATAAACACGCTGGGCAATTTGTTTGTACTTACTAACGGAGAAGATATTAATTCATTATCTGATCTGGCAGGAAAGACGGTTTATATTTCCGGTCAAGGCGCAACGCCCGAATATGTTGTTAACTATATACTTGATAAAGCAGGTATAAAAGATAAAGTAAAAATAGTTTTCGCGACAGAACATTCTGAACTTGCAACGCTTGTTGTGAGCGGAAAAGCAAGTATAGCTATACTGCCCGAGCCTTTTGTAAGCACTGTTACAGCTAAAAACGCGAATGTTAAAATCGCGATTAATTTAAATGATGAATGGAATAAAGTATCAGGCGGCAACGCAATGGCTATGGGATGCATAGTTGTAAACAAAGCTTACGCAGAAAAGAATAAAGCAGCGGTTAATGAATTCTTAAAACAATACGAAGAAAGCGTTAACTTTGTAAACAAAAATACCGACGAAGCGGCGGCAATTATTGCAAACAAAGGCATTATAGCAAGCGCGGAACTTGCTAAAAAAGCGATACCCACAAGCGCAATAGTATACAAAGACGCTTATGCGAACAAAGCGGAAATTACTTCATTTTTAACATTATTATATAACTACAACCCTGCATCAATTGGAGGAGCGCTTCCTAATGAGGATTTTTACTATCAAAAATAGTAAGGTTCAAAATTTGATATTTACATTATTTTGGCTGCTGATCTGGGAATTGGCAGCCAAAATAATAAATGAACCTGTAATACTTCCCTCGGTGGGGCAGGCAATCGCGGCGATGATTGAAATGGCAAAACACGCTACGTTTTATAAAGACGTTGCAATTTCGCTGCTGAGGGTATTCGCAGGCGTTGGTCTGTCAATAATAATAGGCATAGCGCTGGGAATACTGAGCGGACTTTACGCGCCTGTGTATCGGTTTTTTAACCCCGTTATGTCGGTAATAAAGTCTACCCCTGTTGTATCATTTATCATACTTGCGCTAGTGTGGATGAAGACATCTTCCATACCAGTGTTTGTATGTTTTTTAATGTGCGTTCCCATTATTTGGACAAACGTTATGCAGGGCATAAAAGATACGGACAGGAAAATACTGCAGATGTGCAGCGTGTATAAGATTTCTCATTTCAGAGTAATAAAAGACGTTTATCTTCCGTCGGTTAGCGGATATATATTTTCTTCCATCGCGGCAAGCATAGGCATAGGATGGAAATCCACGGTTGCGGCCGAAGTAATCGCAAGACCTGAAATATCAATTGGCGGCGGAATGTATGACGCGAAAATATATTTGCAGACTGAAAATTTATTCGCGCTTACTTTGATTGTTATAGTGCTCAGTTTTATTTTTGAGTATGTAATAAAAAACTTGATAGGCAATTTTTCAAAAGGCAGGAAAGCTTATGCCGATAAAAGTAACTGATTTAAAGAAGTCATTCGGAGACAATATAATATTTGACGGACTGAACATAGAATTCAAAGACAGCCGTATCAGTTGTGTGCTGGGTCCTTCCGGAGTAGGCAAAAGCACGCTTTTTAACATTATAAGCAAAATTGAAAGCTACAATGCAGGCACAATTGAAGGCGCAGACAAAAAGAGAATTGCTTATGTGTTTCAGGAAGACAGGCTGCTTGAATGGAAAACCGTATATGAAAACATTGCGTTTGTGATAGCTGATGAAAAAGACGTAAAGCACAGAGTGGATGAAGCCATAAAAAGCGTGAAGCTTACGGGATACGAAAAATATTATCCCAAAGAATTAAGCGGAGGCATGAGGCGAAGAGTGGCGCTTGCAAGAGCGTTTGTGTATAATCCCGATATTATGATACTTGACGAACCGTTTAAAGGCTTGGACATTGCTCTCAAAGAAGATGTAATGAACGATTTTTATGAGCAATGGAAGAAAAATAAGTTTCTTGTTATAATGGCGACTCATGACATTGACGAAGCCGTACTTTTAGCTGACGATATTTTTATATTGTCAAAAAAGCCTGCTGTGGTGAAAGTACAGATTGACGCAAAAACTATGAGCAAAGATACTCTTGAAAGCATTATAAGAGAACATTTGGAGGAAGCGCAATGACATTTATTGATTCTCACGCGCATTTGGATGATAAGCAGTTTGACAAAGACAGAGATAACGTTATAAACAATCTTAAGGATAATGATATTTCTCTTGTAATAAATATAGGCTCAGACCTTTCAAGCTCGCGTTTTTCTCAAAAACTTGCTAATGAATATGATAATATTTATTTTGCGGCGGGAGTACACCCTCATGATTCAAGCGCATGCACGGAAGAGATGCTTTCAGAAATCGAGAAATTATTAAGCGAACCTAAATGCGTGGCGTTGGGTGAGATAGGTCTGGATTATTTTAAAAATTACTCGCCAGCAGATATTCAGCGCGAAATATTTGACAGACAATTATCCATCGCCCAAAAAAATGAAATACCCGTATGCATCCATATGAGGGATGCGACTAAAGATACTATTGATTTTCTGAAAAAATATTTGCCGTTTAATAAATCGGGTGTTATACACAGTTTTTCGGGCAGCCGCGAAACCGCGAAGATAATGCTTGATATGGGATTTTATCTTTCCATATCAGGTCCTGTGACATATGCAAATGCGGTAAATCTGCGCGAAGTAGTCTCATATATTCCTATTGATAAATTGCTTATAGAAACAGATTGCCCTTATCTTACTCCAATACCGAAAAGGGGTATAAGAAACGAGCCGAAGTATGTGAGATACACGGCTGAGAAAATAGCGGAAATAAAACGAATGCCGATTGAGGAGATTGCAGAGATAACATCTGGCAACGCGTTAAGATTATTTGATATAAAATTATAAAATATATTTACAATGATATCTGATATGTTTAAGTTTCTATTTATTGGCTTACTTATTGATATGCTTGAGTTTGACAAAACAACTGCATCATATTAAAATAACAATATGGAAAAGGTAGAATCAGTTACTCAAAAGATTATCAATATAACACATAAAATCAAAAACACTTGCTGCAATTATTTCTACAAGATATGCAATTGGTCTTATTTTATTAAAAGCAATTTAAAAATAAAAATAAATAAAAACAGATTAATATCAGCTTTGCTTCGAAGCAGAAATAAAAAAGCCGCAGCAGGGCTTGCGTTTGTTTTTATTGTTTGTTTTTTTGTTATTAATGCCGCATATTCAAAGCAAAATGTGGATGTATATATTGACGGACAGCTGCAGACGCACTGTTATATATCCAGCAATGAAACAGTTGCGGACGTGCTGCGCAAAACTAATATCGATATTTCATATAATGATTATATTTATCCGTCGATTGACGACACAATAGGAGTAAACGGCAGGGTAGATATTTTTAAGCCGGTAGACTTAACAATTGAATACAACAATCAGGCATACAGAATATCCACGACTCTTACAGGCATTGAGGCCGTTAAGCAGGCAGGTATTGATGTCGACGATAATGATATAATAAACGCAGACGATACGAGCAATGTTTTAAAGGTATATACAGTAGACACTACAAAAACTACACAGACAATAGATATTAAGCATGATACTAAGATTATAAAGAATAACAGCGAATATGTGGACTACAGCAAAATAATTACACAGGGCATGGATGGCAAAGCGTTAGCGTTGATTACCACGACCTACATAAATGGTATAGTATCGAGTACTGAGCAAAAAATATCAAAACTAATAACAGCTCCCGTAACAGAAGTAATAGAGGTAGGGACAAAGCCAAAAGCGAATACAATATCAACTCCTGCAGGATATAAAGTATTTTCGAGTAATTACGTTGCGAATATTTCGGCGTACTGCCCTTGCTTAATATGCTGCGGCAAAACAAACGGCATAACCGCAAGCGGCGTAAAAGCGACACAGTACTGCACTATAGCGGCGCCGAAGAGCATACCGTTCGGAACAAAGGTATATATTCCTTATTTTAAAAACGCGCCGAATAAAGGAATTTTTATTGTGCAGGACAGAGGCGGAGCGATTGGTTCCAACAGAATAGACGTATTTTTCAACACGCATCAGCAGGCGCTTAACTTCGGAAGAAAAAATTTAGAGATTTATATATTGGAGTAGAAAATGACAATAATATCACCGTCGCTATTAAGCGCAGATTTCGGAATTATTAAAGAGGAATTAAAAGAATTGCAGCAAGCGAAAGCCGATTGGCTTCATCTTGATATTATGGACGGGCATTTTGTGCCTAACATAACATTCGGCCCTGACCAGGTGTTAAGTATTAAGAAATATACTTCTCTACCGCTTGACGTGCATTTAATGATAGAACATCCTAAAGATTATATAGAAAAATTCGCGAAAAGCGAACCGTATATAATAACGCTGCATCACGAATCGCAGGGAAATATTGCACAATGCTTAAAAGACATTAAAAGTCTGGGAATAAAAGCGGGGATTTCCATTAAACCCGACACGGATGTTAATGTGCTGAAAAAATATATTGATTATATTGATATGATTTTAATTATGAGCGTGTACCCGGGATTCGGCGGACAAAAATATATTGAAAATTCCACGCAGCGAATAAAGCAGGCGAGAGAGATAATAGGCGATAGAAATATTTACCTTCAGGTGGACGGCGGAATAAATGCAGAGACAGCGAAGATGGCAGTAGACGCGGGAGCGGACGTGCTGGTTGCGGGATCGTATGTATTTAAAGGCGATAAGGCGGAAAATATTAAAAGCCTGAGAGTTTGATTTTTATGCATATCATTTATTTAAAGTAATTGTGTTTACAGATGTAAGACGCAAAGTAATAGCTATAAAATTATCTTATAGTCCCAGTTTGTTTTCAAGATGAATATTTCCCCATAAATTCATGGAAAATTTATAATGGAATTTTTGCATTCCCTGCTTTTCATAAAACTTATGCGCTCTTTCGCGCAGGCGGTTGCAGCATACTTCAATCTGCAGGCAATTAAGCTCTTTTGCTTTATTGCAAGCCGATTCGAAAAGCTCGCATCCTATTCCTTTTGAGCGGGCGCCTTCTTTTACGGATAATTCCATAACTTCGGCAATTTTCGCGCAGTGGTGCAGCTGGTATTCTGTGCGCATATGCAATATACCCTGAATTTCTTTATTATCTTCATAAACCAGAAAATAATTATCGGCACTTTCAATCAGCTCTGTAAATATCTTATCAAACTTGCATTTATTTAAAACTGTTTGCTCCATATCGCAAATCAGAGCGTATATGCAATCCGCATCAGTTATTACTGCTGTTCTAATCATAGTTTTGCTCCTTTTAAGAGTGATGTTTTGAATTGTTTATCGTAAATATATTAATTGTGAAAATTATTAAAATAAACACTACAGGTATTATACCATACGCAAAATGCCACGCGACTGATGCTTGCGGTCCGTGATTGATCCCCGAATGGTAACCGAAAATAAAAGTCAAAGAGCATAGGCTTATTGCTCTTAAAACCGAGCTGAGTGACGTTACTCTTTCATTGAAATATTTAAGCGAGACATATTTACGCTCATCCGTCTGCTTAAATTCAATAATTGATGACGACAAATCATTTTCGTGTATATTTGACGCTGCTGCGTAGCCGAGCCCGAAAAGCAGACTTGCAAGTGAAGTTATTAAAATGCCGTTTGAAAAGAAATACAGAGCCGAGCCTGCAATGCACGTTAATAAGCCGCAAATATGTATTTTATTATTACGTTTTATTTTGTCCGCATAGAAATATTTAATTATCAGCACGGGAATTAATATACAGAACTGAAACAGCGCAACCGGCACAAACGTTTTATCAAGAGAGAATTTCGTATATACCGGAAAAGAACATATTACTATCAGCCATGAGGATTCAAAAAGCAGATATTTTATATATGAAGAAAGATAATTTTTACTTGAAATTATATATTTTATATTGTTTTTAATAATAAGGCTGTTGTCTGCAAAACTTGAATAGGGTGCATTAACTTTTTCGCCCTCTATTATCAAATATAATAAAAGTATAAAACCCGCTGACGCGTAAATAACTGCAGTTAATGTAAAGTCGGCAAAGTAATGAATTATAGGAAAAGCGATTGCCGATAGGGTAAGCCCTATAAATTGATGTCTTTTCTTAATGACGCCGTTTAAATCGCTTTTATCATTGCGGTAACCTAAATAAACATTTAATAATGTAAAGAAAGTTTCATATACAATAACCGAAAAAAAATAATAATAAAATAAACTCTTTTGATTTAAATATCTGTCTGCGTGAAACAGGAATACAAGCGATATCATAACAAGGAATACTAATACAGTCAGATACTGTTTTTTGCAAAATATATCTTTAATGCTTATCAGTCTTATGCAGAAAGATTTTATAAAATTATCGTAAAAAAATATAATAACCGAAACGGCTGCGATATAAGTCAGCGGCAAGCCCAAAGTGACATTATAATACATGCCTATGTATAAAACAGCTATTTGCGTTGAGGCATAAGCTATCGATATAAATTTTGCATAGAAAGAATTTTGGTATAAATATTTGCCGTACATTTTGCACCATAAAAGTATTTTGATAAATATTATATACCAATAGGCAGTATGCGCAAGATTAAAAAAGTAATACAAGTTAAGCAAAAAGCATAACCATTATATATAACTTAAAATTACTGCTTATGCATAATGTATTATTATCGGCAGAATGCGAGGGTGCTTATGGAAGATGTATATTCAAAATCAGAAAATATGCTTAATTTGGTTAACAGGGAACAATTGTTATTAAGAGGCGTAATTGATGTTCACAGTTTTAATGAGGACACAATAATCGCAGAAACTCAGCTCGGGCTGCTAACGGTTGGCGGCAGGGACCTGCGAATTACGGTGCTGAGCCTTGATAATCAGCGTCTTGAAATAAAAGGCTACATTGATTCACTGCAGTATTCCGATCAGGGACCCGCGCGAAAAGGAAGCGGATTTTTTGATAAAATATTTAAATAGTTTTATGAGCACGACATGATTTATGAAGCAAATTATCAGTTATATATTTTTTTGAATTCTTTTTATGCCGGAGTGCTTGCAGCGGTTACTTACGATGTATTCGGCATTTTAATATTCGGTAAATCAAAGCGCATAAGCCTAAAAGACGCGATGTTTTGGATTATATGCGCTGTGCTGATGCTTTATTTTTTTATAGTCAGAACAGACCTTTTATTCAGGGGGTATATAGTGCTGGGTATACTGCTTGGATGGGCGGTATATGTTTTATTATTTTCCAAACTTGTAAGGAAAATTTTCACTTATTTTAATGATAAAAGCGCAAAAGTGATAAATAAGACAGCGGAAGTGACAAAAAACACAGCAAAAAAAGTAAATAAAAAAATATCACCGCATACAAAAAGGATAAAAAAATATTTAAGCATTCCTTTTTTTGAGATAAAGTTATATAATAAATTCAGAAAAAGCACTAAAAAAGGTGATGCCAATGAAAAAAAGAAAAAAAAGAAGAAGGTATAGCAAACCTGTAATACTTATTGCAATCGCCGTATTTTGCTACATTCTATACAAATTTATTTCACTTGAAGTTACATATCATAAATTAGCCGCTGAGCGGGACAAGCTTACAGATGATTTAAACAATAAAAAAATATATTATGAACAGTTAACATCCGCTCTTAACCAGGCAAAGAGCGACGACTATATCGAGCTTCTGGCAAAAAAATATTTAGGACTTATAAACAAAGATGAAAAAATATTCATTATTAAAAGCAGCGAAGATACCAATAATTAAAACAGGAGTATATTATGCTTTCAGAAATTCAGGCCGGACAGAGTCTGGACAAAGTATTATTTATTGAAACAATTATTAAAAAAACCGCAAGCAACGGAAGCGCATATCTGGACATTATGCTTAAAGACAGTTCTGCCGTCATAAGCGCTAAAATGTGGAAAGCGGACGGTATTAATCTAAGTATTATAAAGGCCGGTATTATAGCAAGTATTAAAGGAAAAACCGAAGAATACAACGGCAAAATACAGGTAATAGTTGAATCGATTGCTGTAGTTGAGAATGTTGATGATGAGATTATGTCAAAATTATACGCGTCATCTCCAACGCCTCCCGCTGAAATGTTTGAACAGATTTACTCAGCCGCATCTAAGATTAAAAATAACGATTTAAAAACTCTGACTTGCGCCATACTTGACGACCAAAAAGAGCTGCTGCTGATTTTTCCCGGAGCGAAACAGATGCATCACGCATCAAGAGGAGGGCTATTGCATCATACGCATACGATGCTTAGAACAGCGAGCGCGATATGCGAAATATATCAGCAGCTTGATAAAGATTTATTGTATGCGGCGGTTATACTCCATGACATAGGTAAAACGGAAGAAATTATGCTAAGCGAATACGGCATACCGGTAGACTATACGAAAGAAGGAAAACTGCTTGGGCATATTGTGCAGGGGATATGCATAATTGACGCTAAGGCAAAAGAGTTGAAAATATCCGATGAAATTGTTATGCTCTTAAAACACTGCCTTTTATCGCACCATTACTTCGCGGAATACGGAAGCCCGAAAATGCCGATGATAGCGGAAGCGGAAGCATTGTATTACATAGACGTGATGGACGCAAGAATGTTTGAAATTTCGCAGGCGTTATCCTCGGTGGAGAAAGGCTCGTTTTCACAAAGAGTATACGCTCTTGAAAACAGGAGCATGTATAAAATTTAATCACAAACCGCTTTGGGCGGTTTTTTTTATTATGAGTGAAAGGTTTTGATATTTTTTTCGGATTAAATATCATATATTTTTACTATGAGAAAGAAATTTGGATTATATGTTTTTATAATAATATTAATTTTTATTATTATTCCCGCTTTAATAGTTAAGAGCTGTCAGCATATTGATGATGAAATTGAGGATAATAGCGAAGGGACAATGATAAAAGTACTTGACGTTCAGCATAACAAAGCGCTTGAGATGGATCTTGAAGACTATTTAAAATGCGTTGTAGCAGGCGAGATGCCGGCGACTTTTGAAGAAGAGGCATTAAAAGCGCAGGCTGTGGCGGCAAGGACTTTTACTATAAGAAGAATGCAGGGAACTACAAGCGCGCATCCGCAGTATGATATTTGCACCGATCATAATTGCTGTCAGGCGTTTATATCAAAAGAAGACAGACTGAAAGCATGGCAGAATTCGGGCCTATCTGCGGCTGACAGTTTGCTCAGATGGCAGAAAATTGAGGAAGCTGTTGACGGCACAAAAGGCAAAGTGCTTGTGTACAGCGGCGAGCTGATAAGCGCCCTGTATTTTTCGGCAAGCGGAGGCAAAACCGAAAACTCTGAAGATTATTTTGTTTCGGCTCTGGCGTATTTAAGGAGCGTTGACAGCCCGTATGAAGGAACAACTTATACAAATATTGAAACTACAATAAGCTTAAAAGATTTTTTGACTATACTTAAAACAAAATATCCGGATTTTAAAATAGATCAATCAAAAGTGTCTCAGAATATAAAAATAAACTCATATACAACGGGCGGCAAAGTCAAAGAAATTGTAATAGGGAACAAAAACTTAAGCGGCAGGGAAGTAAGAGAACTTTTTGACTTGCGATCCAGCGGGTTTACAATAAAATTATCAGGAAGCAACATAATATTTACTACAAACGGCAACGGACACGGTGTAGGAATGAGCCAATACGGGGCAAACGGATATGCCAAAAACGGCTATAAATATGATCAAATATTGCAGCATTATTATTTGGGAGCGGAAATTGTTGATTATAGTACTTTGAAATAAAAAAATATTCTATTTATGAATAAAATCCTCTGAATATGAAAAAATATATTCAGAGGTGATTTTATGTTAAAAAATATTGAAAACAGAAGCAATAATAAAACGGTTATATATTCTATTTTTACAATACTTGTGTTTTTACTGCTTGTTACCGTTGCCGGAACAAAAATAATTCAGGATAAGAACGCCAGCGACAAATTAAGCCAGCTTGAAAATTCACAAAACCAGAATTTAGGCAGAGATAATGAAAACATAGCCGATGAGACGGCAAACGCAAATGCTGATACTAATAATAACAGCACAGATAAATCCGCTGCCGTATCAACGACCACAGCAGCAAAGACCGTAAGTCTTACTGATATTTCAAGCCCTGTTGCAGGCAAAGAAATTACTATGGCATACAGTTACAATACAACTCCGGTATACAGCACTACGCTGGGCGAGTACCGATCTGACCATATGGGAATAGATATATCGGCAAAGGCAGGGGATAGCGTTAAAGCAGTATTGGACGGTAAAATAGAAAAAATTTATAATGATGCCAAACTTGGTAAATGCGTTGTTATAAACCACGGAAACAATATTAAAACTGTATACGGCAATTTGGACGAGACGGTAAACGTTAAAGAAGGACAAAGCGTAACAAAGGGAACCGTTATAGGCAAAGTAGGAACGACCGCTAAGTTTGAAGTTGACGATGCGCCGCATGTGCATTTTGAAATTTGGCAGAACGGAAAAACAGTAGACCCCGCAAAATATATTAAGTAGAGGCGTATGCAAATATGAAAAAGGATATATTTTAATATATCCTTTTTTTATGTGATTATATTAATAAAGCTCTAATTGACAAGGAAGTTACTTGCAAGTATAATATGTAATGCGCGGAAAGGTGGCTGAGTTGGCTTAAGGCGCACGATTGGAAATCGTGTGTGGGCTAATACCCCACCGAGGGTTCGAATCCCTCCCTTTCCGCCATTGTTTTAATATTATTTTGGTCTAATTTAATTTCTTTTCAAGGAAGTATGTCATGCAGTTTTCAAGTGTTTTAATCTCGGTTAAAGATATTGAAAAGTCAAAAAAGTTTTTTTATGATGTTTTGGGGCTTGAAGTTACTTCTGATTTCGGCGCGAATGTCATACTAAGCGGCGGCATAGCTTTGCAGACGGCACATACATGGAAAAGCTTTATTGATAAAAATGACGATGAAATTGTTTTTAAAAACAAAGCGTACGAGCTTTATTTTGAAGAAGATGATATAGAAGCATTTATTGAGAAATTAAATAATAATAAAGAAATTGAATATATCAATCACCTTATGGAGCATTCGTGGGGACAAAGGGTTGTGCGGTTTTACGATTTGGACGGACACATAATAGAAGTCGGCGAAAGCTTAAAAGTTGTCGTAAAAAGATTTATTGACAGCGGGATGACAATTAAACAAACGGCAGTACGAATGGATGTGCCGATGGAATATGTTAAATCGTTAATTAAATAGATTGCAAAATATAAAATTTATAAAAAGTCTTCAAAATATATTGGAGACTTTAATTATTAATATTATAATAAATAGGACTATATTTAATCGAAGGATAAAAGATGAAAAATATTGACACGGTAATATTTGACTTGGACGGAACGCTGCTTGACACTATTGAAGATTTGACTGACAGCGTTAATTACATATTAACAAAGTATAACTATCCGATTCGCAGTATAGATGAGGTAAGAAGTTTTGTAGGCAACGGCATGAGGCGGCTAATTGAACTGTCAGCTCCTAACGAGCTTGCTGAAAATGTGCATGAAAATTTGTTTGCGGAACTCAAGGAGTACTATACTGCTCACAGCAATATAAAAACAAAGCTGTATCTCGGAATTTTGGAATTGCTCGACTATCTTAAATCTAATGAATATAAAACAGCTATTGTTTCGAATAAAAATCATGCCGCTGTATGCGAATTAAAGGAGATATATTTTAAAGATTATATAGAAATCGCGATAGGGCAGCAGGAAGGAATAAGACACAAGCCTTACGCCGACTGTGTGTTCTCGGCTCTTCAAAATCTAGGGTGCGAACGCGAAAACGCAGTATATATAGGAGATTCGGAAGTTGATGTAAAAACAGCGCAGAACGCGGGTACTGCCTGCATTGCGGTAAGCTGGGGGTTTCGATCAAGACGAGAATTAATCGAAGCGGGCGCAGAGATTATAGTCGATGACACCGCGGAAATTATTGCGATACTCGAAAAGAGCAGGAGCTCTTATACTTCGCCAGAAACCGTATAATACATATATCAGCAAAATGTGCCATTATTTCCCAGGCAATAAGTTAAAACGGAATTGTTTTTATACTAATAATAATGTATTATATTTAGCGGTATATTGATACGAAGTAACTTAAATAAATCATTGATTATCAAGGAGAGAATATTTTGACTGAAAGATTATTTTTGCCGGCGGATATATTGATACCTAAAGGCGTTTACATGCCGACGTGGAGCGTGGTTGCTTGCGACCAGTTTACTTCGCAGCCCGAATATTGGGATGAAGCGGATAAAAATGTAGGCGTTCTGCCTTCAACTTTAAGGCTGATGCTTCCCGAGGCGTATTTGAATACGAAAGACACGGAATTTGAAGCAAAAAAAGCCAGTGAAAATATGCAGGAATATATAAATCAAGGCGTATTCAAGATAATAAAAGATTCATTTATATATACAGAGAGAACTCTTGCGGACGGAAAAGTGCGTAAAGGACTTCTTGGCGCGCTCGATTTGGAATACTATGACTACAGCAAAAATTCAACTTCACCGATACACGCAACAGAGGGAACAATTGAGGACAGACTGCCGCCGAGAGTGAAAGTGCGCAAGGACGCGCCGCTTGAAATGCCGCATATTATGGTGTTTATAGACGATATTGATTTTTCGGTAATTGAACCTGTGGCGGAGTCAAAACAAAAATTAAGCAAACTTTACGATTTTGAATTAATGGCAGAAGGCGGACATATTGCCGGCTGGCAGATATCTAAAGGTAATTCTGACAGTTTATTAAAAGCTCTTGATAATTTATCCGAACCGGCAGAAATAAAAAGAAAATACGGAAGGGATATTGAAAATCCCGTAATATACGCTATAGGCGACGGCAACCACAGCCTTGCCACGGCAAAACTTTGCTGGGAGGAGTTAAAACCGAATCTATCGGATAGTGAAAAAGAAAATCATCCTGCAAGATACAGCCTTGTGGAGCTTGTAAATATACACGATGACGCAATTTCATTCGAACCTATTCACAGAGTAATTTTTGATACTGATGCGAAAGAATTCTCGGAAGGCGCAAAGAAATTTTGGGAAGGAAAAAATAAGGCCGAAGGCGGCGCACATAAGATAAGGTATATAACAGCAGAGGAACATAAAGACATTGAAGTAAAAGGGCTGACTATCGGCGAATTAATTGGATTTAACGATGAGTATTTACAGAGCTATATTAAATGTTACGGCGGAAAAATAGACTATATACACGGTGACAACACATGCACGCAGATGGCATGCGGTGAAAATTGCGCCGGAGTATTGCTTCCCAAAATGAAGAAAACAGAGCTTTTCACGTCTGTTATGAGCAGCGGAGTTTTTCCGAAAAAAAGTTTCTCTATAGGACACGCGGAAGATAAAAGATATTATCTTGAATGCAGAAAAATAAAATAATATATTATTGACAAAATAATTAAAGTAATTATATAATAGTTGGCAATTGCAACAGTTGTAAATGCCAACTATTATTTTATTTGGAGATGGAAATATGGATACTTTTTCTGTTATTATGCGCTACAGTAGAAGTTTTCTTGAGAAAAGATTAAAGCAATACGATATAAATTATAACGAGCAGATAATGATTATGTATATATCTAAAAACGAGTATACAAATCAAGATAATATAGCAAAGAATTTTATGACCGATAAGGGAACAGTTGCGAAGGCTATTAAAAAATTAGAAGAAAAAGGGCTTATTATAAGAAAAGAAAATCCAAGCAATAAGCGTGAGAATATAATAACATTGTCGACAAAAGGCCAAGACATAATCTGTTATATGAATAAACTGCTTATAGAGTGGCAGGAGATTGTATTTAAAGACTTCAGCGAGGAAGAAATTGACCAGATGAAAAAATTAGCGGGAAAAGTACTTAAAAATATCGCAAGCGAGGAAGACAGATGACAAAAACGGTAAATACAAAGAAAAATTTCGCCCTAATTATGGCTGTTTATTTATTCGGCATATTTATGGGCGCGCTTGACACCGGGATTGTTACGCCCGCAAGGACTGTTATACAAAACAATTTGCTTGTTGATGAAAAAACCGGCATATGGATGATTACCATTTATACGCTGGCATACGCGGCAAGCATTCCGATAATGGGAAAGCTTGCCGATAAATACGGAAGAAAATATATTTATCTTTTCAGCATATTATTATTTGGTATAGGCTCACTTTTCTGCGGACTTGCGCAGAATTTCAACAGTTTTACGGTATTGTTAATTGCGAGAGTGATTCAGGCAATCGGCGGAGGCGGTATACTGCCTGTTGCGACTGCGGAGTTCGGAACGACGTTTCCCGCTGAAAAGAGAGGAATGGCGCTCGGGCTTGTGGGCGGAGTGTACGGCATTGCCAATATTTTCGGCGCATCCGCAGGCAGCGCGATACTTGATTTGTTCGGCGCAAACAACTGGCAGTTTATATTCTATATCAATGTTCCTATTACAATTTTTATTTTAATAGCAGGTTTTATATCTCTTCCCAACACTAAGGAGAAGAATATTAAAAAAACAGATATAATAGGAATATTTATTCTGACAGTTATGGTGCTTAGCCTAATGTATGGGCTTAAGAATATTGACTTTTTTAATTTTAAAGAAACAATGTCAAGCACGGACGTTTATCCGTTCCTTATAATATTTTTTGCTCTTGTGCCCATATTTATATTTACTGAAAAAAAAGCCGCAGACCCTGTTTTAAATCTTGATTATTTTAAAAATTCAAGAACCTTAATAACACTAATATTATCGTTTATTACCGGTGTGGTAATAATGGGAATGATATTTGTGCCGCAGTTTTCAGAAAATGCGATGAAAATTGTTTCAGGCAAAGGCGGATATTTTGTAATAATACTTGGTGTTTTCGCGGGTATAGGTGCGCCTCTTTCGGGAAAATTTATTGATAAATTCGGAGTAAGAATAGTGCTGGGGTTCGGGTTTTTTATATCCATTGCAGGAGCGCTTTTTTTAATACTCATAGCAGCGGTAAATCCAAATACTTTAACGGTAATAACAAGTCTCATTTTAATGGGCACGGGGATAGGCTTTACAATGGGAACGCCGCTTAACTACATGATGCTTGACAATACAAAAAAAGAAGAATCCAATTCTGCCATGGCGGCGGTATCGCTTGTGCGTTCAATGGGGACTGTAATCGCCCCCGCTATAATGATAGCTTTTCTTGCGAACGCGGGCGCATCGGTGCAGGATAATATTATGAACGTGCTTCCCAAACAGATAACAATGCCCCCTCTTCCTTACGCGCAGGAGCTTAACGATGAATTTAATGAATTAAAAAGCGATAAAAATTTTAAAGATAAATTCGCGGGTATTGATATACCGGATCTGACAAAACAGACAGTAGAGATTAGTTTTTCTGACGATAGCGATGTCACAATACCCGAAGAACTTATAGAGATGATGAAAACTTCGGATGTAACTACTATTACTAAAAACACGGAGACATTCGCAGACAGGATGTTTGATATTATGTCTGATGATATTAAGTCGGATATCTACAGCGGAATAGATAAGGGAATTAACGGAATAAACGACGGAATAAAAGATATGAATAAAACTATTGGGGATATGCAAAGCGCATATGACGGGATAGGCAAAGGAATACAGGGTATGCAAGCGGCTATAAGCGGACAAAAAACCGCTGTCAGTCAATTGGAAGGTGTGTATTCAATGATAACCTCATCCTTGCCTCCGGATTTTCCGACAAATACGCCTATCAATTTGCTAGACTATATTCCGCCGTATGTGCTGAGCAGTATGCCTGATGACGTTATAAATGAGTTAAGTGAAATTGGTTCGATAGATGAACTTAAAGAAACAATAGACGGATTAAAAACATCAATAAATACGCTTGAAGCTAAAGTGAGTGACAACGAAAAAAGCAGGGCAAGTATGTTAAGCGCGATTAATTCCATAAAAAGCGCAAGAAGTGAAATGAAAGACACTGTATGGAAAATGACGGAGCTTAAAAAAGCAGTGCCATCGGCGTTTGAGACGGCTAAAGAAAACTATATAAAAGAAATTGACAAAAATGGCGAAGAGATAGAAAGAGTATTTCAAAATACGTTGAACGAAGGGTTTAAGCAGGTGTATTTGGTAGTGGCGATAGCCTGCGCGATAGCTTTAATAATATTCGCTTTTTATAAGAAAAAAAATATAGAAGAAAATCAGATATAATATTATGATACAAGACCGCCTATAAGGCGGTTTTTGTTTTGGTTAAAAAATAAAACCTTGCACATAATTATAAAAAAATGTTGATATGAACACATAGTTCATAGTATATTATTATCTACAAAATAAAAAACGGAGAACTTAATATGGACATGGAAAAAATTTGCTTTGAGATAGACATAGAAACTGCCCATAAGTTTAACGCGGCTTTAATGTTAAATAAAGAAGAATTAAACAGTGCGCTTGATAGATGTATAAAATTATATATTAAAGAAACTTTTTTAACCGCGGCGGACAGTAACGACAGAAAAACTGAAATTGCGGAAAATACGGCTGCTGTTGACAGCAATTTCGCGAAAGCAAGAAAGCTGATTCCGAAATGGGCGCAAAACCCGACACAAAACAATTATAAAATTATAAAGGCATATTTTACTGTATTAGACGAGAGAGGAATTGTATCGTTTAAGGATTTAGTAAAGTTATGCACAGATAAATATAACTATCCCCAGATGTATGTCGCGGATTTCAGGGGCAATTTTGAGAAGCTGAAAACTGATGTGGGAAACTCAAGCGGAAAAGTGTTTAACATTACTTATGATATTGTAGAGATATGGGATGAAGTAGTGGATGTTTTGCTGGAATATAAGAAATATTTTGTGTGATTTCTATATATTTATATAAGTAGCATAAAGAGATAAGGTAATTAGAGAAAGTAAGAGAGTTAATACAATAGAAACCGCCGAAAGGCGGTTTTTTAAATATTATTCTATATGATATGGATTATCGCCAAAGGCGGATTCGTTTAATACTTTGATATAAGCTTCTTTATCATTGAGAATATCTGTTTTAATTATCATGCATTTAAGAATTTTACGGACATATTCACTCAATTCATATAGTGTATCTTCTTTTATGTTCACTGAGTTGCCTGCGTGAATAAATTGTGACCGATAATTGTAAAAGTTTATAATATTTTCATTTATTTCATTGCTATCAAATTCTGTTTTACCTAAAAATACTGCTATGTTATGTGATAATTTTTTTGTTTTTCGATATTTATCATCTTTTGACAAAAAAAGGATTTCTAAAGTAATAATTAACAAAATAAAACGCAGATTAATATTATCAGATTGTAAACACAGATAAAAAGTATCTAACGCAGTTTTTAAAAAAATATTCAAATTAATGTAATTGTATATATTTAAAAAGGGCTGTAATTTGTCTTTTTCAATAGGACTATTTTTTGTATTATATCTATCAAATTGCAAAATATCAGGTAAACCATCACCCGCAGGACCGCTTATGATATTATTTTTTCTTCTTCCTAATACAGTGAATTTTATAAAAGCATTTGTATCATAATAAATATGTAAAGCTATATTAAAAGATTTTTGAATATCAAATAAATCAGGTTCATTTTGCTCTAATTCTTTGCATAATATAAACCATTGTTTTTTTATATTTCCGCGGTCACGGCTTTTTAACCATTCAATTTCATTTGCCGGAAGCCAGTAGCTAAGCCAATCTTCATTTACTTTAAGTAATTTATATCCTTGGAATTCTAATCCTTCCAATGTTTCATCGCCATTTTCTAAAAAGTACATACGCATTCGTTCAAATTTCTCTTCCATAACTACGCCTTTTTTTAATAAGATATTTACATTTATATTAAATATTATATAATTCATTATAACATTTGAAACGCTATGCACAATACTATTTGTAATGCAATTATTACAGATAATAAAATTATAATTTTTTTTAATTAAATAGTAAAAAAATACTTGCAATTATTTTAAATATGATATATTCTATTTAAGCTGTAGTTTTATGCGAAGATGCGGAAGGTTGCCGCTATGGCGGGTAATTTCCGCGGAGTATGTCCGAAAAAGTAAACGGGCGGAAAATAATTCTTACATCTTATAAAAAAAAGAGGGTGAACACCCGGATGAGTGTAGGGATTAAAGCTCCAAAAACACGCAATTAAAGTAGTTTTTAAGGAGGAAAATATGGCAGCACAAAAAATCAGAATAAGGCTTAAAGCCTACGACCACATGCTGATTGATCAATCGGCGAAAAAAATAGTTGAGACAGCAAAACGCACAAACGCAGAAGTATCCGGCCCTATTCCGTTACCGACGGAAAAGGAAATTATCACAATTTTAAGAGCGGTTCACAAGTATAAAGATTCCAGAGAGCAATTCGAAATAAGAACGCACAAAAGACTTATTGATATACTTAACCCGACTCAAAAGACAGTTGATGCATTAATGAAGTTGGATTTGCCGGCAGGCGTTGATATTGAGGTCAAACTGTAATTATGATTATTTTTACAAATAATCCACTAAGCAGGAGGTAATAATGAAAAAAGCAATTATCGGGACAAAAATGGGAATGACACAAGTATTCAAAGAAGACGGCACGATGGTGCCAGTAACTGTTATCAAAGCCGGTCCGTGTTCGGTTATTCAATTAAAGACAGTTGAAAACGACGGATACGAAGCAGTTCAATTAGGTTACGAAGATAAAAAAGAAAACAATACAAACAAATGTCAAAAAGGACATTTTGCCAAATCGGGCGTAGCGCCTAAAAAAGTAGTAAAAGAAATGAAATTCGAAAACGCAGCAGAATACAATTTGGCAGATGAAGTTAAAGTTGATATTTTCCAGGTTGGGGACAGAGTCGACATTACCGGAACAAGCAAAGGCAAGGGATTCCAGGGCGGTATTAAGAGACACGGATACTCAAGAGGACCGATGGCTCACGGATCTAAATATCACAGAGCGTCGGGATCTATGGGAGCGTCAGCCACTCCGTCACATGTTATGAAAGGCAAAAAACTTCCGGGACAAATGGGAAATGAACGTTCTACAATGCTCAATTTAGAAGTAGTGGTTGTAGATACGGACAAGAATGCATTACTGGTAAAGGGGGCAGTTCCTGGAATAAGAGGAAGCGTTGTTACTGTAAGAGAAACAGTAAAATAATGCAACCGATATTATAATCAGGAAGGAGATACGAACATGCCGAAAATTGATGTTTTAAATATAAAAGGCGAAAAAGTAGATGAAATCACATTAAGTGATGCTATATTTGGCATTGAACCCAACGAAGCGCTTGTTCATCAGGTTGTGACAGCACAGCTTGCAAACAAACGCCAGGGAACTCAATCAGCCAAAACGAGAGCTGAAGTAAGCGGAGGCGGCAGAAAGCCGTGGAAGCAAAAAGGCACGGGACGCGCAAGAACAGGCTCTATCCGTAATCCGATATGGACAGGCGGCGGCATTATATTCGCGCCGAAACCCAGAGATTATGCTTTGCAGGTAAATAAAAAAATGAGAAGACTTGCAATGAAAAGCGTATTTAGCGCAAAATACAATTCAGGCGAACTTATTGTTTTAGATAAACTTGAAATTGCGGCGCCGAAAACCAAAGAAATGGTATCGATTCTTAATAACTTAAAAGCTCCGCAGGCGCTTATAGTGCTTGACAAAAAAGACGATAACGTTATAAGAAGCGCAAACAATATCCAAAAAGTGCAGACATCACAAGTAAATACGATTAATACCTATGATATGCTTAAATTCAATCATCTTATATTAACCGTAGATTCACTTAAAAAAATTGAGGAGGTGTATTGTTAATGAATAATCCTCATGACATTATTTTAAAACCTATAGTTACTGAGCGAAGCATGATGCAGACCGAAGAAAAAAAATATACCTTCAAGGTAAGCAAAGATGCCAATAAATATCAAATAAAAGATTCAATAGAAAAAATATTTGATGTAAAAGTCGAAAAAGTAAGCGTAATGAACATACAAGGCAAAATTAAAAGAATGGGAAGAAATCAGGGAAGAACGGCGAGTTGGAAAAAAGCAATTATCAAACTCAAGCCGGAAAGCAAAGAAATTAAACTCTTTGAAAATGTGTAAGCTTGTTTTCTGACTAGAAAATTGATGGAGGTAGATTGATATGGGTATAAAAAAATATAAACCAACGTCGCCGGGCAGAAGAGGCATGACTGTTTCTACATTTGAAGAAATTACAAAGACAGAGCCCGAAAAATCACTTGTTGAAAGCTTAAGCAAAAACGGCGGCAGAAACGTATACGGAAGAATCACTGTTCGTCACCAAGGCGGCGGTGAAAAAAGAAAATATAGAATTATTGATTTCAAAAGAGATAAAGACGGCGTGCCGGCAACGGTTAATGCCATTGAATATGATCCTAACAGAAGCGCAAATATTGCATTATTATTTTACGCGGACGGAGAAAAAAGATATATTCTCGCTCCTAACGGTTTAAAAGTTGGCGACAAAGTTGAAAGCGGAGCAAGTGCAGACATTAAAATCGGCAACAGCTTAGCTCTTGAAAACATACCGGTAGGTACAGTTATTCACAATATTGAGCTTAAAGCAGGCAAAGGCGCGCAGATGGCTCGTTCGGCGGGAGTTTTCGTTCAGCTGATGGCAAAAGAAGGCAAATACGCGACTTTGAGAATGCCGAGCGGTGAAGTGAGAACGGTAAGAAAAGAATGCAGAGCGACAGTAGGCCAGGTAGGCAATCTGGATTATGAAAACATCTCGATAGGCAAAGCCGGAAGAACAAGGCATATGGGAATAAGACCTACAGTAAGAGGCGTTGTAATGAACCCGGTAGACCATCCGCACGGCGGCGGCGAAGGCAAAGCTCCGATAGGAAGACCGGCACCGGTTACACCATGGGGCAAGCCGACACTGGGATATAAGACGAGAAAGAAAAATAAACCATCAGATAAATATATAACAAGAAGAAGAAATGCGAAATAATGAAGGGAGCAAAGGAGGAATAAAATGAGCAGAAGCATGAAAAAAGGACCGTACGTTGACGCTAAACTCTTAAAAAGAGTTGAAGAATTAAACGAAAGCGGCAAGAAGCAAGTTTTAAAGACATGGTCTCGCAGCTCCACGATTTTCCCGCAGATGGTAGGCCATACCCTTGCGGTTCATGACGGCAGAAGACATGTTCCCGTATATGTAACTGAAGACATGGTAGGTCACAAACTCGGAGAATTTTCGCCGACAAGAACATTCAGAGGTCACGCGGGCGAAAAGAAAACGAAGATGAAATAATGAGAGGAGCAGTAATATGGAAGCAAGAGCAACCGCTAAATATTTAAGAATATCACCTCTCAAAGTAAAGAGAGTAGTAGATTTAATAAGAGGCAAAAATTTGCAGGATGCTAAAAACATTCTTGAGTTTACAAGCAATAACAAAGCTTCGCACTTTGTAAGTAAAGTAGTAAATTCAGCAGCCGCAAATGCTGAGAATAACCATAAATTGAACTTGGATAAATTGTATGTGTACAGAGTATCTGCAGACCAAGGCAAAATGATGAGAAGATTCAAAGCAGGCTCAATGGGAAGAGCCAACCCGATAATACACAGAACTACACATATTACAGTCGTTTTGAAAGAAAGAGAATAGGGAGGTCTGATGAATGGGACAAAAGGTTAATCCCCACGGTTTAAGAGTCGGTGTTATAAAAGATTGGAACACCAGATGGTACGCAAAAGACAGAGAATTTGCGGATCTGTTAATTGAAGATAATAAATTAAGAAAATATATCAAAACTCAACAGTTTAAAGCGGGAATTTCCAGAGTAGAAATTGAACGTTTTGCAAACAGAGTAAGAATTTTCATTCACACGGCAAAACCGGGCATGATTATCGGCAAAAACGGTGAAGCAATCGAAAAACTTAAAAAAGATCTTCATGAAATGACAGGTAAAGAAATTATCATGAATATCATGGAAGTTAAAAATATTGATTGCGACGCTCAATTGGTTGCAGAAAGCATCGCACAGCAGATAGAAAAGAGAATTTCTTACCGAAGAGCAATGAAACAGGCTATCAGCAGAGCTATGAAAAGCGGAGCCGAAGGCATTAAAACTAATGTTTCCGGCAGATTAAACGGCGCTGACATTGCAAGAGGCGAACGCTACAGCGAAGGAAACGTACCGCTGCAGACACTGCGTGCAGATATTGACTACGGTTTTGCGGAAGCAGATACAACTTACGGAAAAATCGGTGTCAAGGTATGGATCAACAGAGGTGAAATCCTCGGCCAAGCGAACAAACAACAACAATAATTCGGCGCAGGAGTTAAGATAGGAGGATACCGAAATGTTAATGCCTAAAAGAGTAAAATACAGAAAAGTACACAGAGGCAGAATGACAGGAAAAGCAACACGAGGCAATGAAATAACATACGGCGATTACGGTATAGTTGCTCTCGAACCCGGTTGGATTACATCCAATCAGATAGAAGCAGCCCGTGTCGCAA
>DIVZ01000009.1:43260-90606 GCA_002423395.1 Eubacteriaceae bacterium UBA6119
AAGGTTCACCGGAATACTGGGTTGCGGTTGTAAAACCCGGCAGAGTAATGTTTGAAATGGCCGGAGTTGATGTGGAAACTGCAAGAGAATCGATGAGACTTGCCAGACACAAACTGCCTATTAAGACAAAATTCATTACCAAAGAAGAATTAAACACAGGTGGTGAAGAATAATGAAAGCTAAAGAAATAAGAGAAATGACACAGAAGGAACTTAATGAACAGTTAAGCAGCATAAAAGAAGAATTATTCAACTTAAGGTTCCAGCAGGCAACCGGACAGCTTGAAAATCCTTTGAGAATAAATGAAATTAAAAAAGATTACGCCAGAGTAAAGACTATTCTCCGACAAAGAGAATTAGAAGCTAAAGAAGCTTAAAGGACGGGAGGGTTATATATGGATATGGAAAGAGGTTATCGAAAAGTCAGAGTCGGCAAAGTAGTTTCCGACAAGATGGACAAAACAATCGTTGTTGCGGTGCAGACAGTAGCAAAACATCCTGTTTACAAAAAGCAGATAAAAAGCACAAACAAGTTTAAAGCTCATGACGAAAACAATGAGTGCGGCATCGGTGATACAGTTAAGATAATGGAAACAAGACCTTTAAGCAAAGAAAAAAGATGGCGATTGATAGAAATCGTAGAAAAAGCTAAATAAGCGTCTACGTAAGGAGGATACCAATGATACAGCAGGAAAGCAGACTTAAAATCGCCGACAATACGGGAGCAAAAGAAATTTTGTGCATCAGAGTAATGGGCGGTTCTAAAACAAAATATGCAAATGTTGGCGATATTATAGTTGCAACTGTCAAAAGCGCAACTCCGGGCGGTATTGTTAAAAAAGGCGATGTTGTTAAAGCTGTTGTTGTAAGAACAACACGCGGAGTTAAACGAGAAGACGGAAGCCAAATAAAATTTGACCAAAATGCTGCGGTTATTATAAAAGACGATCTTCAGCCAAGAGGAACACGTATTTTTGGACCTGTAGCGAGAGAGCTCAGAGAAAAGAAATTCATGAAGATAGTATCTCTTGCTCCTGAAGTAATATAAGGGAGGGATAGAAAATGCAAAAAAAGCTTCATGTAAAAAAAGATGACACAGTAATGGTTATAGCCGGAAAAGACAAAGGCAAGACAGGCAAAGTAATGCAGACATTGCCTAAAAAAGACAGAGTTGTCGTTGAAGGCGCAAATATTATTACAAAACACACAAAACAGACAAAAGAAAATCAGCAAAGCGGAATATTTAAAAATGAGGGACCCATACATGCATCCAATGTATTGATCTACTGCCCTAAATGCAAAAAAGGCGTAAGAACGAATGTAAAAATTCTTGCAGACAATACAAAAGTAAGAACATGCAGCAAGTGCGGGGAAACTTTTGATAAATAACAGGAGGGAGGATTTAGAATATGTCAAGATTGCAAGACAAATATAAGGATGAAACCGTTCCTGCTTTAATATCAGAGTTCTCGTATAAAAATATTATGCAGGTTCCCAAACTTGAAAAAGTTGTAATTAACATGCGTTTCGGCGACTGCAAAGACAATCCTAAAATGATGGAATCTGCAGTAGCTGAACTGGCTCAGATAACCGGACAAAAACCTATAATTGTTAAAGCTAAAAAATCAGTTTCTAACTTTAAATTAAGACAAGGCATGAATATTGGAGCCAAAGTAACGCTCAGATGCGATAAAATGTATGAATTTGTAGATAAACTATTCAATATCGCTCTTCCGAGAGTAAGAGACTTTCGCGGCGTTAGCAATAACGCGTTCGACGGACGCGGTAATTATACACTGGGGGTAAAAGAACAGCTTATATTCCCGGAAATAAATTATGATAAAATAGAAAAAATCAGAGGCATGGATATAGTATTTGTAACAACAGCAAAGACAGACAAAGAGTCATACGGGTTGTTGAAATTACTGGGAATGCCATTCAGCAAGTAATAAGGAGTGTGTGGGAAATGGCAAAAAAAGCTATGAAGTTAAAACAGCAAAGAGAACCCAAATTTTCTACAAGAGCTTACACGAGATGTAGAATCTGCGGAAGACCTCACGCATATTTAAGAAAATACGGCATATGCAGAATATGCTTTAGAGAATTGGCTTACAAAGGTGAAATACCGGGAGTAAAGAAGGCCAGTTGGTAATAATATCCTAAGAAGGAGGCAAGCTAAAATGGTTATGACTGATCCAATTGCAGATATGCTGACAAGAATCAGAAATGCAAACAATGCAGGACATTCAAATGTAGAAATACCTTCATCAAACATAAAGAAGTCAATAGCTGAAATATTACTTCAAGAAGGATACATTAAAGCTTTTGATATAAAAGATGACGGAAAACAAGGAACACTGACAGTAAATTTAAAATATCTTGATGACAAACAAAGAGTTATCAGAGGAATAAAAAGAATTTCTAAACCGGGACTGAGAATTTATGCGAACAAAGATGAGCTTCCAAGAGTTCTTAACGGTTTGGGTATAGCAATAATATCAACGTCAAATGGTATAATGACCGACAAAGCCGCGAGAAAGAACGGTGTAGGCGGTGAAGTCATTTGCTATGTTTGGTAAGGCAAGGAGGAGTAAGATATGTCAAGAATAGGAAAAATGCCGATTACAATTCCTGCCGGGGTTAGCTTTGACGTAAACGGTAATATCGTAACAGTAAAAGGCCCTAAAGGACAGCTCAGCCAGAACATGTTTGAAGGAATTAAACTTGAGCAAAACGATAATACGATAACGGTAAGCAGAGCGAGCGACGAGAAAAAATTAAGAGAACTTCACGGACTTTTCAGAATGCTTGTTGCGAACATGGTAACCGGAGTAAATGAAGGATTCAAAAAAGAACTTGAAATAATAGGCGTAGGATACAGGGGCGCAAAACAAGGCAGTAAGCTTGTATTAAACCTTGGTTATTCGCATCAGGTTGAGATGGAAGATCCGCAGGGCATAACTACAAACATGGAAGGAAACAACAAAATTGTGGTTTCCGGAATTGATAAGCAGCAGGTAGGCGCTTACGCGGCAGTTATAAGAGAAAAACGTCCGCCGGAACCGTATAAAGGCAAAGGCATAAGATACGCAGGCGAAAAGGTAAGACGCAAAGAAGGCAAAACAGGTAAGAAGTAAAGGGGTGTAAAGTATGATTAATAAACCTGAAAAAAATAAAGACAGACAAAAGAGACATTACAGAGTTCGAAATAAGATCAACGGCACTCCCGCAAGACCAAGATTAAATGTTTTTAGAAGCAACAGCCACATATACGCTCAGATAATTGATGACGTAGCAGGCAAGACACTTGTTGCCGCTTCTACTAAGGAAAAAGAAATTGCGCAGACAATTACTGAAGCTACAAAAAAAGAAGCAGCCAAAGTTGTAGGAAAAGCTATTGCTAAAAAAGCACTTGATAAAGGCATTAATACGGTAGTATTTGACAGAAGCGGTTATGTGTATCACGGCAGAGTAAAAGAACTCGCAGACGGTGCACGCGAAGCCGGCTTGAACTTTTAGGGAGGTTGCTTATGAGCGAAAGAATAGACGCATCGGTTTTGGATATAAAAGAAAAAGTTGTCCAGATAAACAGAGTTACCAAAGTAGTAAAAGGCGGAAGAAATTTCCGTTTTAGCTGTCTGGTAGTTGTCGGAGACGAAAACGGTCATGTCGGAATAGGTTCGGGCAAAGCTGTTGAAATTCCGGAAGCTATAAGAAAAGGCATTGAAGACGCAAAGAAAAATATGATATCTGTTCCTATAGTCGGCACTACTATTCCTCATGAAATAAAAGGCAGATTCGGCTCGGGAAGCGTTCTGATGATGCCGGCGGGAAAAGGTACCGGAGTAATAGCGGGCGGCGCAGTGCGTGCCGTATTGGAACTTGCGGGCATTAAAGACATAAGAGCAAAATCGCTCGGTTCAAACAACGCAAACAATATGGTAAGAGCTACAATGGACGGACTTTCTGAACTTGTTACCGTTGAATCGGTTGCTAAAAAAAGAGGCAAGTCACCCGAAGAGATTGTAGGATAAGGAGAGGCGAAATGGCTAAGCAATTGAAAATTACGCTTGTAAAAAGCAAAATAGGCAGAAAAGATAACCAGCTCGCTAACCTTAAAGCACTGGGACTATCAAAAGTAGGCAAAACAGTTATAAAAGAAGACAGCCCCGAAATAAGGGGAATGATAGAAAAAGTATCATTTATGCTAGAAGTAGAAGAAATATAGGAGGTGAGAGTGTTGAAATTACATGAATTGAAGCCTGCGGAAGGTTCAAAATCACCAAAATTGCGTAAAGGCCGAGGTACTGCAACAGGTCAGGGCAAAACAGCCGGCAGAGGCAGTAACGGACAAAAATCGCGTTCAGGCGGTAAAGTCCGCGTAGGATTTGAAGGCGGTCAGATGCCTTTGGCAAGAAGAATTCCAAAAAGAGGATTCACGAATACGAAATTCAAAACAGAATATGCAATTGTTAACATTGAACAGCTTAATGTGTTTAAAAAAGGCACAGAAGTTAATGAAGCTGTTTTGGTTGAAGCCGGAATGGTTAAAAACAAATATGATGGAATTAAGATACTCGGAAGAGGAGAGATTAATGTTCCTCTTACGGTTGTAGCAAATAAAATAAGCAAAAGTGCAGTAGAGAAGATAGAGGCAGCCGGCGGGAAGGCCGAGGTGGTATAAATGCTCTCAACCTTGAAGAATACCTGGAAGATTCCCGAAACGAGGAAACGCATATTATTTACGATTGCAATGCTTCTGGTATACAGAATAGGAAGCTTTATACCTGTGCCTTATATTGACACGGCACAGCTTAAGTCGCTGGTAAGCAGCAACGGAATGTTCGGACTTATGGATATAGTTTCAGGCGGAAATTTCAGTAATTTTACAATTTTTGCTATGTCCATAACGCCTTATATCAACTCTTCAATAATCATGAACCTACTTACAATGGTTATACCGTCGCTGCAAAGGCTGCAGAAGTCTGGCGAAGACGGAAGAAGAAAGATTATACAATATGTAAGATACTTAACAATGATACTTGCGCTTATACAGGCGATGGGTCTTGTGTTTGGTTATCAAGGTATTTTAACTCCTAATAATGTAATGACGAAAGTCATAGTAGGCGTTACAATTACTGCAGGGACGGCATTATTAATGTGGATCGGCGAAGAGATAACCGATAAAGGCATAGGAAACGGCATATCGCTTATAATTTTTGCGAGCATTGTATCGAGATTGCCGGACGGTATTGCAACGGCATACCAATATGTTCAAAACGGAACGATTTCGGTATATCTTTTAATCGGTGGAATTATAGTTATTGCAGCGGCAATTATTGCGATAGTTGCGGTAACGGAAGGTCAGAGAAGAGTGCCGGTTCAATACGCAAAACGCGTAGTAGGCAGAAAAATGTACGGCGGAAGAAGCACATCAATTCCTTTGAGAATGAACCAGGCCGGCGTTATACCGATAATATTTGCAAGCTCACTAACAATGCTTCCAAGTATTTTTGCGAGCTTTTTCCCGAATTCGGGATTTTTCGTATGGATGGCAGGCGCGTTTAAATGGGGCGGAGTATCATCGACCATAACATATATTATATTTATAATATTGTTTACATTCTTTTATACAGGCGCGGTGTTTAATCCGCATGACGTTGCAAACAACTTAAAAAAATACGGAGGCTTTATACCGGGAATAAGACCTGGTATGCCTACGGCGGAATACATTAAAAAATCAATGAACAGGCTGACTATGGCAGGCGGTATATTCTTAGCAGTTATCGCGGTTCTTCCCATATTTTTAGGCAACGCGATGGGTATCAACCTTCAATTTGGGGGAACAAGCCTTTTAATCATTGTAGGGGTTGCGCTTGATACTATTAAACAGCTTGAACAGCAATTAATGATGAGAAATTATTCGGGATTCTTAAAATAAGGGGGCGAAAGAGAAGTGAACATTATACTGCTCGGACCGCCGGGCGCGGGAAAAGGTACGCAGGCAGCGTATATTAAGGAATTTAAGAAAGTACCGCATATCTCAACAGGAGACATATTCAGACAAAACATAAAAGACGGCACGGAACTGGGCAAAAAAGCTAAGGAATATATGGATAAAGGTCTGTTAGTTCCTGACAGCGTTGTAGTAGAGCTCATAGAAGACAGGCTGACTTGGACGGATGCTGAAAACGGGTTTATGCTGGACGGTTTTCCCAGAACTATAGCGCAAGCACAAGCGCTTGATAAATCTCTTGCGAAAACAGGAAAGACAATCGACGCGGTAATAAACATTGAAGTTGATTTTTCGGTTTTGACAGAAAGAATTACGGGAAGAAGAATTTGCAGAAAATGCGCCTCGACTCTCCATATAAAATTCAATCCGCCGAAAAAAGACGGAATATGCGATTTGTGCGGAGGCGAGCTTTATCAGCGTGATGACGACAAGGAAGAGACAGTTGTTAAAAGACTTAATGAGTATCAGGAAAAGACACAGCCACTGATTGAATTTTACAATAAAAAAGGAGTGCTTATCAATATAAACGGTCAGCAGGATATAGATCTGGTAACTAAAGATATTGAAAAAGCGCTTAAATAAAATGATAACAATTAAAACAGATTCAGAAGCAGAGTTAATGCGGTATGCAGGAAAGATTACCGCAAGAGCGCTGATAGAAGTGAGCAAGCATATTAAACCCGGGATTACAACTCTTGAGCTTAATAAGATTGCGGAAGACACAATAAGAAGCAACGGCTGTACGCCTGCATTCTTAAACTACAACGGATATCCCGCGTCTATATGCACTTCTATAAACGAACAGGTAATACACGGAATACCTTCTACGCGAAGGCTTAAAGAGGGAGACATTTTAAGTATTGATTGCGGAGCAATATATAAAGGTTATTACGGCGACGCGGCTAACACTTATCCCGTAGGAAAAATATCAGCAGAAGCACAGAGATTAATCGACGTTACAAGACAAAGTTTGCACGAGGCTATGGTCTATGCTAGAGAAGGATGCAGACTTGGGGATATATCTAGCGCAGTGCAAAAATATGCAGAAGCGAATGGATTTTCGGTGGTGCGGGACTTCGTGGGACACGGAATAGGAACTAAAATGCATGAAGATCCTTCGGTGCCTAACTACGGAACAGCTGGAAGAGGCATAGTACTGCGTGAAAACATGACACTTGCGGTTGAGCCTATGATAAATATGGGAACATATGAAGTAGAAGTGCTTGATGACGAGTGGACCGCCGTTACTGCGGACAAAAAAATTTCGGCACATTATGAACATACATTGCTTATAAAAAAAGACGGATGCGAGATTTTAACAATTGATGATTGAGGCAGGCATATATGATGTATGATTTAGCGCCCGGACAGTTGGTAAGATCTTCTCAGGGAAGAGACAGAGGACAATGGATGATTATAATAAAAGTGTTAGATAATAGCTACGTTCTGCTGTGCGACGGGAAAATAAGAAAAATAGAAAAGCCTAAAAAAAAGAAAATAAAGCATATAAGCAAGACAAACATAATATTTGACGATTTGCATAATAAAATTACTCAAAATATTATCTCAAATGCTGATATAAGAAAAAAAATTGCCGATTACTGCAGCGCAAATATAAGGGAGGAATGCTGATATATGAGCAAACAAGATGTAATAGAGCTTGAAGGTACTGTTACAGAGGCCATGCCCAATACTATTTTTAGAGTAAAACTGGAAAACAACCATGAAATTACTGCCCATATTTCCGGCAAACTCAGAATGAACTATATAAGAATACTGCCCGGAGACAGAGTCATAGTCGAATTATCGCCTTATGACTTGACAAAAGGCAGAATTACATGGCGCGGTAAAAGCAAATAAAAGGAGGTAACCTAAATGAAAGTCAGACCGTCGGTGAAACCGATATGCGAAAAATGCAAGATTATAAAACGAAAAGGCAAAGTTATGGTTATTTGCGAAAATCCTAAGCACAAACAAAAACAAGGATAAGATATTATTGAAAATAAAACGAGGTGCGGCTGAGTAGATTTACTAACCTTGTTTTAATATATAAAAATTATTTAATAAATTATATTTAAACTAACAAACGGAGGTGCAACTGCTAATGGCGAGAATAGCCGGAGTAGACTTACCAAGAGATAAAAGAGTTGAAGCGGGACTTACCTATATATACGGTATCGGTCTTAAAACGTCTCAGAATATACTTAAACAAACAGGAATTAACCCCGACACCAGAGTTAAAGATTTAACTGAAGATGAAGTTAATAAACTCAGGGTGATTATAGATCAGCAATGCGTTGTAGAAGGCGACTTAAGAAGAGAAGTTCAGCTTAATATTAAGCGTCTTATGGAAATCGGCTGTTATAGAGGCCTTAGACACAGAAAAGGTCTTCCTGTCAGAGGACAAAAGACAAAAACTAACGCAAGAACGCGAAAAGGTCCGAAGAAAACTGTAGGAAGAAAGAAAAAGTAAAGGAGGGCGACTATAATGGCTGTTAAAAAAACAACTACTAAAACAAGAAGAAAAAAAGTTAAAAAGAATATAGAACGCGGTCAGGCGCATATAAAGTCAAGTTTCAATAATACTATTGTAACTATATCTGATGTTGCCGGCAACGCTATATCGTGGGCGAGTTCGGGAGAACTCGGTTTTAAAGGTTCCAGAAAAAGCACTCCTTTTGCAGCATCTGCAGTAGCTGAAGAAGCAGCTAAAAGAGCAATGGAGCACGGACTTAAAACAGTTGATGTTTTTGTAAAAGGTCCGGGTTCAGGAAGAGAAAGTGCAATTAGAAGCCTTCAGGCGGCGGGTCTTGATATTACATCAATAAAAGATGTTACGCCTATTCCGCATAACGGATGCAGACCGCCGAAACGCAGAAGAGTGTAAATAAGGAGGATATGTTAGATGGCTAGATATACAGACGCTTCGTGCAGACTATGCAGAAAAGAAAAAATGAAGCTCTTTCTTAAAGGTGATCGCTGCTATTCTGTAAAATGTGCTATTGACAGACGGGGAACACCCCCGGGACAGCACGGAACAAAAAGAACAAAATCAAGCGAATACGGTCTTCAGCTTAGAGAAAAACAAAAAGCTAAAAGAATATACGGAGTACTTGAAAAACAGTTCAGCAAATATTTTGATCTTGCTGAAAAACAGCAGGGTGTTACAGGGGAAAATCTTTTAAGAATACTTGAAAGCAGATTGGATAATGTAGTTTATCGCATGGGTTTTGCATCATCAAGAAAAGAAGCAAGACAGTTAGTGCTTCACGGTCATTTTTTGGTTAACGGAAAGAAAGTAAATATTCCTTCATTTTTAACCAAGGAATCCATGATAATAACGGTTAAAGACGCAAGCAAAAAAAGTCCGAAGTTTAAAATTTTGGCTGAAGCTTTAAGCGGAAGAATAGTACCTAAATGGCTTGATGTTGATGCAGAAAATATGACAGGCAAAATTGTACTTTTGCCGAGTCGCGATGATATTGATTTAGAAATCAAAGACAACTTAATAGTAGAGTACTACTCTAAGTAGTATTGACCCCATAGATAAAAGATAAATTACGGAGGGGTAAAAATGATACAATTTGAAAAACCGAGAATTGAGATTGAACATTTAAATGAAGAGGGAACATACGGTGAATTTGTAGTTGAACCGCTGGAGCGGGGATATGGTATCACGCTTGGAAATTCACTGAGAAGAATAATGCTTTCATCACTCCCGGGAGCCGCCGTTACTAAAGTAAAAATTGACGGAATATTACATGAGTTTTCTGTAGTGCCCGGCGTTAAAGAAGATGTTGTGCAGATTATTCTGAACATGAAAAAGCTGGCAGTTAAGCTGCTTGGGGAAGAGGATACAGCAGTTGCTTATATCAGAGCAAAAGGTGAATGCGAAATAACTGCAGCAGATATAGATGCCAGCAGCGATGTTGAAATAGTAAACAAAGATTTGCATATCGCAACTCTTACAAGTGAGGGCGAGCTTAATATAGAACTCACAATCTCTAAAGGCAGAGGCTACACGCCGGCAGAAAAGAATAAAGACTACAGAGATACCATTGATACATTACCCGTTGACTCTATTTTTACGCCTGTTAAAAAAGTAAATTTTAATGTTAAAGATACTCGCGTAGGCAACATAACAGATTTGGACAGTTTAAGAATTAATATTTGGACAAACGGCACAATTACTCCAAAAGCAGCAGTATCACTTGCGGCGAAAGTTTTAAATGACCATTTAAAAATGTTCATTAACCTTGAGTCTGAAGTAAGTGATATGGAAATACTCATAGAAAAAGACGAGAACAAGAAAGAAAAAATTCTAGAAATGTCTATTGAGGAACTTGAGCTTTCTGTGCGTTCAAATAACTGCTTAAAGCGGGCAAATATAAATTATGTATCGGAACTTACTGAAAAATCTGATGAAGAAATGATGAAAATCAGAAATTTAGGCAGAAAATCGTTGAATGAAATAAAGCAGAAATTAGACGAAATGGGCCTTAAATTTAAGAAAAGCAACGAATAAAAGGAGGGATTACATTGGCAGGTTATAAGAAATTAGGTCGCCCTTCCGATCAAAGGCGAGCAATGCTGAGAAATTTGGTTACAGATTTCTTTAAATACGGACAATTAACGACAACGCTTGACAGAGCAAAAGAAACCGGCAAAATTGCGGAAAAAATGATTACGCTGGGCAAACAGAATACTCTTCACACAAAACGTCAGGCGCTCGGCTATATAACGGACAGGGCTGTGGTTACTAGATTGTTTAACGAAATTGCGCCGGCAAATGCAAACAGGCAAGGCGGATACGTTCAGATTTTTAAGCTGGGAACAAGAAAAGGGGACGGCGCAGAAATGGCAATCCTCAGACTAACCGAAAGCAGTGCAATATTAAAAAAAGAGGAGTAGCTGTAGCTGCTCCTTTATTAAAATCCGGAGAAAAATATGCAGAAGGCTATACAAGTAAAAAATCTCTGCTACAAATATCAAAAAGATGAAGAAGAATTAACAGCAATATACGACATGTCTTTTGACGTATACGAGGGTGAGTTTTTGGCTATTATCGGCCATAACGGAAGCGGCAAGAGTACGCTTGCGAAACTGCTTAACGGCATTATTAAGCCGTCAAGCGGGGATGTACTTGTATATTCAATGAATACAAAAGATGAAGAAAAAATATGGGATATACGTCAAAAAGCCGGAATTGTTTTTCAAAACCCGGACAATCAGATTGTCGCAACAATAGTTGAGGAAGACGTGGCATTCGGGCCTGAAAACTTAGGCGTAGAGCAGAAAGAAATAAGAAAAAGAGTAGATGAGGCATTAGAGACAGTAAAAATGTCGCAGTTTAAAGACAGAAAACCTCACCAGCTTTCGGGAGGGCAAAAACAAAGGATAGCTATTGCCGGAATACTTGCAATGCAGCCAAAATGTATAATCTTTGATGAGGCTACGGCGATGCTTGACCCTTCTGGAAGAGACGAAGTTCTTTCATGCATACGACATCTGAATAAAGAAAATAAAACGACTATATTATATATAACGCATTATATGGAAGAAATTGTAGACGCGGACAGAATAATTGTTTTAAACAAAGGCGAAATTGCGATGCAAGGCACACCGAAGGAAATATTTTCACAAGTAGAGCCTCTGCAGCAGCTGCATCTTGATGTGCCGAATATTACAAAATTGGCATACCTGCTTAAAAAAGAAGGGCTTGACATACCGGACGGAGTACTTACGGTAGACGAGATGGTAGGATGCATATGTCGCTGAAATTATTGAATGTATCGCACATTTACGCAAAAGACACACCTTTTGAATTTGCCGCGTTAAAAGATATAAACATTAACATTGATAAAACAGAATTTATAGCAGTAATAGGGCATACCGGATCGGGAAAATCGACTTTGGTTCAGCATATGAACGGTCTGCTGCTGCCGACAAGCGGAACAATATTTATTGACGATGTTGACATTACTCAGAACAAAACAGACCGCTTTAACGCAAGAAGAAAAGTAGGACTTGTGTTTCAATATGCCGAACACCAGTTATTTGAAGAAACAATTTTCAGAGATATCGCGTTCGGACCTAAGAATTTAAAGCTTACAAATGAAGAAATAGAAGCTCGCGTATGCGAAGCTATGGAACTTGTAGGGCTGCCTTACGAAGAATATAAAGACCGCTCTCCGTTTGACATATCAGGCGGGCAGATGAGAAGGGTTGCTATAGCCGGTGTTTTATCGATGAAACCGGACATTATAATACTTGACGAACCTACGGCGGGGCTTGATCCGCTTGGCAAAAAAGATATATTAAACAGCATTTTTAAGCTTTATAAAACACACAATATAACGGTTATTTTAGTAAGCCATAATATGGAAGAAGTTGCGCAGATGGCGGAGCGTATTATAGTTATGTGCCAGGGCGGCATTATTATGGACGCTGCTCCTGCCCAGGTATTCAGCCAGGCTGAAAAACTGGAGGAAATAGGTCTGCGGGCTCCTGATATAAGTTACTTAATGAAAGAGCTTAAAAAGCACGGGCTTGATATAGACGGTGAAATATTCACTGTAAACGGCGCAAAAGAAGAATTGCTGAAGAAATATAGGGGAGGGGATATAAATGTTTAAAGACATTACAATCGGACAGTATTATCCCGCCAATTCGTCAATTCACGATTTGGATCCCCGTACAAAAATAGTCTATACGTTTGTATATATAATAGTGCTGTTTTTCGCAAATAATATTGTGGGTTATACAATAGCTCTGGGGTTTTTGGCGCTGCTTATATATTTATCAAATATACCGTTAAAATTTGTTTTTAAGAGTGTCAAAGCTATAATAATAATAATTTTTATTACGGTTATATTAAATGTTTTTGTAACTAACGGAAACATTTTATTCAGAATAGGGCCGCTTAAGGTAACAGACGCCGGGCTTATAAACGCGGCATTTATGGCGGTTAGGCTTATAATGCTTATTATAGGCACTTCTATTATGACTCTCACGACATCGCCCATATCGCTTACGGACGGTATGGAATATTGCATGAGAAGAATACCCGGAATGCGCGCGTACGCGCACGAGCTCGCCATGATGATGACTATTGCTCTTCGTTTTATCCCGACGCTTATGGAAGAAGCAGATAAGATAATGAAAGCGCAGAAAGCAAGAGGAGCGGATTTTGAAACGGGCGGAATATTTAAAAAAGCGAAAAGCGTAGTGCCGATATTGGTGCCGCTTTTTATAGGGTCGTTTAAAAGAGCAGATGAGCTTGCTATGGCAATGGAAGCAAGATGCTACAGGGGCGGAGAAGGCAGAACAAGGCTTAACGAGCTTGTTTACGGCAAAGGCGACACTGTTGCATATATTGTAACTATACTTATGACCGCAATGATTATCGCGAGCAGATTCCTGCCGCTTTTAAATATTCCTATGAGATAGCAGAGGACAGCAGTATGCGCAATATTCAATTGATTATAGAGTATGACGGCAGCAATTACTGCGGATGGCAGAGACAGAATAACGGAGTATCCATACAGCAGAAAATAGAAGAAGCGCTGGAAATTATTTCCGGGGAAAAGTTAAGCATTACTGGCGCGGGAAGAACGGACGCGGGCGTGCACGCTTTCGCACAAAGCGCGAATTTTTATACTGAAAGCAAAATACCTATAGAAAAATTTCCGTTTGCCCTTAATTCGGCTTTGCCTGCAGATATTGCAGTAATCAGAGCTTATGAGCGCGATGAGAGTTTTAACAGCAGATACAGCGCAAAAGAAAAAACATATATATACAAAATTTACAACAGAAGAATACCATCACCGTTTTACTGCAAATACGCTTATCATTGCCCGATAGATATAAATTTAGAAAAAATGGTGCAGGCATCAAAACAAATTATTGGAAAGCATGATTTTGCATCGTTTATGGCTACGGGCGGGCAGGTTAAGTCAACGGTAAGAGAAGTATATGATATAGACATAAATAAACAAGATGATATTATCACAATAAGCTTGCGGGGAAACGGATTTTTATACAATATGGTGCGCATAATATCGGGAACTTTACTATATGCTGGGATAGGAAAAATTGATCCTGCGTATATTGAGAATATAATAAAGAGTAAAGACAGAACACAGGCAGGCATAACGCTTCCCGCCTGCGGATTATATCTTAAAGATATAGTATATTAAACGAAATAATTATTGACAAGGAATGCAATATTTTATAAAATATCATTTGGCATTATATATTCCCAATGCCCCGGGAATGTCATAAATACCACAATTTAATGGAGGACGCTCATGTTAACCAAGACAACATCAATTGCTAAGCCTGAAAATATCGACAGAAAATGGTATGTAGTTGACGCGGAAGGTTTGACGCTCGGAAGAATGGCTACGCAGATTGCGACTGTTCTGAGAGGAAAAAACAAACCGTGTTTTACGCCTTTTATCGATACGGGAGACTTTGTAATTGTTATAAATGCCGATAAAATAGTACTTACCGGCAACAAATTGGAACAAAAATTCTATTACACACATTCACAATATCCCGGCGGTTTTAAAGCAGTTCAATACAAGCATTTAATGGAAAAGAAACCGGCGTTTGTTGTTGAGAAAGCTATAAAAGGAATGCTTCCTAAAAACAAGTTAGGCAGAGCTATGTTTAAGAAACTTAAAGTGTATGCAGGAAGCGAACATCCTCATGCAGCGCAAAAACCTGAAAAAATGGAAATTAAGGCTTAGGGAGGAGAATTGATATGGCAGATCAAGTAATAGCAACAGGAAGAAGAAAGACATCAGTCGCAAGAGTTATACTTCGACCGGGCACAGGCAATTTCACGATAAATAAAAGAGATATTGACAAATACTTTGGAATGGAAACACTCAAAGTAGTTGCGAAACAGGCTCTTACGCTTACAAATTCGCAGACCAGATTCGACGTTTTAGTAAATGTTACAGGCGGCGGATTTACAGGTCAGGCAGGAGCAATCAGACACGGCGTTTCACGTGCGCTTGTTAAAGCTGATGAAACCTTAAAAGCTGAACTTAAAAAAGCGGGCTTCTTAACAAGAGACTCAAGAATGACAGAAAGAAAAAAATACGGTCTCAAAAAAGCAAGAAGAGCACCGCAATTCTCAAAACGTTAATAATATTTGATATAAAATTACCGCTTTTAAGCGGTTTTTTTATTTACTCTTCACATATTCGACACAATTATATGCGAATATTATGTTGACATAGAGAAAGGAGTGAATATTTATGATGCATAGATTTTACATAGGCGGAGACATGATGGGACTGGGGATGATAGGACACGTATTTGGCTTTTTAGTTATGGCGTTTGTAGTTGTTGCGGTTATTATACTTTTAGTTAAATCAAGCAAAAAACAGGCGCAGGATATGAAAACTATTAAACCTGTTGAAGAAGTTAAAGCTAAAAATGACGAAGCGATGCAAATAGCAAAACTAAGATTAGCAAAAAGCGAAATTACAGCAGAAGAGTATGCTAAAATAAAAGAAACTTTGGAACTAAAATAACGACAGATTATGACGTTCAAATAAAACCTCCATAAAAAACCCTTGTTTTCAAGGGTTTTTGTTATTATAATGATTAATATATATAATAACATATTAATATATGAAGGTAGTTATGAAAAAGATAATCGGAATAACTTTAATATTATTGATAATAGCAGGTTTAATGGTGGGTTGTAAAAATAATGAAAATAAGGAACGGGAACATCAGTTATCAAAAATAACTGTTACCAAAGAGCCTGACAGCCAGGTATTGAAAAGTTACAATAAATTATTTGAAAGCAATTATGTTTCGCTTCAAACGGCTTATGATGATTTGATAGGCAAATACAATGAAACATATGACAATGATATTTTATATTTATTGTGTAAATCACTTGATGACCAATTTATTATTGAAAGATATGTCTTTTCTGTAATTAGTAATGAATACATAAAAGATATAAATAGAATAAAAATGGAGTATTATAGTGAATTTTTTAATAAAATTTGGGAAGATAATAAATTTAATAAAGAGACAGTAGAATATCATAAAGATTTTGCTAATGATTTATTGTATTGTTTATATTCGCAGGGTATGATAAATCAAAGCATAGAATTTTATGATAAATATACTGCACGTTTAAAAGATGCAGATGAATTAGTTCAGTTCACATTATCATATAGTTATTTTTATACTAATGATTCTAAACCTGATAAAGATGCTGTAAGTTTAATGTTGGTCAGATTAAAAACCATTGAAAAAGAATATTATGATAAAGTATCTGATTCAAATAAAATTGTAATTCTACATCTAATATCTTCATTTTCATATAAGTTAAATGATGAAAAAATAGGGAGCGAGTATGAGCAAAAAGCGAAGGTTGTGTTAAATAAATTAATGGGAGATACTGAAGACTGATAAATAATAAGGAAGGTTTAATCCTTCCTTTAATTACATTATTTATCAGCTAAATTTTGCAATGCCTCTTTTTCAAGTCTGTAGGTTGTCCAATCGTCTATGGGGCGTGCGCCGAGCTTTTTGTAAAACTCTATCGACGGCGTGTTCCAATTAAGCACCGCCCAGTCAAGCCTGCCGCATCCCTGTTCTGCGCATATTTTAGCCAAAACATAAAATATCGCTTTGCCGAAACCTCTGTTTCGGTATTTTTCTTCTATAAACAAATCCTCAAGATAAATGTTGGCTTTGCCTAAAAAGGTAGAGTAATTGTAAAAATACAGCGCGAAACCTACAGGCTCACCTTTATATTCCGCTATAAGCACTTCGGCGCGTTTCTGCTGAAATATAGACTTACTTAGCCCTTCTTCAGTAGCAACCACATCATCACTCATATGCTCATATTTTGCAAGCTGTTTTATAAAATAGAATATAAGGTCTATATCTTTTTCTGATGCATAACGCAGTCTGAAGCTGTCTACTTTTGTATCAAAATATCTCATAAAAGTCCTCTCTGTTCTTATAAGTCCGCCACAAATAGAATATAATCGTATCATAAATGAAATAAAAAAAACAGACATATTATTCAATATGTCTGTTTTGATATGTCTTAAATTATTTTTTTGACTTAATGTACTCGTCAATTGCCGCCGCAGATTGTTTGCCTGCGCCCATAGCGAGTATTACGGTTGCCGCGCCTGTTACAGCGTCGCCGCCAGCGAATACGCCCGGGATTGATGTCGCACCAGTCTGTTCGTCCGCGACTATGCCGCCTTTTTTGTTTACTTCAAGGTTAGGCGTGTTGTCTTTCATAATAGGATTGGGGTTTGTGCCAAGAGCCATTACTACAGCGTCTACATCGAGCGTAAACTCGCTGCCCGGTTTTTCTACAGGTCGCCTTCTGCCGGAAGCGTCAGGTTCGCCTAAAGTCATTTCTATGCATTCAATGCCGTTAACATAGCCCTTGTCATCGCCGAGTATTTTAGTAGGGTTGATAAGAAGTTTAAAGTCTATGCCTTCTTCTATTGCGTGATGAACTTCTTCAGCTCTTGCAGGAAGCTCAACCATGCTTCTTCTGTATACTATGTATACTTTTTCCGCTCCAAGACGCAGAGCGCATCTTGCGGAGTCCATAGCAACATTGCCGCCGCCTACAACAGCCACTTTATTAAATTTCATTATGGGGGTATCGTAATCGTCGCGGTACGCTTTCATAAGGTTAATTCTGGTTAAGAACTCATTGGCGGAGAATACTCCGTTTAAGTTTTCGCCCGGAATATGCATAAACATCGGAAGACCTGCGCCTGTGCCGATAAATACTGCTTCGTAACCTTCTTCAAAAAGTTCTTCAACAGTTACTACTTTGCCGCCTAAAACATTAGTTTCAATTTTCACGCCAGCCTCAACGAGTTTGTCAATTTCAGCCTGAACTATTGCTTTTGGAAGACGGAATTCGGGTATGCCGTATACGAGTACGCCGCCTGTTTTATGGAACGCTTCGAATATCGTTACCTCATAGCCCATTTGCGTAAGATCGCCAGCGCATGTAAGCCCTGCCGGACCTGAGCCGATAACGGCTACTTTATGGCCGTTTTTAGCGGGAGCTTTCGCCTTTTCGTCTATATTTTGCATGTACCAGTCAGCCGCGAAACGCTCAAGTCTGCCTATGCCTACGCTTTCGCCTTTTGCGCTTCGCACGCATTTTGCTTCACATTGCGTTTCCTGCGGGCAAACGCGTCCGCATACTGCCGGAAGGGAGTTGGTTTCTCTTATTTTTTCATACGCGCCTTTAAAATCTTTATCTTTTATAAGGCTGATAAAATCAGGTATCTGCACGTTTACGGGGCATCCTTCAATGCAGGGTTTGTTTTTGCAGTTTAAGCATCTTGCCGCCTCGTTAACGGCCATTTCTTCTGTATAGCCAAGAGCTACTTCGTCAAAGTTTTTGCCTCTTTCTATGGCATCCTGTTCGCGCATAGGCGTTTTTTCTTGTGACATATTCGGTTTGCTCATCAGTTCATGCCCTCCATTCTGCATTTGTGTTCTTCAATAGCTTTCGCTTCCTGCGGCTTATACATTGCCGAACGGCGCATCATTTCATCCCAGTCTACTTGGTGACCGTCAAAATCAGGGCCGTCAACGCATGCGAATTTAGTCTCTCCGCCTACAGTTAAGCGGCATCCGCCGCACATACCCGTGCCGTCTATCATTATTGGGTTCATGCTTACTATTGTTTTGACATTGAATTTTTTAGTAACGGCTGATACGAATTTCATCATTATGGGAGGACCGAACGTGAATACAGCGTCGTAGTTCGGATCGTTAGTTAATATTTCTTCAAGTTCCGTAGTTGTGAAACCTTTTTTGCCGTATGAGCCGTCATCCGTCATTAAATGAAGTCTCGTGCTTGCGGCTTTCATTTCTTTTTCAAGTATTACTATATCTTTATTTTTAAATCCAGCGATAAGGTCAACTTCAATGCCTTTATCAAAAAAAGCTTTGGCAGTGGGGTACGCAATAGCGCAGCCGAGTCCACCGCCTACGACTATAACTCTTTTATAGCCTTCCATTTCTGTGGGTTTGCCTAAAGGACCCGCAAAATCGCTGATAAATTCGCCTTGTTTCTTTTCGCCCAAAAGCATAGTTGTTTTACCTACTTTTTGGAAAATAACTGTAACAGAGCCTGTTTTTTTGTCCCATGCGGCAATTGTCAGCGGAATGCGTTCGCCTTCTTCATTTACGCGAAGAATTACAAACTGGCCTATTTGAGCTTTAGCGGCAACCCTTGGCGCCTCGATTTCCATTAATGTAGTTGTTTGATTGAGGTCTTCTTTTCTGAGTATTTTATACACAGTTGTTCTCACTCCCTTTTTATGAATAAATATAAAACAAAAATAATTTAATATTTCATCAAATAGCATAAAATTAATTTATTAAATAACTTATATTATATAAACTTTTTATCATTTATTGTTTACTTATGTTATAATATCATAAATATTTATTGATTTTGTTATAAAAAAGCAAACATATCTTAAAAAAGTTATTATTAAACCATTTTATTTTTATTGATTTAAATTAAGTATAAAATTATTTATATATATAAGACTACTGAAGTATTAATAATACCATATAATTTTTAAAAATTAAATATCATATACTGACATAAATTTAACATAATATAAATAATTATACATTTGTTATTTTTTAACGGAGGATAAGATGTTTACACTTTTTCATAATTGCAATATCTACACCGCGTCGGGGCCTATAATTGAAAACGGCAAACTCTTTGTTGCGAGAGGCAAAATAAAAGCGTTCGGAAAAGATATTATTGCGCCTGACGGAACAGAGCTGGTTGATTTGAAAGGCTGCAATGTATTGCCCGGTCTTATTGACGCTCATTCACATTTAGGCTTGCACGAAGAATGTGTTGGGCTTGTGGGAGATGACACAAATGAAATGACGGACCCCATAACGCCGCAGCTTAGAGCTATTGACGCAATTAACCCGATGGATGAAGGTTTTACCGACGCTTTATCTGGAGGCGTTACTATTGTAGCTGCCGGTCCAGGCAGCGCGAATGTTTTGGGCGGCACGTTTGCAGTTATTAAAACATACGGGAAAAGCGTAGATGAGATGGTTGTAAAAGAACCTGCCGCTATGAAATGCGCATTGGGAGAGAACCCCAAACGCGTTTACGGAAAAGAAAAGAAACTTCCCAGCACGCGTATGGGCACTGCAGCGCTGCTGCGCCAGACGCTTACTGAGGCTGTTGATTACTCAAAGAAAAAAAGCTCAGCAAGAGCGTCATCCTCGCTTGAGACAAATTTAAAAGCGCAGGCGCTTATGCCCGTGCTTGAAAGACAGATACCATTAAAAGTGCATGCCCACAGAGCGGACGACATACTTACTGCTATAAGAATAGCGAAAGAATTTAATATTAATCTTACAATTGACCATTGCACGGAAGGCGACTTGGTTGCGGATATTTTATACCGCGAAAATTTCCCCGCGATTGTAGGACCTTCGTTTACGTCAAGGTCAAAAGTGGAACTAACGCACAGGACATTTAAAACGGCGGCTGTTTTAAATAAAAAAGGAATTAAAACGGCTCTTACGACCGACCATCCCGTTACGCCCATTCAGCATTTGATAGTATGCGCCGCTCTTGCTATAAGAGAAGGCATGAGTGAAGCTGAAGCGTTAAAATCGATAACTTTATATCCGGCGCAGATACTGGGGATAGATAATAGAGTGGGAAGTATCGACATGGATAAAGACGCTGATTTTGTAGTTTTTGAAGGCGATCCGTTTGATGTGAGAAGCAAAGTTATTGCAACTTACATTGAAGGAAAGAAAGTTTACGGTTGATAGGGTAAAATATATTATAAAATTAATACTAAGTTAATAAAATTATGTTGCATTTTAATATTATATTTGTTATAATTTGAGCACTAAATTAAAAAAAGGCAAGAGGCCTTTTTTTAGTGCCGGAAAATTTATGGCTTGCAAATGACAATGGAGGTTTAGTTATGAGGGTGAACATCACGCTGGCATGCACGGAATGCAAACAAAGAAATTACACAAGCAGAAAAAACAAAAAAAATGACCCTGACAGAATAGAACTTGAAAAATACTGTAAGTTCTGCAAAAAACATACAACACATAAAGAAACCAGGTAGGTTTAAAAAATGAGCAAGAGTACAGGAAAAAAACCGTCAAGGTTAAGCGCACTTAAAAACGTTCCTAAAAGAGCGGTTAAGTTTTTATCAGGCATGTGGACCGAAGTAAAAAAAATCACGTGGCTGTCGAAAAAAGAATTAATTCAGCACACAGGCGTCGTGCTTGGGTTAGTAGTTATAATGGCATTGATTTTTTGGATCGCAGACTCAGGATTGCGCGCCGCTACATTGCCGTTGTTTAAATAATCAGGCTACAGGTGATAATATATGGATAGTGAAGCCAAATGGTATGTAGCTCATACTTATTCGGGCTATGAAAATAAGGTTAAAGACGGCATAGAAGCCGCCGTTGAAAGCAGAAACATGCACAGCCTTATTGAGGAAGTAGTAGTTCCTATGTATGAAGTGGAAGAAACAAAAGGCGGACAGAGAAAACTTGTTATGAAAAAGGTTTTCCCGGGGTACGTGCTTGTTAAAATGTTTATGACTGATGAAAGCTGGTATGTTGTAAGAAACACCAGGGGCGTTACGGGGTTTGTAGGTCCCGGCTCTAAGCCTGTGCCGCTTTCAAATAACGAGCTGCGCTCTCTTGGAATAAGAGACAAGATACCTACTATTGATATAAAAGTCGGCGATATTGTCAAGGTGCTTTCGGGACCCTTTGAAGGATTTACCGGCGTTGTTGAAGAAATTAATATTGAAAAAAGAAAAATTAAAGCGAATATATCGATGTTTGGAAGAGAAACTCCGGTTGAACTTGAGTTTCTACAGATATCTAAGATATAGTTCAGCGTATTTCATAGAGGTGAATAATAATGGCTAAAAAGGTTATAGGATTAGTAAAATTACAAATACCCGCAGGCAAAGCTACTCCTGCACCGCCTGTAGGACCGGCGCTTGGTCAGCACAGCGTAAACATAATGGATTTTTGCAAGCAGTTTAACGCAAGAACCGCAGATATGGACGGAATAATAACTCCTGTTGTTATTTCAATATATCAGGATAAATCATTTACGTTTGTTACAAAAACCCCGCCTGCGGCAGTTTTAATTAAGAAAGAGCTTGCATTAAAAAGCGGTTCGGCAACACCGAATAAAACAAAAGTAGGCGTTTTGTCAAAAGAAAAGCTTGAAGCAATTGCTAAACTTAAAATGCCTGATTTAAACGCAGCATCGCTTGACGCGGCAAAAAGCATGATAGCCGGCACGGCAAGAAGCATGGGCGTTACGGTAGAAGAATAATTATATAAGCAATTTATCCTTTGAGATAAATAAGTGGGAGGCGCAAGCCGAATATATACCACATGGAGGAAATAATGAAAAGAGGAAAAAATTATCTGGAAAAAGCTAAGACAGTCGATAAGCAAAAGCTTTACGATCTGAGCGAAGCGATATCGGTAGTTAAATCAAACGCTACAGCTAAATTTGATGAAACTATTGAAATGCACATTAAGCTCGGCGTTGACTCAAGACATGCTGATCAGCAGGTTAGAGGAGCGGTTGTCCTGCCTAACGGAACAGGCAAAACAGTAAGAGTATTGGTATTTGCAAAAGGGGATAAAGTCAAAGAAGCGCTGACAGCCGGCGCGGATTATGCAGGCGGAGAAGAGCTTGTTGAAAAAATTCAGAAAGAAAGCTGGTTTGACTTTGATGTTGCTGTTGCAACGCCTGATATGATGGGTATCGTAGGTAAATTGGGACGCGTGCTTGGTCCGAAAGGTCTTATGCCTAATCCGAAGAGCGGTACTGTATCTATGGATATAACAAGAGCGGTAAACGAAATTAAAGCCGGTAAAGTTGAATACAGACTTGACAAAACAAACATTATCCATGTGCCTGTAGGCAAAGCAAGCTTTGAAGCTGAAAAGCTTTCAGAAAATATTGACACATTAATGGACGCTGTCAGAAAAGCAAAACCTGCGGCTTCAAAAGGTCAGTATTTCAGAAGCGTTACCATTGCAAGCACTATGGGACCCGGAGTTAGAATAAACTCTTCAAAATATTAATTCGCATTAAATTAAAATATTGACATAATACTGGGCAATATTATATAATAAATATGTTATACCGCAGACGGCAGGTAGTAAAGTAAATCCTGTTCAGGTGTAAAAGAGAATGATTAATCTAAGCTCTTTTTGCTGTCTGCGAAAAGAGTTTTTTTATTTTATATAAAGGAGGGAAAAAATGTCTGCTAATATTGAAAGCAAAAAACAAACGGTTGCTGAAATAAGCCAGAAATTCAAAAACGCCAAGTCTATAGTTTTAGTTGATTATAAAGGCATAAGCGTTGAAAAAGCTACTATTTTAAGAAATAAAGCAAGAGACGCCAATATCGACTATAAAGTATATAAAAACACTTTGGCAAGAATAGCGGCAAAAGAAAGCGGATGCGAAGGGTTATGCGACTATTTGGTAGGCTCTATAGCAATAGCGGTAAGCGATGCTGATCAGATTGCTCCTGCAAAACTTTTAGCCAATTTCATTAAAGAAAACAAGATAATGGAAATTAAAGGCGGGTATGTAGACGGCAAAGTATTAAACTCAAAAGAAGTTGAAAGTCTTGCAACTCTTCCAAGCAAAGAAGAACTTGTTGCGAAAATGCTGGGCAGCTTGAAGTCTCCGCTATACGGACTTGCAAATGTTCTTAACGGAAATATCAGAGGATTGGTTGTTGCGCTCAACGCAATTAAAGAACAAAAACAAAGCGCTTAAAAAATTTAACTAATTAAAAAAATAATTTAATATTTACGGAGGAAATTATAATGAGTGAAAAAATTCAAAAAATTATAGAAGAAATTAAAGGCATATCAGTACTTGAACTTGCAGAATTGGTAAAAGCATTAGAAGAAGAATTCGGCGTTAGCGCGGCAGCTCCTGTAGCAGTAGCGGCGGCAGCTCCAGCAGCGGCAGCAGTTGAAGAAGAAGAAAAAACAGAATTTGAAGTTGTTTTAAAGGATGCAGGCGCAGAAAAATTAAAAGTTGTTAAAGTAGTAAGAGAACTTACAGGTCTTGCACTCAAAGAAGCTAAAGACTTAGTAGACGGCGCGCCTTCAACAATAAAAGAAGCCGCAAATAAAGAAGAAGCAGCTAATTTAAAAGCTAAAATTGAAGAAGTCGGCGGAAAAGTAGAAGTTAAATAATTTATAAAAATATTCAAAAATATCGCAAACTTTTGCAGTTTGCGATATTTTTTTTGTTTTATAATTATAATATAGTTATAAATAATTATTAAAGAGGAATTAAATGAAATATGATGTATTGATTGTCGGAACAGGCCCTGCTGGAATTTTTACCGCACTTGAGCTTTTACGCAATAATTACGGCAAAAAAATAATGATGATAGAGCAAGGCCGTAGTCTTGAGAGGAGAGCTTGTGCTAAATTTAAAACAAAAGATTGCGCAAAATGCAGACCGTACTGTCATATAACATCCGGGTTTTCGGGAGCCGGAGCGTTTTCTGACGGCAAATTATCTTTAAGCTACGAAGTTGGCGGAGATTTGCCTGATTTAATAGGATCGAAAGTTACCCAGGAAATAATTGACTATACAGATAAAATATATCTTGATTTCGGCGCGGATGAAAAAATTGAAGGTACAGAAAATGCGGAAAAAATTAAAGATATAAGAAGACGCGCAATTCAATCGGGGCTTAAACTGGTAGACTGCCCGATAAGACATTTAGGCACAGAAAAAGCAAGAGAAATATATTTGCAACTGCAAAAATATTTAATCGAAAACGGTGTGGAGATTTTATATAATACCGTATGCCTTGATTTGAATATAAGCGGCGGTGAATGCAGCGGCGCTAAATGTGCTGATGTAAGCAATTTAAATAAGCCGATTGTCATAAATGCTGAGCATATAGTTGTTGCAGCAGGAAGAAAAGGCGCACACTGGCTTGATAAGATGTGCAGGATTCACAATATTGACCACAAACCGGGAACTGTAGACATAGGCGTAAGAGTTGAAGTACGCAATGAAATTATGGAAGAAGTAAACGAGTTATTATATGAGGCAAAGCTCGTAGGATATCCCAAGCCTTTTAAAAACAAGGTAAGAACGTTCTGTCAGAATCCAGGAGGATTTGTAAGCCAGGAGAATTATGATGATAATTTAGCTTTAGTAAACGGACATTCCTACAAAGAGATAAAATCCGCGAATACAAACATTGCAATACTGTGCAGCCATAATTTTTCTGTTCCGTTTAATGAACCTATCTCATATGCGCAAAAAGTAGGAAAGTTAGCTAATATGCTGGCTGACGGACACATTTTGGTGCAAAGATACGGAGATATTCTTGACGGAAAGCGGACATGGGCAAATGAACTTGAATTATCAAACGTAAGACCGACACTAAAAGACGCTGTTGCCGGTGATATCAGCGCGGCGCTTCCTTACAGAACGCTTATAAATATACTAAGTTTTATTCAGGCAATGGATAAAGTGGTTACAGGTTTTGCAAGCAGCGAAACACTTCTGTACGCTCCTGAAATAAAATTTTACTCAAATAAAATTCAAATGGACGATAGGTTTAATACAAACATAAAAAATCTGCATTGCCTCGGAGATTCGAGCGGATGGACCAGAGGGCTGATGATGGCATCAGTGATGGGCGTGCTGATGGGAAGATATATAAATAGCAGAGAATTATAATAAACAAAAATCGCCTTATAAGGTTAGACTTTTATAATTTATACGAGTAGTGTATAATTAAAATATTATGAAACTGAGGTAACGTATGAAAAAAAGAATTCTAGTTGTCGATGATGAAATAAATATTTGCGAACTCTTGAAAATGGAGCTTGAGTTTGAAGGCTATGAAGTACTTACGTGCACTGACGGAGCGGAAGCAATTAAATTGTTTGATGCAAATAAAGTAGATTTGCTTCTTTTAGATGTTATGCTTCCAAGTATGAACGGATTTGACGTATGCAAGCATATATCGGCTAAGAGCGATGTGCCAGTATTGATGCTCACGGCTAAAACAGACATTATTGATAAAGTTTTGGGACTGGAGCTGGGAGCCGACGACTACATTACAAAGCCTTTTGATATGAGGGAACTGCTGGCAAGAATAAAAGTATTGATCAGGCGAGCGGGCATGACTGAAAAAATGAAAAACAAAGAAAATGATGAAAATATTATAAAAAACGGCGAGTTAGAAATAAATTTAATAAGCAGAAGCGCGATGGTCGCCGGAAGGGAAATTCATCTCACTCCGAAAGAATTTGATTTGCTTGAGCTTTTTATGCATTCACCGGAGAAAGTTTTCAACAGGGAAGATTTGTTTAATATAATCTGGAAAGAATATGTAGATGTAGGCGAAAGCAGAACTGTTGATATGCATATTCAAAGGCTAAGGAAAAAAATTGAGGATCATTCTTCCAAAAAATATATAGAAACTGTTTTTGGAATTGGATACAAAATGAGGAAGAATTAAAATGCTTATAAGTTTTCGCCTAAGAACGTACTTATACAATATTATAATCTTAGTAATATCCATGGTTCTTGTTGAGATTTTTGTTATAAACACTATGGAGCGTTATTCAGTAAATGATGCGATACAGACTCTTTCAGCAGAAGCCGATGAAATAAGCGCGACATCAAAACAGATAATTTATCAGAACGGTATTTATAATATCGACAAAGATGCTGCGTTTGATGATAACGCAATGTATTTTGCCGAGAAATATCAGCTGAGTACAGGCAGCAGGATTCAGGTATTTAATGCAAGCGGGGATCTGCTTGCTGACAGCGGCGGCGATGTTAACACCGAAACAGTTTCAAAAGATGATAAACAGGAATATTATGCCGAAGTTTATTCGGCGTTGAACGCTAAAAAAGAATCCTATATGTATACAAAAATAAATAAAGAGAATTATGTAGTATACGCTATTCCCGTAATTGTTGACGACAACGCCATAGGCGTTATAAGAACTATTTATTCAATGCAGTCTATGGACAAACTTATACATTACACATCTTTATTGTTTATAATGGCGACATTTATAGCCATTTTTATACTGATAATAATAATGATGATGTCTTACAAAAATTTAATGGCGCCAATAAATGATATTACTCAAATGAGTAAAGATATGAGCGAAGGCGTTTTGGATAAAAGATTTGTAATATACAAATCTAAAGACGAGATAAATTTGCTTAAAGACAATTTTAATAAAATGGCAGATGAAATTACTAAGAGAATATTTGATTATAAAGAAAAGCAGTTTGAACTTTCTTTAATGCTGTCAAGCATAGACAGCGGAGTAATGGCAATAGATTGCAGCGACAACATAATAACATTAAACGAAAGCGCTAAGGCGATGCTTGGATATGAAAATATTCCCGACGAAAACATTAAATTATCAATGCTGAATGAAATAGGCGATGTGGTTCTGAATTTAAGAAAAACAAACCAAGAGGTTATTAAAGAAATTTTATTCAATGATAAAAATCTGTATGTATGCGCTAAATTTGCCGGTAAAAGAACAATGTATATTGATGTTTTAGTAATAATAAAAGACATTACAAAAGATAAGCTGGTAAAAAAAGAGCAGAATAAATTTTTGAGCAGCATTTCTCATGAATTAAGAACGCCGCTTACGACAATAATCGGTTATACAGATATGCTTACAAGAAGAGGAACAGATAATACCGAGATTACTGCCAAGGCGCTGAATACAATAAATAAAGAAGGACAAAGGCTGTTAAGATTAGTTGATGATGTTCTTTTGATGAATAAATACAATAAAATTGACTTTGATATGATATTTTCGGACATGGATGTTGACGATGTACTTAATGATGTTGTTGAAGCTATGAGAATAAAGAGCATGAAATTTGGCATAGATATATCGTACGCAGCAACAGAGCTTCCGGAAATATTCGGTGATTACGACAGAATTAAGCAGGTATTTATAAACATTTTAGATAACGCGATAAAATATTCATATGAAGGCGGCAAGATTAATGTAACTGCGACTTCAAATGATAAGTATATTCAGGTTGACATAAGAGATTACGGCATAGGTGTGCCAAATGATATGATAGAGAATGTATTTGAAGCATTTTACAGGGTAGATGAGGAAAGAAGCAGAGACAGGGGCGGGTTCGGGTTAGGACTTTCTATAGTAAAACAGATAATAAAAAGTCACGGGGGAGAAGTAACGCTTGAAAGCAAAGAAGGGGAAGGCACGCTAATAACCGTTATATTACCGGCGAAACAAAGCCAGAGTATTGATAAAGAGGATAGTAAATGAAGAAAACAATTGTTGGAGTATTACTCGTAATAGCGATATTATCTTCAGTGGGAATTTTATATTCTAATTCATATATAAGACGCGATGTACCTGTTCTTGTAGACAAGGACAATGATGTGACACAGAATATGACGCAGGCCAATATATCATCTTACAATGAAGTGTGCGCAGGAATGATATATGATATAAATGAAGACAGCGGTAAATTTTTAGTAACACTGCCTACCCAGACCGATATACAAACAGGCTTGCAGGCTGATAAAGCATATATGAGCGCTAATTTATTTAATGCAAAAACATCGCAGATGAGACCTTTTAATTTTGATTTAACCGACCATGTAAGCGCATGCTTTGATAAAGATATAAGCGGCGTATATTATATAAGCAGCGATAAAAATCAAAACCGCACGCTTTTATACACAACCATAGACGGAAGTAAAACTAAAACAATAGCCGGCAAAGAAGAAAATATCTCTACAGGCGTTGTAAAAGCAGGAGACTATGTTATTTACGGAACTTCAGACGGTAAAATAAAACTTGCAGATAAAGACGGAAATAAAAGAATACTTTATGAAATGGATGACAGATTTGTAATAAAAAAAGTGCGGTATTTTTATAAATCTCAATTGTGCATTGTTCAGGCTGAGAATAAAAGCATCAGTCAAACTCCGTTATTTATGATAGATACGGCTGCCGGCGATATTAAAGTAATAGATAATAACGTTGAAGATTTTGATGTTAATGAATCAAGTTATTCAATTGTATATATTTCAAAACTTGAAGAAGCAAATCAGGTTTATTTATACGATATATTTAATGCCTCAAGAAAATATGAAAAAAGCGGATTAATTGAAAATGTATTTTTTAACGATTCAGGCAGCAAGATAGTTTATATAGAAAGAGTGAAAAAAGAAGCCACCATATTTAATATAGGACTTATTGAAAAGAACGGCGCTAACAACATCAGAATTATTTCGGATGTTAAGCTTTCAAACAAAAAAATCATTTTTAAGGGAAAAGATACAATTTATTATTCGGAGCTTGTAAATTCATCAGACAAAAATTCGGTTACAAACATAGATTATAAAGTTGAAAAATGCGTATTTTCGTTATAATTGATAAAATAAAAAAAGAGCGGTAATCCGCTCTTATAATTTGTTTTTTTTCTGCTCTCTTGCTTCTTGTTTTAATTTCTTTTCCTGTTGATTTGCCTTATATTGAAGCTCAAAAATATCTACAATTTCAGCATCGGGGTTATTATAATATGTTTCTTTCATTTTTTTGCTCATTGATTTAAATGAAACAGTAAATATCACTAAAATGCCCAAAAGAATTATATTAGATGTATCTTTACTTAATATAATGTAGAGCAATAATGCAATATCTACTGCGATACCCACGTAAAATAATATATTTAATATTTTAGACCATTTTAGATAACCTTCCAAATTAAAACCCTCTGACTTTCTTTGAGTGTACTAAAATATTTTAACAGAGTATGGACAAAAGTCAATATTATTTTAAAAAGCGGCGTATAAGCCGCTTTTATTTTTCTATATTTGCTTTTATCGGGTCAATTAAATCTATATTGCATATGCCGTGTTTTAAATGCTTGCAGTTAAGGCAAGTAGGTTCGCCGGCATCCACAGCATTTTTAAACATATCAGAAACAGGTTTGTATTCCGAACAGCGCTGCGCAATTTTTGTATAGGTTTCTCTGTTCATAATAGCTCACTCCTTAAATAGTAATTATGAATTATTATTTTAAAAAAACCTTAAAACTATTCTATAATTTAAGACAGCATATTTTACCAAAGTTATTTATCGTCATTTATTTTATAATCAGTAAAACCTAAACTTGATTTTTCGGGCATTATAATAATAAGCAGTATGTAGACAATAATGCCCGGAAATGCCGCGCTGATTACTGAGAGTACTACATATAAAATTCTGACAATAGAAGCGTCCGTATCAAAATATTGCGCTATTCCCGAGCACACTCCCGCTAATATACCGGTGCTTTTGTCTTTGTATAATCTTTTTTTCATATAATACAAACTCCTTTAAATACTTTTTGGTTAAAAAAATTTCAAATTTTATATAATTTTGCAGTTTATTAAACATTTATATTATATTCAGTAAATTAATATATTAAAATATAATTAAAAAATTATATATAAATATAGTATAATATTTAATAGTTAGCTTATTATACTATATTTTTAGTACATGTAAAATAAAATATACGCGGAGGTTAAAAATGAAAGAATACGAACCCAATTTTTCATGGGACAGATTGGAAGATCTGAACAATTTAATGTTTTACAAAGCATTCGGTTGTTCAAACAGCGACTTAAGCAGACCTATTATAGGCATTGCAAACTCATTTAATGAAATAGTTCCGGGCCATATGAATTTAAGGCAGGTAGCTGATTTTGTTAAAAAAGGCATTTACCGCGCAGGCGGAACTGCTGTTGAATTCGGCACAATTGCCGGATGCGACGGAGTTGCTACAGGTCATGAAGGTAACTTTTATATACTGCCTTCAAGAGAAGTAGTTGCGGACAGCATTGAGACAATGGTAAAAATCCATCATTTTGACGGTCTTGTTATGCTGGGCTCGTGTGACAAAATTGTTCCCGGTATGCTTATGGCTGCAGCCAGAGTAAATATACCGACAATATTTGTGCCGGGCGGACCAATGCTTGGCGGACCGGCATTCGGCAGAAAGAAAAAAACAGACGGAACGGCTTATACGGAAGCATTGGGGATGATGCAGGTTGGCAAAGCCACAGAACAAGAAGTGCGTAATCTTGCAACTCTTACCATGCCCACTTGCGGTTCGTGCTCTATGTACGGAACTGCCAATACAATGTGCGCAGTTGCGGAAGCTTTAGGGTTGTCACTGCCCGGAACAGCTTTAATACCCGCGGTATATTCGGAACGTCTCAGAAATGCGCAGCAATCGGGCGAAGCCATTGTTGAACTCGTAAAAAAAGGCATAAAATCAACTGATGTATTAACATATAAAGCTATCCAAAATGCAATAAGCATATTAATGGCGTCGGGCGGAAGCACAAACGCGGTTATTCATCTTTGCGCGCTGGCTTATGAGCTGGGAATTGATACTGAATTGATACTTAAAGAATTTGACAGACAAAGCAAAGAAGTGCCTGTAATAGTTACAGTAAACCCGGCATCAAATGTTTGGGACATGGAAGACTGGTATAAAGCAGGCGGCGTGCCGAAAACTATGATAAACATTAAGTCTTTAATTCAAACAGACGCTGTTACAGTTACAGGAAAAACTATGGGCGAAAATCTTGAGGAATATGTATTTTCATATCCGTTCGATGACGATTTGGTGCGCACTCTAGACAATCCTCACAACAAATTAGGCGGACTTGCGATCATGAGAGGAAACCTCGCTCCGGATACGGGGGTTGCAAAACCGGCTGCTATTAAAGAAGATGTAAGACAATTTACCGGAGAGGCGATTTGTTTTGACAGTGAAGAAGAGTGCGCTAAAGCTTTAAAAGAACTTAAGGTAAAACCGGGACATGTTGTGGTTATACGATACGAAGGACCGAAAGGCGGGCCGGGTATGAGAGAAATGTACGCTCCTATGAAAATTATGCACGGGCAGGGACTTGCGACAAGCACGGCCTTAATAACTGACGGCAGATTCTCAGGCACAAACAACGGATGCTTTGTAGGTCATATTTCTCCCGAAGCTGCAGTAGGAGGACCCATTGCGCTTGTTAAAGACGGCGATAAAATATCGATAGACGTAATAAATAAACAACTGACACTTCATGTAAGCGACGAAGAACTGGCAAAAAGAAAGGCGGAATGGAAATACACGCCAAAAGTTGTAAAAGGATATCTTGCCCGTTATTCCAGACTTGCAAGATCAGCTGATAAAGGCGGAGTATTAGAATAATAAAATTTATTAATAAACTAGGAGGACGATAATAACATGAGTAAAGTTATAAAAGATGATTCCGGCGATAAAATGTTTCATAAAACGCTTTGGTCGGGAATGGGCATGAGCAATGAAGATATTAAAAGACCGATAATAGGTATAGCTAATTCATTCAATGAACTGGTTCCGGGTCATTATAATTTAAGACAAGTTGCTGACTTTGTTAAAAAAGGTATATACAGAGGCGGCGGCAGCGCAGTAGAATTCGGCACAATTGCGTGCTGTGACGGCATAGCGCAAGGTCACTCGGGAATGTATTATATACTGCCTTCAAGAGAAATTGTAGCAGACAGTATTGAAGTAATGATAAGAGCTCATAAATTGGACGGTATAGTTATGTTGGGCTCGTGCGATAAAATAGTACCCGGCATGCTTATGGCTGCGGCAAGAGCGAATATTCCTGCAATAATTGTTCCGGGCGGACCGATGCTCGGAGGACCGGCATTCGGAGCGAAAACAAAAGCTGACGGAACAGCTGTTACCGAAGCAGTCGGCATGATGCAGGCTGGAAAAATTACAAAAGAAGATGTTGATAATCTTGCGCAGATTGTAAGCCCCACATGCGGTTCGTGCGCATTTTATGGTACGGCTAACACCATGTGCTGTCTTGCTGAGGCTGTAGGGATGACTCTTCCCGGAGCTGCGTTAATACCTGCCGTATATTCTGAACGTTTTAGAAATGCTCAGGAATCCGGAGAAAAAATTGTTGAGCTTGTACGCAATAAAATTACCGCCAGAAAAGTAATAACATTTGAATCAATTCAAAACGCTATAGCTGTATGTATGGCGACAGGAGGCAGCACAAACGCAGTTCTGCATTTGCCTGCTCTTGCTTATGAATTAGGAATAGATACTGACATAATTATGGAAGAATTTGACAGGCAGAGCGACATAGTACCGCATATTGCAAAAGTTAATCCGGCTTCCAACGTATGGGATATGGAAGACTTCTACAAAGCAGGCGGAATACCTCAGGTAATGATTAACATTTCTGAAAAACTTAATCTTGACGTTATGACCGCAAGCGGAAAAACATTAAAAGAAAACCTTGATGAATATACATTCTGTTATCCCGAAAATAATGATCTTATGAGAACGCTTGACAATCCGCACAGCACACTCGGAGGAGTTGCTATAATGCGCGGAAACCTGGCTCCTGATACTGCTGTATCAAAACCTGCAGCAATTGCAGAGGAATTGAGAGTATTTACGGGTAAGGCAATATGTTTTGACAGCGAAGAAGAATGCACAAGAGCGTTGGAAGAGCTTAGAATTAAACCGGGTCACGTAGTAGTTATTAGATATGAAGGACCTAAGGGCGGACCGGGAATGAGAGAAATGTATTCGCCGATGAAAATGTTATACGGACAGGGACTTGCAAAATCGACTGCGCTTGTAACTGACGGAAGATTTTCAGGCACTAACAACGGATGTTTTGTAGGCCATGTTTCCCCTGAAGCGGCGATGGGCGGACCTTTAGCGCTTGTTAAAGACGGGGATGAAATAACAATTGATGTAATTGATAAAAAACTTATGCTTCATGTAAGCGATGAAGAACTTGCTAAACGAAAAGCCGAATGGAAATATGAACCTAAAGTATTAGAAGGATATTTGGCTCGTTACGCGTTTCTGGCGCGTTCTGCTGATAAAGGCGGAGTGCTTGACTATAAACAGTTTATAAAATAAATTTTAAACATATATTTTAAGATAAGCAGGTAACATTTTAGCGTCAGTTTTACCTTGTAAGGTTTGCTGACGTTAAAATTGTTATAAGTTAAATGCGCTGAGTTTTAAAAAGCTAGCGCGGATTATCAGCGTTAGTCTGCAAGCAAGCCTTTATGCATTAAACACTTATTTAATTAACAACATCATATATAAACATAAATTCTATATAAAATAAAAAGGAAGTGATTAGATGTCAGAAAAATATAAACCAAAATTTACATCAGATGATATTTTAAATACTATTTTTTATAAAGCTAACGGGTTTTCTGATGATGATTTGAACAGACCGATAATAGGGATAGCAAATTCGTTTAATGAAATAGTTCCCGGGCATTCTCATTTAAGACAAGTTGCCGAGTTTGTAAAAAAAGGCATATACAGAGCAGGAGGAACAGCTGTAGAATTCGGCACTATTGCTATTTGCGATGGTGTGGCAAACGGTCATATCGGCAACAATTTTACTCTGCCCTCAAGAGATTTGATAGCTTTCACTGTTGAGACAATGGCAAAAGCTCATAAACTTGACGGGATTGTGCTTTTAGCTTCATGCGATAAAATAGTTCCAGGAATGATAATGGGCGCTATACGAGCAGGCATTCCGGCTATATTTTTAGCAGGCGGGCCGATGCTGTCGGGCGCGGCATTCGGAGAAAAGTCAAAAGCGGACTTATCGACAATTGCTGAAGCTTACGGAATGTATCAGATAGGCAAGATTACAAAAGACGATTTATTTAAACTTGGCACAACCTGCACACCAACCTGCGGCTCTTGTCAATTTTACGGAACAGCGAACACTATGTGCTGCACTACGGAAGCTTTAGGCATGTCGCTTCCGGGTTCTGCCGCTATACCCGCAGTTTATTCGGAAAGATTGAGAGCGGCTCAGCAAACAGGAGAAAAAATAGTACAGCTTGTTTATAAAGGCATAAAACCGACCGATATAATAACATTTAAAGCGATTAAAAACGCTATAAGATACGTTATGGCGTCAGGCGGAAGCACTAACGCAGTCATACATTTATGCGCTATAGGCCATCTTGTAGGAATTAATACAGATGATATAATGAATGAATTTGACAAGCAGAGCAATATTGTTCCTCATATCGCAAGAATAAATCCCGCAAGCAATGACTGGGATATGGAAGATTTTTATAAAGCAGGCAGCGTGCCCAGAGTAATGGAGCATTTAAAAACGCTTCTTGACTTAGACGCTCTGACCGTAAGCACAAAGACCGTTAAAGAAAATATTGACGAGCATGTATATACTTACTCGGCAAATGACGATATGGTAAGAACGCTTGAAAATCCTCACAGCAAATTAGGCGGTCTTGCTATAATGAGGGGCAATCTCGCTCCTGATACGGGAGTTGCTAAACCAGCCGCTATTGCCGAAGAAGTAAGGCAGTTTACTGGTACGGCTATTTGTTTTGACAGCGAAGAAGAAAGCATACAGGCGCTTGAAGATAAGAAAGTCAAGTCCGGACATGTTGTTGTTATCCGTTATGAAGGACCTAAAGGCGGTCCGGGAATGAGGGAAATGGCTGTTACTATGAAAATCATGCACGGACAGGGACTCGCGAAAAGCGCGGCGCTTATAACAGACGGTCGTTTTTCGGGCACGAATAACGGATGCTTTGTGGGTCACATTTCTCCTGAAGCGGCGGCAGGCGGCCCTATAGCGCTTGTAAAAGACGGGGATAAGATTACTATTGACGTAATAAACAAAGAGCTTACATTACATATAAGCGATGAAGAAATGGCAAAGAGAAAAGCTGAATGGCGCTATACGCAAAAAGAACTAAGCGGATATTTGTCTATTTACGCTAAACTTGCCAAGTCAGCCGATAAAGGCGGAGTTATAGAATAATACTAAGTAAAAAGAGCGAAAATATTCGCTCTTTTTTTATTGATATATTGACAATAGATGATAATAGTATTAATATTTAACCTGTAATACAAGCATACAAGAAAGAATTATGAAAGGAGATATATATGAAAAAATTTTTGACAGGAAACGAAGCGGTAGCACGCGGTGTTTATGAGGCAGGCGCGACATTCGCCTCAGCTTACCCGGGCACGCCGAGTTCGGAAATTTTAAAAGAAGTCGGAGAGTATTCGGAAATTTATTCGGAATGGGCGACTAATGAAAAAGTATCATTGGAAGCGGCTATAGGCTCAGCGCAGGCAGGCATGCGTTCGATGGCCGCAATGAAAGTAGTCGGACTAAATGTGGCAGCGGACCCGTTTATGTCTATTTCACTTCCCGGAATTGACGGAGGGCTTATTCTGGTCGTGTGTGACGAACCTGGATATTATTCATCTCAGGACGAACAGGACAACAGAATATTCGCAGAATTTTCAAACATGCCGATGTTTGAACCTTCAGACAGCGGCGAAGTAATTGACATGATAAAAGACGCTTATGAAATAAGCGAAAAACAAAAGACGCTCGTAACTATTAGAATGACAGGCCGAATATGTCACAGCAAGACGCCTGTAACATTTAAAGAAAGAGTTGAAAAAGAACCTGAAAATATAAGCAAGGAGCCTAAAGTGCCGCTTCCCGCAGCGATGGTTGGGATGTTGGCCAGAGTGAACAAGCGCACAAAAGAGCTTACCGAACTGTCAAACGCAAGCAAATACAATTACATAGAATACAACAGCAAAGATATAGGCATTATTTCCTCGGGAGTGCCGTATTACTATGCTAAGGAAGTATTCGGCAATAAGGCCTCATACTTAAAAATAGGATTTTCATACCCCATGCCGATGGAGATGATAAAAGAGTTTGCGCGCAATGTAGGAAAATTAATTGTAATTGAAGAGCTGGCGCCGTACATAGAAAACCATCTTAAAAATGAAGGAATAGAGTGCATAGGCAAAGACGCGTTTGTAAAAGCCGGATTCAATCCGTATACCGGTGAATACAGCGTACCTATGCTTAAGAAGACATTTTTTAATGAAGACTCAAAATATATACAGGCAAAACGCGAATTTATAGTGCCGAGGCCGCCTGCGCTTTGCGCGGGATGCCCTCACAGAGGAACATTTTACGTACTTTCAAAAATAAGAAAAAAATATGACGTTATAGTGCACGGAGATATTGGATGTTACGGGCTGGGAGCAATTCCGCCGTTTAACGCCGTTGATAATGTTGTATGCATGGGAGCGAGCTTAAGCATGGCTCACGGTTCGCAAGTGTCATTTAACAGACGCGGAATTAAAAAACGCTCTATTGGGGTTATAGGAGACTCAACGTTTTATCATACGGGCGTAAACAGCCTTATGAATACGGCATACAATAAAGGCACGCCTGTTGTATGCATACTGGATAACAAAACCACAGCGATGACGGGACATCAGGAAAATCCGGGATCGGGAAGACTGCTTGCAGGCAGTGAAGTCGAGCCTTCCAAACTTGAAGACGTGTGCGCTTCTTTCGGCATAAAAAATATTACAATAGTCAATCCCATGAATCTGACGGAAAGCGAAGAAGCTCTTACGAAAGCTGTGGAATCTGATGAATTGCACGTAATTATTTTCAGGTATCCATGTGTTATGAAAAAGCTTACGAAACAAGAATCTATTGAATTTAAAAAACCCGCAAGTGTGACTATAGACAGCAAAAAATGTACAGGATGCAAGGTGTGCCTAAAAACCACGGGATGCCCCGGTCTTGAATATGATAAAGAAAATAAGAAAGTAAACACTAATTCGGCGTGCGTAAGCTGCGGTATATGCGCTCAGGTTTGCCCAGCGAAAGCTATAGAAAGGGCAGGTGTGTAACATGGCAATAAATAAGATTTTATTATCAGGAGTCGGCGGACAGGGCACTATACTTGCCGCGAAAATACTGTCAAACGGACTTTTATATGCAGGATATAATGTAAAAATGTCGGAAATACACGGCATGAGCCAAAGAGGCGGAAGCGTTACTTCGCACATAGTGTACAGCAAGGACGAAGTTTACGCACCCGTTATTGACAAAGGCGAAGCCGATATACTGGTTGCTTTTGAGGAAATGGAAGCAAACAGATGGATTGAGTACTTAAAAATGGGGGGCAAAGTGGTAATAAATGATTATCAGATAATGTCTATACCGATTTTGGTGGGAGCATTTGAGTATCCTGAAGGCATAAAAGAGTACATAAAAGAAAATGTTAAAGACTGTATAATTTATGACGCCGCCAAGATAGCAAGAGAAATAGGCAACGAGAAAGTCATGAATATGGTTTTGCTTGGTTCGCTTATTAAGGCAATGAATCTTGAGCATATATCGTGGGAAAAAGTTATTAAAGACAATGTTAAAGAACAATTTGCAGATATTAATATAAAAGCACTTAAAAGGGGAATGGAACTCATATAAATAAAAGCTGTCGCAAGACAGCTTTTTGTTTATATCTAACTTTTTTTCTCAGCCAATATCTTTTTTTCGGATAGCTTTTTCATAAAGGAAAGTTTTGTTTCGGCTATTATCAGCGCCAGAAAAATAACTGCGAATCCAAGATACATCTGACTTGTTATACGCTCATGCAAAATAACAACGCCCATGAGAGTGCCGAATACGCTTTCGAGGCTCATTAAGATGCCTGCATGAGTGGGAGAGGTATATTTCTGAGCGACATTTTGAAGCACTAAACACAGCGCTGTTGCAAGAACGCTGAGGTATATGAGTATTAATATGCCGTCTTTAGTAATTGTAAAATGAGGACCTTCAAAAATTAACGCAAAAACCGTACTGAACACGGCAACAAAAATTATCTGAATAACAGCAAGCAAAATAGGGTCATGTTTTCTTGAATAATACGCTACAAGAGAAACTTGAAATCCGTAACATACCGCTCCTATAAGCGTAAGCATATCACCTTTGAAAGTTGCAGTTTTTCCGAGAGAAAAGCTTGTAAAGTCCACCGTAAGGAGCAATACGCCTATTACGACTAAAATTGCTGCCGTAAGATTAAATTTATCGGGTCTGCGTTTAGTTATGAAATAAGCTATAATAGGAACCAATATTACATATACGCTTGTTAAAAACGCGTTATTGCTTGCGGTTGTGTATTTAAGGCCTATTGTCTGGATGATAAAACTGACTGCTAAAGCAAGACCGATAAAAAGCCCTGCTATTATAAGGGATTTATCTTTTTTAAATCTTTTTATAAAAATTAAACTTAATAAAACTGCCGCTATTATAAAGCGCAGCGCGATAAGCTGTGTGGGCTGCATTCCGCCGTTTAGGAGTATTTTATTGCCGGCAAAACCTCCGCCCCAGATTAAAGCCATAAGTACCATTGCAAGATCAGCTAGTATGAGTTTTTTGTTTTGTGTTTTCATATATGTTCCTACCTTTTTTGACACGCCTATTTATTATATCAAAAAATAAAAAAACAGCAATAAATCTGTCCTATAAAATAAAAAAAGACTGTAAACAGTCTTTTTTATTCTTAACTTGCGTTTTTATTGTCCAGTGTGTCCTTGATGCTTTTATCTACCAGTTTTTTATCTACCGTAAATTCTTTAACATCGGCCGAGGATGGTATGGTATACATTACGGGCATCATTATGTTTTCCATAATGCCTCGAAGTCCTCTTGCGCCCAGACCCCTGTTCATTGTAAGCTTAGCTATCTGTTCAAGCGCTTTATCCTCAAAAACGAGAGTTACTCCGTCTATTTTAAAAAGCGCTTTATATTGTTTCGTTAGAGAATTTTTGGGCTCATTGAGAATTCTTATAAGCGTTTTAAGATCAAGTTCGTCAAGTGCGGTAATTATAGGAATTCTGCCTACGAGCTCTGGAATCATGCCGTATTTCATAATATCCCCAGGCATAACCTGAGATAGTATTTCGCCTTTGCTTACGGATTTAGCGTCCTTGATGTCTGATTCAAAACCCATGCCCTTTTTGCCGACGCGTTTTTGAATAATTTTTTCAAGCCCGTCAAAAGCGCCGCCGCAAATGAACAGAATATTTTTGGTATTTATCTGCAAAAATTCCTGATACGGATGTTTTCTTCCGCCCTGAGGAGGAACATTGGCAGTTGTGCCTTCGAGAATTTTTAACAGCGCCTGCTGCACGCCTTCGCCGCTTACATCGCGGGTAATAGACGTATTTTCGCTTTTGCGGGAAATTTTGTCTATTTCATCGATGTAAATAATGCCTCGCTCGGCAAGCTGTATGTCGCCGTTTGCGGCCTGTATAAGTTTCAGCAGAATATTTTCTACATCTTCTCCTACATAGCCCGCTTCCGTGAGCGAAGTCGCATCAGTTACCGCAAAAGGAACATTTAGTTTTTTTGCCAAAGTTTCCGCAAGAAGGGTTTTGCCGCAGCCGGTAGGACCGAGCAGCAGCACGTTGCTTTTTTGTATCTCCACATCGTCTTCGCTGTCTAGAAAAATACGTTTATAATGATTGTATACTGCAACTGACAGTGTTATTTTAGCGTTTTCCTGTCCGACTACATATTCATCAAGATAATTTTTTATTTCAACGGGTTTAGGAATTTTTTCTTTTGATATAGTATGTTCCGACGGGGTGAATTCATAGTCAAAATCCTTATCGCTTTTTTTAGGGGCGCCTTTTTTTTGTTTTAGGTTATCAATACCTTTTATGAATTCATCGTTTTTTTCGTATATTAAAATATCGGCGCACCTTAATATGCATTGAGAGCAAATGCAAACATCGCCGCTAACAATTATATCAATATCTTCAGTTTGAGTATTTCCGCAGAAACTGCAAACTTTTTTCATAAAATTCCTTTCTTTAAACAATTATCTGTTAATTATAATTTTGTCTATCAAACCGTAATCTTTTGCCTGCTGCGCTGTCATGAAATTGTCGCGTTCTGTGTCCTGGGCTATTATTTCAATATTTTGCCCTGTAAGCTGACTTAAGATTTCGTTTAATTTGTTTCTCATTCTAAGCAGCCTGTGAGCGTATATTTGCACGTCGGTGCTTTGTCCCTGAGCTCCGCCCAGCGGCTGATGAATCATAACTTCCGCATTGGGAAGAGCAAGTCTTTTGCCCTTGGTGCCCGCGCTTAAGAGGAAAGCTCCCATTGACGCCGCCATGCCTATGCAAATTGTTGAAATGTCACATTTAACGTAATTCATTGTATCGTATATCGCCATGCCTGCCGATATTGAACCGCCGGGGCTGTTGATATATAGGTTAATATCTTTTGACGAGTCTTCCGATTCCAAAAATAATATCTGCGCAATAATTAAGCTTGCGCTTACGTCATTTACTTCGCCTGTTAAAAAGATAATTCTTTCTTTTAACAGTCTTGAGAAAATATCATACGAACGCTCGCCTCTGCCGGTCTGTTCTACAACCATTGGTACTAAATTCATATCCATATTTACCTCCATAAATTGTTAATTTCATACAAAAATTATACATTAATTTTTTATAAATTATAAATTTATTTTTCGTCCTTTTTTTCTGTGTCGGCCGGAGCTTTTTTTGCCTTTGTCGCTTTTTCTACTTTTACATAATCCATAAGTTTATCTAAAAGTTTGCTCATTTTTGCTTCTTCGCGTACAAGCTCAAGTCTTTCGTGGTTCATGCGTTTTTTAAACTCTTCAGGCTCAATTTTGTACATGTCGGCATATCTTTTGATTTCAGCTTCGTAATCTTCTTCGGTTATGGCTATATTTTCTTTTTCAAGCATTTTGCCTACAACCATTTCGCCTTTTATTCTGTCTATGGCGTCTTGTCTTAATTTATCATATATGGCTTTTACCTGTTCTGTCTCATTGCCGAAATATTTATCGGGGTCAATTCCGCTTTGCTTTAGCCTGTTATCCAAATCTTTTCTATAAGCCTCTGCGCGTTCGTCTATCATTAAATCTGATATTACTACATTTGAGTTGCTTATAGCTGTTTCAATAACCTGATTTTGCGCCGCTTGTTTTAATTCAGCTTCTTTTCCTGCTTTAATTTTAGCTTTAAGGTCTTTTTTAAGTTCTTCAAGCGTATCGAATTCGCTTACTTCTGATGCAAATTCGTCATTTATTTCAGGCAGTTCTTTTGCTTTTACATCGTGTATTAATACTTTGAACAAAGCCTTTTTGCCCGCTAAATCCGCCGACTGATAATTTTGCGGGAAAGTAACATCAACATCAACGTTATCGCCTGCTTTTTTTCCTGCCAGCTGGTCTTCAAAGTTATCTATGAATGAATTACTTCCGAGTTCAAGTGAAAAACCTTCGGCTTTTCCGCCCTGAAACGGTGTTCCGTTTATGAACCCTTCAAAGTCTATCACAACAGTATCGCCTTTTTTTGACGAAGTCTGCGATGAGATTAATCTTGCGTTTTGATTTTGAAGTTTTTCAAGTTCTTCTTTAACATCTTTTTCTTTAGGGGTATATTTTAGTGCGGCAACAGAAACGCTGTCATATGCTCCCAATTCAACCGTCGGTTCAACAGCTACTTGAATAGTCATTACAAGACCTTTTTCTGCGCTGACTTCGTCTACGCTCTTCATATAAGGGCGCGAAGATATTGTAATTTCGCCGCTTTCGATTATATTTAAATATTCATCGGGAAACGCTTCGTCAATAGCGTCTTCAAAAAATACGCTTTTGCCGTATCTTGCTTCAATCATTTGTCGCGGAACTTTTCCCTTTCTGAAACCGTCAATTTTAAATTTATCTCTGTTTTTTAAATATGCCTTTGCAACCGCTTTTTCAAAGTCTTCTGCGCTGACTTCGATTTTAATAGTTGCCGTGTTATTCTCGATGTTTTCAACTTTAAAAGCCATTTTGTAATCTCCTTTTTTGTACATTAACTTTTTAAGTATATCATATTTATACATATAAAACAATTTAATTTTGTACCGTAACCAGGTCTACTTCAGGCAGCAGCATAATTAAATCTTTAAGATTATGAATTTGCATATTAATTTTTCCGTAATCAAAACCGGCTATATCCGATTGTATATAGGCATATACAGTTTTGCCGATATCAGTTTTTATTATCAGAACGCTGCTTGCGTTGTTTTGGGTGCAGTATGGACGGACTTTCCCGCTGTTAAAAGCGTTTATAAATTCTCCTATAATTTCTGAACCCTGCGTGTATCTATGAGAAAGAACCACACTGGAAAAAAGCTGGTTTTCATATTCTACATATTCAATGCTTTGTATATTATTTATATCCAAATTATTATATTGTATTTTTTTATACAAAACAGGTAAAAAAATTACAGCCTCAATCATCAAAAATATGCATATAATAATCAAACCTTTTTTGAACTTGTTTATTTGTTTAAGTCTGCCAAATACATTACTCAAGTATATACCTATATTTTAAATGCTTATAAGCAGCTTTCTTACCGAGCTTATAAGATAAATAGAGCCGGCGAAAATATAAACGGTGTTTTTATCTATATAATCAATATAATTTTTTACTTCTTCAATTGCAATATTTTTTGACTCGATATTATAATTAATTTTAATAAATTGCGTAAGTTCCGCACTTGTCATGGCCCTTTCATTCTGCGGAGTGAGAGTATAAATTTTGTCTTTATTTGTTAACAGTTCTTTAAACGGCTTTGAAAAATCCTTATCTTTAAGCTTCCCTACAAAAAGCGCAATATTTCTGCCTTTAAAAAACTGAGAAATGTTTTTATTAAGCATGCTTATACCTTCTTCATTATGCGCGGCGTCGATTATTATAAGAGGCGAAACGCTGATGCACTCAAATCTGCCGGGAAAGACTGTTTTTTCTATGCCCTTTATGGCAGAGGGCAAATCAATTTTAATGCCTATGTTACTCATAAGCTCCAATGCTTTTAAAACGCATGATAAATTTTTTACCTGATAGCCTCCCGCAAGAGGAAGACTAATTTTGAATTCTTGTTTATATAAAATTTCCTGCCTGCAATAATCGGACTTTAATACGTTTAATTCATTTACAGAAGCAACATATAATTCTGCATTCAGGCTGTCCGCTTTTTCTTTTATAACATTATGCACAAATTCGGACTGTTCCATCATCACGCAAGGACGGTGCGGTTTTATAATGCACGCTTTTTCGTACGCTATTTTTTCAAGCGTATCGCCCAGATGTTCTTTATGGTCGTAGCTTATTGAAGTGATAATACAAAGCAGATTAGTGGCAATAACATTCGTTGCGTCAAGCCTTCCGCCCATACCGACTTCCCAGACGACATAGTCGACTTTTTCCTCGTGGAAATATATAAGGGCGATAGCTGTAACAAGCTCAAACTCCGTAGGAGGCGCTATGCCTTTTTGCGTGTTTAGTTCTACCTGCTCTTTAACTTTAGCGGTGATTTGCGCCAGGCGGTCATTTGGAATATATTTGTTATTGATCTGAATACGTTCGTTAAAACAAACGACATACGGAGAAATGAAAAGCCCTGTTTTATATCCGCAGCCGGCAATGGCATACGAAAGCATTGTGCATGTTGAACCTTTTCCGTTTGTTCCCGCAACGTGGATAAAATTCAGGCTGTTCTGAGGGTTATTCAAACTTTCTAAAAGGTTTGAAATATTTTCAAGCCCCAGCTTTATTCCGAATTTATTTTGCGAATGTATATACTCAAGAGCCTGTTGGTAGTTCATAATATCCTCCAAACTGTAATTTTATATTATAACACTTCTTTAAAAATAATAAATAAGATGATATAATATAAAAAATTTATTTAGGAGACACCATGCGTTTTATATTTGTAAGACACCCTCAAACAGTATCAAATGTTCAAAGAAGGCTCACAGGCGTGGGCAATTCGCCTTACACGGAAGAAGGCGTAAAACAGGCTGAAGCTATAATAAAGTTTTTAAGTACTGCTGCTTATGACAGAATTTATTCAAGCCCGATAGAGCGAGCGCTGCATATAGGGAAAAGCGTATCTGAAAATTTAGAAGCAGAATTAAACGTAGTTACCTGGCTGCAGGAAATTAACTTCGGCGATTTGGAAGGACTTTGCGATGCCGACTTTGAAGAAAAAGGCATTAAGATTGAAGAATACAGAAATAATTTTAAAAACAGGTTTCCAAACGGGGAAAGCTGGCACGAGTTTTATGAATTAAAAAAAGAAAATATTGAAGAAATAAAAAATGAAGAGGGCGTATGCCTATGCACATCGCACGGAGGCGCTATATGGGCTTTATCAAACGCACTGCTGGGTTCGGAACTCGGTGATTTTCAGGGATTATTTATTAACAATGCAAGCATAATAATAATTGATTATGATAACGGCATAGGCAAGATTGTCAAAAGGATTGACATAGACGATATTATGCAGGGCAAGGAAACTATTTTTAATTATTTAGAGTAGATATGAAAAGCGAGTATTTTATTAAAAACAGAAAAAAATTCATCGATTTAATGGATAAAGACAGCATTGCCGTTGTTCATTCAAATACTTTGTACACTTCAAGCGCGGACATGAACTACGAGTTTGAGGTTGACAGGGAGTTCTTTTATTTGACGGGAATTGAAAAGCCTGATTTTATATATATGGCTGAAAAAAATTCCGATTATGTAAAAGAGACTTTGTTTGCGTACAGGAAAGATGAATTTGAAGAAAAATGGACGGGATACAGACTTACAGCAGACGAACTTACACAAATATCAGGGATTGCAGACGTTGAGAGCATTGATAAATTTTATAATGTTTTTGCATCTGCTCTAAGCAGAAGAGCTTATAAGACAGTTTATATAAATACTAAAATACTCTCTTCATGGAAGCACTACAAAACGCCTTATGAATATCTGTCAGAATCAATTAATAAAAAATATCCGCACCTTAAGATAAAAAACACATCTGATATAACTGTTCCGTTAAGGCTTATAAAAGAGAAGTATGAAATTGATATGATAGCTAAAGCAGCGGCAGTTACTAATAACGGCTTACTTAGGATGATGAGAGCGGCATATGAGGGCATAAACGAGAAGGAGCTTGAAGCGGAATTTGAATATGAAGTTATAAAAGCCGGAATGAGAAATTCGTTTGCACCCATTGTTGCAAGCGGGAAAAACGGGCTTGTGTTGCATTATAACGAAAATGATAATATAATATCTTCCGGTAGTTTGGTGCTTGTTGACGCGGGCGCGAGCTGTAAAAATTATTGTTCTGATGTAAGCAGAACGTTTCCTGTTTGCGGAAAGTTTGATTTGACGCAAAGAAAAGTATACGATATAGTTCTTGCCGCCAATGAAGCGGTAATAGGAGCAATAAAAGACGGAGTTACTTTTGCTGTCCTTGAAGATATCGCAAAATCGATATTAGCAGGCGGTCTGATAGAGCTTGGCATAATGAAAAGCGAAGACGAGTTAGGCAAATATTATTATCATACAATAGGGCACAGTTTAGGACTTGACGCTCATGACCCGTGCGATAAATCGCTTCCAATAAAATCAGGAATGGCACTTACGGTTGAACCCGGACTTTATATAAAAGAGCTAAATATTGCCATACGTATAGAAGATAATGTGCTTGTTACGGACGCGGGCTGTGATATACTAACATCAGATATAATAAAAAAAGCAGAAGACATTGAAAAATATATGCATAAATGAAAGAAGGATTAAGATGAATAACAGCGACTATCAGTCATTAAAACAAAGATATAATAAAAGGATCAGGCTTTTATCTTATTTTATTTTCATTGTAGTTGCAATGGTTGTTGCCAACGCGGCTATAACTATTCTGAGAATTCCGTATGATATAGCGGCGATAAGAATTATAATACCCGACATAATGTTTAATTACGGCTTTAATGCGCTTAAAAACAGCGAAATGACTTACGCCATTGTTTTACTTTTGGGGTTTGTTATTGTTTTAGCTGCTTTAATTATATTCGCTGTTTATGCTCATAAAAATAGAAGATGGGCTTTTGCTTGGATGACGCTTTTTGTATTTGCCGAGATGCCGCTGCTCATAATTGTGCAAAACTGGCAGGCGATACTTGTACATATTGCGCTTATTATTATATGCGCTATCGGAGTGCATATGTGCGGAGCAAGCATGCAGCTTGATCGGAAAATGTGGACGTTTTAATTGGGGACTTGACAAAGTTTTAATACTTTGTTAATATATCAAAGCTGTAAATATGCGGATGTGGCGGAATTGGCAGACGCACTAGACTTAGGATCTAGCGCCTTATGGTGTATGGGTTCGACTCCCTTCATCCGCACCAGCAAGCGAAAGTGGCTCAGTGGTAGAGCATCGC
>DIVZ01000007.1 GCA_002423395.1 Eubacteriaceae bacterium UBA6119
GGTAGAGCATCGCCTTGCCAAGGCGAGGGTCGCGAGTTCGAATCTCGTCTTTCGCTCCAAAGTGAAATATATTTTATAAAAAAGATGATTATAAATAATCATCTTTTTATGTTTACTGCCAAGGCGGGGATGGGTCTATATTTGTGTTTTGCTCCGAAATTGTCACAATGGCTGATTCTGATGAATCAGTTTTTTATTAAAAAAATAATTAAAAATTATTTTTTACTTCCATCGAATCTCGTCATACGAACCAAAGTGAAAATATATTTTTTATGTTTACTGCCAAGACGGGGATGGGTCTATATTTGTGTTTTGCTCCGAATTTGTTACAATGAGCTGATTCTTACAAATCAGTTTTTTATTTAAAAAAATAATAAAAATAATTTATTGCTTTCATTCCAATCTTATTTTTCGCTCCAAAGCGCAAAATATATTTTATTAAAAGATGGTTACAAATTTAATCACCTTTTTTATTTATATTCTTTTTGTAAATTGACAGCAGGACCACAGACGCTATTAAAAACACATTAAAAATTAATATAAAGATATTTAGCGCATTTACCAGTTGAAATGAAAACTGAATATTTGCAGCCTCATTATATTTAGCGTTCCATATAAGCTGTTTTCCGTCTTGGGATACTGACTGCGCGTTGCTGCTTACCTGCTTGTAAGGCAGGTTTACTTCGTAAGATATTTCGATATTGTCGGACGATAATTTGCTTACGTCTATTACTGAGTTACCTAGATTATATTTTGCGGTATTTGTTAAGTCATAAACAAAATTTGCCGTATATGTATTTTTAAACACACCTTTTTTAACCGTGAAAAATAATGAATCATCAAAATCCTGATTAAAAAAATCGCTTAAAACAATGACTTTTTCATTATCTGACGATACTGCATCAATATTGTAAATATGTTTTGAAGCTTTTATTCCCGTATAATTATCATTTTTATAATCTGTAACTGTATAGCCTTTTTGCGTTAGGATATTATCGTCTACAACTATGCCAAACATATTTCGTATATCATACGCATTATTTAATTCGGCAAGATCCGCCAGTTTATTATCAAGAGCGTACGTAACGGAGAAATCCATGCTTTTATTTTTATTCACATTCATAACCGCTTGCTTTTATGCAGCCGGTAGTTAAAAATACAGTTATTACCATTATTATTAGTATACAAGTTTTCTTCATATAAGCTCCGTATAATCAGATGATACTGTAATTGATTATAATAGGATAAATAATTTATATCAATCAATATGGCTTGCAATATTTTATAAATATGTTAAAATCAATAAGAAATTTATATAAAGGGCAGTTTTTTATCTGCGGTTTGTGAAATTGAAATAGTGCGCCCTTAGCTCAGATGGATAGAGCATGTGGCTTCGAACCACAGTGCCGGGGGTCCGAGTCCCTCAGGGCGCGCCAATTATAAAGCTAAAATGAAGGTTTTCATAATTCAAAAATGAGCATTTAACATTAATTTAAAAATTGACATTAAAAAAGGCTTGCGATTATGCAAGTCTTTCAAGTTTTGCCCCTCGTCGGTATGGCAAGGGGCGGTTTAGTTTTAATCATTAGTCCATGTTTTTACAAATCTACCATATTTATCTTTAAATGTTCCACAAGCAATCATGATTAAATCGATAAGGGCGCCAATTCCACAAAGTCCAAGTGTAAGCAACCACAAAATTCCAGTTCCTATTTTACCAGTATAGAATCTATGTACTCCGAAGGGACCCAAAAAAAAGCATAAGAGCAGAGCTACTAATCGGCTCTTGTCGGATATTGGAATAGGTGTTGCTCCTGATCCGTTATTAGTTTGTTGAACTTGACTTTCCATTTAAATTACTCCTTTAATTATATTATTATTAAAATTTAATTTTAACCTCAACTGCAACGCCTAATATATGAGCATATCCACTTTAAAGTCTTTTGCATTAATTATTATAGGCTGATAACTATGTCTATCTTTACTTTTAATGCTCATATAATATTTTATATTCTTTGAAAAATTTCGTTATTACCTAAATCACTCAAATTGTCACCTTTAGATTAATATATATCTTTCAACATATATTTTCCATTATATACCATTACGTAAATAAATCAATATTTATTTATTTTTTACGATAAAACCGTTGACTTTACGGTTTATCCGTTACATAATCAAATTAATAAAAACAAACTCTACGGGCAGCACGAATAAAAACAGGCTTTAAAAACAAAAACAAGACGCTAAATTGCTTGAAATATCAAAAGATAACATACTGCCCGTCCCACAGTGCCGGGGGTCCGAGTCCCTCAGGGCGCGCCAATTATTTATATTAGTCAACTATCAAAATTTATTGATTTATTTGTATGCAAATGTTAAAATTATCAGCGTAAGGCGATGGGGTTCGCCATAAACGCTTTATGCTGATGACTCCTTATTTTAAAATTAGGAGTTTTTTTATTTCGGAGGATATTGTGCGAAAATATGTTTACATCTTAATAGGGGGGGCTATAGGAGCTGTTTTAAGAGTAGTTATTAAAGGTATATATTTATTTAATTACAGCGTAAATTTTCCTATAAACACTCTTATAATAAATATTTGCGGAGCTTTTATATTAATGTTTTTCCTTACCGTCGCTTTTGAGATAGCTGAGTTTGACGCAGATATAAGACTGGGAATATCAACCGGATTTCTCGGGGCATTTACGACGTTTTCGACTTTGTGTAAAGAAACTACAGTATTAATATTTAGCGGATTTTATTTTTCCGCTTTTATATACATATTGCTTTGCTCCGTATTGGGGCTTGCGACAGCATATTGCGGATATATACTGGCAAAAAAATATATAACAAAAGTAACAAAATGAAGTTTTAATTATATTTAAAGCAACAGAGGAGAACAGATGAAGTTATTGCTGGTTGCGTTGGGGGGATGCTTGGGAAGCGTTACAAGGTATGCTTTGGGTAAAAAAATTACTGAAAAAACAATGGGTAAATTTCCGGCCGGAACATTTATCATTAATATAACAGGCGCGATTCTGCTTGGAATAGTGAGTTCGGTAAACACCGATGTATATTATTATGCGCTGTTTGGCGATGGATTTTTGGGCGCTTATACAACGTTTTCGACGTTTATGTATGAGGGAGTTAACTTATTTCAGAATAGTGAAAAAAAGAATGCTTGCATATACATAATATTATCATTTATACTCGGCATTTTAGGATATATTGCAGGCGCGGCTATTTTTAAAAATATATAAGGAGGGCGGACATGAATTTACAGAGGGATTGCAAAATTTTAAAAATATATATTTGTGAAGACGCAAAATATAAAGGACATAACCTTTATCACGCATTAATTGAAAAGATGGCGGAGATTGGTATGGCGGGTGTTACCGTAACAAGGGGGATTGAGGGGTTTGGTCATGAGAAAAGATTGTACAGCACGCGCATACTTGATATTTCATTAAAACTTCCCGTTATAATTGAAGTAATTGACACGCCCCAAAAAATAGAAATGGCGCTGCCTGTTATTAATGACATGGTAGACGAAGGTCTTGTTATTGTTACGGATGTTATTGTAGAAAAATACGGCAACCAGCTAACCGTTAAAAAATAATCGGGCATAAATTATTTATACCATCTGTCAGCATGGAGCAGATATATTACCATTGCAGTGTTCATATGCTTTTCCATGGCTTTTTCTGCCATATCGGGTATGCCGCTTTTTAGCGCTTTGCATATAGCTATGTGTTCGTACGCAGCCTGTTTTGTAACAAACATATTAGGCGCCTGCGATGTCATATGCCCCATATAATAATAATGTCTGTAAAGAATTTTAGATATGGCTTCATAAGCGTTAATGAGATACGGATTATTTGAAGATTTTACAATAAGTGAATGAAACTTATTTTCAATATCTCTCTGGAAAAAATATTGGTCGTTAATCATTAAATCTTGAAGCTCTTCCGCAAGGCTGTACAGCTCATCCATATGTTCCATATTATGAATGCCCGCTACTATTGAAGCAGCTGTTTTTTCAAGCGCACCTCTTAACACCATCATATTTTTAAAATCATCAATATAAAGCGGCGATACGTAGTAGCCGCTTTTGTTTGCGGGCGTTTCTATAAATCTGATTTCCTTTAATTTCTCATATGCGTCTATTATCGGAGTTCTGCTTACATTAAGTTCTTCCGCAAGCTGGGCTGTGTTTAGCTTCGCTCCAGGCAGCAGCTCTCCCGATACTATTTCATCGTAAAGCATTTCAAAAATAACGTAGCTTAAGGTCGATAGAGGATATTTTTTTATATATTCCTCGAATTTTTCTTTATTCATATAAACACCTGATATTTATTTATTAAGTACAGTATACATTTTTTTTGCTGTTTTAAAAATATTGTTTTTTATAAAAAGCATTTATTATTAATAAATTCAATTTTGTTTTTATATAAATAAATAAAAATCTAATTAGATTATAAATAAAAATTTTTTTAGACAAACGAATATGTAAAGGATTTAAATATTAATATAAATTAAATTTTTAGGAGGATAGAATGGCAAAAGCGGTAATTGATGAAAAATTTTGCAAAGGATGCGGATTATGTTTTACAGTGTGTGGGAAAAAACTGTTAAAAGCAGGCGATAAGGCAAACGCCAAAGGTTATTATTTCGCGGTTCAGACAGAGGATGATAAGTGCACCGCGTGCAGTCTCTGCGCGATAATATGCCCTGATGCCGCCATTACTGTGTACAAGTAATGTTTTTATATTAATTATTATTTTGGAGGAAATTACATATGGCTAAAAAAGAAATGTGGAAAGGCAATGAGGCGATGAGTGAGGTCGCATTGCGGGCGGGGTGCAGGTTCTTTTCGGGATATCCTATTACTCCGCAAACGCCTATAACGGAATATCTGGCTTGGAGGCTTGCTGAGGTTGACGGAGTGTTTATTCAGGCAGAAAGCGAACTTGCAGCGGCTACAATGCTGCTCGGCGCTTCTATAGCAGGCGCGAGGGCGCTTACGGCGACTGCGGGGCCGGGGCTATCGTTAATGACTGAATCTTTAAGCTGTCTTGCAAGCGGCAGACTGCCCGCTGTTATTGTGGACGTGCAAAGAGGGGGAGCGGCTACAGGTAATTTGCAGGGAGCGCAGAGCGATTATAACATGGTTACAAAAACGCTGGGACACGGCGGACTTAAAGGTCTTGTATACGGGCCGTCAACAGTTGAGGAGTTATGCGACATTATATACGATGCGTGGGATAAAGCGGAAAAGTACCGCACGCCCGTATTCATACTTTCGGACGCAAGTTTAGGACAGATGATGGAACCGGTAGATATTAAACCGTTTAAGCAACTTGATGAATCCCGCTTTGACCTGCCGTACGTTATAGGCAGGGAAGAATCGGAAAAGAAAGTAATACAGGATACGCCTTATGCGGGACCGTACAGCACAATGTCAGAAAATCTTGATTACAATTACAGGAAATATAATGAAATGTATGAGCAGTGGAAAGAAGACGAAGTGTTGTATGAAGAGTATATGATGGATGACGCTGAATATGTGATTATAGGCTGGGGAATGGCAGCCCGTATTTCAAAATCCGCTATACGCAATTTAAGGAAAAAAGGCATAAAAGTTGGGATGATAAGACCTATAAGTTTATTCCCGTTTCCCGAAAAACCTTTAAACGCGCTGGACGCAAAGAAAATAAAGGGCATACTGGTTGTTGAAATGGCAATACCCGCGTTGTTTTATCACGACGTAAAAGCGCAGGTAGATAAAAACATTCCAATAAAAGCCAATCTGCACTGCGGCGGTTATTTAAGCCAGGTTGACGAAATAGAAGAAGATATTTTAAAAATGGCGGGAGGAAAATAAGATGGATGTTGTATATAAAAGAAGCGGCGCGCTAAGCGACGTATCCACTACATACTGCCCCGGATGCTCGCACGGAACAGCGTTTAAACTTATAGCGGAAATAAGCGAGGAGCTTGACATAGTTAACAAGCTGGTATTTGCAACGCCTATCGGATGCACTACTTTTTCGGCCCCGTTTCACAAATTCAGCACGTTTATGTCTGCTCACGGAAGAGCTCCCGCAAACGCAACGGGGTTTAAGCGATGCAACCCTAAAAGACCTGTTATTGTGTATCAAGGGGACGGAGACTGCGCGGCTATTGGAACGGGCGAATCAATTCACGCTGCGGCGCGAGGAGAAGCTTTTACAGTCGTAATGGCAAATAACCAGGTTTACGGAATGACAGGAGGACAAATGGCGCCGACTACTCTTACCGGACAAAAAACTACGACAACGCCGAACGGAAGAAGCGTTGAAGCGTGCGGATACCCCATTAGGATGGCGGAGCAGATAGCGCAGCTGGAAGCCCCCAGGTTTGTTACACGCCAGTCCCTGCATACGCCGAAAAATATATTGCAGGCTAAAGCGGCCATAAAAAAAGCGCTTGAACTGCAGATAAACGAAGAAGCGTATTCATTCGTGGAGTTGCTGTGCGCCTGCCCCACAAACTGGGCAATTGAGCCGTCGGGAATAAAAGAATATATGGAAAAGAACGTTATACCTTATTTCCCGCTCGGGGATTTGAAAGGTTAAGGAGGGATTAGAATGGAAAAGAGTTATTTATTCGCAGGTTCGGGCGGTCAGGGCGTTCAGACGCTGGGGACTTTAGTTGCTCACGCTTCCAACGAGGAAGGGCACTTTACGACATTTCTTCCGGCGTACGGCGGCGAGATGCGCGGAGGCACATCAAACTGCACAATAAAAATGGCGGATGAAGAGATAGGTTCTCCCGAAGAAAAATTATATGACAACGTAATAGTACTCAACAAGCCGTCTTATGACAGGTTTAAAGGCAGAGTCAAAAAGGGCGGGAATTTATTTGTAAATTCTGCGCTTATAGAGGATGCTCAGGCAGACGGCGTGAATATTATAAGTATCAATTTATCTGAAGCGGCTAAAGAAGCCGGAAGCGACAAAGCTTTAAATATTGTAATGTACGCACTTGTGCTTGCGTGCACAAAAGACATATCTTTAGAAAACGCTGAAAAAGTTCTTAATGACAAACTCGGCAAAAAAGAACAATTCAGAGCTATAAATAAAAAGGCATTTGACATAGGCGTAAAAGCCTCTAAATAAATATGAAAGGATGATAAAGATGAAAGCAGCTATACTTGGTTCAGGCGCGATAGGCTCATTTGTAGGCAGCGGACTGTTAAAGGGGGGAGCGGACGTATGGTTTGTAGATAAATACAAAGACCATGTTGACGCAATAAACAAAAACGGACTTATAGTTGAGACAAAAGACAAAACAGAAGTTCTGAAAGCAAAAGCGACAAGCACAGGAGCGGAAGCAGGAGTTTGCGACGTTGTTATAATTCTTGTAAAAGGACCTCAGACCAGAAGTTCAATTGAAGAATATAAGGAACTGTTTGATGAGCATACTTTTGTAATAACGCTTCAAAACGGCGTAGGAAACGCAGAAATTCTATTTGAAAAGTTTGCGAAAGACAAAGTGGGTTACGGGGTTATGCATATTGCGAGCAAGATGATAGGTCCGGGTCACGTAAGCGGGATACTTACGGATCATAACGACATATTGTTCCGCGGTTCGGACCCGAACGTAAAACCCAAAGAATTGGCAGAACTTGAAGAGACGTTCCACAAAGGCGGAATGAGAGCGTATTATAATGTTGAAGCTGACAAATTTATATGGAAAAAGATGGTTGTAAATTGCGCGGTTAATATTACATGCGGACTCGTAAGATGCACAATAGGCCAGTTCCATGACGCAAAAGGCGGAGAAGAGCTAGAAAAACTTATTGTAAAAGAGCTTATTGAGGTGGTAAATGCATTGGGCGTTAAGCTGACGTTTGAAGAAGGATGGAAATATTACATTGATGAAAACCTTCCGGCTATAAGACCTCATTATCCATCATCGACTCAGGATGTTATGAAAAAGAGAGAAACAGAAATTGACTTTATAAACGGGGCCGTGAGCAGACTCGGAAAAGAATTAGGAATACCCACACCCGTAAACGACACGATAACTTTGCTTGAGCATGCGCTTGAAGATACGTATTCTGTTCAGTTCTGATAAATTGCATTTTATTAAAATATGAAAGAAGGAAGATATATGAAGCAAAAAATAACTATTCCCGAATTCAAAAAAGTAAAGCAAGAAGGACGAAAACTGACTATGGTTACCGCGTTTGATTATTATACCGCTACAATTGTGGATGAAAGTGACGCAGAAGTGATTTTAGTAGGAGATTCGCTGGGAATGATAATGCTGGGATATAAAAGCACTACTCCCGTCACAATGGATGAAATGATACATCATACAAAAGCGGTAGTGAAAGGAGCGCCGAATACTTTTATTATAGGCGATCTGCCGTTCGGCTCATATCATGAAAGCTGCGAACAGGCTGTAAGAAACTCCGCCAGAATGATTAAAGAAACAGGATGCGACTGCGTAAAACTTGAAGGCGGAATTGAAATGGCTGACAGAGTAAGAGCTATAGCAAACGCAGGAATTGCGGTTATGGGGCATATAGGGCTTACGCCGCAAACGGCTACTAATCTAGGCGGGTACAAAGTGCAGGGAGGAACGCCCGAAAGCGCGAAAAAACTTGTAGAGGACGCTAAAATCCTTGAGCAGGCTGGCTCTTTTGTAATCGCCACCGAATGTATTCCCTCTGGCGTTACGAAAGCTATTTCGGAAGCTGTGAGCGTTCCGGTTATGGGCATAGGAACAGGACCGTATGTGGATATTCAGGCTTTGCTTACACATGATTTGCTTGGAATGTACGGAGGATTTAAGCCTAAGTTTGTAAAAGTGTATAAAAACCTCCGCAAAGAAATGATTGACGGCATAAACGAGTTTAAAGGAGAAGTTGACAAAGGATTGTTCCCGACACCCGAATACAGCTTTAACGCTAAAGTAGAAGGGTTCGAGCTGTAAATATAAATATACTAAAGCCGCTTTTTAAGCGGCTTTTATTATGTGCATAATAACTTAAAGATATATAATTTATTAATAAAAAGTTATTACTTTACAAAATACGACAAATATCGTATTATAATTATATATAATTACAAATATAAATATAATTTACAATGCTGCGTTATATAAAAATTGGAGGGAAAAAAATGAAAAAGAAAAGATTAATGACCTCTATTGTTTTACTGCTAATGCTTATAAGTTTTATGGCACCGTTAAGCGCAAATATAAGCGATACTGTTGTTTCAGACATTGACTATAAATCTGTACAATTGGATAACGACACATTATTTGAAATGGCAATGGACGGCAATTTGATTAATAACAGCCATACGAAAGTAAGTGTTTACAAAAATGATGGGCAGGAAAAGGTTTTTGAAATTAAAAAGTTACTTTCAAAAAAAGTATACAGCGACGGAACTGTTGAAGAATCCAATTCTGATGAGTTAATTGGGACAAGATATATATTAACTGATACAAGGACGGGACAAGACCCGATGTATACTGTCAGATTAACAGTCGGCGCACAATATGATGTAAAAACTAAAGGTGATTTAAAATTTTTTAAAGTAATAAAATTTTGGTGTACGCCTGTTCTTCTTGACGGGTCATTTACACTTAAATCTCTAAGCGGTAAAGCCCGGGCATATGGAGTCAGCTATGATGATAACGGGCCTGTCAATGACACAAGCTACTTATCTACAATTACAAATCCGGGTAACGGTCAACAGTATAATAAGACTACCGGATTTACAAGATACTGTTATAGTGAAGAACTTCCTAGTCAAGTTTACATTCAAGGAACCCTTAAATATGGGCGTGGAACTTCAACAAATACATATACACTCAGAAAGGACATAGATTGAAATATTGTTTATTTATATTATATAATATAATATAAAAGTGATAAATGCAGCATTGTAACGATATATTAGAAGTATACGATTTTACAAAATTATATTTATGGGGGATGAAAGATGAATAAAAAACAAAGTATCATAAAGGCTTCATGTGCCATTATAATATTACTGATATTTTACGCAATTGAGTATTATATGCGTGCAGAAAAATATGACACTAATTATATTGTGTTAATGTTATTAATTGAATTTGAGGCTTTTATAGTCGGAGTTTTCTTTTCTATGGAACATATTAAAAAATGGCGAGGCGAAGGAAAGATAAAAATAAATTATATCTTTGCAATTTTAGCTGTACTTCTTATAATATTGCACACGCCTATTGTTCCGTTAAATTACTTCAGAATAATCAGAGTTCCGATGCTAGTGATTATGACGTTTTTCTGGTACGCTTTGGCTCATTCATTTAACAAAATACCTATTGAACAAAGCGAAGTTAAAGATAAATAAAACACATAATCAAAACTAAGTTTTATTGCTTTTTGCTTAACTGTAATATAAAATAAAAATATGTCATTAATTGTCGATTACATACACGAGGTGAATACAATTGTACAGACAGCTTGAGCATATTTTTATTTTAAATTCATCAGCAATAAGAGCCAAAAAGCAGGACAAGCTTAAAGAACAGATTTTATCGGCTTGCAAGGATGAAGAGATAAAAAAAGAGATTTTTATATCCAAGCAAAAGGGCGATATTGAAAGTTTTATCGCAGGAGTGCTGCAGCATGGCAGAAAAGCGAGGTTTTACGCCTGCGGAGGCGACGGAACGTTAAACATTGTCGCAAACTGCATATACGGACATGAAGGATGCGAACTTGCGGCTATACCTTTCGGCACGGGCAATGATTTTATAAAGAATTTTACAAACACAGAATATTTCTCCGATATAGAAAAGCAGATTAAAGGTGAAGGGCTGAAGGTTGACTGTATAAGCTTTGATGATAAAATTTCTGTTAATATGATTAATATAGGATTTGACAGTGCGGTTGCGGGCAAAACGGAAGAGACAAAAAAGATTCCATTTATAAAAGGACCTATGGCTTATATTGTGGGTGTCGCGGTTATTTTAAAGCAAATGCCGCTTACCGATATGGAAATAATAATTGACGGAAAAGAGAAATTAAGCGGAAAATTTTTGCTTTGCGCCATATCAAGCGGTTCATATTGCGGAGGAGGGTTTAACGCTTTGTCAAAAGCCGTTTTAAATGACGGCTACATTGATATAATTGCCGTTAAGCCGCTTAGCAGATTAAAGTTTATCAGCATAGTCGGCAAATATAAAAAAGGAACGCTGCTTGGCACTGCCCTTGCGGATAAGATACTTACTTTCAGACAATGCAGGATAGTAAGCATGAAACTGGGAAAAGAAGATTACATATGTGTTGACGGAGAAATGCTGTTAACAGGCGGAGCTGAATTTAAAGCAGTAAATAAAGCTATTACGTTTTCAGTACCGCAAAGGTGCGAGCAGAAAAATAAATAAACAAATAATAAAAGCGCCGCAGGCGCTTTTATTTCTTATTCTTCTTGTATTCCCAAAATTTCTGAGAGTATGTTTAACGTATGTTCTCTTCCCAGATTATTATGAGATGAATAAATAATAGGTTCATATATTAAATCATTAAATTTCTGCTTTGCTTTCTTTGCATTTACCGCAATTTCATTTTTGCTTATTTTGTCAGCTTTAGTTAAAATGATATACGGTTCATATCCGTTATATTTAAGCCATTCGTACATTAAAATATCATTCTCAGTCGGCTCGTGCCTTATGTCTACAAGAAGCATTACAGCAGAGGGATGATAATTAAGCAAATAATACTCAATAATGCCGCCGAATTTAGCTTTTGTTTTCTTGCTTGTTTTAGCGTAACCATAACCGGGCATATCAACTATATAAAATGTATCGTTTATAAGGTAGTAATTGGCAGTCTGGGTTTTGCCGGGCTCAGACGATGCGCGCGCCAGCTTTTTCATATTTACAAATGAATTAATAAACGAAGACTTGCCAACGTTAGAACGCCCCAGAAGCACTATCTGGGGGTGTTCATCGTTTATATACTGGTCTTTTAATGCGGCGCTTTTAATATAAGCGGCTTTTTTAATTTTCATATAATTTATGCGAAAACTATATCAAAAACATCTTTAATATTTTCCGCGAAATGTATAGTTAAAGTCTGCAAAATTCCCTGCGGAACGTCTTCTAAATCCCTTTCATTTTCTTTGGGCAATATAACGTCTTTTACCTGCGCTCTAGACGCAGCCAGAAGTTTTTCGCGCAGCCCGCCTATTGGAAGCACTGAGCCGCTTAACGTTATTTCACCAGTCATTGCGATGCGCTCGCTTACAGGTTTGTAAGAAAATGCTGACAGCATAGCTGTGCTTATTGCAATGCCTGCCGAAGGACCGTCTTTAGGAATTGCTCCCTCAGGAAAGTGCAGATGCACATCGCTTTTAAGTATAGTATCATAGTCTATGCCATAAGCTTCGGCGTTAGAGCGTATAAGGCTGTGCGCTGCTTGGGCAGATTCTTTCATAACGTCGCCCAATTGTCCCGTAAGCACAAGAGTGCCTTTGCCTTTCATTACAAGCGCTTCCACTTTTAAGGTGTCGCCGCCGTTTTTTGTCCATGCAAGGCCGTTTACAACGCCTATATTGCGTTTATCAGTCATCATGTCAAAACGGTTTTTCGGTCTTGAGAGATATTTCTCAAGATTTTCTCTGCTTACATTAACACAAGCTGTTTCGTTTTCGAGTATCTCTTTTGCCGCTTTTCTGCAGATTTTGGCAATCATTCTGTCAAGCTCGCGGACGCCTGATTCTGATGTATATTTGTTTATAATATCGTTAACGGCTTCATCGTCTATAACAAGCTGAGTATCATTAAGTCCGTGCTGTTTTATCTGCTTAGAAATCAAGAATTGTTTTGCTATATGGAATTTTTCTTCGGCAATGTATCCGTCAACTTCAATTAATTCCATTCTGTCGAGCAGCGGCTCGGGTATTGTCGATACTGTATTTGCAGTTGTTACAAACATTACGTTTGACAAATCAAACGGTATTTCCAAATAGTTGTCCGTAAAAGTTGAGTTCTGTTCGGGGTCAAGCGCTTCCAATAAAGCTGACGCGGGGTCGCCTCTGAAGTCTTTTGAAAGCTTATCTATTTCGTCAAGCAAAAACAACGGATTGTTTGAGCCAGCCTGTTTTATTGTCGTTAATATTCTTCCCGGCATTGAGCCTATGTATGTACGTCTGTGACCTCTTATTTCCGCTTCATCGCGCATTCCGCCAAGACTCATTCGTATATATTTTCTTCCCGTAGCGTGCGCAATAGATTTTGCTATTGACGTTTTGCCTACGCCCGGAGGGCCAACAAGGCAAAGAATGGGGCTTTTAAGCGATTTGGCAAGAGTTATAACCGATAAGTATTCCAGCACTCTTTCCTTTACTTTTTCCATAGCGTAATGCTCTGACTGCAGGATTTCTTTTGCCTGCTTGATGTCTGAAAGTTCCGGTGTTGAAGTATTCCATGGAAGCTCTAGAATCGTTTCAATATATGTCTGAATTACACCTGCTTCAGACGAGCCGAGCGGTATCATTTCAAGTCTGTTAATTTCTTTTTCCACTTTTTGAGTAATTTCTTCGGATAAATTAATCTCAGCGAGTTTTTTTCTGTAATCTTCCGCAATGTTATCCGGATTTTTCTCGCCTAGCTCTTCCTGCAAAACCCTGATCTGTTCGTTTATAAAAGCCGATTTCTGCATTTCATCAAGGCTTGTTTTAACTTTGCGCATGATTTTTAATTCGAGGTTTAAAAGATTAATTTCTTTTGATATTTTCTCGTTTAGTATTTCAAGGCGTTTATTTACGTCTTCTTCACCAAGCAGCGTCTGCGCGTCTTCATCTTCAAAGGGAATGTTGGCGCACACCAAATCAATAAGATCGTGCGCGTTTTTTGCAGTTTGTATTTTAAGCACAGTTTCTTTTGAAATGAGGTTACCTTTTATCTGAGCGTATTCTGAGAATAATTTTTTTGATATTCTCATGCTGACGTTTGTTTCTTCCGATTGTTCGTAATCGTTGCTTATGATGGAAGCTTCAACTACAAAATACGGCTCTGTTTGTATGTAGCGGTCAATTTTTCCGCGCTCGGTTATGTCTACCATCACGCGCACCAAATTGCCGTGCAGCTTGCCCATTTGTTTGATTTTCGCGTATACTCCGAAAGGACGGATATCTTTTTCTTCCGGCAGTTCAACTTCGCTTTCGTACTGCGTACTTAAAAACAACATCCTGCTGCCTTCCATCGCGTTTTCCAAAGCCAGAATTGATTTCGCGCGTGATATATCAAAATACGCTTCTGTGCCGGGCTGGAAGTTGATGCCCCTTATGCTGATTAACGGAAATTGATTATTCTTTAATTCAGTTTTTTGTTCGTAATCTTTCTTTAAGATATTAATTTTCAATTTATTCATCCTTATGTATTTTCTTGGTTTTATATTTTTTATATTATATCATTTAGTTTCTGTTTTACAATATACAAAAAATTAGCAATTAATTATACAAATAATTACAAATTTTACGTCGCTCGATATTCTAACATAAAACGTATGTATATTAATTAATATGAAGAATGCAATTATAAATTGTTAACGCGCTGATATTTTGATATAATAATCGAAAATTTGTTTATGTTTTAGGAGAAAGTATGTCTGACATTCAAAGCAGAATAAGAAACTTCAGCATTATTGCACACATAGATCACGGTAAAAGCACTCTTGCGGACAGGCTCATTGAGTATACCGGACTTATTTCACAGAGGGATATGGTATCCCAGGTGCTTGACAATATGGAACTTGAGCGCGAGAGGGGAATTACGATAAAACTTCAAACCGTAAGGCTTACTTACAAAGCGGAGGACGGGGAAGAATATTATCTGAATTTAATAGACACTCCCGGGCATGTTGACTTTACGTATGAAGTTTCGCGTTCGCTTGCTGCGTGCGAAGGCGCGGTACTTGTGGTGGACGCAACACAAGGGGTAGAAGCGCAGACGCTTGCCAACGTTTATCTAGCGCTTGAAAACGACCTTGAGATTATCCCTGTTTTAAACAAGATAGATCTTATAAGCGCGGAGCCCGAGAGGGTTTTAAAAGAAATCGAAGACGTAATAGGGCTATATACGGAAGGCACGCCGCAAATAAGCGCAAAAGAAGGACTTAACATAAAAGATGTCCTAGAGGCGATAGTTACCCGCGTGCCGTCTCCGAAAGGCGATGCCGGCGCACCGCTTAAAGCTCTTATATTCGATTCATACTATGACAGCTACAGAGGAGTAATAGTATCTATAAGGGTAATGGACGGGCAGGTAAGCACAAAAGACAAAATTAAAATGATGTCTAACGGGAAATGCTTTGAAGTTGATGAAATAGGACTTTTCCAAAACGGTCTTCATCCTGTTGCGAAATTAAGCGCTGGAGAAGTAGGATATCTTACCGCCAGCATAAAAAATATTGGCGACACATCTGTGGGAGATACTATAACGCTTGAGAAAAATCCCGCTAAAGCTGCGCTTCCGGGATATAAGAAAGTAAATTCCATGGTTTACTGCGGAATATACCCAGTTGACGGAAACAACTATGAGGATTTAAAAGACGCACTGGGAAAACTAAATTTAAACGATGCGTCATTATTATATCAACCCGATACGTCCGCGGTGCTTGGATTTGGATTCAGATGCGGATTTTTGGGGCTTTTGCATATGGAAATAATACAGCAGAGGCTTGAGAGAGAATTTAACCTTGACATCGTCGCGACTGTTCCGAGCGTTGTGTACCACGTGGCTCTGACTGACGGGACGGTAATAGATGTGGACAACCCGACTAATATGCCGCCTGCGGTAAAAATTGAATATATGGAAGAACCTATTGCGCAGGCGACTATGATGCTGCCTACTGAGTATGTGGGCAGCATAATGGAGCTGTGCCAGTCGCGCAGAGGCATATATATAGGCATGAACTACATGGAAGAAAACAGGGTAGTGCTTGAGTATGAGCTTCCGCTGAATGAAATTATATACGACTTTTTTGACGCTTTGAAATCGCGCACGAAAGGGTACGCTTCGCTGGACTATTCTATAAAGGAATACAAAAAAAGCGAACTTGTAAAACTCGATATATTATTAAACGGTGAAATAGTGGACGCATTGTCTTTTATAGTTCATAGAGAAAAAGCTTACGAAAGAGGAAGAAAAGTAGCAGAGAAGCTAAAGAACGAAATACCGCGACAGATGTTTGAAATACCCATTCAAGCGGCAATCGGAGGCAAAATAATCGCGCGCGAGACAGTGAGCGCGATGAGAAAAGACGTGCTTAGCAAGTGTTACGGCGGAGACATAAGCCGAAAACGCAAGTTGCTTGAAAAGCAAAAAGAAGGCAAAAAGAAGATGAGACAAATAGGAAAGGTGCAGGTGCCGCAGGAAGCGTTTCTGTCGGTGCTTAAACTGGATGAATGAGGAAAATATCTTTATACATTCATATACCGTTTTGCAAAAAGAAGTGCATATACTGCGACTTTGTGTCTTTTGATGATTCTGACGAAGATATAGAGCCGTATTTTTCTGCATTGTTTGAGGAGATAAGGGCTTATAAAACCATATTAAATGCTGAGTATATTATAGATACCATATTTATCGGCGGGGGAACGCCTAATTATGTCGAGGTCAGATATATAGAAGAGCTTATGGGCGTAATATTCAGCACATTTGACGTTGATAAGGACGCGGAGATTAGCATGGAAGCAAATCCGTGCGGACATAGCAGCAGGGAAGATTTTGAAAGATATAGAAAATGCGGCGTTAACAGGCTAAGCATAGGGCTACAGTCAGCGAGCGATGATATGCTTAGGCAAATAGGCAGACAGCATACAAAAGCGGAATTTGATGAAGCGTTTAAAAATGCCAGAAGCGCGGGATTTGACAACATAAATGTTGACATAATATTCGGTTTTTACAATCAGGACGTTTTGGAATTTGAAAATACAGTTCAATATGTTATAGGCACGGGATGCGAACATATATCGTGCTATTCATTAAAATTAGAGGAAGAAACGCCGTTATATGATTTATATATGGATGAGGGAATAGACATTGAAAGCGAGGACTTTGAAGACAGAATGATGTATCATACCTCGTGCGGGATGCTAGAAGCAAACGGATACGTTCAGTATGAGCTTTCTAATTTCGCTAAAAAAGGCTATGCTTGCAGGCATAACCTTAATTACTGGGACATCAAAGAATACATCGGGCTCGGGCTTGCCGCGCATTCATATAAAGACAAAGCCAGATTTTTCAATACGTCATATATGGATGAATATCTTCAAGGCATAGAAACTAACGGCAGCGCCATAGAAGACATTGAGCAGCTTGATAAAGAAAAGCAAGAAGAAGAGTTTATAATAATGGCTTTAAGAAAAACAGAAGGCGTTAGATTTGACGAATATAAAAAACGTTTCGGTGAAAAATTTTTAGACAAATACAAAGACGAGACGAATTATTTAATTGAAGCGGGATTGGCTGCATTAAGCAAAAATAGTATGTATTTGACGGACGAGGGAAAAGACTTCGCCAATATAGCTATGATGGAATTTATTTCTAATTAATTTGCAAATATTATTGACAAATTTTTCAATTGGTGTTATGTTATATTTGTGTTAGCACTCGAGCAAACAGAGTGCTAACAAACAGAGGTGAAAGCATGGCTTTGGATGAAAGGAAATTAAAGATATTAGACGCAATAGTAAAAGAATATATCAGCACTGCAGATCCTGTAGGCAGCAGAACTTTGTCTAAAAATCCAAACATGAACATGAGCCCTGCGACCATAAGAAACGAAATGGCGGACCTTGAGGAAATGGGTTATTTATACCAGCCTCACACATCGGCCGGAAGGGTGCCTTCCGAAAAAGCTTACAGACTCTATGTAGACCAGCTTATGAAGATAATGGATCTGGGCAACATTCTGCAGGAGGAAATAAAATCCGCGTACAGCGCTTATATGAATGAGATTACGGGCATTATTGAGCATACGGCTCAGGTATTAAGCTCTCTTACAAACTATACGTCATTCGGCATAACGCCTCATACAAAATACTTAAACTGTAAATATATGCGCTTAATTCCCGTAGACGAGCACAGGGTATTGATGGTTGTTGTTACTAAAGAAAAAATAGTAAGAAACTACAATATAAGGCTTAAAGGGCAGGCTGCGGAATCGGAGCTTGAGAGAATAAACAATGTACTGAATATCTGTTTAAAAGACATTACATTAAATGACTTCAGCGACCAAATTATAGACAAAATGGATAGTCTTACAGTTAATGAAATAAATTTGCTGCAGGAAATTATTCCGCTTTTAAAAGAAGCTCTTACAGAAAAAGACGTTGTTAAAGTATACTCAGACGGAATGGATAAGATATTTAATTTTCCTGAGTTTTTTGACATTGAAAAGGCAAAAAAATTTATTGAAACATTAAACCATAACAACATACTTGCAAACATACTTGAAAACAACATGGAAGATTTAAATATACAAATAGGAGACGAAAATAAAATTCAAGCCTTTAAGGACTGCAGTTTGATAACTGCTACTTATAAGATAAACGGAAGACCGATAGGGACATTTGGCGTAGTAGGACCTACAAGAATGAATTATGACTATGTGGTATCGGTTTTGAACTTTTTAAGAGAGGAGTTAAATGCGCACATAACAAGGCTAATAACATAACGCGCATAGGGTTTAAATGGAAAAAGAAGAAAAAACCGACCAAGAAATTAAGCCTGAGTATGAAGAGGCGGTAAAAGAAGCGGCTGCAGAGGAAGATAAAGAGACAAAAAAAGAATCCAAAGCCAAAAAAGACGATAAAAAAGATAATAAAGAAAACGAAAAAATAATAAAATTGGAAAATGAGAAAAAGGAAATTTACGAAAGCTATTTAAGGCTTAGGGCTGATTTTGATAACTATAAAAAAAGAATAGAAAAAGAAAAGGCGGAAATCTATACAAGATCTTTAGAAGACATACTTAAAAAAATGCTGCCGATACTCGATAATTTTGAAAGAGCGGTTGAAGCCAAAAGCGAAGACGCTGATAAAATAATCGAAGGTGTAAAAATGGTGTATGAGCAGATGACAGGTCTGCTAAAAAGCGAAGGACTTGAGATGATAGACGCACTCGACAAAAATTTTGATCCCGAGTATCATCACGCAGTAATGACTGAGCAAAATGAAGAAAAAGAAGACAACGCGGTACTTGCGGTACTTCAAAACGGATATGCTTTGAAAGACAGAGTAATAAGACCGGCAATGGTAAAAGTCAATAAACTTTAAAAAAGTAAAATCAAAAAGGAGATAGATAATATGAGTAAAGAAAAAATAATAGGCATAGACCTTGGTACGACAAATTCTTGTGTGGCAGTGCTTGAAGGCGGAGAAGCTGTTATAATACCTAACGCCGAAGGAGCGAGAACAACACCTTCTGTTGTGGCTTTCGCAAAAAACGGGGAAAGACTTGTTGGTCAGACAGCGAGACGTCAGGCAGTAACTAATCCTGATAGAACCATAGTTTCAATAAAAAGACATATGGGCAGCGACTACACAGTAAAAATAGATAATAAATCTTACACTCCGCAGGAAATTTCGGCAATGATACTTCAGAAATTGAAAGCAGACGCCGAAGCATACCTCGGAGAAAAAGTAACAAAAGCAGTTATTACGGTACCCGCGTACTTTTCAGACAGCCAAAGACAGGCGACAAAAGACGCCGGCAGAATAGCCGGACTTGAAGTTTTGAGAATAATAAACGAACCTACAGCGGCAGCGCTTGCATACGGTATACAAAAAGAAGGAAACCAGAAAATAATGGTATACGACCTTGGCGGCGGTACATTTGACGTAAGCGTTCTTGAACTCGGGGACGGAGTATTTGAAGTGCTTTCAACAAACGGAAACACACGCCTTGGCGGTGATGACTTTGATGAGAGATTGATAAACTACATGGCGGAAGAATTTAAAAAACAAAACAGTATAGATTTAAGAAGCGACAAGATGGCTTTGCAAAGACTGAAAGAAGCCGCAGAAAAAGCGAAGATTGAGCTTTCATCAATAGCAAGCGCTAATGTTAATCTTCCGTTTATTACAGCAACAGCGGAAGGTCCGAGACATCTTGACATGACTATAACGAGAGCAAAATTTGATGAACTGACACATGATTTGGTAGACAAAACAGTTCAGCCGGTACGCCAGGCTATGGAAGACGCCGGACTTAAAAACAGCGAAATAGATAAAATTATACTTGTAGGCGGTTCCACAAGAATACCTGCGGTACAGGATACTGTTAAGAGACTTACAGGCAAAGAAGGATATAAAGGAATTAACCCTGACGAATGCGTAGCTTTAGGCGCGGCAATTCAAGGCGGAGTTTTGGCGGGAGACGTAACAGACGTGCTGCTGCTTGACGTAACGCCGCTTTCACTGGGTATTGAAACACTCGGCGGAGTATTTACAAAATTAATTGAGAGAAATACTACAATACCTACAAAGAAAAGCCAGGTGTTCTCTACAGCGGCAGACAGCCAAACAGCTGTTGACATACACGTTCTGCAAGGAGAGAGAAGTATGGCAAGCGCCAACAAGACTCTGGGTAGATTCCAGCTTACAGGCATACCGCCCGCGCCGAGAGGAGTGCCGCAGGTTGAAGTTACATTCGATATAGACGCAAACGGCATAGTCAATGTATCGGCAAAAGATTTGGGCACAGGCAAGAGCCAGAACGTTGTAATACAGTCTACAACTAACATGAGCAAGGACGATATAGACAAAGCTGTTAAAGAAGCTGAAAGATTTGCGGAAGAAGACAAGAAAAGACAAGAAGAAATTGAAGTTAAAAACAACGCGGATTCCACAATTTACCAGACTGAAAAATCGCTTAAAGATTTGGGCGACAAGGTATCGGATGACGACAAAAAATCAATCAAAGAAAAAATATCTGTTCTTAAGAACATTATGGATTCGAGCGATATAGCGGCTATTAAAAAAGCGACGGAAGAATTAAGCGAAGCTTTTTATCCGATAGCGCAGAAAATGTATCAGCAGACAGGCCAAGGTCAAGATCAAGGCGCGCAGCCGGGTGCAGAAGACTACAGCCAGGCGTCTGATAACAAAGATGACAACGTAGTTGACGCGGACTATGAAGTTGTGGACGACGATAAAAAATAATAAAAAAAGTATCGATATATAAAAAATAGAAAGCCTTCGAAAAGGCTTTCTATTTGCGATTATATTTAATATAATAATATTTCGTAACATATAAAGATATAGAGGCAGATCAATAAAGGAGGGCACGATGAGCAAAAGGGATTACTACGAGGTTTTGGGTGTAGATAAGAGCGCAACAATTGATGAAATAAAAAAAGCGTACAGAAAAAAAGCTTTGGAATATCATCCCGATAAAAATCCTGGAGACAAAGCAGCCGAAGAAAAGTTTAAGGAAGCCGGCGAAGCGTATGAAATTTTAAGCGATGAGCAAAAAAGAACCGCTTACGACAGATACGGACATGACGGCGTAAACCCGCAGGTAGGCGGATTCGGCGGCGGCGGATTTGGTGGATTCGGAGGGTTTGAAGATATATTTGACATGTTCGGCGGATTCGGCGGATTTGGCTCAAGCGCAAAACGCGGTCCTAAAAGAGGCAGAGACTTAAGAGTAAACTTGCGAATAAGTTTTGAGGAAGCCGTGTTCGGCTGTGAAAAAACTGTTAAAATCGCAAGAAACGAAAAATGTTCTGAATGCTCAGGTACAGGCGCGGCAAGAGGCAGCAGCAGAAAAACATGCACGGTCTGCGGCGGAAGCGGTCAGGTTAAAACTGTTCAGAAAACGCCTTTCGGAGCGTTTCAAAGCGTAAGAACATGCGACACGTGCGGCGGAAGCGGAAGCATAATAGAAAAAGTCTGCCCAACATGCTCAGGAAGCGGTTTTGAGAAGAAATCTAAAAATCTTACAATTAACATACCGGCTGGAGTTGACAACGACACTGTTCTGCCTTTAAGGGGAGAGGGTGAAGCCGGAGAACACGGAGCGGAAAACGGTGATGTATATATCTACATTACAGTAAATGCTCACGAGTTTTTTGTGCGGGAAGGCAAAGACATATATTTAAACGTGCCGATTACTTATGCTCAGGCAGCGATGGGATGCGAGCTGTCAATACCTACGCTGCAGGGAAGAGTCAAGCTGAAAATACCTGAAGGCACACAGCCTGAACAGAAATTCAGAATAAAAGGGAAAGGCGTAACAACGCTGCGCGGTTTCGGCAAAGGCGATATGTATGTTACCGTTAAGCTGGAAGTTCCTACAAGGCTGAACAGCGTGCAGAAAAAAGCCCTTCAAAACTATCAGACTCTGGCAGGCGACGAGGTGCATGACGAATCAAGAAATTTCTGGAGCAAGATAAATAAATATAATTATAAATAATATAAAAGGAACCGCTTAATAAAGGTTCCTTATTTTTATTAATCAACAATATCGGCAAGAGTAAAATCAACTGCTTTCATAAGTCCGTCAAGACTTATCTCAACTTGATAACCTATTTTGCCCGCGCTGAATATTATTGTATCAAAATCAGCGGCGGATGAGTTAACTGTCGTTTTAAAACTCTTTTTCATTCCTATCGGAGAGCATCCTCCGTGAATATATCCGGTAACAGGCAGCAGGTCTTTTGCTTTTATCATTTCGATTGATTTTTCGCCTACATGCTCCGCCGCTTTTTTTAAATTCAGTTCACACTTAACGGGAACTAAAAAGACATAATATGTGTTGCTTTTTGCGACTGTTACAAGCGTCTTAAAGACTTTGTCAGGATTTTGATGCAAAACATCAGCTACTTCTATACCGCTTACAGCATCTGTATTTACATAGCAATGGCTGACATAGGGTATTTTCGCGCTGTTTAGTATGCGCATTACATTTGTTTTAAAGGACATAATGACACCTTTATCTATTATATAACTAATTTGGATTTGTCCGTTTTATATTAAAGAATGCTGATATTAAAATGTTTTAACATAGTCTCAAGCAGAACCAGCGGAAGTCCTACAACGTTATAGTAACAGCCTTCTATGCTTTCTACGAAAATGCTTCCCAGACCCTGAATGCCGTATGAACCTGCCTTGTCATCCGCTTCACCCGTAGATATATAGCTCTTTATCTCATCGTCAGTTAAATTCCTGAATTTTACTTTTGTCGTTTTACTTTTATATATTTGTTTGCAGGTGTCGGCATCTGTTACATACACACCGGTAACAACTTCATGCCAATTGCCCGATAAACTCTTTAGCATATTAAAAGCGTCGCTGGTATCTGCCGGTTTAGTAAGAATCTTATGTTCCAATAATACTATTGTATCTGCGGAGATTATTATACAATTTGCAAGATTATTATTTTCTTTTACATACAGCGCTTTGCTTTTTGTTATATTATATAAATTTTCGTCAACAGAAAGACATGTATGAAATTCTTCGTCTATTTGCGGCTTGACAGCCTTAAAATCAAGCCCCAGCATTTGAAGCAATTGATTTCTTCGGGGAGATGCTGAGGCTAATATTATTTTTTTATTATTCATATTTTTCGCTTTTCACAATCAGTTTTGTATGGATTCCGAGCGTTTAATTGCTTTTTGAACAAGAATAGCAAGAGGCAGTCCTAAAACAATACCTATAGCATTATGCAGGAGTTCTGATGGCATTGAATAAATCGGCAAATACCAACTGCCATAAATTAAAGCTTCGGCTATGTAGTAACCTGCCATTTCCCACAGACCGCAAAGTACGTACGCAAGAATTATAATAATATAATTATTTTTCTTGTTCTTAATCATTACCGACAAGATAAGCACTTGTACAAAACGGATTACAAACGTAAAAGGCGCCCACGCCGCCCAGCCTGAAAGCAAGTCAAAAAGAGTCATACCTACAGCTACGCTTACCGCCGCGTACTGAGGAAGCAGAATATAAGCCGCTACGAAAAGAATAATACTTCCAAGATGTATAAGCCCTCCGCTTGAGGGGGTGACTGGCACGTGAATATATGTTGCCACTATAGTAAGCGCGGCGAAAAGACCGCACAGGACTATATTTTTTACTTTGCTTGCTCCAACCATTGTAAGCCTCCGTTATGTTTAATAGATTTAAGTTTTAATTATATATATTATAAAACATTTGTCAAATGAAAATTAAACTAAACTTCTATTTGCGAGAAAATTTTACCTATGCTGCCGTAAAAAATGTAATCAGCTATATTATCGCGGTTTGTGGGGGCCTTGTTTATGAGCACGAGCTTATTGCCTCTGTACGCATCGACCATGCCTGCGGCGGGGTAGACAGTAAGGCTGGTGCCTCCTATAATAAGCATATCCGCGGCAGCTATATACTCCAAAGATTTTGAAATAACATTAGAATCAAGCGCTTCGCCGTAAAGCACAACATCAGGCTTTATGATGGCGCCGCATGTACATTTAGGTATGCCTTCTGATTTATAAACATAATTCGCGTCATATATTTTTCCGCATTTTAAGCAAATATTACGCTCCATGCTGCCATGCAGTTCCAATACGTTTTTACTGCCGGCGGTCTGATGCAGACCGTCGATATTCTGCGTAATAACGGTTTTTACTTTTCCGCAGGCTTCTAAAGCGGCAAGTTTTTTGTGAGCGTCATTGGGAAGTGCGTCTGTTTTTATTATTTTTTCTCTGCAGAAATTATAAAAATATTCCGTATGAGAGTAAAAAAAGCTGCGGCTTAAAATTTCTTCTGCGGGATAATCGTACTTTTGATTATATAGTCCGTTTTCGCTGCGGAAATCGGGGATGCCGCTTTCGACAGAAACGCCCGCGCCTCCGAAAAAAACAATGTTATCAGACTCGTCAATCAGTTGCTGAAGCGAAATTAAATTATCCAATTCAGAGCTCCTATAATGATATTATTTAATATATGAACGTTTATTGGGAATAAACAAAAACAATATAGGCAATATTTCAAGTCTGCCTATAAGCATGCATAAGCTCATTACGATTTTACTGAAAGCGGAATAAATTGAATAATTGCTCATAGGACCAACCATCTCCAAGCCGGGACCGGTATTTCCTATCATTGTAAGCACTGATGAAAAAGTAGTCATAAAATCGAAATTTTCTATTGAAAGCAGAAGCGTGGCAATTATTATTACGATTATATAAAGCAATATAAATAGCAATACATTAAATATAGTATTATTATCAACAGCATGTTCATCTATTGAAACAGTTTTAACAATATTAGGGTGAAAAATTTTTTTAAATGAAATGCCTAAAGATTTAAACATTATAATAATGCGTATAACTTTAATGCCTCCTCCGGTTGAAGAAGCTGATGCCCCTATCATCATTAGCAACAGAATTATTGATTTGCTGAAAGAAGGCCATATATTAAAATCTGTAGACGAAAAACCGGTTGTTGTCATAATTGACGTGGCCTGAAATGATGAATATCTCAGCGCCGTTAATATGTGACCGTCATAAAGATTTAATATATTCATGGTTATTAATATATATGCCGCTAACATTATTGCCGTATATATGCGAAGCTCTACCGATTTAAAAGCATTTCTGAAATTTTTTGTAAGAACGGCGAAATATATGGCAAAATTTATACCGAAAAGGTACATAAATACAGTTATAATAATTTCAATCGCAACGCTGTTATAAGCTCCTATACTTGTGTTTTGGTTGGAGAAACCGCCTGTTGCTGCCGTACTCATTGCATGCAAAAAAGCATCATAAAAGCTCATTCCCGCTATTTTCAAACAAATTACTTCAAGAATTGTAAGCGAAGTGTATATTAAATATAAAATTATGGCAGTTTTTCTAAGACGGGGTACAAGTTTTGAAGTAGAAGGACCCGGACTTTCCGCTCTCATTATATTTATGCCGCTGTCCGTAATTGAGGGAACTACTGCTAAAGCAAAAACCAGAACGCCCATTCCTCCTATCCATTGAGTCGTACTTCGCCAAAACAGCAAGCCTTTCGGCATAGATTCTATATCATTAAGTATTGACGCGCCCGTTGTTGTAAAACCAGATATTGTCTCAAATAAACTATCAATAAATGAAGGGATTGCTCCGCTTATATAAAAAGGCAAACACCCCGCTACACACAATAAAATCCATGATAAAGCTACTGCCGTTAAGCCGTCTTTGGCATAAAGCTTTGTTCTTTTTACATTAAGAAGAGAGCATGGTATGCCTATTGCCAGCATAAGAGCAAAGATTAACAGAAAAGACAAAAAGTCATATTGTCCCGCGGCATATGAAATAGCGGTGGAAGGAAGCATGAATATTGCTTCAAAACACAAAACAAAGCCCAGAATTTTGACGAGTATTTTTATATTCATCAGATATTATTGCTCCCTAAAAAATCTCAGTTAAGTTTACAATATTCAAAATCGAAGTGATAATGATAATTCTGTCATTTAACTTTACACAGTCATCGCCTCGCGGAATAATAATTTTATTATTTCTGACAATTACCGCTATAAGCACGTTTTTCTTAATTTTTAAATTTTTTAAAGGTATGTTCAAAAAATCATAAGCATGTTCAACGGAGAACTCCAGCGCCTGCATTTTATTTTCGTTCATCATATACAGTTCGTTTATTGACGGATCTTCTTTAACTTTTAAATTCCTCGCAAAGCGAAGGATATGATTTGCTGTAAGCAGTTTCGGGCTTATTATGCTGTCTACTCCAATATCTTTTATAAGATTAAGACCTTTTATGCGCGTTACTTTTGCGATTGTTTTTGTCGCGCCGGATTTTTTCGCAATTAAGCATGCTATTATATTTGCTTCGTCATGACCCATTAAGGCAATAAAAGCTCCTGCTGAGCTCATGTTTTCTGATTGCAAAAAGTCATAATCTGTTCCGTCGCCGTTTATTATCATGGCATCTGGTAAAAGCATATTTAAGTTAATACATTTTTCAGGATTTTGCTCAATAATTTTTACTTTTATTTTATTTTTAAGCAATATCTGGGCGAGATAAATAGAAATTCTGCCGCCGCCGATTATCATTACATCAGTTAATTTATTATTATGTTTGTTTCTTTGCTGTAAAAATATATTTACAGAACTAACTTCACCGATAATATAGAGGTAGTCATCTTTTTTAAAAACAAAATCGCCTTTAGGTATAATTGTTTCATAGTTTCTCTCAATAGCCGCAACCAAAATATTCGCTCTGTCAAAATCCGTGATATCGGTAAGCGATTTGCCTATAAACGGAGAGGAATCATCAATTCTATATTTCGTAAGCAGAACTTTATTATCGGCGAAAAGCTCAATATCCGAAAATGTAGGCCACATTACCAATCTTGAAATATGGTCGGCCGCAGTGTATTCGGGGTTTATTATCTGATTCAATTCAAGCTCTTCCATCAGGGCTTTTATTTCTTCCGAATGTTCGGGGTCTCTTATTCGAGCTATTGTGTATTTTGCGCCCATTCTTTTTGCATAAAGGCAGCAAATCATGTTAATTTCGTCCTGATTTGTAACCGCTATGACTAAATCGCTTTCTTGAACTTTTGCTTCATTAAGAGTTTTTATATTAAGGCCGCTGCCTTCTATGCAGATTACATCTAAGTCGTCATTAGTTTGGTTTAAAACACTGGCGTTTTTGTCTATTATTGTAATGTCGTTATCTTCTTTTGACAGTACGTTTGCAAGCGTGCTTCCGACTTTGCCGTCTCCTATTATAATAATTTTCATTTGCGCTCCTAAGTAAAGATTAATATTATAAAATAAAGTGTATTAAAAACATTTAAAATGGTTCAAAACCTTATTAAAGTATAATATATATGATTTTTTTATTTATTTCCATAGTTTTATTAATAAATGATAAGATAGTAGGAACCTAAGAAGTTAAAGATAACAATTTTAAAAGAAGTAAAATCTATAAATTTATCATTTTTGAATATTAAAGTTAATATTTGTAAGCAAGGCATATACTTCATCCAAATTCTCATTTGAAAATGATGTTGCTATTATAAGATATGTTCCGTTGTTACGTGATGCGCAGTAATAATCCTGAAACACAATAAGCGAGTTCATCTCGGCCGATATATACCTGCTCTGCCATTTAAGCCCTCCGATGTCGGATGTCTCATTGCCGCCGTCATATTTAAAATCTGTTGTTTTTACTATTTCGCCCGAAAGAGAAGACACCAGTTCTTTGGCGTCGTAAGTTTTTTTTGAAAATAAAATAATAATATTGGGGTTAGGCATATTATTTTTAACCGAATATTTTTCTCTATATTTCATTGCAGAAAAAATTATCGTAAAATCCTGCGCCGAGGAAGAAGCGCCAACGCTGCTGCTCTTATAATATTTTTTCATCTGAAGGCTTGACAAACACACCCAATTATTAGTTATTTTAACTGAAAATCCATGTTTTGTATCATTATAATATGCTTTATTGACGGAGATGATAAGGTAAGGTATTGCTATAAACATTATAAGTAAAAAAAGATAAACTATAAATTTTCTTTTTTTGGCTCGATGCCTCATTTATATCACCTCAGATAAATGATATCAGCAAGATGTCGAAAAAATTATCGTTAAATGCCAAATAAAAAAAGATTGGGTTTAACCAATCCTTTTTTTATTTTTATTTTTCTTTTACAATTTCCGTTAAAGCACTTGCAAGGCCCGCTATCGACTGCATTTGCGAGGGAATAATTATTTTAGTGGCAGTGCCGTTTGCAATGTCTTTCATTGCCTCAATGCTTTTTATTGTAAGAACTTCTTTTGTAGGCTCTACTTCTTTTATGCGTTTAAGACCTTCTGCAATTGCTGTTTGAACTGAAATTATAGCTTGAGCCTGACCGTATGCTTCCCGTATCTGCGCTTCTTTTCTGGCATCAGCGCGAAGTATTGTCGATTCTTTTTCGCCTTCTGCAATTAGTATAGCCGATTGCTTTTCGCCTTCCGCTCTTAAAATGCTTTCGCGTCTTTCGCGTTCTGCGCGCATTTGCTTTTCCATTGCATTCTGTATATCAGGAGGCGGTATGATATTTTTAACTTCTACCCGAATGACTCGTATACCCCAAGGGTCGGTGGCTTCGTCAAGAATCGAACGCATCTTGGCGTTTATATTATCTCTGCTGGTAAGCGTTTGGTCGAGTTCCATATCGCCGATAATATTACGAAGAGTTGTAGCCGTTAAGTTCTCAATTGCGCTCATAGGCCGTTCAACGCCGTATGTATAAAGCCTGGGGTCTGTTATCTGATAATAAATAACTGTGTCAATACGCATTGTAACATTGTCTTTAGTAATAACCGGCTGAGGCGGATAATCTATGACTTTTTCTTTAAGAGATACTTTGCTTGCGATTCTGTCAATAAAAGGAATTTTAACATGGATTCCGACGTTCCATGTTGCAAGGTATGCTCCGAGCCTTTCTATAACATAGGCGTTAGCCTGCGGAACAATTCTTATATTTGGAATAATTAAAATAAATATAATAGCTATTATTATAATTGTGCCGTACATTGTGTTACCTCCTTAAATTTTTTTTACAATAAGTTTTACTCCTTCAATACCTATAACAATTACTTCTTCATTATCTTCTATCGGATAATTATTATCTGAGTTTACTGCAGTCCAAATTTGACCTTGTATTTTTACTAAACCTGTGATATGAGGTTGAATCGGTTTTATTACTATTGCAGTTTTGCCTATAAGGCTGTCAGCATTTGTTTGAACTTTTTTGCTGTTAAAATATTTTTTTATTAATGGTCTTGTTAAAATAAGAAATAAAAAAGAACTGAAAATAAATACCAGCACTTGTGTTATCACTGACAGGTTCATAAAACGACAAATTAAAGCTAAAAGACCGCCTGCCATAAACCATATGGTTACCATTCCGGTAGTTAAAGCTTCTGCTATGCCGGTTATTACTATTATTGCTAACCAAAATATAATCATATAATCATGCAAAAAATAAACCTCCTTTTTAACGGCATTACGATTAAATATAATATTGACAAGTTATAATATTAAATTATAATACAAAAAAAGAACTATGACAGATATTTCTTAGTTTTTTATTAAAATATTATTAAAAGTTAATATTTTATCTGCAAACTGAAGACTGATGCTATCCGAATTTATTTCAATGTCAATAAATTTTCTATATCTGGAATTAAGAAACTCATAATTTGCTTCTGAAATTTTATTTAGAGACATAACTGATAGTGTAAGTATAATAAGAATGCTTATAATTGTATAAAGTCTTCTTTTCATTATTTTACCTTTTAATTTGTATTTTTTATATCCGCATAAATTACTTCCGCCATTGTGCGCGCAAGATATTCCGCGCTTATTCTGGTTTCCTCGAAAGTAGATAAATTACTTCCGATTTCAAAAAGCAATGCGTTCGGACAAGTAAACTGATTAAATCTTGCAGTCTGCCGATATGTAATGGACAGCATTACACCAGGATAGAGTTTATCCATAGTGCTTTTAAAAGTTTTTGCAAATTCCGCATTTTTATTACTGTTTTCGTGATTCATACCTACAACAATCATTATTTTTGTGCTTTCTAAATTTCCTATTTTGATTTTATATTTATTTCTTGCGGATTCTGTGTCATTAAGACCGTCTCTGTGAAGATCAAAAACGTATTGAATGGAAGGATTATCCTTTAAGTACTTATTAATGCTTTCAAGAGAATCGGGATACGAATCGTTATAGCTTAAATCGTGAATTTTTGTATCGTGTATTGTTTTTATTCCGTAATCTTTTTCAAGTATTTGGCAGACAATATCCCCGATGGCATTCATATTTGTTTTAGAGTCTTTGGAGCGCGCATAAGAAGAATATACTATAGGCGTTGCCTCTGTCGCCGTATAACTTTCAGTGGTGTGAGTATGGTATATAAGAACGAGAGGCTTATCGGGCATGTCTGTTTTTTTAATGGCTGTATTTAGCGGTTTTGAAGTAACCGGAGTATATACCTTATTATTCGTTGAAGAAGAGTTTGAGTTTTTTCCTATAGACAAAACATTGCCTAAAAAAATTTGTGTAATTTCGGAATAATAATTTTCATCATCTTCAACATCAGTATAAACTGCGGCGCTTCTGTTTATTATTCTGGTATAAAAATTTAAAAGCAACTTGTTTTTTTGCTCGCCGGTTGCGTTTTTATAACCTTGTATAAATATTGTTTGTATTAAAAAAAATGATAGTATAAAAATTATTGTGATTATAATATTTTTTTTGCTTGCCGAAATCATTTTTACCTCTTTTATCGTTTTATATAAATAATTTATATGAATTGTACATGCGTATAATGACTTATATATAATGTCAAAATTTTACTTGCAATTTAAGAAATTGTTTGTTAATATACTTTTGCATTATTTTTTAGCATACGAAAATTACTCAAGGGGGTGAAGGAAGATGGCAAACATAAAATCTGCTGCAAAAAGAGCGCAAATAGGCGAGAGAAACAGATTACAAAACAAAAGCGTAAAAACAAGGCTGAAAACAATTGAGAAAAAATTAAATACTGCGGTTGAAGCGAACGATGAAGCTTCAAACCAAATATTGACGCAGGCTGTTAAAAGTTTTGATAAAGCGGCTTCTAAAGGCATTATTTCCAAAAATGCCGCTAACAGAAAAAAAAGCAAAATGCAAAAGAAAATTAACGCGTCTGCATAAGCAACAGTTTTGTAATTCGATTTTATATAAAGCCGTTTTATAAACGGCTTTTTTGTGTTTGATAATATTTGTTTTTTTATATGCTTAACAGTCCGCTTTGCCCTTCGCCGTTTTTAATTAAGTTTATAATATGAACGTATTTTAATGCCGAATAAACAAAGTCGGATTTGACTTCATAGTAACTGCCGTCCTGGCATGAGAACTGTATAATTTGCCCAAGAATTGCCTGCGCTTCCAAAATGTCGGCAATATAGAATATAGTACTTTTTGTATCTGATACAATTTCAATTCTGTCATAAAATAGTTTCATAACGCCTGCAGCAAGCAGCACGTTTTTTTTCATATAGAAGCAGGAAAACAATTTTATCTTGTCATCCGCATACAAGGGAGTGTCTTTATTGAATAGAATACCATTTTTATATTCTTCAAGAAGGAGTTTTTTCTGCCAGTTGTCCCATTTTATTATTGTATCAAAGTAAACAGAGTGTTCGCTTGCCGCTTCAAAAAAACCGAAAGTGTTATACTTTACCGAATAATTGCATTCCTTACAATAAAAAATATCATTATTACTTTGCATAGTGTTTCTGCTGTGACATTCAGGGCATGTATATAATGCTCGTTCCAAAAACATTGAAGCATTGCGGCCTTTATACGGCTGCATATTTGTCTGCTGTATATCGTATGCGCTTGTTTTCAGATTTTTTATAATAATATCCGATAGTTGTTCCGATGAAAATTTTTTTATCTCTTCAACGCTTATATGTTTTACAATCGTTCCGGTGAACTTGCCTTTGCGGTGATTCGCCGCCCAGCGGGGGGTGCAGAAATAAAGTCCTTGCAGATTGTACAATATTACGGGTATATTAAGCAGTTTAACGAGTTTGCCTATGGAAGGGGATATATAAGCTTCTTCTCCGTTAAAAGAACCGTTCCCTGAGGGGAAGAGACCGATGCAGCCGCTTTCAGACGCTACGCTTCTAATATGTCTTATTGATTTTACATCTATCATTGTCTTTGAGATAGGTATTGGAGCAAAGCAAAATTTTAATATTTTACTTACAATACTCAATCTGAAAAGATGGTCGCTAGCGACATAATATATAGGACGGTTAAAAGAAAGTGAAATAAAAATCGGATCGTATGCGCCAATGTGATTTGACAGTATGAGATACGGTTGATTATTGTTTAGTTTATATTTTGTCAAATCCAGACCGAAGAACAGCTTAAAAAAAAGATGTACTCCAGGCTTTAAGATATTTGCTATAATATTATGGCGTATTTTCGTATGTTTGTTTTTTTTCAAGTAAACACCTATTGAGAATTAATAAATTTATATTAACAACTAAAATACACAAAATCAATTAAAATGTAATTGAATTAAAAAAAGACGGCACAGCCGTCTTTATAATTTTTATCTCATCATCTGGTATGTATGATAAGTTTAATTCCTGTTCTTTCGACTCCGTTTATGTCAATATCACAAAATGCCGGTATGCACACCAAATCGTATCCGCCCGGAGCAACATAGCCTCTTGCTATTGCTATTGATTTTACTGCTTGATTTAATGCTCCCGCGCCTATTGCCTGAATTTCCGCAACCCCGCTTTCTCTTATAACGCCTGCCAATGCTCCGGCTACCGAGTTAGGGTTAGAATTTGAAGAAACCTTTAACACTTCCATTGCAAATACCTTTAACCTCAAATATGCTGCATAAGAGGCTTTTAATCCTTTCAAAGCTTGTTATTTATTAATTTATATGTTTTTTGCAAAAATATTAATCAAATATTTTATAAATTCTCTCTATTTTTGCGCAGACATTATCATCGTCGAAAGTTACACATACACCGTTAAATTGCCGCTTGCCCTGCGCAAGTTCGAATTTTACAGGTCTTTTAGTTTTAAATGATTTAATAATAATATTTTTATCAATGCCTATCACCCCCTCATAAGGACCCGTCATACCTACATCCGTGATGGCGGCAGTCTGCAGATTGATTATGCGTTCGTCTGCAGTTTGTACATGAGTATGTGTTCCGACTACTGCATCAGCGCGACCGGCTGCATAATAGCTGAATGCTATTTTTTCACTGGTTGCTTCTGCGTGAAAATCTACGAAAATTATATCGCAGCAAGGCTTAATAATTTCGTATATTTTGTCGAAGGCTAAAAAAGGATTATCTAAATTTTCCATAAAAACGGTACCTGAAAGATTAACTATTCCGAGGCGTATTTTACCAACTCTTACAACGTTATAACCTTTGCCGGGACATGGAGGAGGGTAATTTGCAGGCCTGAGTATATTATCGTAATTTTCAATAAAATCGAATATTTCTTTTTTTGCCCAGATATGATTGCCGGTGGTTATAAAGTCTGCGCCCGCCGTTATAAGCTCATCATAGCTGGATTTAACAAGTCCCGCATAACCTGACGCATTTTCAGCGTTAATTATGCAAAAATCTGCACTGTATTCTTTTTTTATGTCATTTAAATATTTGGAAATTACGCTGCGACCGGAATTTCCCATCACGTCCCCTACAAAAAGTATCTTCATTTTCTCTCCTAAATTAAATAAATTTTAAAAAAGAGAGCATTTGCTCTCTTTTTTTATTTAGCGTATTCAGTAACTCTTGTTTCTCGTATAAGGTTTACTTTAATTTGACCGGGATAATCCAGTTCGTTTTCTATTCTCTGTGCAATTTCTTTCGCCGTAAGGACCATTCCGACATCGTCAATTTCGTCTGATTTTACCATAATACGAACTTCTCTTCCCGCTTGTATTGCAAATGATTTATCAACGCCCGGGAAAGATGTTGCAATTTCTTCAAGTTTCTGCAGTCTTTTTATATAACTTTCCAGCGTTTCGCGTCTTGCTCCGGGTCTTGCCGCCGATATTGCGTCTGCAGCCTGAACAAGCACTGCTTCAATAGTTTTAGGTTCTACATCGTCATGATGAGCTTCAACCGCGTGGATTACTTCATTATTCTCTTTGTATCTTTTTAAAATATCAACGCCAATTGCTACATGAGGACCTTCTACTTCATGGTCGACTGCTTTGCCTAAGTCGTGGAGAAGACCTGCTCTTCTTGCAATTCTTGCATTGGCGCCGAGTTCGTCGGCCATTATGCCTGCAAGATATGCAACTTCCAGTGAATGTTTTAATATATTTTGTCCGTAACTGGTTCTGTAGTGAAGCCGTCCTATTAGTTTTACCATCTCAGGATGAATTTTATGCAGTCCGACTTCAAATATAGCATGTTCACCCATTTCTTTTATTTTATCTTCAATTTCTTTTTTCGAAGTGTTGACCATTTCTTCGATTCTTGCAGGGTGAATTCTTCCGTCGCTTATTAGCTTTTCAAGAGCATTCCTTGCAATTTCGCGTTTTATCGGGTCGAATCCGGACAATATAACCGCTTCCGGAGTATCATCTATTATTAAGTCTACTCCCGTGAGCGTTTCAAGCGCCCGTATATTTCTTCCTTCTCTTCCTATTATGCGGCCTTTCATTTCATCACTCGGAAGACTGACAACTGATACCGTTGTTTCAGCCACATGATCGGCTGCGCATTTTTGTATAGCATATGTTATGATTTCTCTGGCTTTTTTGTCTGCTTCTGCTTTCGCTTCGGCTTCTTTGTTTTTTATAAGGATTGCGGTTTCTCTTGTAATCCTGTTTTCAACATTTGCAAGCAGCAATTCTCTTGCTTCTTCAAACGTTAATTGCGATATTTTTTCAAGCTCTACAAGCTGTTTTTCTTTCAATATATCCAGCTCGGTTTCTTTCAATTCCAGTTTCTTGTTTCTTTCTATTATAGCTTCTTCTTTTTTTTCTATATTTTCAATTTTTCTATCTAAATTTTCTTCTTTATTCATAACTCGCTTTTCGAGTTTTTGCAATTCGTTTCTTCGTTCTCTGCTTTCTCGGTCCAGTTCGAATCTTAGAGAATGTATCTCTTCTTTAGCTTCTATTAATCTCTCTTTTTTTATTCTCTCGCTTTCCTTTATCGCTTCTTCAACCATGTTGTTGGCTGTTTTAGCGGCATTATTTATTTTGCTTTCGCTAAGATATTTTCTTAATATAAATCCGACAGATATGCCTATTATAAAAAATAATGATGCCCATAATATTATCTTTAAAAGCATGCTTTCCTCCTATTCTGTTTTCAAAAATCGTAAAAAATATAACTATTCAAATTTTCAAATAATTAATTAAACAATAAAAAAATAAATCCATCCAAATGCTAACAAAATAATTTTAAACTTTTTATAGCATACTGTCAAGATTTATAAATTTGATACGTAATAAAATTAATATTGCAATGGATAATATTTTCTAATGTATACACGATATAATAAGAACTCTGTCAGACAGTGTATAAATGAATGATATAATAATTAAACCGGTTTTCCTTCGAGCAGTAATACTATATTATTCATCGCTTTGGTTTCATCTATTCCGTCAATCTGAACTAAAACTTCGTCATTTTCTTTTACATTTAAAATCATAACCCCAATTATGCTTTTTGCGTTAACGGTAGCATTTTCTTTTTGAATATGAATATCACTTTTGCATTTGCTGGCAAGTTCTACCAAAGCCGATGCTACTTTTCCGTGCAGGCCGCCTTCTACTTTAACGCATGTTTTTTGCTGTACCATATATAGCCCTCTCTTTGTAATAGATTACAAGTCAATTATTATTATACACATAAAAAAATAAAATGTAAATTATATTTGATTTTTTTTTACATCTGTAATAATATATTTCTATTCGTCCGGAGGTAATATATGAAAATAAAAAAGGAAGATAATATTGTAAAAATAATACAAGAATATCCGATATGCAGAGAAGTGTTTATGCAGTTTGGTTTAGGCTGCATAGGATGTTTTGCGGCACATTATGAATCTTTGGAACAGGGCGCGCTTGCACACGGGATAGATGTTGACGCTTTGGTTACTGAATTAAATAAAGCCGCAGGATTATAAAAAAATAAAAAAGGGACTGTTATTATCAGTCTCTTTTTTTATTTAAGCTTTTTTTGACTCTATAGATTCAATAATGTCTAATATTTGATTTTTCTGAACATCATCGTCAACCTCAGAATCGCTTTGCTGACTTGTTTTAGCTGAGCTTGTGAAATTCATCATGTTTATTATTTCTGCAATATTTTTAGCCTGGCTTAACTGAGACGAGTCAATAAACGGAGAAAGCACTTCAAACAACATTCCGGCTTTATCTTTAAGACTTTGAGCCGATGAGATTTCTCCTGAAATATTATTTAGCCTTGAAACACCTTTTGTAGCTCTGCCTACATTGGAGACAACCGAATTGACTTTAGCATATCTGCCTCTTTCGGTATCGTCCATGTACGGTTCCAGTCCGTATAGCAAATCTACAAAAGTATTTGCATCAAGGCTGTTTGCGCCTTCTCCGAGTTTAATATTTCTTATTGAGCCGACCGCATTCTTGATTTTATACGACTGAGTGAGTATTTGTTTTGCGTTATCTATGGTGATGTTATTGTATACGGGCTGGAGCAGTTTATGCGGAGTATCTGCATCTGTATAGCCCAAGCGCTCGGCAACATCATCCGAAAATTTTATATAATCATGTGAAGAATTGTTATTTATGTAATAAAGACCGAGCAGTAAAAGCACTATCTGCGCATTTATCATTTAAACCTCCGGAATACGGAGCTGTACTTATAAATAAATATTCTTAAATGTTTTTAAATACAGCCCCGGTCTATTAAAAAATGTCACCCGACAAAAGCAGTACGACTATTATTATTAAAATTATGTTATTATCTTTAAATATTGATCCGAATCCGCCGAATAGCCCGCCGCCGAATAAGCCGCCTTTATGTTTTCCGCATCCGTCATCACAGCAATCGTCATCTGAATTGCTTAACAGCAACACGACTACCAAAATTATTAAAATCCATGAGTTATCATCTTTGCAGAAGCCCCCGAATATGTTATTTAACATATAACCTCCTAAAATTTTTATTAACGGATACGGTTAAAAACCGCATCCGTTTTGACTGTTTTTAATTGCACATTAGTATTATTAAAAGCAAGAAGAAGAACAACAATATGTCATCATTATCATTGCCTATAAACCCTATATTGTCAAACAATACGACAAGCAGTAAGAAAAACATCAATAGAGTTTCGCAGTCACAATCTTTAAAAAAACTTCCCATATTACCCTCCGTTTTAATTTTAAGACAAATATTTTATACTACATTAGCAGCGTTTGTTGTCTCCAGTGAAGAGTATAATTAAAAGCAAGAAGAAGAACAGAAGTATGCTGTCATCATCATTGCCGCAGAAACCTATGTTATCAAACAGTACTACTAAAAGTAAGAAAAACATTAATAAGGTTTCGCAATCGCAGTCTTTAAATATACATCCCATATTACCCTCCGTGTTATTTTACGACTATTTTTGAAGTATTTTCATAAATTGCCATAATTATTATCACAGACCAAGCAGAAGAAACATATATTTCTCACTGCTTTTCTGTCTATAACATAATACGTAAGATAAAGTTAATTGTTCATATATTTAGCTCTAGCAAAAAAATATAATTCTGCCTGCTTTAATACACTAAAATAATTAAAAAGCATATAGTGTTAAATAGAGAGGCAGGTGGTTTTATGGATAAAGAACTCGATAAAGCATTAGATATTGTAAACAAGATTAAAGGCAGCGGGAAAAATATAGATCCCCAAAAAGTAATGCAGGATAAAAAGCTTATGGATCAAATTAAAGAACTTGACAAAAAATACGGCAATGAATTAAAGAAAATTGAAGAAATGAAAAAAGATATGACAGCCGAAGAAAAGGCTGAGCTGATCATGAAACTAAAACAAAGCATGAACAAAGAACAAAAGACAAAGTTTAATAAAATAATCGAATCTTTGGATTCATACGTTAAAAAAAATAAATAGGAGAGATATATGTCAATTTTTGGTTCGTTATTAAAGTCAAACAACGAAGAGCATAAGAAAAAAAGAGCTGAAAAGATAGCAAGAATAAAAAAAAGAAACGAACAAAAAAGAGAATACAGAAAGCAAAGACAAAAGAGAAAATCACAGAGACATAAGCTGAAAAAAAATATAGCGGTTAAAGACAATGTAAACGCCGGTGATATTAATATTGAAAATAATTAAAACAAAATAAATAAACCAACGGTACCTCTAAATAATATTTTGGGATATGAAATGAATAAAAGAATTGATAAAAGAGTTTTGGATCTTATGAAAAATAAGAGCGGAATAAACAGCATATCACTTATTTTATATACAGATAATGATGACCATGATAAAATGGCAGAAATTTTATCAGAATACAATTGCTCGGTTAAATATAAATTAAAAGGCATTAATGCTATTGTGGCAGACGTGCCGGCTGCGAATGTAGGCAAGGTAGCGCATCTTAAAGATATAAAATATGTGGCGCATGACACAAAAGTTGACACTTGCTTAAATGTTGCGAGAGCTTCTATAGGAGCGGATTATGCACATAGTCTGGGATATGACGGAAGAGGCGTTTGCATTGCTGTTTTGGATACGGGACTGTACCCTCATAACGATATAATATCCAGAAAAACCGGCTCGGTTAAAGCCTTTATTGACTTTATCGGAGGAAAAAGCAGAATGTACGATGATAACGGTCACGGAACGCATGTGTGCGGCATTATAGCCTCAAACGGCGCAAGCTCCAACGGAAAATATAAAGGCATAGCTCCGGCTGCGGATTTGGTTGTTGTTAAAATTATGGATAAGGAAGGCGCGGGGCAGATATCAGACATTGCAGCCGGTATAGAATGGATTATAGAAAACAAAAATCAATATAATATTAAGATAGCGTCATTATCACTGGGTATAGATGAAAGAGCAGGCAAAAACGATGCGCTTTTAAAAGAAGCGGAAAGGCTATGGGATAACGGGATAGCGGTATTTGTCGCTGCAGGCAATGGCGGCCCGGGTAAAAAAACAATAAACATTCCGGGAATATCGCCCAAACTCATTACCGTAGGATGCGTTGACGATGTTCGTACAGTTGATCAGCACGATGACTATGTTGCGGATTTTTCTTCAAGGGGACCGGCAAGCAGAGCGACAAAACCGGATATTGTAGCGCCCGGCGTTGACATAATGTCACTTTATAACAATCAAAGGCAGTATACTAAAATGAGCGGCACTTCAATGTCTACTCCGATGGCGGCGGCAATTGGGGCGTTAATGCTTCAGAAAAAACCGGATTTAACGCCGCAGCAGATAAAAGATATTTTGATGGGCAATACTTTTCCGCTTAATGAGGATAGAAACTCTCAGGGCAGGGGAGAGCTGGATATGGTGCGGATATTAAAAGTAATTTAAAAAAGTATAATATCAGATTTATTTAATATATATTTTATATGAATAATATAAAAAAACTTAAAAAAAACCTATTATTTATATTTATAATATTATTTTTGATTTTAGCATTATCGTATTTTATGCTTTTATGCAAGATAAGTTTAATCGGAACGGCCGAAAATTTTTCCGCGGCTTTCAATGCGCAGCAGGAGCAGCTTAAAGAAAAATACGGTCATTCCGATTATGAACAAACTTTTAACAATATTCAAATAGGCGTGGAGAAGATAACAACCGAACTGTATTTTATTACATATTCATGGATGAGCGGTAACTTGACATATAACGCTATTACTCTTAATGTTGAGAATACCGATAAAAAAAATCTCGGTTTTGAAAACTATGAAAGCAGCTACGCTGTGGATAATTTGGGGAATAAATATTATCCTATGTATTATAATGAAAGCCCTTATCCGCCGGATGATCCGCTGGGCTATAAAAATGTGCTTTTTATAAAATTCTGGCCGTTTGATTCAAAAGCAAGCACAGTTACACTGCACTTAAAATATGCGGGAGCCGAATATGTGTTTACTGATATGCCGATAAGATAGCGGCATATTTTTTATTGCTTTGAGCTTTATAGGGTTATAATTTATTTTTTTATGTTATAATAATCCAATGAATGATTTGAAGGAATTTATTAAAATCGCGTCAGATGAGGAAGGCATAGATTTAATCGGTTTTGCAAAAGCTCGGAATTTTACAGAGTTCGAAAAATTCTATAATAAAAAAATTGAAAATGACTATTTGCCCGATGTAGGCAGTATCAGAGATGTTAAAAAAAGGCTGAATGTTTTTGACGTTATGCCGCAGGCGAAAACCATAATAGCAGTCGGCGTTTCTTATAATAAAAAAATAGACAAGCATAAAAATGAAGCTATAAAAGGCATAATATCGCATCATGTTTTTAAAACGGACTATCACGACATTATGCATGAAAAGATGCACAACCTTATTGAAAAAATAAAAGAAAAAGCCGGCAATAATTACAAATTTCAATGTTACTGCGACAGCGGAGTACTTGACGACAGAATAGCGGCATATCTTGCAGGAATAGGGTTTTTTGGGAAAAATAATTTTATTATAAACGAAAAATACGGAAGCTATATTTTTTTAGGGCATATTCTTACAGATATTAATATTAGACCCGATACGTCTGCCCAAAATTTATGCGGAGATTGCCGCGAATGCATAGACATCTGTCCGAGCGGGGCGCTTATGGACAGCTATTGCTTAAACTCTAAAAAGTGCATATCGAACCTGACTCAAAAGAAAACTTTAAGCGATGATGAACAACAGGCAATGGACAGGCACATTTACGGGTGCAATATTTGTCAGCAGGTATGTAGGTTCAATATAGACGCGCCTGTTCGCAGCAGTCAAAGCTTCAGCGCCGATATTGAGGATATATATGTAGATTGTGATGACATTATAAACATGGGCAAGGATAGATTTAAAGAGAAATACGAAAAAACCGCGATGTATTGGCGCGGCTATGACATAATTAAACGAAACGCGGAAGCGGTTAAACAAAATATATTAAGAAACAATTACGGAGGAAATTATGAGGGTTAGGTTTGCGCCTTCGCCTACAGGATACTTGCATGTAGGAGGATACAGAACGGCATTATACAATTATCTTCTTGCAAGAAAATACGGCGGGAAGATGATACTGAGAATAGAGGATACTGACAGAACAAGGCTTGTTGATGACGCTATAGAAAATCTTATAGGCGCTCTTGACTGGTGCGGCATTGAGTATGATGAGGGAGTATATATAGACAGTGAAGACAACATATCTCAGAAAGGCGGGTACGGACCGTATATACAATCGCAAAGGCTTGATATATATAAAGAATACGCGTATAAGCTGATAGAACAGAAAGACGCTTATTATTGTTTCTGTTCAAAAGAGAGACTTGATAATCTGCGCCAGGAGCAGGCAGAAAAAAAAGAAACACCGAAATATGACAAAAAATGTCTGCAGCTTACAGAAAAGGAAATAAGCGAAAAATTATCCGCGGGGGAAGAATATGTAATAAGACTTAATCTTCCGCCGGATACGCCTATTGAATTTGACGATGAAGTATTCGGTCATATAAGTTTTAATACAAACGATATAGACGATCAGGTTCTTATAAAATCGGACGGATACCCCACTTATCATTTTGCCGTTGTAATTGACGACTATTTAATGAAGATAACTCATGTGATAAGAGGGGAAGAATGGATATCCTCAACTCCGAAACATATTTATCTTTATAAAGTGTTAGGCCTGAAAGCTCCGAAATTTGTTCATCTTCCCACTGTCTTAAATACAAACAGAAAGAAATTATCAAAACGCAACGATGACGCGGCAGTTGAAGATTTCAAAGCAAAAGGATACCTTCCGCAGGCTCTTACAAATTTTGTCGCGCTGCTTGGATGGAGCAGCAATGAGCAGGATGAAATTATGAGTATGGACAGTCTTATTGAGAATTTTGATTTAAGCAGGATAAGCAAGTCGGGCGCAATATTTGATGTTGATAAACTAAACTGGATGAACGCCAGTTATATAAAAGAATATGACAATTACTCTCTTGCTAAGATTTGCATGCCGTTTTTAAAAACGCAGTGCAGTTATGAAAAACTTGCATTGATAATAGATGCAGTTAAAGACAAAATGGTGCTTCTCTCTGATATAAATAACTTATCGGAACCTATATTTTTTAAAGAAAAATTAAGTGATGAGAGTATAAGTCTGCTTTCGGCAGAAAAGAGTATGATTGTTCTTAATCAGTTAAAAGAAAGCATAGTAAATGCTGAAGATTTAAGCAGTCAGAGCTTGCAGGCAATAATTAAAAGCATTCAAACCAATTGCGGCATTAAAGGAAAAGACTTGTATATGCCGATAAGACTTGCCGCCACAGGCCATGAACACGGTGCGGATTTAGCAAAAATTATGGCGGCTATAGGCAAGGAAGAATTGATAAAAAGAATAGATGAACATATAAATTAAGAGTGTTTGAGGCATTGCTTTGGCAGATATTAAAGGAAAATATTTAAAAAGAATTCGCAGAAGAAACGCAATAAAAGTCGCGATTATTATAACTGTTTTTTTGGCAGGGGTGCTTATTTTATTTTTAAGCAGAGAAAAAACCATGCTGCTGGAGAGCCGGAATTACATAATTTCTTCTGATGTAAAAGCTCTGTTTATTAAAAATGAAGCTGTAATGTATTTTGGTCATAATATTGTTGCGGTTGAGAATGAAGGAGCTAAAATATCAAAAAACACTATACTTGCAAAAGAACTTAATACGACAGCTTATTTTGAATATGAAAAGCAAATTATTCAGAATAAACTAAACAATTTTATGTATGAAGACAAAACCAAGTTTTTCAGCGATATAAAAGATTCATTAGGTAAAAAAGACGGAGATTTGACGCTCGGAACAGTAAAGTATCTGTTTTACAACGCTCAGCAACTAAATACACTTTACAGTAAATACAACAGTATGAAAAAGAGCAATGAGTTAAAACTTATATCAACTCCCATAAATTTTACCGGTCAGGTTTACTACAGCACGGACGGGTATGAAGACATTGCTCCTATGTCGTTATTAAGCATGCTAAGCCCCGATTATTTAGATTATGTTTTTGACATAAAGCAAAGCAAATTGACAGCAAGGAATTCGATGGTTGTAAAAATTATTGATAATTCCTGTGTTTTTGTAAGCTTTGAACTGCCGAGCTTGACGAGTATTGATTTTGAGAATACCGCAAATAAATATAAAGAAAATATTATGACTCAAAATTCTTTGCAGTATAACGATTATTTTACATTCTTAAAAAAACGCATGGATATATTGCAGCAATATCCGCAGATGTATTTTCAGATAGGAGAAAAGACATTTGCAGGGTATATAGTAGATATTAAACAATTTGAAAAAAGCAAGATGATTACTCTTTGCGTAAGTAAAGATGTTGAAGATTTAATTAAGCTGAGAATAAGCGAAATAAAAGTACAAACTCAGCGCTATATAAAAGTTTTTAAAATCCCGAAAAACTGTGTTTATAAGAATAGCAGCGAAGAAGACTGTATTGATATTATAGACAGAGGCAAAATAAAAAAGACATATAAGGTAACAGTAAGAGGATACGATGAGACCGGTTCTTATGCGCTGATAGATACAAAAGGTGTTCTGATAACATCTCAAGACAGCAATAATGCACAAAACAGCAGCGAAAATTTAGAGGACTGTTCATTGCTAATAAAATAACCTATCAAAAACAGGAGCATTAAATAGATGATTAAAGATAATGTTGAAGTAATTTCAAAAAATATAGAACAAAGCAAAGCAAATGATGCTGATGTACTGTTAGTTGCCGTAAGCAAATACAGAGATATAGAAAGCATTAAACAGGTATATGATGCGGGCATTAGAGATATGGCAGAGAACAGAGTGCAGGAATTTTTAGATAAATACGATAAACTGCCTAAAGACATTAACTGGCATATGATAGGTCATGTTCAGACTAATAAGGTAAAATATATAGTAGGCAAAGTCTGCCTTATACATTCTTTGGACAGTATTCATTTAGCAGAAGAAGTTGCAAAACAATCTAAGAAGAATGATATACAAAGCGATGTGCTGCTGCAGATTAATATTGCAAACGAAGCGAGCAAATACGGGTTTGAAAAAGAAGAGATTTATGATGCAATTGCGCAGATAAGCAAAATGGATAATATCAATATAAAAGGGTTAATGTGCATTGCCCCGCTTGACGCTGCGGAAAATGAGCTTAATAATTATTTTTGTGATATGAAAAGTATTTATGAACAGAGCAAAATAATGTATAATACCAATAAAGCAGAAATGAAATACTTGTCTATGGGGATGAGCAACGATTATATGACCGCAGTAAAAAACGGCGCAAACGTTGTACGCATAGGCAGCGCAATATTTGAATAGTCAGAAAGGATGATTGTTATGAATGAAAAACTAAAAGAATTTTTAGGAATAGTTGAAAAGGAAGGCGCGGGTTATGACGATGAAGACGAATTAGAATACGAATCTGATTTTGATAATAAATCAAGCAAGTCATACATATCAAAGAAAAGAGATTATTTTGAAGATGGCAAACAGTCAAGAGAATCAAACAGAAAAAAGATAGTTCTTGCCGAACCTGAAGTTTTCAATGAAACTCCAAGTATATGCGACCAATTGAAAAATGGATATACTGTTGTAATTAACTTTGAAAAAATAAAATCAGATGAGATTAAAAAGACATTTTATTTTTTAAGCGGGGTAGTATACACATTAAACGGAAGCATTCAGAAAATTGCGAAGAATGTGTTTGTGCTTGCGCCCAATAACATTGATATTATAAGCGACAACGAAGACGATCTGTATTCAAAAGATATAATAAACTGGGAATTTGACGATTAAGTACTACAAGAGGTTTAATGAACAGCGATAAATTAATTACAGCCAAAGCCCACGACTGGGCAAGAGCGGCAATGAAAAATAATTCATGCAGTTTTTACGACTTTTTTGACCCTGCAAGAACCGAAAAAATAGCCGATATAATAAAGGAATATAAAGAAATTGGATGTTCCTTTTACGGCGGTTATGATTATGCGGAACGAAAAATGCTTTCGGTATATCCAAAAGAATATGAGCCGGGTGAAGATGAATACGCAATAAGTATATTGAAATTTAAAAAGAGCGCAGACATTTCGCATCGCGACGTGCTGGGTTCATTGATGGGGATTGGTATAAGCAGGGAAAAAACGGGCGACATAATTTTTGGCGATAGCGATGTTTCTATTATTTTAAAAGAAAACATAGCCGACTATGTGTTAATGAATTTGACCCGCATTGGCAGCGGCGAGGTTAGTTTAGAAAAAATTGACGCATATAAAATTGAAGCGAAAGAGCCGGAAGGAAAAGAGATTGACGTTATTGTAGCGTCGATGAGAGCTGACGGTATTATAAGCGCGGCCTTTAAAATTTCGCGTTCATTATCGCTGCAGTATATAAAAGCGGAGCGCGTGAAAATAAACCATGAATTGCTAACAAAGCAGGCAAAAGAGCTAAAGGAAGGCGACATGGTATCGGTAAGGGGTAAAGGAAGAATGGAAATAATAAAAGAGGCCGGCAAAACAAAAAAAGGCAACATTAAATTAACAGTTAAGAGATATGTATGAATAATAATAACGAAATAATTTTTTTGGCTGAAGATATTGACGCAGGAAAAAGAATAGACGTGTATCTTGCAGAAAAATCAGACAAATACTCCCGAACGTATATAAAAAAAGCAATTGATGATAAGAGTGTTTTTATTGCAGGCAAAACAGTAAAAGCGTCTTACAAAGTAAATGCAGGCGACAGCGTAACATTAAGTATAAAAGAACCTTATGAACTGCAAACAGCCGCACAAGACATTGGGCTTGATATTGTTTATGAAGATGGTGATATAATACTTATAAACAAACCGCAGGGGATGGTGGTTCATCCTGCCGCCGGAAATTATGAAAATACTCTTGTAAACGCACTTTTATATCACTGCAAAGGAACGCTTTCGGGCATAGGGGGAGTAATCCGCCCCGGAATAATACACCGAATTGACAAAGATACTAGCGGGATAATAATCGCCGCTAAAAATGATGACGCGCATAATAACCTTGCTCAGCAGTTTAAAATTCACAGCATAAGCAGAGGCTACTATGCAATACTGCATGGAGTTATAGACGAGGAAAAAGTTTTAATAAAAGCGCCCATAGGCAGAGACAGCGCTGACCGAAAAAAAATGACGGTTACCGATAAGAACTCAAAATATGCAGAAACTATGATAACGGTAATAAAGCGTTACAAAGAATACACTTTGGTTGAAGCAGCGCTTAAAACAGGAAGGACGCATCAGATACGTGTGCATGCGCAGTATATAGCACATCCCGTTGCAGGCGACAAGGTGTACGGATATAAAAAGAAAAACCCCGAACTAACGGGGCAATTGCTTCATGCTTATAAACTGGGATTTATCCATCCGAAAACAGGAAAGTATATGGAATTTACAACGCCTGTTCCGCAAAGATTTAATGAATTCATGTCAAATATTGAATAAAATATATCTCTATTGCTATTTTTGAATTGACAGTAGATCCTCGCATTTATCGGAAATATAGTTATAAGAGTCCATTACCCCTTGATTATAAAATTCCGCCGCGAGTTCTTCTGTTATAAAATCCAGAAACATGCTTGACGCCAAAAATCCAATTTCTTCATCTCTTTCTTTCAAAAAATAATTTTGTATTTTATCAAGCATTTGGGCCTTTATTTCTTTACTAAGTATAATATTATTACTTTTCATATCAACCTCAAACATTTACCGATTAAATCAAATAAAAGATAATTATTGTTAATTGCAGAATTTTTTAATCTGGGCTTCTTCTCCCAGCACCAATAATTTGCTTTTTTCTTTTATTATATCATCGGGAGACGGGGAAATGTGTATACCGTCTTTGCTTTTTATAAGAAGAATTGTTATTCCGTATTTTTTTCTTATATTAAGATGCGCAATGGTTTTGCCTTCCCACGACTGCGGGGCTATAATTTCAGCTATAGAATAATCGCTGTCAAGTTCTATTAAATCAAGCAAATTGCTGTTGCAAAGTTCTCTGGCGACGCGCTGCCCCATATCAACCTCCGGGAAATAAACTTTGGTTATTCCTATTTTATAAAGTATTTTCGCATGCGGTTCGGAATATGCTTTGGCATAGATGGAAGGGATGCCCAGTTCTATTGCGTTAAGCGCAGTAAGCAGTGATGCGCTTATATTGCTTGCAAGAGCTATTATTAAGACATCTACATTGCGCACCCCCAAGGATTTTAAAGCGTTTATGTCTGTGCCGTCTGCCTGAACTGCGTACGTGACTTCCGAGGCAATTCCTTTTACAAGTTCTTCATCTGTATCTATTGCATATACATCATTGCCGGCTTTATAAAGTTCTTTTGCAAGGCTTATGCCGAATCTTCCAAGTCCTATTACAGCGAATTGTTTTTTCATATATGTTCTCCTAACCTAATAATATATCTCCTTCGGGATACTGATATTTTCCTTCCGAGTTAGATGTCTGCTTTGATATTGCCAGAGCTATTGTTAAAGGTCCTAACCTTCCTATATACATAGCGGTGATGATTACTATTTTACCCGCCGTGGACAGCAAAGGGGTGAAGTTCATCGTAAGCCCTACTGTGCCGAATGCGGAGAACACTTCAAAGACAATTTGTCTGAACGTACCACTCTCGGTAAGCGATAAAATAAATATGTCAAGCAATATCAATAATATTGTTAAAATTGTTATTGTAATTGATTTTTTCAAAGTGTTATAGCCTATGCGTCTGTGGAAAACGTCTATATTTTCCTTGCCTTTAATCCATGAGTACACCGTGATAAGCAGAACGGATATTGTCGTAGTTTTAATACCGCCTGCTGTTGAACCCGGAGAGCCTCCTATAAACATTAAGAAGATTATGACAAGCGTTGAAATGCTTGTAAGGGAAGGCATATTAACAGAGTTGAATCCTGCGGTACGCGGCGTAATGGAGTTGAAAAAAGATTCAACTATTTTATCGCGCATGCTTAATGAGCCTAAAGTATCGGGGTTATTGTATTCGAAAATAAATATTGCTGCCGCGCCGAAAATTATTAATACAAACGTAGTTGATAAAACAAGTTTTGTATGGAATGTGAGCGACTTGAAATTTTTGCCGCAAGTAAATACATCTTCCATTACAAAAAAGCCCAGACCGCCTATTAATACAAGCGCAGATGTAACTGTTAATATATATGGATGAGCAGCATATTCGGTTAAACTTTTGAAATTACCCAATACATCAAAACCGGAATTGCAGAAAGCCGCTATTGAATGGAAAATGCTTACGCCTATGCCTTTTGCAGCTCCGTAACGCGGTATGAAAGTTGTCATACATAAGAGAGCCCCGATAAGCTCGGTTGCAAATGTAAAAATAAGCACATGTTTTGCTATTCTGACAATACCGCCTGCATGGGATATGTTATACGAATCTTTCAGTACTATTCTGTTCTGCATTGATATTTTTCTTCTTGCTATAAGCAGTACAAATGTTGCAAAACTCATAAAGCCGATACCGCCTATTTGAACAAGGCATATTATAACTATCTGTCCGAAAGCTGACCAATGCGTTCCCGTGTCCAATACAACAAGACCGGTTACGCAAACCGCTGAGGTGGAAGTGAATAAACAATCCAAAAACGGCGTATATGTATGAGTTTCAGACGAAATAGGAAAACAAAGCAATACAGCGCCTGTAACTATTATTATTAAAAATCCAAGCGCTAAAAGTTTTGATGTAGATAAGCTTTTTTTATCCGGTTTTTTCATATTTTCACCTTAATTTTTGTTCAAGACATATTAAACCTTTATTTTAAAAAAGTCAATTAAATTAAGGAGTTATTAAGTTGTTTTTAATGATTTTATCATGCTTTCATCAGGGGTTACATAGAGAGTTGTGTAATTAGTATACGTTACTTTGCCTATTGGCGCGTTTCTTATTTTTCTTACATAGGATACGGTTGTATAATCTATCGGTACATTCTGAGAATTTCTGGCTTTTGAGAAAAAAGCGCTTAGCTGGGCTGCCTGAAGTATAGTGTTTTTAGGCACTTGTTTTGAATTTGTTTTAATTATTACGTGAGAGCCTGCTATTATTTTTGTGTGCAGCCATATATCCTGTTTTTTGGCGAATTTATGAGTAAGGTATTCGTTCTGTTTGTCGTTTTTGCCTACATATATGTCAAACCCGTCCGAGGAGATGAAATGATGCGGCGTTGATACCTGCTGCGTTTTTTTATTCTGTAAATTTTTTATATATCCCTGCTCTGTTAAAAGCAGTGCGATTTCATCTGTGTCCTGAACAGTTTTGCATTCGCCTATATAATATAGCTGGTCATTAAGAAAATTTATCTCATCTGTTGCTATATTTATTTGATTTGATATATGCTCCTCGGCGCTTTTAAGCTTTTTATATTTTTTAAAATACTTTTCAGCATTTTCGTAAGCGGTTAAGTTAATATCAAGCGGAATTTTTATTGTATTGCTGTTTTCGCTAAAAATATCAACCGCATCGTATGAAGAAGCTCCTGCTTTAACAGCATAGCCGTATGTTAATAAAAGCTGACCGTAAAGATTATATTTTTCTTTATCGGCACATTGGGTGAGCTCTTTTGATAATTTGTTTAGTTTGTCGTTTGCTCGCTTTATTAACGGACTTAATATTGATTTTAAATATAATATTTTATCGTTTAGTTTATTGTTTTCAATCAGGAAGTCATAATACTCGGCGCATAGGTCTATTAGACATGAATATTTATGTTTTTTTATTGAGGCATCAGTTATATATATATCCGCGAAGTATAAATCTTTGTATATACCGTCTTTTTCAAAAATATAATACTCATCCGGAGTGTTCATAGAATTTACTATGCTTTCATATAAGTCGGCTTCATTAATGTTATTATCCGAAAGTAAATATTGGGCGTACGCATTACTTGCGCCGTCAATAATTCTTACAATATTTTTATCGGCGGGTAAATCTGATGAATTTAACGCGTTTACAAACTGGCTTTTGCGCATTGTGTAAGGATTAAGCTTATCGCTGGGCGGCAGCAAATATTCGAGTTTGGGCAGAATATGACGCACGGAGCTTTTTGACTCGTCTATTTTTTTCAGGCAGTCAATAATAATAAAATTCTCATCGGCAATAATTACATTGGAATTTCTGCCTGTGAGTTCGATTATAAGATGTCTTGTTCTTAAATCGCCTATTTCGTCAGGCTGTTCAACTTCAATTGTGACAATTCTGTCATGCAGGCTCTGCGTTACCGCTTTTATTTTGCCCCCGAGCAGATGCTTTCTTAAAAGCATGCAGAATGCCGGCGGAGTGAAAGGATTATTATCCGATAAGTTTGTCAGCGATAAATGCGGGAAACTGCTGTTTGCGCATACTCTAAGACGTATGTTTCCTTTAACAGGAGCATATATTTCGAATAAAATATCATTTGCGGATGTTTGATATATTTTATTTATTTTCGCGTTTTTTAATAATTCATTTAATTCACAGCACAGATAGCCTGTCATAAAACCGTCGAAAGGCATTGAAATCACCTCTTGAATATTCTATCATATAAATAAAATAAAATCATTTTTATTAAATGTTTTATTCGCGCGAACTTATATGGTATAATATAATGAAAATCAATTTACTTAGGAACAAATATGAATTTTTGCAAAATGCACGGGTTAAAAAACGATTTTATCGTAATAGATAACCTTGATAATAACATTAAACTTTCTTATAATCAAATATCTTTTTTATGCGACCGTAAAGCCGCAATAGGCGGTGACGGACTTATTTTAATATGTAAATCCAATACTGCGGATATAAAGATGGATTACTATAACAGCGACGGAAGCGTTGCGCAAGTATGCGGCAATGGGCTTAGATGCGCGGCAAAATATGCATATGATAATAATATTATAAAAGATAATAAACTTACGATACAATCATCTGCAAAAATATATAACTGCGAAATAACAAAGACAGATGAAAACAATAAAGCTTATTTGATAAGCGTAAATATGGGCAAAGCTGAATTTGATAAAAATAAAATACCGGTTAACACAGAAAACTTTTCAACTTTAGATATTCGTCTTAATATAGACGGTGTTGAAATAACGTTATCGGCGGCGGCGATGCCTAATCCGCACGCGGTTATTATAGTTGATGATTTTGATTTGGAATATATTGAAAAAATAGGCTCAGCGCTTCAGGACAATAGAATGTTTCCGCAGAAAGTAAACGTAAATTTTGCTAAAATTAATTCAGATGATTATGTCGAGATGATAACTTACGAAAGAGGCGTGGGCGTCACACAGGCTTGCGGCAGCGGCGCTTGCGCCACGGCGGCGGTTTTAAATAAAAAAGGTTTATGTAAAAATAAAATAAACATTAAAATGCCAGGCGGAGAGATGATAATAAAAATATTAACAGATAATGATATTATTATGATGGGGCAGGCGGCTGCGGTTTTTAGCGGCCAGATAAACATATAAGGCAGGAGCGGAAATTATGAATAGCATGACAGGGTTCGGCAGAGGGGAATATTCAAACGATAAGTTTTCCATAATTGCCGAGATTAAAACGGTTAATCACAGATACAGGGATTTTTTTATAAAAATACCTAAACAATTTAACAGCTTTGAAGATAAACTCAGGACAACTATATCACAGAGAATTTCAAGAGGAAGAATTGAAGTATACATCGGCATCAAATTCTTATGCGACAGACCTGTAAATATATATATGGACTCTTCGCTCGCGAAGCAGTATTATAATATTTTAAAACAAATATCGGTTATGTTTGATGATATTGAAAATGATATTAAAGTAAGCACCATTGCTAAATTTTCGGATATTATTAAAAGCGATGAAGACAGCGAAAAATATTTGGAATTGTGGCAGTATGTGCAAACAGCGGTAATCTGCGCGCTTGATATGTTGTGCGCCGCAAGGCGGGTTGAGGGAGAGCAGTTAAAAAAAGACATTTTAAGCAAGAATGAAAACATTAAATTGTTGCTGTGCAAAGTTGAAGAAGAATCCGGCAGCATACCGGCAAACTGCGAGACAAAAATAAAAGAAGCGTTAAACAGATTTAACATAAAAGAAATTGACACAAACAGGCTTGCTGCAGAAATTGCATTTCTTGCAGACAGGGCAGCTATTGACGAAGAAATTACAAGGCTTAAAAGCCATTTAAAAGCGCTTGAAAAAACGATAAATGATGATGTGGATATAGGCAGAAAACTTGATTTTATATTGCAGGAAATGAACAGGGAAGCAAACACCATAGCGTCAAAATCCAACAGCGCAAGCATAAGCATGACGGTTGTTGAAATAAAAAGCGATATTGAGAAAATAAGAGAACAAGTGCAGAACATAGAATAGGTAAAAATATGACTTTTTTAAACATCGGATTCGGCAATCTTTCAAACTATGAAAAAGTAATAGCGATAATATCCCCTGAATCAGCGCCCGTAAGACGTATAATAAGCGAAGCGAAAAAAAACGGCAATTTAATTGACGCAACGCAAGGACGAAAAACGCGCGCAGTGATAATTATGGAAAATCATGATATAATACTTTCCGCAGTTATGCCCGAGACAATAATTGCAAGAAACGTCAAAGGTGATAAAAATGAGTAAAGGAAAGCTTTTAGTTGTGTCAGGTCCCAGCGGAGCAGGCAAAAGCACCATTTGCAAAAAAGCTGTAAAGTACAAAAATAATTATCTTTCCGTATCGGCTACTACTCGCAAGCCCAGAGACAGTGAAGGGTGCAATGATTATATTTTCTTAAGCGAAGAGGAATTTAATGATAAAATAAGAAATAACGAATTTTTGGAATATGCCTGCGTGCACGGCAATTATTACGGAACGCTTAAAAAACCTGTTTTTGAAAACCTTGAAAAAGGCAATAACGTAATACTGGAAATTGATGTTCAGGGAAGCATGCAGATAAAAAAAATATACCCCGACTGCGAAATGATTTTTGTTCTGCCGCCGTCGCTTGATGTGCTGATATCCAGGCTTAAAGGAAGAAAATCGGAAACGGAAGATCAATTTCAACTGCGCCTTAAAAACTCGGTAAAAGAGATTAAAACAGCGCATGAATATGACTATCTTGTTATAAACGATAATATTGATTATGCGGTAGAAGAAATTAACGAGATAATAAAATTGCTTGATAAAAAAATAAAATACAATATGAATTTTATAGATAAGTTTATTTTAGAGGAGGAATCTTTATGATAAAACCGTCAATTGTGGAACTTTTAGGGAAAGTTGACAACAAATATTCTTTAGTTTATGTTGCTTCCGTCAGAGCGCGAGAGCTTATAAACGGAGAGATGCCGCTTGTTGATAAAAAAGAGCTTAATGTTGTAAGCACTGCAGTAAAAGAAATAATGGAAGAGAAAATAACTTATCATTACAAAAACATCTAAAGATAACGGCGTACTTAAAGGTACGCCATTATTCTGATATTTAATAATTTTATTTGCTTCGGAGCAGTTAATGAATGAAACTGTAAATAAAGAAAAAATCGTTGAAGTTGTAATTAATGAAAAAGGAACCGCGCTAGACCGGACTTTTGATTATATACTGCCCGCTGAACTTGCGCTAAAAGCAAGTCCGGGTAAAATTGCATTAGTTCCGTTCGGCAAAAGCAATAAAAAGCGAGAAGCTTTTATAATGAGCGTTAAAAGTGACGCCAAAAAAGATATTGTATTAAAAGAAGTGGCCGATATATTTGAGCCTGCAATGCCCATAACGGACGCGCAGTTAAAAATATGCGATTTTTTAAGGGAAGAATATTTTTGCACTTATTCCGACGCGCTTAGCTGCGCACTGCCAAAATTCGCAAGAAAAACGGGCAAGGAGCAATATAAAAGCTCAATTAGTCTAAGCGGAAAATATAAAACAAAAGAAGAGTATTTAAGCGAAATAAAATCAAATGCACGAGCTCAAAGACTTGCAATTGAATTATTAAACGAAGAATTTCAGGATCTGGATGAATTTAAAAAAATAAATAATATAAGCGGCGATGCTATAAAAAAGCTGCAGGAAAAGAATTTAATTACAATAATAAGAAATGAATTTTACGATACGCATTACGGTAGTAATAACATAAAAAAACAAAACGCCAATATTCTTTCGGATGAACAGAAAAAAGTATTGGACGAATATTATAAATCTGATAAAAACAATTTCTTATTGCACGGAATAACAGGCAGCGGCAAAACCGAGGTTTATCTTAATATGATACAAGACGCTTTAGACCGTGGAAGGCAAGCGCTCTATCTTTTGCCTGAAATTGCGCTAACCGCTCAGACTGTTGCGAGAATAAAAGAAAGATTCGGAGATTGCGCGGTTATTCACAGCAGGCTTTCACAAGGCGAGAGATATTATCAGTACAAGAAAATCGCGTCAGGCGAGGCGAAGGTAATCCTGGGAGCGCGCAGCGCGTTGTTTTATCCTTACAAAGATCTAGGGATTATTGTACTTGATGAGTGTCATGAAGAAAGCTATAAGTCCACCTCTTCTCCGCGTTATGACAGCATAGAAATAGCTGAATATTTGTCTGAGTTAAGCGGCGCAAAACTTGTTTTGGGTTCTGCCACTCCGCTGATTGAAAGTTATTATTATGCGGCCTGCGGAAAATATCATCTGCTGAATCTGCCTAATAGAATTTTTAACAGAGCGCTTCCTAATATAAATATTATAGATATGAGGCAGGAGCTGAAAGGCGGCAACAGAAGCGTGTTTTCTTCAATTCTTGAAAATTGCATACAAAAAGCGCTTGATAAGCGCGAACAGGCAATTTTATTTCTAAACAGAAGGGGAATGTACACATATGTGTTTTGCAGGAAATGCGGATATTCTGAAAGATGCCCTTCATGCGATGTCGCGCTTACATATCACTCAGATATAAAAAAACTTATGTGCCATTACTGCGGATATGAAAAAGATTTAGAGACTCACTGCCCTGAGTGCGGAAGTGACAAGATACGCCATATGGGGACGGGCACGCAGAAAATAGAGAGTGAGATTTTAAGCAAGTTTCCGTACGCAAGAATAATCAGGATGGATAAGGATACAACATCTACAAAGTATGCTTTTGATGAAATAACTGAAAATTTCAAAAATCATAAAGCGGATTTACTGATAGGGACGCAGATGGTAGTGAAAGGGTTTGATTTCCCGCTTGTAAGCGTTGTGGGAGTAGTGCTTGCTGACATGGCTTTAAATATGCCGGATATTTATTCTTCTTTTAGGGCATTTTGTCTTGCGTATCAGGCGGCGGGAAGATGCGGAAGGGAAAAAGGCGGAGGGGATGTTATAATCCAAACATACAGCCCTGAACATTATGTTATAAAACATATACATGCTTACGATTATGAGGGATTCTACAAAGATGAGATAAAATACAGAAAGAAACTCAGTTATCCGCCGTTCAGCCAGATGTACGGGTTTTATTTCATAGACGAGAACGAAGAAAAGGCAAAAAATACCGCATATGAATTCGCGCAGAGTTTAATAGATGAAATAAAAGACGAGCAATGCAGACTGATAAAAATATACCGCCCCGCAAAACCGGAAGTGTCTTACATAAATAATAAATACATATTCCACGTTATAGTGAAGACAAGCGCGGAAAAAAATATTAAAAATGCAATGAAAATAGTATATAATAATATAATACACAAAAATAATATACATGCATACATGCAAAAAAATTCGGGAGTATAACGCAAAAATGGCATTAAGACTTGTAAGAACAGAAGAAGATGAGATTTTATATAAAAAATCAAAATATGTAAATGAAGTAACAGACAGAATAAAACAGTTGTTTGATGATATGGAAGAGACTTTAGAGTCGCATAAAGGGGTAGGACTTGCGGCAGTGCAGGTAGGAGTGCTTAAAAGACTTATTGTAGTGCATTATAATGATGCTGTATACAGACTTATAAATCCGCAGATTATATCTTCAGACGGAGAAGAAATTGCATACGAAGGATGCCTAAGCATACCGGGAAAGCATATGTCGGTAAAAAGACCTTCAAATGTAACACTTACAGCAATGGATGAAAACGGACAAGAAATAACCATTGAAGCAGACGGTCATTTGGCTAGGATATTCTGCCATGAGACTGACCACTTAGAAGGAATACTTTATACTCAAAAAGCCGATTTTACACAGCCTGTATTATACGACGGCGATGATGAAAACGAAGAAGAAAGTGACGAAGAGCAGAAATAAAATAAGGTGAGCAAGATGAAGATTATTTATGCCGCAACACCCGATTTTGCAGTGCCTGCGCTTAAATCTATTATAAATACAAAAAATGATATTGTGTTGATTATTACCCAGCCCGACAAGGCGAATGCCAGAGGAAATAAAATTGTATTTTCCGCTGTAAAGCAAATAGGAATTGAAAATAATATTAAAATATTTCAGCCTGACAACATAAACTCGTCACAAAGCCTTGATATAATTAAAAGCTGCGATCCTGATTTGCTTATAACGGCGGCGTACGGACAAATTTTAAAGCAGGAGCTTTTAAACATTCCGAAATACGGCTGTGTAAATATTCACGCATCAATTCTTCCGAAATACAGAGGAGCAGCTCCGATAAACAGAGCGATAATTAACGGAGAGAAAGTAAGCGGCATTACTATTATGAAAATGGACAGGGGAATGGATACGGGGGATATAATAATGCAAAAAGAAATTGTTATTGATGATAACATGAACGCCGGACAGCTTCACGATGAGCTTGCTTTGCTCGGCTCTATGATGATAGAGGAATTCTTATCTGACGTAGAAGGCAATCTGTGCAAAGCAAAAAAGCAGGATAACTCTCTTGCAAGCATTGCGGGCAAGATAACAAAAGAAGAATTATTTATTAATTTTAATGATGATAGCGTAAATATATATAATAGAATAAGAGGACTAAGCCCATATCCTGCGGCAAGATGCTTTATAGACGGTAAAATATTAAAGATTTATGAATGCGAAATATTGGATGGAAATTTTAATAACAAAGCAGGCGAAATAATATATTTTGATAAATCAAACGGCTTTGTAGTAAAAACAAGAGATAAAGCGCTTAAACTGGCAAAAGTGCAGTTGGAAGGAAAGAAAGAAATAACAGACAAACAATTTATAATAGGATATAACTTAGAGAATAATATATTAAAATAGATAAATAAAAAGGAGATGATATTATGATGTATTTATACGGAGGATTTTTTTATATATTAATCCCGGGATTTTTAATAAGCCTTTACGCAAGCATTAAAGTCAGGACAACTTATTCAAAATTCAGCAAGGTTGGTAATTCGAAAAATATTACGGGAGACCAGGCTGCAAGAAGCATATTAGATTCCGCAGGGCTTAATAATGTAGACATTGAGCATATTAGAGGAAACCTTACAGACCATTACGATCCGCGCAGCCGTGTTTTAAGGCTGTCGGAAGGAGTGTACGGTTCTACAAGCATAGCGGCAATTGGCATAGCCGCTCATGAAGCCGGGCATGCCATACAGCACGCAACGAGATACGCGCCCCTTGCTTTTAGGAATTCCATTGTACCTGTAGTTAACATTGCTACAAACGCATCATGGATTTTGTTTTTAATAGGATTATTTATAAGCAGTCAAAGCGGTATTTTTTTTATGAATCTCGGCATTTTGCTTTTCTGCTTTGCCGTTGTTTTTCAGCTAGTTACCGTATTCGTAGAATTTGACGCAAGCAAAAGAGCTGTTGCGCAGATTGATACGATGACACTTGGCGATATTGAAGATGTGCAAGGCGTAAAAAAAGTGCTTAGCGCTGCAGCGCTGACGTATGTTGCCGCGCTTTTAATGGCAATACTGCAGCTTGTAAGAATGATAGCGCTGAGAGGCAGCCGTGACTGATATGGCAGATTATCACAGTACGGGCATTGCAAGAAACATATCGTATAAAGTGCTCTTCGACGTTTATTACAATGACGCGTATTCGAATTTATCAATAAAAAAGCATTTTAACGCACTTAAAAAAGACGAAGACAGAGCGCTTGCGACTAATATAATATTCGGCACGATTAAAAAAGATATATTTTTGTCCGAAGTCATAAAAAGGCTGTCATCGGTGGATTATGACAAAATAAAGCCGGAAATTCAAGTAATATTAAAAGCGGGGATTTATCAGCTTTATTTTATGGACAGGGTTCCGCCGTATGCCGTAGTGAACGACTGCGTTAATCTTGCGAAACTTTTTGTGTCGAATAAGACGGGATCGTTTGTCAACGCGGTTTTAAGAAGCGCAATAAGGCGCAAAAAGGAATTTGAAAATATTAAAAACGAGTCGGATATACCGTTATGGCTCAGCATTTATTTGAGCAGATTTTATGACGATGTATTCCTTAAAGCGATGGAAGAAGACTTTTTAAAAAGTCCTGATATGTTTGTAAGAGTGAATAAATTAAAAAGCGCGCCGCAAGATGCATATGAAGCATTAAATAAAGAAGAAAAAATATGCGAAACAACTTTTATGCCTGATGTTTTTAAGGTATTAAAACCGAGCGCAGTGTTAAATTCTCACCTTATGAGAAACTGTATAATATCAATACAGGATATTTCCTCCGCCTTATGCGCGTATGCACTCGGAGCAGAACAAGGCGACAGCATAATTGATTTATGCGCTTCTCCCGGCGGCAAGAGTCTTCACATAGCATCGCTTACAGGCAACATGGCAAACATAACGGCATGCGATATACATAAGCATAAAATCGAGTTTATGAAAAATATTTTTAAATGCTTCGAAGCAGATATAACAGTTATAAAAAATGATGCGGAAGAATATCGCGAAGAGTTTTTTGAAAAATTTGACAGGGTAGTACTTGACGCTCCCTGCAGCGGGCTCGGGGTAATTAGAAGAAAGCCTGAAATATTATTGCGTTTAAGCCAGCAGGATATGCAGAACTTAATTAAGATTCAGGAAAATATGCTTAAAAACGCGGCTAAATATGTAAAAAAAGGCGGAATTTTATTATACAGCACGTGCAGCATAAATCCCGAGGAAAACGAGCTTCAAATACAAAAATTCCTTACTGATAACAGCGAATTTTCGTTAACGGAAATTGTATTTCCCGAGAAATTTTACGAGAACATACACATATATTCAAAAAGTGAAATAAAGCTTTACAGTCATGAGTTTTTTGGAGACGGATTTTATATATGCAAATTGGTAAAAAGTTAACATAGAAAAACTATAATTATATTGTAAAATATATATTGGATAAGTATAATATGATAAATCTTTTCGGGCTTAGCAAAGCCGATATACAAAAAATAGCAAACGAGAACAACTGGCCTTCATACAGAGCTGCTCAGATATTTGAATGGGTATACAAGGGAATAGATACTATTGACGAAATGAGCAACTTGCCGGGCTTGATACGCGAAGAACTTAAAAATAAATATTATATATATCAAATGCAGATTATAAAAAAGTTAAGAGAAAATAAAACAGATACTGTTAAATATTTGCTTAAAACTGAAGATAACCTGCAAATTGAAGCGGTGCTTATGAATTATAAGCACGGCATAAGCGTATGCATTTCCACACAGGCAGGATGCGGTATGGCCTGCGCTTTCTGTGCATCTGCAAAAGACGGAATGATAAGAAATTTAACTGCCGGCGAAATGCTTTCGCAGATATACGCAATACAAAAAGACACAAACACAAGAGTTGATAATATTGTAATGATGGGAAGCGGAGAGCCTCTTGCGAATTTTGAAAACACTATGGCATTCTTAAATCTTGTATCAGATGAAGATACTTTGAATATATCAAAGCGAAGCATTACTTTATCGACATGCGGACTTTCTGATAAAATATACGCTCTTGCGGACAGCGGCGCGGGAATAAATCTTTCGGTGTCGCTGCATAATCCCATACAGAGCCAAAGAGAAAAAATAATGCCTGTCGCAAAAAAATATTCTATCGACGAGTTAATAAAAGCATGCTCATATTATACTTGCAAAACAAAAAGAAGAGTAACTTTTGAGTACGCGTTGATAGAAGGACAGAATGACACGTCTTATCATGCGGAACAATTGGTAAGGAAATTAAAGACGCTAAATTGCCTTGTGAATTTAATACCTGTAAATGAGGTAGAAGGAAAAGAAATTAAAAAAAGCAGTGAAAACAATATAAAAAATTTTTATGATATTCTTACAAAAAATAACATTAACACGACAATAAGAAGAACGCTGGGAAGCAGTATTAATGCGGCATGCGGTCAATTGAGGGCCGGGATATATAAGGAAGGTTAAGTTATGAACGTAGCGTATCGAACAGATGTGGGAAAAGTAAGACAGAAAAATGAAGACGCAGTTATGACGCTGTTTAACAGCACAAACGAAATATTTATATGCGCAGTCGCAGACGGCATGGGAGGACATAAGGCAGGCGGCACCGCATCAACCACGGCGCTTAATATATTAAGAAAAAAACTAATTGATTTAGACGGCAAAAATATTGAAGATTATGTAAAAAAACTTGAAGACATTATTACAAATATAAATGATGAAATATTTAAGAAATCAAACAAAGACGATAATTTAAAAGGAATGGGCACAACCATTACTGTTTGCATTGTTTTTAAAATGAAAATGGTAGTGTTTCATATAGGAGACAGCAGGGTATATACAATAAATGAAAACGGCATAACGCAAATTACAAAAGATCATTCTTTAGTACAAAAACTTGTAGACGAGGGCAAAATTACAAAAGATGAAGCCGCTGTTCATCCCAACAGAAATATACTTTTAAAAGCGCTGGGCAGCAATGAAAAACTTATACCTGATGTAAAAGAAATCGTTTTAGAAAAACCATTAAAAGTGCTTATGTGCACCGACGGTCTTACATCGCTTGTATCAGATAAAGAAATAGAAGAAATTATAAAAAATAACAGCTGCGATACTGCGGCTGTCAAGCTGATTTTCGCCGCTAATAAAGCCGGCGGACTTGATAATATTTCAGTAATAGTTTTTGAAGCAGGAGTAAATGATGGCAAGCAGTAAACTACTTAGCAATCGATATAAAATAATAGCGAAAATCGGCGTGGGAGGCATGGCGGTAATATACAAAGCATATGACACGCTGTTAGACCGGTATGTCGCCATAAAAGTGCTTAAGGAAGAATATGTAAGCAATGAGCAGTTTTTAAAAAAGTTCAAACGTGAAGCGCAGGCGGCGGCAAAACTGACGCACGCCAATATTGTGAACGTGTTCGATGTAGGAGAAGAAGACGGTCTTCATTATATTGTAATGGAGCTTATTGAAGGGCAGACATTAAAAAAATACATCGAGGAACGCGGGTGTCTTACATGGAAAGAAACGCTCGCGATTGCGCTGCAAATTGCATCAGCTCTTGATACGGCGCATAGAAACAATATTATACATAGAGATATAAAACCGCAGAATATACTAATGACTGACGACGGCATACCAAAAGTTTCGGACTTCGGTATAGCAAAGGCGGTGACAAGCACTACAGTCACATCCGATGGCGATGCTATAGGAAGCGTGCATTATATATCGCCCGAGCAGGCAAGAGGCGGATTTGTTGATGAGAGAAGCGATTTATATTCACTGGGTATTATGATGTATGAAATGCTTACGGGAATACTGCCGTTTGTAGGCGACACTGTTGTAAGCATTGCGATTCAGCACATTCAGTCCAATGTACCGCGTATTGAAACAGTAACTCAAAATATCCCTCAAGCGATAGCCGATATAACCAATAAACTTACTGAAAAACTTCCCGAGAGAAGATACCAAAATGCGCTTGAATTAATGAACGCGATTATAAAGGCAAAGAATAACCCGTATACAAAACTTGAAAATAATGAAGAAGCAAAAGATATAAGAAAAGAGAAAGTCTCTTCAATAAGATCATATTCAAAGCCTAAACCACCGGAAGAGCGGATAATATTAACTCAAGGCCATGACGAGCCGGAAGAAATATATGAGAGATTTAATTTTAAAAAAAGCGCTCTGATTTTCTTTAAAGAGAAAAAAAGGATTATTTTTGCTTTGCTGATTTTTTTGGTTATGCTGATTTTTGTAGTTTCTGTTTATTCCATAAGCGGAAACAAAAAAATTGAAGTGCCTAACATAGAGGGAATGACAATAGAACAAGCAAAACAAACACTTAAAAACTCCGGACTTAAATATGATATAGTACTGGAAAAAGGCAGCCTTGAAGTTCCTAAAGACTCTGTAATAAGCCAAAATCCCAAAGCAGGGGATTATATTAAAAAATCAATGCCGGTTGAAATTGTAGTCAGCACCGGACCCAAAGAAATTGTAATGCCTGATGTTACAGGGCAATTTGAGGTGAACGCCAGAAGCACGCTTGAAAACGCAGGGTTGATTGTTAGTGAAGTAAATAAAGAATTTAACGACCAATATGATACTAATTTAGTATATGATCAAAGCCCTAAAGCAAATGAAAAAGTTTTGGAAGGCGCGAGTGTAATATTATATGTCAGCCAAGGAAAAGAAACATACATTATGCCTAATCTTATAGGCATGACTGAAGATGACGCCAGAGCTGAACTAGTTAAAATGGGATTAAATTTAACCAGTGTACAATATCAAGTAAGCACGCAATACAGCAAAGGTTTAGTGTGCGGTCAGAATCCTGAGGCAAATAAGCTGGTGGCAAAAACGCAGGGCGTTACACTTATTATAAGCAAAGGAAAAATAACGTCAAAAAATATTACTATTGATTTGTCGGATTTGGTAAGCGGACCCGTAAGGAACGTATATGTTAGAATTGATTTAATTGACCAGGACGGAAATATCAGTACTCAGTATGAAAGCAGTCATAAATCCAGCGATGTATTTACAGCCACGCTAAACGGCGTCGGAACAGAATATTATAAAGTTTATATAGATAATATTGAAAAACAGTCCGGAATTATCACGTTTAATTAATGAGGAGATATGCAGGGCAAAATCACTAAAGGTGTCGGAGGATTTTATACTGTTCTTACTGACGATAAAAAATTAATAACTTGCGGTATAAAAGGAATATTCAGAAACAAAAACATCACGCCTACTGTAGGCGATGATGTTGTCGTACAATTTAAAGACAACGGGTATGTTATCAGCCAGATATCAGAGCGAAAAAATATACTCATTCGGCCCAGTGTGGCAAACGTAAGCCAGGTAATGATTGTAATGGCTTGTGCTAAACCTGAGCCGAATTTTTTAGTCCTTGATAAACTTACAGCAATTTGTGAAGATAAAAATTTAAAAGTAATAATATGTTTTAATAAAACAGATCTTGCCGACAGTGCAAAAATAGATAAAATCAGAAAAATATACGAAAAAACTCCTTACAATATATTTTTTATTAACGCAAAAAATAAAGAAACAGGTAGCATTAAAGATGTTTTATACAATAATACCACAGTGCTCGCAGGACCGTCGGGTGTAGGCAAAAGCACGCTGTTAAATTGCATTTCTCCGGATTTCTATTTAAATACAGGAGAGATAAGCGAAAAGATAGGCAGAGGCAAACATACTACAAGGCATACTGAACTGCTTATATTAAATGAAAGCACTTATATTGCGGATACGCCGGGATTTACTAATATTGATATGACTGAAATTGATATTGAAAATCTGAAATATTGTTTTGCAGAATTTGCAGAATTTGACGGGATGTGCAAATATAACTCCTGCATGCATGAACACGAACCGGGCTGCAGAGTAAAAGAAGCAGTAAAAAATGATGAAATAAGCCAGAACAGGTATGAAAATTATATTAGTATAAAAAATGAAATATCTTCAAATCCAAGGAGCTACAAAAAATGAAAGCGGTAATTTTAGGCAACGGCACATATGGTGATTTAAACTTTTATAAAGATTATTTATATAAATATAATCCCGATATTATAATCTGCGCCGACGGCGGACTTAAAACGGCGTTAAAAATCGGCATTATTCCGCATGTGCTGCTGGGAGATTTTGATTCTGTTGAAAAAGAAGAATACGACTATATAAAAGAAAAAGCAAAAATTGTCACTTATCAGAAACGGAAAGATTTTACTGATGTTTCCTTATGTTTGAAGTATGCCGCGGAAAACGGATACAACGATATTGTTTTATTCGGAGTATTGGGTACAAGGTTTGACCATTCTCTTGTAAATGTATACTTATTAAAAAATGCATTTGATAACTTTTCAAAGGCAAGAATTATTAATGAATATAATGAAATTTTTTTAATAAATAATTATGTGCGCTTATCGGGAGTTAAGAATAAAACTATTTCTGTTCTGCCTTACAGCGACGTAATTGACGGCATTTATTTAAAAGGATTCTCATATCCGCTTTATAATGCGGTAATGTCTAAGGAAAATCCGTACGGTGTAAGCAACTACGCGGATAATGACACGGTAGAAATAAAAATAAACAGCGGAACAGCTTTAATAGTAATTACTCAGGATAATTATTAAGAATAAAAAATGCACATTTCTTTTAGATATTAATATTATGCTTTAAAAGCCAATATTTTTATTTGTCGGGATGTGATTGAAATGATGTCAAAAAAAACTTGCGACATATTTAATTTTTTGATAATAGGAATTTTACTTATTTTAGCGCTGCCTAAACGCTTTTGGTACATATGTCTTATTGCAGCTGCCATACCTTTTGTTTATTATATGCTTACATGCGGAGGTTGGAATAAGTTTTTCCGTAAATAATGAAAAAAACAGACAAAATTTAATATATGTCTGTTTTTATATCATTTTTTTGATAATTATTTTACTAAGCACGTGTAACCTTTTCTGAACGCAGACAGCGAGTGCATACATATACTTGTTTGGGAGTGCCGTTTTCTATGATGTTTACTTTTCTTAAGTTAGGTCTCCAAACACGATGCGTATGTCTATTAGAATGGCTTACAGTATTTCCGCTTATCGGTTTTTTTTCACATACATAACATTGTTTCGCCATGTTAATACCTCCTTAGTATTTGCATAGAGCGTTAAACATTATAACACTAAAAAATATAAATTTGCAAATGTTTTTTTAAAAGTTTTTAAATATATACAATAATATAATAACAAAACTTGATAAAAATAAAAAAATGAAGTAAAATACGAACAAAGGAGGTGTCTTAATGTATATAGACGCTGAAAGCAGATATGGACTTATTAGAATGTCTAAGCGTATGATAGCTAAAATTGCAGCTTTTGCGGCAATGGATTCTTACGGGCTTGTCGGTATGGCGAGAAAGCATTGCGGGCTGGTTGAACTTTTAAAAAGAGAACAAGGTTCTAAAGGCGTCAGAATAACACAAGACGGCGATGGCATTATTATAGATTTATTTGTAATTTTTGAATTTGGGGTTAAGCTTCAGACTGTGGCGGAGAACGTTGTAGAAAAAGTCAGATATAATGTTGAACTCGCAACCGATATTAAAGTAAAGAAAATTAACATCTATGTAGAAAGTGTAAGAGTTTAAGACTTAAAAAGGTGCAACAATGAATACAATTAGCGGACAGGCATTGAAAGATGCAATAATATATGCTGCTGCATATTTAGAGTTAAACAAAGACGAAGTAAACAGTCTCAATGTTTTTCCGGTTCCGGACGGAGATACAGGAACCAATATGTCGCTGACTATTAGTTACGCGGCAAAAAATGTGCAGAAGGCGGAAGAAGTAAACGTGAAGAGCATTGCCAAACTTATGTCTTCGGGCGCATTAATGGGCGCGAGAGGCAATTCCGGCGTTATACTGTCACAGCTTTTCAGAGGGTTTTATGAAGGCTGCAAGGAGCGAAACACATTAAACGTTTCACAATTTGCCGATTGTTTAAAATCTTCTTCCGACATGGCTTATAAGGCTGTAATAAAACCGACAGAAGGCACTATTTTGACGGTAGCCCGTGAAATGGGAGCTTTCGCAGTGGCAAACTGCGGCAGATATGAAGAAATAGAAAATTTTTTAGAAGATATAATAGCTCACGGCGAGATAATACTTGCAAAAACTCCGGATATGCTTCCGGTATTAAAAGAAGCCGGAGTTGTAGACGCGGGCGGAATGGGACTTATTTATATTTTCAAAGGTTACCTTGCCTCTATTAAAGGTGAAAAAATTGAAGAAAAAGATTTTTCGCAGGCTAAAGGAACGCAGAAAATTGCGGATACTTCTGTTTCTCACGATATAAAATTTTTATATTGTACAGAGGTTATGATACAAGGGGACTGTTCTACAGCGCCCACTCTGCGTACAAAACTTTCGCCTCTTGGAGACAGCATGCTTGTAATTGGAGATGAAGATGTAATAAAAATACATATTCATTCTAATGATCCGGGCAAAGTTATAACTCACTGTCTGGTTCACGGCGAGCTTATTGATGTAAAAATCGAGAATATGAAGATGCAGCACGAAAACACTTTGGTGCAAGACGGCGCTTTCGCGAGAAAAAGACATGAAAAGCGCTCAAAATTTGCTTTTATTACAGTATCGGCGGGAAGCGGTCTTAGTAAAATATTTGAAGATTTGGGTGTTGGCAACATAATTCAGGGCGGACAAACAATGAACCCCAGCACTCAGGATTTTTTAGATGAGATTGATTTAATAAACGCTGACGTGATATATTTGCTGCCGAACAATAAAAATATTATTCTTGCGGCTAATCAGGCAAAAGAACTGTCAGGGGAAAACATTCAGGTAATACCCACTAAAACAATACCTCAGGGAATCGCCGCAATACTTGCGTATGATGAGAGTGCGGATAATGAGGAAAATATAGAGAATATTAATAACGCAATTAAAAACGTTAAAACCGGTCAGGTTACATTCGCTGTACGCGATACGAATATCGGAAACAAAACGATAAAAAAAGGCAACATTATCGGCATCAGCGACAGAGACGGAATTGTAACGGTAACGACTTCTCCGGAAAAAACCGCCGTTGAACTTGTTCAAAATATGGCGGATAAAGATACCGAACTTATTTATATTTATTACGGAGCAGACGTGGAAGAAAAAGACGCGGAAAAACTTCACAAGAAACTGGAAAAAATATATGGCAATATTGACGTTGTACTGCAGTACGGCGGACAGCCTTTATATTATTATATAGTATCAGTAGAGTAAGAAATTATTTATGTTATTTTATTTTAATAATCAAAACATAGAATTAAAAAAAATAAAAGGTATAGCAGATAAGAGAGAGAATGCCCTTAAGGATATGGGCATTTTTTCTCTATATGACCTATTGATGTATATACCTAAATCGTACGAAGACAGAACACAGATAAGCGATGTTTTGAATATCGAAAAAAGCGGCTACGCCGGCGTGATAATTAAAGTAACATCAAACGCTAAAGTAAGTTATTTAAAAAACAGAAAAAGCGTTGTAAAAATTAATGCCTTAAGCAGCGGAATTAAAGGAAGCGTCGTTATATATAACGCATCATACAGCGCTTCGAGATTTGAAATAGATAAAGAATATTATGTATTCGGATGGGTTGAGGCGGACAAAAATGGATTTCTAATAACCAATCCTAAAGCAGTATCGGAATATAATGATTTATCATCCGCTCTTAGAATATTCGCTGAATACAAAATACCGCAAAACATAAACATCTCGCAAAACACAATGAGGCTTATAATCAGCAACGCGCTTAGTCTGTATGAAAATAATATTTGCGATTTGCTTACGGATGAACTTAAAAATGAATTAGAAATCATGGATATAAGACAGGCGATATTAAGTTTACATTTACCGGAAAATAAAAGCGATATAATATATGCCAAAGACAGACTTGCGTTTGATGAAGTTTTTTCAGCGATACTGTATTTGAAACAAAGGAAAAAAGAAATTACCGGAAAAAAGAATAATTTCATAACCGAGGACTTAATCAGAGAAAAATTTACGGCAAATTTAAATTACATGCTGACCGATGCGCAGATTAACGCCGTTAATGATATAGTTTGTGATATGGCAAAAGAGGAGCAGATAATGAACAGACTGGTACAGGGCGACGTGGGATGCGGAAAAACAATTGTGGCATTTTACGCTTTAATAAACGCCGCTCAAAACGGTTATCAGTCGGTGTTTATTGCGCCTACGGAGATGCTTGCAAAGCAGCACTTTGAAAACATAACAAAACTAGCAGATATTTTTAATGTCAAGGTGGTTTTATTAACATCCTCCTCAAAAGACAGGGAAGAGGTTAAAAAAGCGCTAAGAGAAGAAAAAGGGCTTATTGCAATTGGGACACACGCATTGTTTTCGGATGATATTGAATACAACAACTTATCTCTTGTAATAACGGATGAACAGCATAAATTCGGAGTAGCGCAAAGAGCGCGAATGGCAAACAAGGGGAAAAACCCTCATATTTTAATGATGAGCGCAACGCCTATTCCGAGAACTTTATCAATGGCGGTGTATGCGAATTTAGATGTAAGTATAATAGACGAAATGCCGCCTTGCAGGAAGCCTGTGCTTACTTATTCTACTGACTGTTCAAATAAGAAAAGGTTATACAAATACATTGAAAATAAAATAAACGCAGGTCAGCAATGTTATATTGTGTGCGCGGGAATCGAGATAGACGAGGACGAAGATATAATTTCACTTGCAGAGCAGTACGAAGAGTTGTCCGAATACTTAAGTGACATTAGTATGGGATGTATTCACGGCAAAATGAGCGCGCAGGAAAAAGATAATATAACAAATAAGTTCATAAGTAACCAAATAAGCGTTTTGATTGCGACTACCGTTATTGAAGTGGGGGTTGATAATGCAAACGCGAATTTAATTGTTATTAACAACGCAGAAAGGTTCGGGCTTTCTCAGCTGCATCAGATGCGGGGCAGAGTGGGAAGAGGAAGCGTTCAAGGCGAGTGCATTCTGCTGACAGACTCAAAATCAGAAATGGCAGAAAAGCGCATAGAAATACTTAAAAACTCTTCTGACGGATTTGAAATTGCGCAGCGCGATTTATATTTAAGAGGACCCGGCGAGATGTTTGGGTACAGACAGCACGGAATGTTTAATTTTAAATATGCGGATATATATAAAAACCCTGAATTAATTCATAAAGCAAATAAAGCGGCAGATTTGATGTGCTCAGATAAAAAATACAGCGAAACTGTCGAAAAGATATTGAATATATTTTATTTAAACCAATCGGATGTTATAGATAATTAGGAGAGGTAAGCGTGAGAATTATAGGCGGAAAAGCTAAAGGGAAACTTGTAATAACGTTAAAAAACAATAATATCCGTCCTACAGGAGCTAAAGTAAGAGAGGCGATATTTAATATTATTGCGCCTTATATTGAAGACAGCGTATTTTTGGACGGGTTTGCAGGAAGCGGAGCCGTAGGCATTGAAGCAATAAGCAGAGGCGCGAAAAAGTGCGTTTTTGTAGATAATAATCATGCAAGCATTAATATAATAAAGAAAAATATTAATAATACGGGCGTTGAAGATGCCAGTATTGTTATTAAAGATAATTTTTTTAATTTTATTAAACAAAATAAATATAATTTTGATATAATATTTTTAGATCCTCCGTACGCTATGGACGGAGTAAGTGATATTGTCGTAAATGTGCAGCAAGCAGGTATATTGCAAGAAGGCGGTTTATTGATAATAGAACATGAGAGCGGGATAATTATAAATTCCAGCGAAAAAATGACACTTACAAAACAAAAAAAATATTCCGATACAACAGTATCAATTTACGAAAGGATTAATTGATGAGCACAGCAGTATATCCGGGTAGTTTTGACCCGATTACAAACGGGCATTTGGATATTATTCAGAGAGCATCAAAAATAGTTGACAAGCTATATGTCGCAGTTTTGGTGAACAGAAATAAAAAATATATGTTTTCTTTGGAAGAAAGAGTTGAATTTATAAAAAAATCAACAGGCGGAATTGCGAATATTGAGGTGGTTTCATACGACGGATTGCTCGTGGATTTTTGCAGAGAAAAAGGCGCAAATGCCATTTTTAAAGGATTGAGAGCTATAACAGATTATGAAATAGAAGTTCAAATGGCGCTTATGAACAAGAGGCTTGAGAACAATGTGGAAACAGTATTGCTGGTATCAGCGGTTGATCACTCTTTTATAAGTTCAAGCATAATAAAGGAAGTGGCTTTTTACGGAGGAGACATAGCAGGGCTTGTGCCTGAGCATGTAAGAGAAGCTATTTTAGAAAAATGGAGGAATATAGATTGAAAGTAATAGAATTAATTGATGAATTGGAAGAAATAGTAAGAAGAAGCAACACGGTTCCTCTGTCAAATAAAAAAATCATGCTTAATCCCGATGATATAATTGATATCATTGACGAAATAAGGATGAGACTTCCTGAAGAAGTGCTTGAAGCGAGGAGAATAAAACAGGAAGAAAACAGAATTATAGCTGCCGCGCAGACAAAAGCGAAGGCGTTAATTGAAGGTGCGGTAAAAAAACAAAAAGAGCTTATTGACAGCGATGAGGTAGCAAAGAACGCGTACAGCCAGGCAGAGACGACAATTAAAGAAAGCGAAGAAAAAGCAAAAAAAATACTAGCCAAAGCTGAAGCGAACGCCAAAGAAATAATATCAGGCTGCGCGGAATATTCCGAAGGAATTATTAAGAGAATTCAGGACGATCTTAAGAAAACTAACGAAATTCTTGAAGAAAACAGAAATCAGCTAAAAGGCATAAAAAGAAAAAATACTTAATATAAAAACATACATAAAATATAAGTTATCAGTGCGGCGATAAACGGCTGCACTGATTTTGCTTTCATATACGGAGTTTTGCTCAAATTGGCATTTTCGAGAAAAGAGATGCACTGAGCATGAACAGAAAGTCCGCCCCAGTTTATTATAAATGAAGTAAATACAATTTTCGCAATTATAGATATATCAAGCAAGTAAATTTTGTCGCATCCCCCTGTTATTTCAACTAAACCCCATAAAAAGCCCGTTGTAAATCCTGTAGGCTGAGTTACGCCCATATGGCTTATTAAAGCTGTAATAAAATCAAAAAAACCGCTTGCATTTAAAATTCCCACGCAAATTCCGAAAAAAACTATGTAACTTCCGACAAGCAGTACTGTGTACATACTGTCGCTTATTGACGATATAAATGTTTTTGTGAAATTCAAATTATTTTTTTTTTGCATAGGCAATTCAAAAGAAGTAAGAGTAACTGAATTATTTACAAATAAAAGTCCGGCTATCAGCGCCGAAAGTATAGAAGATACGAGCAGTATTATACCCACGGCGCTGTCATTGTAGAACAGTATTCCAAGGCTGCTTAATATAAAACCCGGAGAAGTTATTGAGCAAAATGTTGTTACGCAGGTAGCGTCATTTTTTGAAATTTTACCCGATAAGTACATATCGCACGCTATTTTAATTCCTGCAGGCTGCCCTGCCAGGTATCCCGCTAAAACCGCGAAAAAAGAAATAGGAGCTATATTATATAATTTTGACAAAGGATAAAAAAAAGGTTTTAAAATGTTTATTATTCCGAAATCTATAAGAATTCTGTTAAGTATGAAAAAAACGAATAAAAACGGAGCAAGCTTATTAAGCCAAAGCAGAAATGAATATTTAGCGCTTTCATATGTTTGTACCGGGTATTTAAAGCAAAACACTAAAAGCAAAAGGAAAATGCCGCAAATTAAAATGTTAGATTTTTTCATCTTTGCCTCATAACTTTACAATTAATAAAAGTTATGCGTAAAGATTGTAAGTAATGATAAAAACGGCATTATCAGTCGAAATAAATGGGGACAGTTTTGTAATCAATACCCTTAGGCGCGCAATTTCCGAGGTTAAATAAATCGGAAGCGATAAGATCATAAGAGAATATACATTTTGCAAAACCTGAGGATGAAGAATAAAAATCATAAGTATTTGAGACAATGTTTTTATTTTCTTTTATTTGACTCAGGAACTTTCTGCCGTTTTGATTAAACCCAAGTACTCTTATATAAGGAACAGGACAGCTTTTTAATTCGCTGTAAGAGATATCAAATCCGCAAATCATGTGGCAGAGGCTTCGGCTGATGCGCGACTTCGCGTGATGTTTATCCGACATTTTATCAATAAAATCAGATATATTTGTAAACTCACTGAAGTTATTAATTATTTTATTGGCAAGAGAGGGGGATATGTCGGGATAAGCGCTAAGTTTTTCCGCAGTGCTTATAAGCAGATTTTGATATATAATATTTTTATAATTTTCAATATCGTTTATGTTTATATCATTTAATATATCAGCCGTAAAGTAAGGCACATAGTTTACATATCCGTTATCTTTAGCTTTGAGCATTTGTCTTATCTGCGATGCCGAAGAGAAAACAGAATCAGGCTTAAGGGAATTGTGGTCCGCGCCTACGCGTTTTACCGCATGCGGCTTTATAGGATAATTATTTATTATTATCTGCTTTAGATATTCTACCGCAAGAATATTATTGGGGCTGCACAGAATATCATTTAATTCGGGGCTGTATTCCTCCGCCGCGAGCTGTCTTGATTTGGCGTAAGACCTGCCTTGGGAAAGATGATTTTTTAATGAGTCTTTAAAGTCTTTTTCTTCAAAAGATAATATTTCAGCAGCTTTTAATAACTTCTGCAAATTATCATCTTCGCATCCGAAGGAAATATAGTCGCACGAAAGCTGGTTTAATATATTAACAGCGCCGTAAGCGAATATCTCTGCGCCTGAACAACTGTACGCGTAAGGAAGCATTACAATAAGGTCAGCTCCGGCACTCAGCGCCATTTGTGTGCGAAGAAATTTGCTGCACACTGCGACTTCGCCGCGCTGAACAAAATCCCCTGAGAGCACGCATATTATTACTTCGGCGCCGGTTTGAGTTTTAGTTTTACTCATATGGTAGTAATGTCCGTTGTGAAACGGGTTGTATTCAGCTATAATTCCTGCAGATAACATAAGCGCACCTTTAAATAAAAATATTATGGATATATTATATATTAATATATGATTACTTAAAGTATCAAATTATTTTATTTATTGAAAATAAAATATGTGTAATATATAATGTTATGGTGTTATTTTATCAAAATTTATTGGAGGATAATTAATTGAAAATACTAGTTATTAATTGCGGAAGTTCTTCTTTAAAATATCAGTTATTTGATATGGAAGACAGATCAGTGTTGGCTAAAGGGCTTGCAGAACGTATCGGGATTGAGGGTTCTATTCTTACTCATAAGCCGACAGGAAAAGATAACGCTGTGTTCCAGCAGCCTATGAAAGACCATAAAGACGCTCTGCGAATATTAATGGACGCGCTTGTTGACCCCAAATGCGGAGTAATTAAAGACATGAGCGAAATAACAGCGGTAGGACACAGAGTTGTTCATGCGGGAGAAAAATTTGCTTCTTCTGTAAAACTTACTGACGAAGTTATACAAGCATTGGAAGACTGCGTTCCGCTCGCGCCGCTTCATAATCCGCCGAATTTGATGGGCATTGAAGCATGCAAAGCAATACTGGGAGATACTCCCATGGTTGGAGTATTTGACACTGCTTTCCATCAGACTATGCCGGATTACGCGTATATTTATCCGCTGCCGTATGAATACTATGAAAAATACGGCGTTAGAAAATACGGTTTCCATGGCACAAGCCACAGATATGTGTCGCAAAGAGCGGCGGCAATGCTGAACAAGGATATTAAAGAGCTTAAAATAGTAACATGCCATTTAGGCAACGGAAGCTCTATAGCGGCTGTAGACTGCGGATGCAGCGTAGAAACATCTATGGGGTTCACGCCTCTTGACGGGCTTGCAATGGGCACAAGATGCGGAACAATAGACCCTGCGATAGTTACATTTTTAATGCAGAAAGAAAACCTTTCGGTTAAAGAAATAGACAGCATACTAAACAAAAAATCAGGCGTATTGGGCGTAAGCGGAGTAAGCAGTGATTTTAGAGATATTGAAACAGCCGCAAATGAAGGAAACAAAAGAGCTGCGCTTGCCTTGAAAATATTCACATACAGAGTAAAATGCACAATAGCGCAGTATGCAGCAGCAATGGGCGGCATAGACGCTGTTGTATTCACAGCAGGCATCGGCGAGAATTCAAAGACTATAAGAGAAGCATGTATTGAAAATTTAGAGTTTATGGGAATTAAGCTTGACAAAGAGCTTAATAACCAAAGAGGAAAAGAAGCGTTTATTTGCGCAAAAGATTCACGCATCGCCGTACTTTTAATTCCTACAGATGAAGAATTAATGATTGCAGTTGACACTAAAGAAATAATAGAAGCATAATTTTATTGACATGAAATAATATTATCTGTATAATGTTGTGTGCGGCTTAAAGGGAGTAAAAAATGATTATTGATGTTTCATGGCTTATAAAAAACGAAACTGAGCAGATAATCAAAACAGAAGAAGTTGATGGTTTTAAAGTATACGACGATGTTAAAGCTCTTACACCAATCAAGCTTTTTTCGCAGGCGTCTTTTAAGCACGGATTGTTAAATATTGATTTAGATATTGCATATACACTGGAGTTTATATGCTGCAGATGTTTAAAAGTATTTACAAAAGAGCAAAAATTAAAATTCAAAGAAGAGTACACGATAGGGCAGATACAGCAGACTTTTGAGGACAATATTATCAACAGCGAAGAAATAGCAAAAGAATTGATAATATTAAACGCTTCGATAAAAAATCTGTGCAAAGAAGACTGTCTTGGACTGTGTGCCGTTTGCGGAAAAGACAAAAACGAAAACAAATGCGATTGTGAAGATTACGAATCTAATCCGTACTTTGATAAATTAAAAATACTACTTTGTGAAAAAGACAAGGAGGTGTAAGAAATGGCAGTACCGAAAAGTAGAACCAGTAAGTCGAAAAAGAAAATGCGCAGAGCACAAAACTTTAAGCTTGAAGTTCCTGCATTAAGCGTATGCACTAAGTGCGGTGAGGCAAAACTTCCGCACAGAGTTTGCAAAAAATGCGGCACATATAATAATATTGAAGTAATAAAAGTTGAACAATAAAAACATAGCAGAGCAGAGAAACTCTGCTTTTGTTTTTTTTTATTGTTTTTATTATTTATTATATTGATTAATAACTATAATTCGGATAATATAATTACATACATCGGAGGAAAATTATGAGAATTATTGTAGATGCAATGGGCGGAGACAATGCGCCGGAGCAGGTAATAATAGGCGCTAAGCTTGCCGCAGAAGAGCTAGGTTGTAAAATCACGCTAATAGGCAGCTCTGATGCCATAAATGAGATTATAGAAAAAAATAACATAGATAAAAATTTGTTTGAAATAGTAAACGCAAGCGAAGTTGTAACAAACAACGAAGAGCCGGCAACAGCAGTAAGGCGAAAGAAAGACTCATCGGTTTGCGTGGGACTTAATTTAGTAAAAGATGATCTTGACAGTGTATTTATATCAGCAGGAAGTACGGGCGCGCTGCTTGCAGGTTCACTTTTATACCCCGGCAGAATAAAAGGGATAAAAAGACCGGCAATAGCTGTTTTGCTCCCTAATGTTACAGGCGGCATGACAATGCTTTTAGACGCAGGCGCAAACGCAGACTGCAAAGCTGAATATTTGGAACAGTTTGCAATTATGGGAAGCGTTTATATGAAAAAAATGTACAACATCAATGCTCCTAAAGTAGGTTTGTTAAATATAGGCACAGAAGATAAAAAAGGCAATGCGCTTATGCAGGAGACTTTCGGGCTTTTAAAAAATGCAGACATAAATTTTATAGGCAACATTGAGGGACGAGATGTGTTTAAAGGCAATTGCGACGTTATAGTGGCTGATGGATTTAGCGGCAACTTAATACTGAAAAGCCTTGAGGGGACTGCGGAGGTGTTATTTTCCGGAATAAAACAAGTAATGTATAAAAGTTTTGCAACAAAACTTGCGGCAGCAGTTATAAAGAAACCTTTAAAGCAATTTGCCAAAAGGTACGATTATACAGCATACGGCGGGTCTCCTTTATTGGGGGTTAACGCAAATGTAATAAAAGCTCACGGCAGCAGTAATGCCGAGGCATTTAAAAACGCGATTATTGCGGGAAAAATTTATTGTGAAAATAAAATTTTATCTGATATTATTAAAATAATTATTGAAAAAAATGATAATATATAATAGAAATATAATTGATAATATTTAATTTTTAATGGAGGCTATGTAATGCTACAGAAGGTAAAAAAAATAATTTCCGAACAATTGGAAGTGGATCAAAGCGTACTGAGCGGGAACACATCTTTTATTGACGATTTAGGGGCAGATTCTATTGATTTGCTGGAACTTGTGCTGGCGTTTGAGGATGAGTTCGGAATACAGATTGACGAGGATGATATAAAAAATATAAGGACTGTTGGAGATATTGTTGAATATATTGAAAACAAAAAATAATATATAGCCCGTTTTTTAGGAATAATGCAACTATACACTATGTTAATCATACATTTATAAATAAAAGTTCCTTCGAACTTTTATTTTTTTATAAGGAGCTTGCTTAATGAGCTGTTATGATGAAATATATAAAAAGATAAAATATATTTTTAAAAATGAAAAGCTGATTGAAAATGCGCTTATACATCCGTCATATAATTATGAAAATAATATAAGCTCGGATAATCAAAGAATGGAATTTTTGGGAGACGCGGTGTTAGCATTAGTAATCAGCGATATATTGTACAGAAAATACAAAGAAGTTGATGAAGGCAAACTAAGCAAGATGAGAAGCGCGCTTGTAAATAAAAACATGTTCTTACAAAAGGCATTGGAAATTGACATAAACGAGCATATAAAGCTAAGCAGCGGTGAAGAAAACACAGGGGGAAGGATGCGACAATCCAATCTTGCGGATTGTTTTGAAGCGGTAATAGGAGCGGTATATTTAGACGGCGGTTTTGAAGAGAGTTTCAAAGTTATTGAAGAATTATTTATAAAAGAGCTTGATAATCTGCAAAATCAGGAAGTGTATGTAAACTACAAATCGTACTTGCAGGAATATATGCAAAAACGTCATGAGCCAATACCTGCATACAAATTAAAAGAAATAAAAGGCGAGAGTCATAAACAAATTTTTGTGGTAGAATTATATATAGGCGATAAATTGGCTGTTACAGAAAGCGCGACGAGTAAAAAAGAAGCGGAAAAAAGAGCGGCTAAAAAGGCGCTTAAAAATATGGGAATTTTATAAACTATATTTATTATTAAGAGGACGGTACATGTATTTAAAGCAGATTGAAATAATAGGATTTAAGTCGTTTGCGAAAAAAACACAGATTGACCTTACGGGTAACATTACTGCGGTAGTAGGGCCGAACGGAAGCGGCAAAAGCAATGTAGCCGATGCAGTAAAATGGGTTTTAGGCGAACAAAGGGTAAAACATTTAAGAGGGGATAAAATGGAGGACGTTATATTCAACGGTACGCTTGAAAAACGTCCGCTGGGTTTTGCGCAGGTAAGTCTGCTTATTGATAACTCAAGCAAGATACTGCCTATAGATTATGATGAAGTGAATATAACAAGAAGGCTTTTCCGCTCGGGAGAAAGTCAGTATTACATAAATAAAACGCTGTGCAGGCATAAAGATATTGTGCAGCTTTTTATGGATACGGGGCTTGGAAGAGAAGGATATTCAATAATAGGACAAGGTCAGGTGCAGGAAATTATTGACGGCAATCCGCTAAGCAGGAGACTATTAATAGAAGAAGCGGTAGGCATTGTTAAATATAAGACTAAAAAGCTTGAAGCTGAGCGCAGACTTGAAAAAACTCAGATGAATTTGGACAGAGCGGAAGATATAATTTCCGAACTGCAAAAGCGTATAGAACCTCTTAGAAGACAATCGGAAAAAGCTCAGAAGTACTTATTAATGCGTGATGAATTAAAAGAACGAGAGCTGAATATTTACGCTCACAGAATTGATGAATACACAGAAGAATTAAACAAATACAGTTCTGATAAGCAGATTCTTCAAAATAATTTCTCGGAGCTTGAAGAGTCATTTATCGTCATTGAAAATAAGACGTCATATTTAAAAGAAACTATATCTGCCTGCGAGACAAAACTTAGCGAAATTAATTCCAAAATATATGAATTATCATCAATTAACGAAAACGCAAAAACGCAGCGGGAAATATCAAAAGTAAAATTTGAACAAAATCAAGTAAGCATCAATGAGCTTGATGAGGAAATTATTAATATACAAAGCAACATTGATTTACTTTTATGCCAAAAGGAAGAGATTGAAACATCGCTATCCGAATTAAATAACCAACATTCAAAGCTGAACAAGTTAGCAGAAGAACAAAAAGCTATAGTAGCGTCAAGCTTTGAAATGCAGGATAATTTTATAAACAGAGAGAGCGAATATAAAAATATTTTATACATCTCTTCAAAATTTGAAGAGAATCTATGCGAAAATGAAGAAAAGCTATCTGTTATAAAAACAGATCTACACGAGCTTTCAATAGATATTGACAATACAAAAACTCAAATAAATTTAAAACAAAACGATTATATTAAATTAAAAGAGCAAAGCAATACATACTTAAAAGAAAAAGATAATTATGAAAATGCTATAAATGAAACACTGCAAAAAATAAAAGTAATGCAGTCTCAGCTGTCTATGATGAAAGCCAATGAAGACGATATGCAGGGATACGGCTATGCGGTAAAAAAAATACTGCAGGCAGGCAAGAACGGTATGCCCGCAGGAGTGTGCGGGGTGCTTGCGGAGCTTATTGATGTGGAAGATAAATATTTAAAGGCGATAACGGCAGCGATGGGCGGAGCGTTTCGATACGTTGTTGTCAGCGATGAAAACGCTGCCGCGGAATGTATAAATTTACTAAATAGAAACAAATGGGGCAGAGTTACATTTATGCCGATATCAGTGATAAGACCTTCGGTGTTTTCATACGAAGAGAAAAACAGCTTTGAGGGCAAATATGAAGCTGCGGCATATGAACTGGTTAAATTTAATCCCATTTATGACGGCGTAGTGAAGCATATACTCGGAAGAGTTATAATAGCAAAAGATATCAATCAAGCGACGCAGCTTGCCAAAGCCACAAGGCATAAATTTAAAATAGTTACTCTAAACGGCGAGGTGTTTATGCCCGGCGGCATTGTAATAGGCGGCGAAAGCAAGTCGGACAATATTGCGCCTCTGCAGAGAAAGAGACGCATAGACGAGATAAAAAAAGAAATTGACCTATCTCAAAACGAGTATGACAGACTTGTCGGAAAATCGGCGCAAAACAGAAGTTTAATTGCAAAAACAAACGAAGAGATTGAAAATCTGCAAAAGGCGATTAATGAGCTTAACATTAAAAACGCCAACATAAGTTCTGAATTTAACAACCTGTCAAATTTCGAAAAAAGCATACTAAAACAAAATGAAGATATTTTACAGCAGCTAAAATTAACGGCTGAGAAGAAAGAAAAATTTCTGCTGCTGTTAAATACGGATGCAAATATTGAAGAAATTAAAAACAACTATAATATTCAGACGGAAAAACTCAATATATTTAACATAGATTTAGTTAAGATATCAGAAAATATTAAATATACATCGGACAGGCTGTTAAATATAAATATTGAAATTGATAAAAACAGAAACCAGCTTGAGCAAAATAAAAATAAAATAAATTATTTAAACAATGAGTCAGATGACTTGCAAAATAAAATGGAACAATATCAGCAAGGCAGCGATTTATATGAGACTCAAAAAACAGAGTATAAAGAAAACTATGATAATACTCTGCTGGAAAAAAGTACAGCTAACGAAGAATTTGATAAAAGCAATGCGGAATTAATAAGACTAAGCAAAGAAAAAAGCGAAATTAAAGACGTTATAAACAGCATTGATTTAAAAATTAACAATATACAATTAAAAACGGAGCACATTGCTCAGAGTATAGGCGAAGAGTATCAGATAGGTATTGACGATTTAGCGGAATACAAAAAAACTATTGATGCTTTCGGCGAGTATGCGGCTAAAACGGATGAAATGAAAAAAACGATAAAATCATTCGGAAACATTAATGTCGGCGCAGTGGAAGAATACAAGGAAGTAACGCAGAGATATGAGTTTCTGACATCTCAAAGAGATGATTTGCTTGAGGCGAAAAAAGACATCGAAAGCGTCATTAAAGATGTAGAGCGAAATATGGCTGTACAGTTCAAACAACAATTTTCTCAAATTCAGGAAGAGTTTGACAAAGCTTTTAAAAAATTGTTCGCAGGAGGAGCCGCTTCATTAATAATTTTGGATGAAGATGATTTATTAAATACCGGAATTGATATTTCGGCACAGCCTCCCGGTAAAAAGCTTAAAAATATTTCAATGCTTTCAGGCGGAGAAAAAGCGATGACGTCCATAGCGCTTCTTTTCGCGATACTGAAAATAAAACCGGCTCCGTTTTGTGTACTTGATGAGATTGACGCCGCGCTTGACGATAATAACGTTTCATTGTTCGCAAAATATATTAATGAGGAAAGAAAAAATAACCAGCTTATTATTATTACTCACAAAAAAAGGACAATGGAAGTGTGTGACTGCTTGTACGGGGCGAGCATGGGCAACGAAGGCATAACTAAGATTGTGTCTTTAAAACTTACAAGCTAAGGAGAAAAAATTGGCTGATAACAATTATAAAAACGCATTAAGGGCGACAAAACTGTCGATTTTTGATAAACTAAAAAATGTTTTTACAGGCTCTGACATAACGGATGAGTCTTACGAGGAAATACTTGAGACGTTAATTCTGTGCGATGTCGGTGTTGAATGCGCACAGAAAATAACCGATGAGCTCCAGAAAAAAGCGCAGGAAAAAAAGATAACAAAATCCGATATGCTTACGGGGCTTTTAAAAGAAACACTTGTAGAATTACTTGATAAAGATAATACAAAAAACGAAATCAAACTTCCTGTAATATTTTTATCTGTCGGAGTAAACGGTTCTGGCAAGACAACATCTATTGCGAAAATCGCAAACAAGTATAAAAAAGAAGGGAAAAACGTCATGTTAGCAGCTGCGGACACTTTTAGAGCCGCGGCAGTGGAACAACTGGATATTTGGGCAAAAAGGATAGATGTGCCTATTGTAAAAAGCAGCACCGGCTCTGATCCTGCCGCTGTAGCATATGACGCGCTGACTTCGGCTACTGCGAGAAAATCAGATTTACTCATTGTTGACACCGCAGGCAGACTTTCGAACAAAGTTAATTTGATGGCTGAGCTTGCGAAAATATACGGCGTGCTTGAAAAAGGAAAAAACGATTTTAATTTATATACATTTATAACTGTTGACGCTACAAGCGGGCTTAATGCGTTAAGTCAAGTTGAGGCATTTGCTAATTCGTGCAAACTGGATGGTATTGTCATATCTAAAATTGACGGAAGCAGCAAAGGCGGAATAATAATACCTATTTTAATGAAATATAAACTTCCCATATGGTTTGTGGGAACAGGCGAAAAATTAGACGATTTAAATGAATTTAACGCTGAAGAGTATGTGGAAGCGATGCTTGACGATTAAATTTTTAATTCAGATATAATTTAATTTGAAAGAGGTATTTTATGACACATGAACAAATAGCCGAAAAATTATTTGAGGCATACAAAAATTCTACTCTGACAGAAAATCTCGCGGAAGAAGACAGTGTAAAGACGAGCGAAGAGGCTTATAAAATTCAACAGATGTTTTTTGAGAAAAGAATTAAGATGGGTGAAAAAATATCGGGCGCAAAAGCCGGCGCGACAAGCAAAGTCGCGATGAAAGTAATGAATTTAACAGAACCGTTTTTCGCGCCGCTAACTGATAAAGATTTTTTTACCGGGGATTTATCATTTTCAAAATGTCCCGGAATGCAGCTGGTTGAGCTTGAGATAGCATTCAGAGCCGTATGCGACATACCCGCCGACGCTTCTGCTGATGAAATCATTAAAAATACTGAAATCGCAATGGCGGTCGAAGTGCCTACAAGAAGAACAGAAAAACCCGAAAAGATAAATGATTTAATATCTGACTGCGGGTGCGGCGGAAATGTGTATTATGTGAACAGTTTTATTCCAACGCCCGATTTTGAAGCTCTCGCTTCATATAGCGGAAGAGTATACTTAGACGGTAAAGTCGTTGCGCAGGGAACAAGCGACGGAGTTTTGGATAACCCGGTAAACGCGGTGATGTATGCTAATAAAATGATGAATAAATTATACACTCCGATAAAAAAAGGCATGGTCATTATATCGGGTTCATTAACGCCTCCTCTGCAGGCCGTAAAAGGAGAGTATAAGTTTGAAATCGACAATTTAGGAACGGCGGAGTTTAAAATAACGGATTAGATAATATTAATAAATAAGTTTCAAAGCGGGCAATGCTGCCCGCTTTTTTAACGTTTAAATATGATAAAATCACATAATTTTCTTAAATTTAAATTAATTAAATTAAATTAACTTATTTTTTATCTGCACAAAATAGGACAAATTATTTAAAACATGTTTGGTATATTATGTATAAATTATGATTTCGGGGGCGTATTTTATGGGAAAAACAATTGTAATAACTTCCGGAAAAGGCGGGGTGGGTAAAACAACAACAACAGCCAATTTAGGCGCCGCGCTTGCCATGTTCGGCAAAAGCGTAGTTGTGGTTGACGCGGATATAGGGCTTAGAAATTTAGATGTGGTAATGGGTCTTGAAAACAGAATTGTATATAATTTAGTTGACGTTATAGAAGGTAAATGCCGCATTAAGCAGGCGCTTATTAAGGACAAGCGGTATGAGGGACTATATCTTCTGGCCGCGGCGCAGACAAAGGACAAAGACTGCATTAACCCGCTGCAGATGAAAAAGCTGTGTCTTGATTTGCAGGACAGTTTTGAGTTTGTTTTGGTGGACAGCCCCGCGGGAATTGAGAACGGTTTTAAAAACGCTATTGCGGGAGCGAGCCAGTCTATAATAGTAACAACACCCGAAATATCTGCGGTAAGAGACGCAGACAGAATAATCGGGCTGCTTGAGGCCGGCGGACTCTATCAGAACCATCTGCTTATAAACAGAGTAAGACCGGATCTGATAAAAAAGGGCGATATGATGGATATTAATGATGTTATAGATATTTTATCGCTTAGTTTAATAGGGGTAGTTCCTGACAACAAGGATATAGTAGTAAGCACAAATAAAGGAGAACCAATAGCGTCAAACGATAAATCGCTTGCCGGGAGAGCTTTTAAAAATATCGCGGCAAGACTGATGGGGCAAAACATTCCGTTTTTGGATTTGAAAGACAATACTTCAGTTTTAGTAAGGTTTGCCGAGGCGATAAGCGGCTCAGGGAGGTAGGGTGTGATTACCAAAACGAGACTAAAAACAGAAGAAAGCAAAGAAATTGCGAAAGAAAGACTGAAAAACATACTTCTATCCGACAGAATTAACGTATCAAATGAAGTGCTTGATATGATAAAGAAGGACGTGGTGGATGTTGTAAAAGATTATTTTGACGCAAATGAGGCAAAAAGCGAGGTTTACATAACAAGCTGCAACGAAGATTCGGTTATAAAAACTTCTTTAATAGCAGTAATACCCATAAATAAAACTCGGAATAAAAATAAAAACGATTAACCCGATTTATATCGGGTTTTTTATTGCAAAAATTCTTATTTTTTTATACAATACACATATAGCGTAAAAATAGTTTTGGGGGCATTATGTCACAAGTAAAAAGAATTTTTGTAGAAAAAAAACTTGAGTATAATATTGACGGAAAATCGTACTATACTGCTATAAAAAATCATTTAAAAATAGAAAATTTAACCGGTTTGAGGGTATTAAACCGATACGATATACAAGGACTTACGGAAAAGCAGTTGCAGGAAGTGCTGTATACAGTTTTTGCGGAAGCGAATACTGATATTGTTTATAAGGAAGAAATAAAAACAGACTTCAAAGATACTGTCTTTGTTGTATCATACCTTCCGGGTCAATACAACCAGCGAGCAGACTCAGCCATACAATGCGTGCAAATTATAACTAGAGCAGAAAAACTGGAAATAAAAAATGCACGTGTTTTTATTTTGTCGGGAAATTTAACGCAGGATGATGTAAGCCGTATAAAAGCCTATATCATAAATCCCGTTGACAGTATGGAAGCTGCTATTGAAAAACCTCAAACGCTTACGGATAAAATTGAAAAGCCCAAAATGGTTAAAACCATAGCGGGATTTATAAAGAAAAACAATGCAGAATTAAAAGCGCTTATTGACGAGCTGGGGCTTGCTATGAGCGTTGAAGATATTATATTAATAAAAGAATATTTCTTAACTGAAAAAAGAAATCCCACTATTACAGAATTAAAAGTTTTAGACACATACTGGTCAGACCATTGCAGACATACTACATTTAATACGCATATAAAAAATGTGCAGATTAACAAAGGAAATATAAACAAAGCTGTATTAGAGGCATTTGAACAGTATTTAAATGTGAGAGAAGAACTGTATAAAGAAAAAACAAAACCGATATCGCTTATGGATATTGCTACAATTTATTCGAAAAAAGCTAAAAAAGACGGTTTGCTTGACGATATTGAAGAATCAGATGAAATAAACGCTTGCAGTATAAGAACAAAAGCCGATATCAACGGAGAGATTGAAGACTGGCTTGTTATGTTTAAAAATGAGACGCATAATCATCCGACTGAAATTGAGCCTTACGGCGGAGCGGCGACGTGTCTGGGAGGCGCAATAAGAGACCCGCTGTCGGGAAGAAGCTATGTGTATCAGTCGATGAGAGTAACAGGCTCGGGCGACTGCACGCAGGATGTAGAGAAGACGATAAAAGGCAAACTGCCGCAGGTGAAAATAACATCGGAAGCTGCAAAAGGGTTTTCCGGTTACGGTAATCAGATAGGGCTTTGCACCGGACAGGTAGCCGAATATTACCACGAAGGCTTTTTGGCGAAGCGAATGGAAGTCGGCGCGGTAATTGGCGCGGCAAAAGCGGAAAACGTAGCCAGGCTTAAACCCGCAGAAGGCGATATAATAATTCTTCTGGGCGGAAGAACAGGGCGCGACGGGATAGGCGGAGCTGTAGGCAGCTCAAAGGCGCATAACGATTTATCTGTTCAGAAGAGCGGTTCGGAAGTGCAAAAGGGAAATCCCGTAGAAGAGCGAAAACTGCAAAGACTGTTCAGAAACCCGAAAGCCGCTCAGATAATAAAAAAATGCAATGACTTCGGCGCGGGCGGAGTATCGGTCGCCATAGGGGAGCTTGCTGACAGCCTTGATATATATCTTGACAAAGTGCCTAAAAAATACGAAGGGCTTGACGGCACTGAACTTTCGATAAGCGAATCGCAGGAACGCATGGCAGTGCTTATCGATAAAAAACACAAACAGCAATTTATGGAACTTGCGAGCGAAGAAAATATTGAGGCGACAATTGTAGCGGATGTCACCGACTCGGGGCGTCTTAAAATGTATTGGCGCGAAAATGAAATAGTCAATTTAAGCAGAGAATTTCTTGATACAAACGGAGCGTACCGTGAAATTGACATATATATAGACGAGCCCCAGAAAGTATCTTATTTTGACACATATGAAGGTAATGAAGATATAAAAAGCGAAATATGCAAGTTGTTAAGCGATATAAACTCAGCCTGTGATAAAGGGCTTGTCGAACAATTTGACGGCACAATAGGCGCGTCAAATATTCTGTTTCCTTACGGAGGAAAATATCAGTTAACGCCTGTTGACGGAATGGCGTCAAAACTGCCGGTATACGACACAAATACAGCTACAGTAATGACGCACGGCTACAACCCGTACCTCACAGAACAGAGCCTGTTTCACGGCGGCGTATACAGCGTTATACTTGCGCTGTCAAAAATGACTGCAATGGGTGCGGACTTTAGAAAAGCAAGGCTGAGCATGCAGGAATATTTTGAAAAGCTGCTGAGCGACTCTGCAAAATGGGCAAAACCGTTTGCGGCGCTGCTTGGCGCGTTTGAAGCTCAAAATAATATGCAGACTCCGGCAATCGGAGGTAAAGACAGCATGTCGGGAACATTTAACGAGCTTAATGTGCCACCGAATATTATCTGTTTTGCGGTGTCTGTGTGCGACGCGGAGAACATTATCTCACCCGAAATTAAAAATACAGACAGTAAAATATTAATGCTTAATCTTAAAAAAGATGAAAATTATCTTATGGACTACAAATACGCTCAAACAATGTTTGACAAAGTGCATACGCTTATCAAAGACAAGAAAATCTTATCGGCTAAAACAGTATCAATGGAAAAACCTGTCGCCGCGCTTATAAAAATGGGATTTGGCAATAAAATAGGAATTAATATAACCGACGACAGAAAAACGCTGTTTACAAATTCCGACGGTGACATAATTATAGAAATAAAAGACTCCGCCGCAGTTGAAGATATGCTAAAAACAAGCGGCATAAAATATACTGAAATTGCTAAAACATGCAAAGATGAAGTTATAAAGATAGAAAATGAAATGCTTGCATACGATGAATTAATTGATGTATGGACAGGCAAATTGAATAAAGTTTTTCCTATAAAAGCAAAATATGAAGATGTTAAAATACCTCAAATTCATTATGAAGCTAAATCATATAAAAACTGCAATATAAAAACTGCAAAGCCGGTTGTGTTTATACCGACTTTCCCGGGTACAAACTGTGAGTACGACACAGCTAAGGCTTTCGAAAACGCGGGAGCGAAACCCGAGGTATTTGTATTTAAGAACCTTACAACATCCGATATAAATTACAGCATTGAAAAAATGGCTGAACATATAAAAAAAGCAAATATAGTAGCGCTGCCGGGAGGATTTTCGGCAGGGGATGAACCTGACGGCAGCGGCAAGTTTATTGTTTCGGTGTTTAAAAACGAACTTATTAAAAAAGAAGTGCATGCGTTACTAGATAACAGAGACGGGCTGATGCTGGGCATATGCAACGGATTCCAGGCGCTTATAAAACTAGGACTTCTGCCATACGGTAGGATAACGGATATAACGCAAGAAAGTCCTACGCTCACATTTAATACGATAGGCAGACATATATCCAAAATATCAATGGTCAGAGTAAGGTCAAACATGTCTGTATGGCTAAAAAATGCGGATATGAACACAACTTACAACAACGTGCTGTCTCACGGCGAAGGCAGATTTGTTGCGGATGAGGAAACTTTAAAAGCATTAAAAGAAAATAATCAGATTGCGCTTGCGTATGTTGACCATAACGGCATATCGGTAAACGACAGCGAGTACAACCCTAACGGATCGGCATGGGCAATAGAAGGAATAACGAGTCCTGACGGCAGAATACTTGGCAAGATGGGGCATACTGAAAGAGCCGGAAAATATTTATATAAAAACATACCGGGAGAATTCGATTTAAAATTGTTTGCCTCTGCTGTTGAATATTTTAAATAAGGAGATAATACTTTATGAAAAAAGTCGCTTTAATAATGGGCAGCAAGTCTGATTTAAGCATTGTAGCAAAATCTAAAGATATATTGGAAGCATTTGGAATAGAAGTAGATTTAAGGGTAATATCCGCGCATAGGACTCCTTATGAAGCGGTTGGGTATGCACAGGATGCGCACAAAAACGGTATTGAAGTAATAATAGCCGCCGCAGGCAAAGCTGCTCACCTTGCGGGGGTGCTGGCGGGAGTTACTCATCTTCCTGTTATAGGAATACCTATAAAAAGTTCATTCTGTGACGGGCTTGATTCGCTGTTATCCGTTGTGCAGATGCCAAAAGGCGTGCCGGTTGCGTGCGTTGCCGTAGACGGAGCGGAAAATGCGGCATACCTTGCGATTCAGATACTTTCACTTAAATATGAAGATTTAATGCAGAAATTTATTGAACATAAAGAATATATGAAAATTGATGTAGCTAAGCAAGATATGGAGGTTAGGCAAGTAAATGAATAAATTAGAAATGCTTTACGAAGGCAAAGCGAAAAAAGTTTTTAAAACAGAAAATCCCGATATATACATCATTGAGTACAAAGACGACGCGACTGCGTTTAACGCTTTGAAAAAAGGCACGATTGTCGGAAAAGGCGTTGTGAACAACAAAATGAGCGCGATTATTTTTGAACTGCTTAAAAATGAAGGAATACCCACTCATTTTGTAAAAATGCTTTCGGATACTGAACAGGAAGTAAAAGCCGTGAAAATTGTTCCGCTTGAAGTTATTATCCGTAACGTAGCAGCAGGAAGTTTTTCAAAAAGGCTGGGTGTTGAAGAAGGATCGGCTCTTAAAAACGTTATATTTGAAATATGCTATAAAAACGACGAATACGGAGATCCGTTAATAAATGATTACCACGCAACGGCATTGGGGCTTGCTACCAGCGAAGAGCTTGAGATAATGAGAAAATATTCTTTTAAGATAAATGATATATTAATTAAGTTCTTTTCCGAAAGGGGAATGAGACTGATTGACTTTAAAATAGAATTCGGAAGATATAACGGATGCATTGTCCTTGCTGATGAGATATCGCCCGATACTTGCAGACTTTGGGAAATAGGCACTGACAGGAAAATGGACAAAGACCGCTTCAGACGTGATCTTGGTAATATTGAAGAAACATATAAAGAAGTTTTAGACAGAGTACAAATGAAGAAATAATAAGAGGTTATAATGGAAATTTTTATGGATAAGTTCCACGAAGAGTGCGGGGTTGTGGGTATTTACAAAAAAGACAAAAAAGACGCTGCCAAGTTTGCTTATTACTGCCTGTTCGCGCTTCAGCACAGAGGACAGGAAAGCGCAGGCATTGCAGCAAACGAAGACGGAGTGATAAACAACAAAAAAGGAATGGGGCTATTAAGCGAAGTATTCTCAAACGGCAACGGAGTAGACTGTCTTAAAGGACATATTGCAATAGGACAGGTAAGATACACCACCGCAGGCGGAAGCAATATTAAAAATGCTCAGCCGTTTGACGTGTTATATAAAGGGATGCAGATAGCGCTTGCGCATAACGGCAATATTGTAAATGTAAAAAACATAAAAGGAATACTGGAAGACAGCGGAGTTGTGTTTAACACTACATCCGATACGGAACTTATACTTAATTTATTTGCAAGGAACATAAAATACGGCGAAGTTTTCGCGATAAAAGAACTGTGTCAGCTTATAAGCGGTTCGTACGCTCTTACAATAACTTTGGGCAACAAACTCATAGGCGTAAGGGATGTTAACGGACTTCGTCCGCTTTGTATCGGCGAAAACAGCAGGACATATGTAATAGCGTCGGAATCATGCGCGCTTGACGCTATAGGGGCAAATTTTGTACGCGACGTTGAGCCGGGTGAGATAGTAATAATTGATGAAGACGGCTTGCATTCGTATAAAATAGATTCATCGGCGGAGAGAAAAATGTGCTTATTTGAGTATGTTTATTTCGCTAGACCCGATTCAATTATAGACGGCATAAGCGTATATAAGTCAAGATATAATGCAGGGAAAATTATGGCAAGAGAAAATCCTACAGACGCAGACATTGTAATAGGGGTGCCTGATTCGGGAATACCTGCAGCAATAGGGTATGCCAAAGAAAGCGGAATTGGATACGGAATTGGTCTTATAAAGAACAAGTATATCGGAAGAACATTTATTCAGCCTTCTCAGAAAATGCGTGAAGAAGGAGTTGCAATAAAGCTCAATCCGCTAAGGGACGTACTGGAAGGAAAAAGAGTTATTATTATTGACGACTCAATTGTGAGAGGAACAACATCGCAAAAACTCGTAAAAATAATAAGAGACGCGGGGGCTAAGGAAGTGCATCTGCGTTCGGCTTCACCGCCGGTTATATCGGGCTGCTATTACGGCGTTGATACTCCTTCCAAAGAGCATCTTATCGCCGCTAATTTAAGCATAGCGGAAATAGCTCAGGCAGTAGGAGCGGACAGTGTGGGATATATTTCTCTTGCAGGTTTGATTGAGGCTACAGGCGGTAACGGATGCGATTTCTGCAGGGCATGCTTTGATGAAAAATATCCTATAACCATTCCTCACAACATTTAAGGAGAGGTATATGAAAGAGATAACATACAAAGACTCGGGAGTCGATAAAAGCGCAGGATACGAGTCGGTTGAAAGAATAAAAAAACATGTAGCTAAAACTTACACTCCCAACGTACTTTCTTCGCTGGGTTCATTCGGAGCTTTTTACAAGCTGCCCGAAGGAATGAAAAAACCAGTGCTGGTTTCAGGGACGGACGGAGTAGGCACAAAGCTTAAAGTGGCAATTATGGCGGACAAACACGATACGGTCGGGATAGACTTGGTTGCAATGTGCGTCAATGATATTTTATGCCAGGGCGCAAAACCGTTATTCTTTTTGGACTATATTGCGTGTGAAAAGAATAACCCCGTAAAAATTGAACAGATAGTAAAAGGAATAACAGACGGATGCATACAGGCTCAGTGTTCTCTAATCGGCGGCGAAACTGCCGAAATGCCGGGAATGTACCAAAAGGACGATTACGACCTTGCAGGGTTCGCGGTAGGCGCGGTTGAATATGACGAGATAATAACCGGCAAAGAAATAGCAAAAGGCGACATTTTAATAGGGCTTGCATCTTCGGGCATACACAGCAACGGCTATTCGCTTGTAAGAAAGTTGTTTTTCGATTTAGGTAAATATAAAATTGACTCTTATATAAATGAGCTAGGTAAAAAATTATATGAAGAACTATTAACCCCCACGCAAATATATGTTAATTCGGTGATGCCGTTAATTGAACAGAAATATATAAGCGGTATAAGCCATATAACGGGCGGCGGATTTTATGAAAACATACCGCGCATGTTTGCAAAAGGACTATGCGCTGTTATTGACAAAAATACGTTTGCAAGACCCGCTGTATTTGACGTAATGGCAAAGATAGGAAGTATTTCAGAAAATGAAATGTTCTCAACATTTAATATGGGCATAGGAATGGTGCTGTGTGTTAAAGAAGAATACACGGATGCGGTTATCAGTTCATTAAAGTCATCCGGGCAAGAAGCATACGTAATAGGCGTTATTGACAAGGGAGAAGAGGGAGTTAATTTAATATGAAAAAAATAGCCGTGCTTGCCTCAGGCTCGGGCAGTAATCTCCAGTCTCTAATAGATAACATACACAATAAAGACGGTGTAATATGCGCCGTCATATCAGACCGCAAAGGAGCTTACGCCTTAGAAAGAGCAAATACAGCCGGTATACCAGCTATACATATAAGCAGACTTAAATATGAAAATGACGAAGATTATAATAATGAGATTTTAACTGTTTTGGAGCAACACGGCGCGGACGGCGTTGTGCTTGCGGGTTATCTGAAAATTCTGACTCCGAAATTTATCGACACATATAAAAACAAGATTATAAATATTCACCCTTCGCTTATTCCGTCATTCTGCGGAGACGGTTTTTACGGTATGAGAGTTCACAACGCCGTTTATGAAAAAGGCGTAAAAATAACAGGCGCGACGGTGCATTTTGTAGATCACGGCGTTGATTCGGGTCCGATAATTATGCAGAAGGCCGTTGAAATAAATCAGGATGACTTACCTGAAGACATACAGAAAAAAGTGCTTGAAATAGAACATAAAATACTCGTACAATCAGTGAGATATTTTTTGTGCGATAAAATTGATGTTATAAATAACAGGGTTTATATTAATGAATAATGGGAGAGAGACAATGAAAAATGTATTAATTAGTGTTTCCGATAAGACGGGAATAGTTGATTTTGCAAAAGAACTTACCGCGCTGGGGTCAAAAATAATATCAACGGGCGGTACATACAAGCTGCTTAAAGAAAATAATGTAGACGTTACTGAAGTTTCCGAAGTAACAGGATTTGCCGAATGCCTTGACGGGAGAGTAAAAACTCTTCATCCCACAGTGCATGGCGGCATACTTGCAAGGAGAGACGATAAATCGCACATGGAGCAGATTAAGTCTCTGGGAATTGAACAGATTGATATGGTTGTAGTTAACCTGTATCCGTTTAAGCAGACAATATTAAAAGAAGGAATAGATTTTGCTACGGCAATTGAGAATATAGATATAGGCGGACCTACAATGCTGCGCAGCGCCGCCAAGAATTTTAAAGACGTTGCGGTTGTTACGGACAGTGAGGATTACGCAAAAATAATTGCTGAACTGAAAGAAAAAGGCAGTATAAGCTATGATATGAAATACCGCCTTGCGATGAAAGTATTTGAAGCCACAAGCCATTATGACACTTTAATAGCCGGTTATTTAAAAGAATACGCATCTATTAATGAATTCGGACCGACGCTTACTGTCACTTACGAAAAAGTACAGGATATGAGATACGGTGAAAATCCTCACCAATCCGCAGCGTTTTACAAAGAAATAAAAGGAACGAAAGGCTCTCTTGCAAACGCAAAACAGCTTTGGGGCAAAGAGCTTTCGTATAACAATATAAATGATACAAACGGAGCGCTTGAAGCGCTTAAAGAATTCGGCCCAGAGCAGCCTGTAGTAGTTGCGGTAAAACACGGCAATCCCTGCGGCATAGGCAGCGCCGATACTATAGCGGAAGCATATAAAAAAGCGTATGAAGGCGACCCGCTCGCTATTTTCGGCGGAATTGTAGTTGCCAACAGAGAAATTGATTTGGCGACTGCCGAGTTGATAGCAAGCATATTTATAGAAGTGGTTGTTGCGCCTTCTTATAATCAACAGGCGTTTGAAGTACTTTCCAAAAAGAAAAATATAAGGCTTTTGGAACTTGCTGATATTGGCTATAACAATTACTCCCGCGAACTTAAAAAAGTTATGGGCGGAATGCTTATTCAAGAGCGGGACAATAAATTGTTTGACGAGCTTAAATGCGTTACAAAGCGCAAACCGACTGAGCGTGAACTTGAAGATTTGATATTTGCGTTCAAAGCTGTTAAATGCACGAAATCAAACGCGATTTCTCTTGCGAAAGATAAAATGCTTGTTGCGAATGGTCCCGGTCAAGTTAGCAGAATATGGTCGCTGATGAATGCAATAAGACAAGGCGGAGACAAAATTAAAGGCTCCGTTATGGCATCCGATGCGTATTTCCCGTTTGACGACTGCGTAAGAGAAGCCGCAAATGCAGGCATAACGGCAGTTATACATCCGGGCGGAAGCGTAAATGACGAATTGAGTATAAAAGCTTGTGACGAGCTTGGGATGGCTATGGTCACCACAGGCGTAAGACACTTTAAGCATTAACGGGGGATATGTTATGAATGTACTTATTATAGGCTCCGGCGGAAGAGAACACGCGCTTGCGTGGAAAATAAGACAGTCGGATAAAGTTGATAAAATATACTGCGCTCCGGGCAACGCGGGCATGGCGCAGATAGCTAAGTGTATAGACATTAAAGCAAATAATGTTGCTGCGCTGGCAGATTTCGCATATAAAAACAACATAGATTTAACGGTTGTAGGACCGGAAGAATCTTTAGTTTGCGGCATTGCCGACGAGTTTGCGCAAAGAGGGCTGAGAGTATTCGGGCCTAATAAAGAATGCGCTGAATTTGAAAACAGCAAGGCGTTTACAAAAAAGTTTCTGGAAAAGTACGATATACCCACAGCTAAATATGTAGAGTACATATCAGCGGAAGAAGCCATGGAAAACGTAGGCATATTCGGATATCCTGCGGTTATAAAAGCTGACGGACTGGCGGCTGGGAAAGGCGTAATTATAGCGGAAAACGAACGACAGGCAAAAGACGCCATAAAAGAGATAATGGTAGATAAAAGATTCGGCGCTTCGGGAAACAAGGTAGTAATTGAAGAGTTTTTGACAGGTACTGAAGCGAGCATGCTCTGCTTTGTTGACGGATGCGTAATAGTTCCTATGGAAAGCGCAAGAGACTATAAAAACATTTTTGACGGCGGCAAAGGTCCAAACACAGGCGGAATGGGTTCCTATTCGCCTAATGAACTTTTTGACGATGACTTGGTAAGGCTTGTAGACATACAAATACTCCGCCCGATAATTGACGGGATGAAAAAAGAAAATTTAGATTATAAAGGCGTGCTTTTCATTGGGCTTATGGTAAAAGAAGGCATGCCGAAAGTGCTTGAATTCAACGTAAGATTCGGAGACCCGGAAACGCAGAGCGTACTTATGAGGCTTAAAACGGATTTAACGGATATAATGAATGCCTGCATTGACGGGAAATTGGATCAAACAGAAATTATCTGGGATGAGAAGCAAGCTGTTTGCGTAGTTATTGCAAGCGGAGGGTATCCCGGCGAGTACGAAAAAGGAAAAGTGATATACGGACTTGACAAAAATGATGATGCCATAGTGTTTCATGCGGGCACAAAATTTGACGGCGATGAAGTCGTAACAAACGGCGGCAGAGTTCTTGGAGTATGCGCTCTTGCATATAATGTAGCAGAAGCAAGAGAAATTGCTTATAACAATGTAGCAAATATAAGCTTTGATAAAGCATACTACAGGAAGGATATTGCCGAAAAGTGAGTTTTGATAAAAAACGCGGCAAAAAGCTGCTTGTAATTTCATTATTAATAATATGCATTTTATTATTGGGCGCATGCGCGCCTATGCAGACGTCAGGCGGCATTACGTTAAATAACGACGAGCTGACTGTTATTGTTTTTAATGTCGGGCAGGCAGACAGCATTTTTATTCATACTCCGCAAAACGAGAATATATTAATTGACGCGGCTAACAACACCGACGGTGAATATTTAGCAGAAAAGCTGACTTGGCTCGGAGTAAATAAAATTGACTATTTCTTTCTAACGCATCCTCACGCCGACCATATCGGAGGCGCTGACGAAATAATAAACAATTTTGAAATAAGTAATATATACGCGCCAAAAGTTTATCAGGATACGCAGACATACAAAGAAGTGCTTAACGCGGCTTTGAATAAAGGAATAAAAATAACTTCCGCAAAGCCGTGCACAATAAAACTGTCGAACGCAACGATGAACATTCTGTCGCCGACAAAAGATAAATACAGCGACTTAAACGCGTATTCAATTGTATTAAAATTTACATACATGGATTTTGATATGCTGTTTATGGGGGATTTGCCGAAGGCGCAGGAAAAAGATATATTAAACAGCAACTTAAAATGCGATATAATAAAAATAGGCCACCACGGAAGCCAGACTTCAACATCGGAAGCATTTTTAAAAAAAACAGGATGTAATTACGCAGTAATTTCCGTGGGATTTGATAATGATTACGGGCATCCAAGTGACGCAACTTTAAAATTACTGGAAAAATATAATATACAAGTTTACAGAACGGACTGCGACGGTGATATAATAATTACTTCCGGCGACAAGGATATAAATATAAAAAATGGAAATTAAAAAAGCTGTTGTTGACAGGATAGAGACTGATATGGCTGTTTGCGAACTTGAGGACAAGACATTTATAAATATAAATATTAAAAAGTTTGATTACAAAGCTAAAGAAGGCGACCATATAATTATCTATCATGATAAAGTAACAAAAGATATAAATTATAAAATGCCAAAAATAAATTTAGACGACTATTTTAAAGATTAATAATTATATTGTAAATTTTAATAACAAATGTTAAAATCGTTATTATTTCAACATTAGGAGCAATTATGGATAATACCGGCATTAAACCAGGTTTTTCAGAAAAAATAAACAATCAGGATTTTAATAAAAAACGATCCAGCGGTTTTGATAAAAATCAACAGATTATATTCCTCGCAATAGATATCGCAACTTTATTGGGCATTATATACTATGGTTACCGCACGGATGATTTGAAGGGCGCTTTATTTATTTCGGCAATGTTTCTTTTAGTAAGCTTGATATTCTTTTTCGGCTTGAAGAACAGGCAGCAAGTTGAAATAACATACGACGGCACAATAAAATATATAGAAAAACAAATTGAAGACTATAAAAAAACAAAGCATTATTTAAGAACGCTTATAATAATTACTTCTGATGACGGTAAAGAATTTATTTATAACGAAATAATAAGCAGCACGAAAAATGATTATACCCAGTATTATAAAGCAGGAGATAAAGTGCGCCATCATTTGGGGTTCAATCTGCCCGAAAAATATGACAAAAGCAATGACGAAAAATTAGTTTGCATTTTATGCGGACAACTTGTAGATATTGAAAACGATAATTGTACTGCGTGCGGCAAAACTCTTCTTAAATAGAAATATTAAATGAGGCTTCTAGCCTCTTTTTTTATTATTTTAAAATTTAAAAAAAGGCTTTACAATAATAACCTTTTGTGTATAATTATATATTGTATCTTAAAGACACGGAGGGATGCCCGAGTGGCTAAAGGGGGCGGACTGTAAATCCGTTGGCGGCGCCTACGATGGTTCGAATCCATCTCCCTCCACCAATAAGCAATATAATTATTAAAACATCTTGTATAAATACAAGGTGTTTTTTTATTTTGAAGTCTAAAATCATAAAAATAATGCTCTTCAGTAAATAATAGTATAACTTTTAATAATCTAATCCGCAGTAGTCTGACTGATATCAGATATAAGTTTTTAAGAATATTAAAAGATATGCTTTTGTTTACTGTTAATAAATATGGTATAATTTTTACAAACAATTAAGGAGTTAAGTAAATGCATATAAATAATCTAAGTCTCATGTTCAGCATTTTAATATTTTTGATATTTGCTTTTGCGTTTACTCAATGCATAACGGTATTTTATTATTATATACGCTCTAAAGATAAAATTTTAGGGATGCAGGCTCTTCTTAATTTTTTCCCTATGATAATACTGGGCGCATACATTGCGTCACTTATGATGCTGGCAATTAATATAGTGCCGTTTGATAATATGGCGAGTTTAGTTTTTGCTATAATAATAGCTTCTTCAATGGTAATTACAGAATGCTGTTATATTATATATTTGCTTAGTTTAATGCCGTTATCAAAAAAAGGTTATATGAGGGGCACAATAATATGCATAGGAGTTTCAGCTATATTGCTTGCAAACATTTTAATATGGATATTCATGGTTAAAGGATTTACAGCACAGGTATTTATGTATGTTATTTCATATTTTCTTCCAATTACAATGTTTTTGGTTGTTATATGCGGAATTTTGGGTTTTTGTCTTGTAGTAAAAGTAAAAGACAGAGTAAAAAGGCATCATTTAAAGGAATACAGCACTATTTGCATGTTATTTCTGCCGCTTATCATACTTGATATAATTTTCAACAATTCAAATTTAATTATATTTACTTTAGCAGGATTTATTGGAGGCAGTATATTATCATTTTCATACTTTTCAAAGTATTTTTATTCAAATTACAATTCGGAAGTTGACGAAAAAAACATCGAGGAATTTTATAAGAAAAACAATATTTCAATACGAGAAAAAGATGTAATTAAGTTGCTGCTTATAGGGCATTCGAATCCGGATATAGCGAAAGAGCTTTACGTTTCGGAAAATACAATTAAGACTCATATAAAAAATATATATAAAAAATTAAACATAAACAACAGATATCAGCTTATAAACAAAATAAAAATTCAGAAAAATAATTAAAGATTATCCGCTATTTTTATAATTTGGCTGTAGCGGTTATATGCGGCGGTTCTGCTGATTTTGGGGGAAAAATACCCGCATAATTCCGATAACGGCGATGATGGATATTGAAGGCGCAAAAAAGCGGCTTCCCGAAGTCTTTCGTTTAAATAATCCAGCCCTTTTAAGGCCGAGATTTTTTGTATAGCGGATATCTGCAATTCAGAGGAATTAACAGTCTTATTAATATTAGCAGTCTCGCTGTTTACCAGCCGTACCGTTTCGTTTCTTATGTCTTTTAAAATAAAATAATTTTCAAAATCCATCATTGCCTTATGGGCGCCTATAAAAGCTAAAAAAGTAGCAACGCTTTCTCTTTTTTTTACATATACGGAAATGTACTCCGTTCTTTTGAGAATGTTTGCTATAACATTATTTCTTCTGAGCAAGTCGCAGATATATTTAGCTTTTTTTAAATTATTTATTTTAAATTCGAGATGATAAGATTTTGAAGGGGAGTTAATATATGCGCATCCCAAAAAGATGCCTTTTAAATATGCGGATTGCATTAGTTTTGTCTGTACAAATTCAGAATTTATATCGGTTTTTAGCATGCTGTCATATGTATCAAATATTTTATAAAAACTTAATATTTCGATACTTGAAAATTCATCTTCAAAGTCAAGTATATAAAAATTAGTTTTTTTTAAATTGCTGCCTTTTTTTATATACAATAAGGGGCTGGTGCCGAAAATCTCTTTTATGACCGAAAAATATCTTCTTGCAACGGATGCGTTGTCGCATGAAAAAACGAGCTTTACTTTTCCTCTTCCTAAAAATGAAATGCTGCCTGCGCTGTGTATAAAACCGTAAAGTTCGGATATTAAATTATTATCATTTACAATAGGCGCTGCGCTTAACGTTGATTTTAAATCGGATGCATATTTCATTTTAAACCTAATTAACAGCAATGTAGCTTATAATTTTTTCCATGTCATGAATAACATATTTGCCTTTAACAGCTAAAAAATTATCTGCTATCAATATGTATTTATCTTTATAAATGTCTAAATCGCCCGGTGTTACTATAATTGAACCTTCGGACTGATAATGCTTTATTATATGATTTTCAATATGGATATCTTTATTAAAAAGCACGTAGTCAAATATCTTATTGCCTTCGTATAAATGGTTTTCTATAGCTTTTAAATGTGAAGATACGGTAAAGTTATCTGTTTCGCCGCGCTGCGTCATAATATTGCAGCAATAAAATTTTTTTGCTTTGCTTGCAACTAAAGCGTCCTGTATTCCGTCTATTAACAAATTTGGGATAACGCTTGTATAAAGGCTCCCAGGACCTATTATAATTACGTCCGCGTCAAGCAGCGCTTCTATGCAATAATGAAAAGCTTTTGCATTTTTAGGCTCTATATAGATTCTTTTTATGGGGCTTTCTGACGCATAAGAAATTAAAGGTATACATGATTCGCCGGATATTTTTTCATTATTATCAAGCTCCGCCGTTATTCTCATGTCTTCAAGTGTCACAGGAAGAACAGTTCCGGAAATCTTTAATACATCGCTTATTGCTTTTACAGCTTCCGCAAAATTTCCTCTTATACAGCACATGGCGGCTATCAAAAGGTTACCCATAGACTGACCTTTTAAAGAGCCTGTATCAAAACGGAATGACAACAGCTTGCTCATTTCGCTTTCATCGTCCGCAAGAGCCGTTAAACAGTTTCTGATGTCGCCCGGCGGCAGTATACCCAAGTCATCCCTGAGTATTCCGCTGCTGCCGCCGTCGTCTCCGACAGTTACAATTGCAGTTATATTTTTGGTATATGATTTAAGACCTTTGAGTATAACACTCAGGCCGCTTCCGCCGCCCATTACAACAACTTTATATCCGCATTTATTTTTCATTTACTTTTATCCTTTGTAATATCTCTGTGTTCAATACTGACCCAGTGGTCATTTGCTTTAAGCTTTTCATACAACGCGCTGGCAATTGCGACCGAGCGGTGTCTGCCGCCGGTGCAGCCTATAGCAATTATGAGCTGGCTTTTTCCTTCATTTGTATAATACGGTATTAAAAATTCAAGTATATCATGCAATTTATTTAAAAATGTATTTGTTTGCTTAAACGAAAAAACATAATTCATTACATTTTCATCAAGACCTGAAAGCGGTTTTAATTCATTTATGTAAAAAGGGTTTGGCAGAAATCTCACATCAAAAACCAAATCGGCATCAACGCATATTCCGTATTTAAAACCGAACGATGTAATGTTTAATAAAAACGAATGTGACGCTTTACTGTCTGTAAACATCATTTTAAGCGATTCTTTATGTTCTTTTATTGTAGTATTTGTGGTATCCATTGTGTAGCTTGCTTTTTCTTTAATCGGAGCAAGCTTTTCACGTTCTTTCATTATGCCGTCTTCAATACGGCCTGTAGGACTTAAGGGATGTTTTCTTCTTGAAGATTTGTATCTGTTTATTAAAACTTTGTCATCAGCGTCCAAGAACAGGATTTTAAAATTTATTTTTTTCTTTTCCATATCTTCTATTGCGTTAACTAAGTCGTCAAAAAACTCGCCTACTCTGATATCGGATACCAAAGCGGCTTTTGTTATTTTGCTTTCCATATTTAAAAGTTCGACAAACGGATAAATTAACTGAGGCGGGATGTTATCAACACAATAAAACCCTAAATCTTCTAAAGCGCGTATTGTTTCACTCTTTCCGGCTCCGCTCATGCCGGTAACTATTGTTAAGTCCATAATTTAATCCTCCTCAATATTTATTATCTGGAAGGTCTTTATGTCTGCATCTTTTAATATATTCAAACATTTTTCTATGTTTCCAACTTCGCTTGATTTATGAGCATCTGATGATACCAAAATCTTTGCCCCGTTATTCACAGCGATTTTAGCGTCCTGAGCAGTCATATATCCGTGCCTGTTGTTTATTTCCAAAGCTATATTTTTCTTTGCGCACGCTTTGCTTAGCTTATCGATATCTACAAAAAAACGCTCTCCGGGGTGTGTAAACGCAAAAATATTATCGTATTTATTAATGCATCTTATAAAGATTTCGGTATTTCTTTTGCGGCAATAGTTTTTGAACAAACCCATATATCGCGCAAAAAAGTTCATGAAATAATAATACATAAATTTATCAAAACGGATTAAATAATGCATTCCCACAAGCAGATAATCAAACATATTGAGCCATTTATCAGCATCTATTGTTCCGTCAACACTTATGATATTTGCCTCGATGCCAAAGTATATATTTATATCTTTATATTTTTCACGCAATAAATTTATCTCGTCCCGCATTTTGCGGAGTTCTTTTTCCTTAACGCCGTAAAATAAATGGCCGCCGCCGTGGTCGGTGATGCAAATGGAAGAAAGACCTTTTTGCATTGCGCTTACTACATTTTCTTCTATTGTATTTTTACCGTGACTGTATATTGTATGAGTATGGAAATCTCCGGTTAGTCTCATTTTTTAAATACCCCGTCATTTTTAGTAATTATATCATATTTAATTTAATTATGATTTGCATTTTTAACAAAGATAAACTTATTATATTTGATATAAATTGAGAATTATTATAAATTGGGATATAATATAGAAAACAAATTCTGACACAAATAATTAATTTCTAGGAGGCATTGTATTGAAAAGAATAGCGGTACTAACCAGCGGCGGAGATGCGCCCGGCATGAATGCTGCAATAAGAGCGGTAGTTCGGGCGGGAATTTACTATAATCTTGAAGTGTATGGAATATATCAGGGATATGCGGGTCTTATTGAACGTGAGATAAAAAGAATGGATATTTTATCTGTAGATGACATAATACATCGGGGGGGAACAATACTAAACAGCAGCAGAAGCAAGTTTTTTATGACCAAAGAAGGAAGGTGTGAAGCCAAAAAAGCGCTTGACGAGTTTGAAATAGACGCGCTTATAGCAATAGGCGGAGACGGAACATATAAAGGCGCGCTAACGCTTACAGAGTTGGGTGTTAACGTGATATGTCTTCCGGGAACAATAGATAACGATGTTGCCAGCACTGATTACACGATAGGATTTGACACTGCCGTAAATACTGCAGTTGACGCTATAAGCAAAATAAGCGATACATCAGCGGCGCATAACAGAGCTCACGTTATTCAGGTTATGGGCAGGCATGCAGGATACATAGCGCTTTATTCCGCTATAGCAGGCGGAGCGGAAAGCGTTGTTATTCCCGAAGAACCGGCTGATTATGAAGCAATATATAAAAAGATGCTTCAAAGCATAAATATGGGAAAACATCACAGCATATCGGTAGTCGCCGAAGGCGCAGGCAACTATATGGAAATTGCACAAAATATGATTGAGCATACCGGCATGGACACAAAAGGCACAAATTTGGGTTATCTGCAAAGAGGAGGTTCCCCGACTGCATTTGACAGAATACTGGCATCAATTATGGGGGCTATGGCAGTGGAACTAATAATACAGTCAAAGAAAAATCTCGCTATAGGATTTAAAAACGGAAAATACGCAAGTTTTGATTTAGCGGAAGCTGTAAATATGAAAAAAGAAATCAATAAAGAAATGTACAGAATATTAAATATTATTTCTATGTAAAGGTAATTGTAATGAATAAAACGAAAATAGTATGTACGCTCGGACCTGCATGTGACGATGAGAATATTTTAAAAGAAATGCTTCTTGCCGGAATGAGGATTGCGAGAATGAATTTTTCTCACGGCACGCACGAAGAGCATAAAAAAAGACTTGAATTGGCAAGAAAAGTCGCAAGCGATACGGGAATTACATTAGGAATAATGCTTGACACCAAAGGACCCGAAATACGCATAAAGCAATTTAAGAACGGAAGTATAAATTTAAAAGAAGGTCAGATGTTTACTTTAGCTTGTTATGATGTTGAAGGAGATGAAGGAAAGGTATCGGTAAATTATAAAGATTTATATAAGTCTGTAAAAGAAGGCGATAAGGTACTCCTTGATGACGGGCTCATTACGATGGAAGTTGTAGGCATAAAAAATAAAGACATTTTACTGCAAGTGCTTGTAGCCGGAACACTAAGCAATAATAAAAGTATTAACCTGCCTCACAGCAAGCCTAATTTACCGTTTTTGACAGATATCGATAAGAAAGATTTAATGTTCGGCATTGAGAATAATGTTGATTTTGTTGCAGCTTCATTTGTAAGCAGTGCGGAAGATGTTGTCTTGCTCAGAAAATTTTTGGAAGACAATAAAGGCGGCGATATTTGGATTATATCAAAAATTGAAAATGGAGAAGGCGTTATAAATATTGATGAAATAATTCAGGCAAGCGACGGAATAATGGTTGCAAGAGGGGATTTGGGGGTTGAAATCGATGCGGAGCTTATTCCGATTACTCAAAAAGACATAATAGAAAAATGCAATATAGCGGCAAAGCCTGTAATTACAGCAACACAAATGCTGGATTCTATGATAAGAAACCCGCATGCTACTAGAGCTGAAATTAATGATGTAGCAAATGCGATATTTGACGGAACTGACGCTGTGATGCTTTCTGCAGAAAGCGCCGCAGGCAAATACCCTGTTGAATCCGTTAAAACACTCTCAAGAGTAATTTATCGCACGGAAGCGAGCGAACGATATTTTAAAAATATAAAAAGAGATTTTACGGGAACAATTTCAAAAACAAATGTAATAGGACACGCTGCTTGCGAAATAGCGGAAAAACTTAAAGTCAAAGCAATTATAGCACCCACTACCGGAGGATACACTCCGCGACTTATATCAAAATTCCGACCGAACTGTATGCTCATAGCGTCTACTAGTTCAAAAAGCGTTATGAGAAAACTTGCATTAGTTTGGGGCGCGTATTCAGTTTACTCACCCGTACAATCAGGGTATGAGGACTTGGTGTGCAATTCGGTAAGAAATGCTGCAGAAGATGGACTGTTAAACGAAAACGATCTGGTCGTAGTTACTTTCGGAATGCCGGTTAATGTGACAGGCACAACAAACAATATAAGAGTTGCAAGAGTGCATGAGATGAATAACTGCGGCATTAAATAGTTTTTCGGGCTTAGCAATATATAAAGGGTTAATAAAAATATTATTTAGATTTGACAATATTGTGAACATATACAGAGAGTATTATCAAGGAGCAGAATTTCTTATTATGTCATTAGTTGGGGTAAATGTCCGCCAGGTAAAGAGGCATTGAGAATTGTTTTAAAAAAGGTATATATAAAAATAATTTTATAGTTTTTAATAACTTAACATCAATAATAAATATATTAAAGGAACAAGGAATAAATATATCAACGGATAATTCTTTAGCATGGTTAATTTAACAAATTATAGTATACTAAATGATGTTGTTTTTCTAATATATTGTGTTATAATTTTGTATACAATACTTTGATTATGGAGAAATGATATGGCTAAAAATAAAATAAAATGTTCTGTAATAGCGGGCGCAAACAAAGGGTCTGAAGTAATTGCTACTGATTTTTTTGTTAATTGCCTTACTATAATGGTAGGCAAAGGATTTATTAACAGTTACGCAATAGATATTAAGCATACAAACGCCGAATGCTATGAACTAATTGATGACGAAGTCTTGGAACATAACACAAGCAAAATATTATCCGATAAAGAAGATTTAAGAAAAGAAATAGAAGAGTATATCTACAATAATAAACAAGCAGGTTCCATTATTGCAGCAGTTAAATTTAAAGAAAGCGGAGATGTAAGCGTAATTGAAATTGACGAAAAACGTCTTACATTTTTAATAAACGCTATGAGACCGCATCCTCTTTCGCAGTTTATGCAAAACTAAGCGCCGTATGGCGCTTTATTTTTTTATATCATTTATTATAATGGATGCAGGCACTTTAAAGCTTTTATCGTAAAACCAAACGCTGTGCATATCGTTGCTGTCAGTAATTTTATCGAAACGTGTTTTTACATATTTTCCGTTTGCTTTTGCAGCTACTATTCCGTCTGACAACATAATAAAACCTTCGGCTTCATATATAAGCCTGCTGTTTTTAGTTAATTGAGCTATGATAAAAATATCTTCTTCAAGCGGAACGGGATGCAAAAAACGAGTATGCAACTCGGCTGTTACAGCCCAGCCGTTATCGGGATCTTCTATCATGCTTACTCTCCCTAAAATTTCGTCCAGCAATGTGCAAATAATGCCTCCGTGCAATCTGCCCGGGTAACTTTGATAGAACTCAGATAAGTTTGCAACGCTTATTATCTTATTCTCATCAGTTTCAAAAAAATGAAGCTTCAGACCTTTTTCGTTATGCAGTCCGCAAAGAATGCACATGCTTGAATTGTTTTGCATTTTTTTTATTTTAAATTCCATAATTTTCACCCTATGCAATTATATACATTTTTAAGTAAAATTTCTACATTAAATTACAATATTAAATATTATATATATTAAAAAAATGTATAATTATTCATTTTTATCTTGATTATTTTACTTTAGGATTATATAATACTAATTAATATTTTACACGAGGAGAATTGAAATGAAAAAAACTGTTATTATACTTATAACATTGCTATTATTAGTTGCAATGCTTACAGGATGCGGAGCTCCTTCGACAAAAGGACTGACACTTCAGGAAGGGAAACTTTTAATCGGTGTTGATGACTCGTATAAACCGATGGAATTCATTGATGAAAAGACAGGCGAACGAGTTGGATTTGATATTGACCTTGCCAAAGCGCTTGGACAAGAGCTTGGAGTTGAAATTGAATTTAAGTCAACAGCATGGGATTCAATATTCATCGGTCTTGACACAGCCAAATACGACTGCATAATTTCATCAGTCAGTATGACAACCGAAAGACTTGAAAACATGGAATTCACAAAACCTTATCTGTCAAACGGTCAGGTTATAATTGTAAGAGCAGGCGATACCAGCATAAAAACTGCTGCTGACCTTGCAGGCAAAAAAGTGGGCGTACAGTTCCAGACAACAGCTGATACAGCTTGTGAAAAACAACGTCAAACAATAGATTTTAATTTAATAAAATATGACACCGGCGACCTTACAATACTTGCTCTTAAAAGCGGTAATGTTGACTGCGCAGTTGTAGATATGGCCGTAGCTATCGGCTGGATAATTGATCAGCCGGATCAATACACGATAACAAGCGCATCACTTACAAATGAACCTATAGCTATTGCTGTTAAAAAAGGCAACACGAAACTGAGAGACGCTTTGCAGGAAGCTCTTGATAACATAGCAAAAGACGGCAAGCTGACTGAAATTTCCAACAAATGGTTAAAAGCCGATTATACTAAAAACATTGATACTAATCTCAAACAATAAAATTTAAATAATTATTATTTTAAAAAAATTATGTTATAATAAACTGACAACGGCGTTTAGCCCTTGTCGGTTTATTATTTTTAAGGGGTGAACATATGACTGCGGCACAAGTAAAGGCGCTATTTGAAGGAACACTGGTAACAATAGAACTTACATTAATTAGTATAGCAATAGGACTCGTATTTGCTCTGATACTCGCTTTGGGCAGGATATCCAAAAACAAAATTCTAAACGGTATTACCTGGGTATACATATGGGTATTCAGAGGAACGCCTCTTATGCTTCAATTAATAATCGCATATTTTGGAGTCCCGCTTTTAAGTAAGTCACTTACGGGTGAATACATCAATCTGAGCATGTTCGGAGCGGCAGTACTTGGACTTACACTTAACACTGCTGCATATCTTGCGGAAATTTTCAGAGCGGGGATTCAATCAATAGACAAAGGTCAAATGGAAGCGGCAAGAGCATTGGGGATGTCATACGGACAAGCTATGCTTAAAATAATAATCCCTCAGACTTACAGAAGAGTAATACCTCCTTTCGCGAATGAATTTGTTATGATTTTAAAAGATACGTCGCTGGTAATAGTAATAGGGCTATCCGAGCTTACAAGGGTAAGCAAACAATTCGCGGCGGGCGGTGACTGGAAATTTTATTTTATTGCAGGCGGCATATATCTGTTTTTAACAACAGTGTTTACAGTACTGTTTGACAAAATGGAAAAAAAGGCTTCCAAATACGAGTGATAAAGAGGTTAAATATATGAGCATGATAAAAATTGAAGGCGTACATAAGTATTTTGGGACAAATCACGTACTTGATGATGTAAATTTAGAGATTCAACAGGGCGAGGTAATGTGTGTCGTAGGTCCTTCGGGAAGCGGAAAAAGCACATTGCTGCGATGCCTTAACCATTTGGAAAGAATAACTTCAGGTAAAATTTATATTGATAATGAGCTTGTTGACCACAGGGGAAATGATAAAGATATTTTGAAAGCGGATCCCAAAAAAGTTTCCTCATTATGTGCGGAACTGGGAATGGTGTTTCAGCGGTTTAATTTATTTCCGCATAAAACAGCTTTGCAAAATATAACGATAGCTCCTATAACTGTAAAGAAAATGGACAAAACAAAAGCAGAAGCCAATGCAATGGAACTTTTAAGAAAAGTTGGGATGATCGAAAAAGCTAATGAATTTCCTTCAAGGCTTTCGGGCGGTCAGCAGCAAAGAGTTGCTATTGCGAGAGCGCTTGCAATGGAGCCGAAAATAATGCTTTTTGATGAGCCGACAAGCGCTCTGGACCCTGAACTAGTAGGAGAGGTTTTGGAGGTAATGAAACAACTTGCAAGAGACGGAATGACAATGATGGTAGTTACTCATGAAATGGGTTTTGCAAGAGAAGTAGGAACAAGGCTTATATTTATGGATCAGGGAAGAATAGTTGAACAAGGCACTCCAAAAGAAGTGTTTGAGAATCCTAAAAATGAAAGAACAAAGGAATTTTTCAGAAGTATTTTATAATATGAAAATTGGGAAGGCGAAAGCCTTCCTTTTTTTATTTATTAAAAATCATTTATGTATTTATAACTGATATATAAATACTTATTATTAATCTGCTGTATAGAATAAAAATATGTATTTGTATGTTAAGATAAATTAATAATCAATATAAAATAGTTTTTAATAAAACAAATTTCTGATATAATAATAAAACGCTAAATTATCAGGAGCAGTTATAAAAATGAGATTTGTAACGGAACTTTTTTTTGCAAAAATTATAGTATTTTTAATCAATATTATAAATCCTCAAAAAGGAACTTCTTTTCCGGGAAAGATAATTAACAAAATTGACAACAATTTCATAGGAAAATTTAAAGGAATAGATTTAAATAAAGTAGTATTTATAACAGGCACAAACGGCAAAAGCACACTTACAAATCTGCTTTATCACATACTTAAGAAAAACGGTTTAAACGTAATATGCAATACGGAAGGCGCAAACCAAAAATGCGGCATTGCGACTGCTTTAATTAAGAACTCGACTTTTTTCGGCAGAGTAAAAGGTCAGTACTTTGTATTTGAAATAGACGAACGCAGTCTGTATCAAATATACCCATACATTAAAGCAAAGCATATGGTTATTACAAATATTCAGAAAGATCAGGTTCAGCGAAACGGAGACCCTGATTACATAGTGCGGAAGTTAAGAGAAGTTATAAATTCCGATATGACCCTGTATTTAAACAATGACGAGCCGAGATGCAAATCGTTTGAAGATTTAAGCGAGGACACTGTATATTTCGGAGTAGATAAAAACAGCCAGTCTTTTATAAAAAACGGTTTTCTTGATATAAGCATGCCTTGCCCGGTGTGCGGAAGAAGAATAGAATTTAATTATTTAAATGTAGATAATATTGGTAATTTTTACTGTCCTTCATGCGACTTCGCTTCAGAGAAAACACCAGATGTGAAAGCTGTAGATATTAATTATACAATGGACAGGTTCAGTATTAATAACCAGATTTTTCAGATGCCATACAATGTGCCGTTCATGCTGTATAATTATTCCGGCTCAGTTGCTGCAGCTTTAAGACTTGGATTAAAAATTGAAGATATTGCTTCAGCTTTTGCAAGCTTTAAAAATGTAGGCGGCAGGATAGAAAGTATAAGATATCATAAAAAAGTAATTAAATACATTAGAATTAAGCAGGAAAACCCCGAAACACTTCAGTCTGCCATAGACAGCGTAGCGAATGATAAAAATGAAAAAGTATTTATTCTGGGGCTGAATGAAATTATAGATTTTGACCCGCATTATACCAATACGTTTTACGCGTATGACTGCGATTTTAATAATTTAATTGCTTCTAACGTATCAAAATATGTATGCTTCTCAAAATATGTTTGTTATGATACGGCTCTGAGATTCATATACGAAGGCGTTGATGAAGAAAAAATAATAATTCTGCCGACGAAAGATGTAAGTATTTTACTTGATACAATAGACAATCTGGAGTGCGGCAATGTTTATTTAATAACCTGGCTGAAAACATTTAATCAGATAAAAGAATATGTAAGATCATCCCAAAAACTGGAGCAGCAGCAAAATGGATAATGTAGTTTTAAAAACAGCTTTTTTATATCCCGATATTTTTTGCCTTAACGGCGAGCGCGGCAATATAAGCGCGTTATGCAGAACAGCGGAGAAGCTGGGAATAAAAATGATGGTGGATAGAATAAATTCACCTGACAGCGCGATAAATTTTGATACTTATGATATTTTTTATATACCTTCGGGGGAATTGAAATATATAATTTCGACTGCTCAGGCGTTAAAAAAGCAACATTCGAGTATAAAAAAAGCGGTTGACGCAGGAAAAATATTTTTAATAACCGGCACAAGCGTCGCTTTATTTGCGGACAAGATTATAAGAGCTGACAAAAGCGAATATTCAGCTCTGGGCATAGGAGCTTTTGACTGCATAGAAAGAAAAGATGTGTACGGAAATGATTTGGTTTTTGACACGCAGGCGCTTGATAAATATCTAAGAATTACAGGATGCCAAATAAGCCTTATAAATACCGTTTTAAAAGACGGCTCTAAGCCTTTAGGGGAAGTAGTATACGGATATGGCAATAACGGCGGTGCGGATGAAGGGATAATTTATAATAACTGCATTTTTACAAATGCTTTAGGGCCTGTTCTTATAAAAAATCCTCAATTGGCCGCGGCAATTATACGGCTGGCGTTAAAAAACAGAGATATTGATATAAAACTTAATGATATTGATTTTGAAATTGAAAACAACTCGTCAATAAAAATATGGGAATTTATTGAAGAAAAAATAAAAAATAATACAAGGAGCGGCAGATGAAAGCGGTAATAACTGTAATAGGAAAAGACAGGACGGGAATTATTTATAACGTAAGCAAAATATTATATCATCATAATGTAAATATAGAAGACTTAAATCAGACGATAATGCAGGACAATTTTACGATGCTTATGCTTGTTAACTGCTCGAAAATGGATTGTACTTTTGAGGAATTGAAAGCGGCATTGCGCGCTGCGGGTGAAAGCATAGGCATGTCAATAAGGATACAAAGAGAAGATATTTTTGATGCGATGCACAAAATATAGGAGATAATTATGCCGCTTATTAATAAAGATATTTTAGAAACAATTAAAATGATTGAGAGAGACAATCTTGATATAAGAACCACAACGATGGGAATATCGCTGCTGGACTGCGTATCGCACGATCCTAAAGTTACGGCGCAAAAAATATACGATAAAATAACAAAAAAAGCGTACAACTTAGTCCGTACTGCCGAACAAATAGGAAAAGAATTCGGCATACCCGTAATAAACAAACGGGTAGCTGTAACGCCGATATCGTTAATCGGAGGAGCTTGCGATAAAGACGATTATATAGAAATAGCAGCGGCACTCGACAGGGCAGCTGCGGAGCTTGGCATAGATTTTATAGGCGGATACTCGGCTCTTGTACATAAAGGATTTACAAATAATGATATTGCTTTCCTTGATTCCATCCCGCAGGCATTAGCGGAGACTGAAAAAGTATGTTCTTGCGTAAATGTAGGAAGCACAAAAGCGGGAATTAATATGGACGCTGTTAAAATGCTTGGATATATTATAAAGGAAACGGCATATCTCACGCGAGACAGTGAATCACTGGGATGCGCTAAATTTGTAGTTTTTGCCAATGCTGTTGAGGATAACCCTTTTATGGCTGGGGCTTTCCATGGAGTAGGGGAGCCTGAAGCTGTTATTAACGTAGGAGTATCGGGACCCGGTGTTGTGAAATCGGCTTTGGAAAAAGTAAAAGACCGTTCAATAGATGAAGTAGCCGAAACAATTAAAAAAACAGCTTTTAAAATAACGCGCGCAGGAATGCTTGTAGGAAATGAAATGAGCAAGAGGATAAATATTCCGTTCGGAATTATGGATTTGTCGTTAGCTCCGACTCCTAAAGTGGGGGACAGCGTTGCGGAAATTCTCGAGATAATGGGGCTTGAAAAATGCGGCACTCACGGCACAACAGCCGCGCTTGCCCTATTAAATGATGCAGTAAAAAAAGGCGGAATAATGGCTTGTTCGCATGTAGGAGGGCTTAGCGGCGCGTTTATACCGGTAAGCGAGGACGCTGCGATGATTGACGCAGTTATTTGCGGAGCGCTGACATTTGATAAACTTGAAGCAATGACAAGCGTATGCTCTGTAGGTCTTGACATGATAGCGGTTTCCGGAGACGTGCCTGAAAGCACGATATCCGCAATAATTGCGGATGAAGCCGCGATTGGCGTTATTAACAATAAAACAACTGCCGTGAGAATAATACCCGCATACGGCAAAAAAATAGGAGATGTAGTAAATTTCGGAGGACTTTTAGGCAAAGCGCCTGTTATGGCAATAAGTGAATATTCAAGCGAAGAATTTATTATGCGAGGCGGAAGAATACCCGCCCCCGTGCACAGTTTTAAAAATTAAAATTAAAGGAACTGCATAATGCAGTTCCTTTTTTATTTAAAATTTATTTTTCAGTAAGGGATAAGTATTCTCTTACGGTTTGCTCATCGCTGTATGGAATGTGCTGTTTATTAATTTCCATATATTTATAATGCCCCATGCCTGACAATACTACGCTGTCGCCTTGTTCTGCTATTGACAGGGCGTACTGTACCGCATCTTTTCTTTTGCCTATAGTTAAAACATCGGAATTTTTTGGAATACCTTTTTTAATATCTTCAAATATGGCTTTGTCGTCTTCGCTTCTGGGGCTGCCCTGAGTTATAATAACGACATCACTGTTATCGTAAGCTATTTTGCCCATTACTGGTCTTTTTTCCTTATCGCGGTTACCATTGCAGGAAAATACTGTAATTATTTTGTTAATGGTGTTTGCTTTCGCGGTATTTAACAAATTTAACAGTCCGTCGGGAGTGTGAGCGAAGTCGATTATAATATCAATGTTATTATACTTAATTATGTTAAGTCTTCCGTCTGCGGGGATGTATTTTTTCAATGCCGATTTTATTGTTTTTGAGGGTATTTCCTTTAAAAGCGCATATATTATAACGGGAACCGCATTATATGCGTTATGCTTGCCTGCTGTGTTTAATGTAAAAGTATCATTGTAATTTTCGCACGATAGCGTAAAAGTTTGACTCCAGTTTTTTTGTGTAAAACCGATTATTTTATAATTGCTTGCATTGTCAAAAGAAAATGTTATTACTTTTGTTTTTGCTTCCTGTTTTAATTCTTCGCTTAATCTACGCCCGTATTCATCATCTATATTTATTATTGAATAGTTGTGCTTGTTTGAAAACAAGATTTTTTTTGCCTGATAATAGTTTTCCATATCGCCGTGGAAATCAAGGTGATCATGTGTAAGATTTGAAAACACACATGCGTCAAAAGATGTATATTTCACTCTCTGCTGAACAAGTCCCTGAGAGCTTGCCTCCATAAAGAAGTATTCGCATCCATAATCTAAAGCTGATTGTAAATAATGCTGCAAATCCGCCGATTGCGGGGTGGTTACTTTTGCAGGCATTACTTTATCGCCTAAAAATAGACCGACTGTAGTTGAGAGCGCGGTTTTTTTGCCTGCATTGTCAAATACGCATTTTGCCATAGTGCAAAAAGTGGTTTTGCCGTTTGTGCCAGTTATTGCTATGACATTTAATTTTTCCGACGGATTTTCATAAAAATTACTGCCAATGAGCGCAAGTGCATCTCGGCAGTCGGGTACCTTAATATATATAATATTATCTTTATATTCTATTTCTTTGGAGTGCACAACAACTGCCGCACCTTTGGAAATTGCGTTATCAATATACTTATGACCGTCTTCTGAGTATCCTTCAATAGCAATAAACAGACTGTTTTGAGTGCAATTCAAAGAAGAATACGCGATATTGTTAATATCTGTATTTTTATAATTTTTAAATTTTACAATATTTAATCCTTTTATAAGTTTGTCCAGTTTCATAATTACTTCCGAATTCAAAATATTTATTATTATGCGTTAATTGTTTTAAAATAATTGTAAATATATTTTAAAGTTATACAAAAAGAAAATCAAGACAAATAAAAAAACGGCACATTGAATATGCCGATTTATTAAATAACTTTTATTTATCTGAAATGTTAAGTATATCGTCAATCTTTTTCATCTCGCCGGGCGCTTCTTCACGCCTTGTGCAGTTGCCTACAAAGATGCAGTTTTCTTCAATGACTATTGTAGCGATATCCGCAGAACCTATCAAAGACGCGCCTGTAAATATTTTTAGGTTTTTACATCTTACATTGCCTTCAACTTTGCCTATTATATTCATATTGTCACAGACTACATCGCCTTGAATAAAAGCATTTTTTCCTACTATTAAATTGCCAAGTATATTAATATTACCCTTAACCGTTCCTTCTAAACGGATAGAGCCGCCTTCAGTTATTTCGCCGATTATAACAACATCTTCGCTGATAATGGTCTCAACATGCGCAAGACTTGCGAGAGTTGGCTTTTCCCTTTTCATTTTAGTGCCTCCTAAGCATGAAAATCAATAATACTATTTTACATATTAATTATCATTTGTCAAGCAACTTAAGTACTGCTTAAATAATAAATAGCTGTTTGAATAATAAGGTTATATATGTTATATTTATAATAATTTTATAAAATTCCTTTTTTAGGAGGCAGAAATGAACGGCAAAGAAGATATTGTATACATACCATTTGATATTATGGAAAATTTTATGACAGATGTGCTTATATCCAGCGGAATAATAGAAGAGGATGCCCGTATTATAAGCGATGTTTTAATTGAAGCGGATAAACTCGGGATAGACTCGCACGGTATAGGAAGACTCAAAAGCATATATTATGACAGAATTAAAGACGGTATAGTCAATCCCGTTACAAAGATTAATGTGTTAAAAGATACGCCAACAACAGCGGTGCTTGACGCCAATAACGGCATGGGGCATGTGGTTTCTTATAAAGCTATGAATATGGCTATTGATAAAGCAAAGCAATATGGTATGGGGATGTGCGCGGTTACAAACTCTTCTCATTTCGGTATTGCAGGATACTACGCAAATATGGCAACAAAAAATGGCATGATAGGCATAGTGGGAACAAACGCAAGACCGAGCGTCGCGCCGACATTCGGCGTGGAAAATATGCTGGGAACTAATCCGCTTACTTTAGGAGTGCCTACTGACGAAGAATTTGATTTCTTGCTTGACTGCGCTACGTGCATTACGCAAAGAGGCAAAATAGAAAAATATGAGCGCGAGGGCAAAGACACTCCTGTCGGCTTGGTTATAGACGATAACGGAAATGCTTTAACAGATACGCCGAAAATTCTTGACGACCTTGTAAAAGGCAAAGCCGCGCTAACACCACTGGGAGGCATTGGGGAAGATACGGCAGGATATAAGGGATACGGATATTCGGTGTTTGTTGAAATTTTATCTGCAGCATTACAAAACGGACCTTATATGAAACTGCTTAACGGATTTGACGAAGAAGGGAAAAAAATACCGTACAGGCTGGGGCATTTTTTCATAGCTATAAATACAGAATTTTTTATGGGCGAAAAAGTGTTCAGAACAGTTGCGGGCAATATTTTAAGAGAACTTCGCGCAAGTAAAAAAATGCCTTCGCAGGAAAGAATTTACACGGCAGGCGAGAAAGAATATCTTACATATTTATACCGCAAGGACAAAGGCGTGCCGGTAGGCAGCGCGCTTAAAAAACAAATGGTTCATATGAGGGATGAAAAAAAACTTGATTATAAATTTGTATTTGAGAAATAAGTTTGTCTTTAAGTAAAATAATAGTAAATTTTATTAAAATAAGCCGTGAAGGCTTATTTTTTTGCAAAATCATATTGACAATATAGGGCGGTATAAATAAAATAATTAATGGTATTCTGATAAGAATAGTAAGAATTAAAAAAGGATGATGGCAATTGAAAATATCGGCTAAAGCGGAATATGCTTTAAAAGCTATGTATGAAATAGCACGTCATACTCAAAAAAATATTAATATCAATGTGAGCGAAATTGCGCAGCTGCAGGGCATACCTAAAGCTTATCTGGAGCAGCTTATAGTTCATCTTAAAAAAGCGGGTCTTGTGCGCAGTATAAGAGGAGCTAAAGGCGGGTATGTGTTATCCCGAAACGCGGGCGAAATTAATGCCAATGAAATAATTGAAGCAGTAGAAGGACCCATGGACTTGGGGCATTGCATTGGAAGCAAAGCCTGCAGCAAATCGGATAAATGCGTTGCAAACGATGTGGTACAGCAATTAAGACAAAGCATTGACAATGTGCTTAATAATATTACACTTCAGTACTTTATTGATAAGTACAGCAACAAGGAGGACATATGAGAGAGGTATACTTAGATTATGCCGCGACTACTCCGACGGAGATGCGTGTGGCAGAGAAAATGAACAGTACTTATTCAAACTCTTACGGAAATCCGTCAAGCATTCACGCAATAGGAAGAAGGGCAAAAGGGTATGTTGAGGAAGCCAGAGAAATAATAGCGGATTACATTGGAGCAGACGCCAAAGAAATATATTTTACATCGGGCGGCACGGAATCGGACAACTGGGCGATAAAAGGCACTGCTTTCGCCCTGAAAGATAAGGGCAGGCATATAATCACTTCATGCATTGAACATCATGCCATACTCCATTCATGCGAGTTTTTAGAGAATTTTGGGTTCGATATAACTTATCTTCCTGTAGACGAGTACGGTTCGGTTGAAATATCGGAATTAAAAAAAGCTATAAGAGAAGATACAATTCTTATAAGCATAATGACTGCTAACAACGAAATGGGCACAATACAGCCTATTAAAGAAATAGGTGAGATTGCTAAAAAGAAGAGCATTTTATTTCACAGCGACGCTGTACAAGCGCTTGGAAGCGTACCTGTTAATGTGAATGAAATGAATGTGGACATGCTGTCATTAAGCGGACACAAAATATACGGGCCTAAAGGGATTGGCATAATGTATATAAAAAAAGGCGTAAAATTAGAGCCTTTTATGCACGGCGGAGCGCAGGAATTTCGTCAAAGAGCCGGCACACACAATGTAACGGATATTATTGGGTTTGCCGAAGCGGTAAAAATGCTTAAAGAAAATGACAAAAAATATGCGGAGCATTACAAAACAATAAGGGATTATTTATATAGTAGAATAAAAAATGAAATTGAATATGTGAAATTGAACGGGCACAGCGAAAAAAGGCTTCCGAATAATTTGAATATAAGCATAGGTTTTGTGGAAGGGGAAGCTCTGCTAATGAGCCTTGATATGGAAGGGATATGCGTATCAACAGGCTCGGCATGCTCATCGGGTTCCCTAAAGCCGTCGCATGTGGCAGAGGCATTAAAAATTGATGATGAATTTATACATGGCACAACAAGATTTACAGTAGGAAGAATGACTACTATTGATGATATTGATTATACAGTTGAAAAATTAAAAGAAGTAGTAACAAGACTTAGAGCGATGTCGCCGCTATATAAGGACAGGAGGAAAAATTAACATGGACTACACAGAAAAAGTAATAGATCATTTTAAAAATCCCAGAAACGTAGGAGAACTTAAAGACGCCAACGCAATAGGCAGAGTAGGCAGCCCTTCTTGCGGAGACAAGATGGAGATGTACTTAAAAATTGAAGACGGCGTAATAAAAGACGCGACGTTTATGACATTCGGCTGCGCCGCGGCTATATCATCAAGCAGCGTGGCAACGGAACTTTTAAAAGGAATGACTATTGAAGAAGCAAAAAACCTCACAAATCAGCAAGTGGTTATGCGGCTGGGCGGGCTGCCGGATGAAAAGATTCACTGTTCGGTAATGGTTGAAGAAGCTGTAAAAGCGGCGCTTGAGGATTACTATAAAAGAAAAATAGATTAATTACTACATAAAAAAAAGCAGCAATAAGCTGCTTTTTTTTATGTTTGTTTGTTAAATCAAAGTAACATTGCTCAAATCTGCTTTTCCGCTTTTTAAAATAGCGTAAGTAAGCCTATCCATTGTTGCTCCGTCAAAAACAGTCTTTTTTACTTCAGTCCATTTAAAATATACATTGTGAAATACCGCATTTCTAAAAGATGTTTCTTTAAGCCCCGAACCTTTAAATATTGTTCCGTTAAATACTTGATTATCAAAATTAACTCCCGATAAATCAGAATACGAAAAATCGGTATTATTTAGAATGCTTCCACTAAAACTTGAGTCTCTCAAATCTGATTTTGTCATTATCGCTCCGCTTAAATCGGCGCCGTTGAAAATAGTATTTCTTAAGTCGCAGTATTTAAACGAACTTTTTGACAGATTGGAATCAGAAAAATCAGAATTTCTTAAGTCGCTTGCGTTAAATTTCCCATCGTGTACGGTTATTGCTTTCAGATCGGAATTTCTTAAATCAACTTTTGAATAATCCATACTCGTAACTTCGTGAAGTTCTTTTGTTTTCGCCGCAATATTATTAATTATTTCTGATATGTCCCCAATTGAATCAATGGTCATATTATATGCAGTATCATCATCATAACCTTTGCTTTTCAAATCATTAAATTTGTCTTGTAAATCAAGGTGTAGTTCTTCTCTGAGTTCTCTTACAGAATTAATATTTTCATATGGCACAAATAATTGATCCAAATATTTTTCTAATTTATTTTCCATTATTTAGCCTCCCCGGTTACAGCAATTGGTTTAAGATACGCACTGCATACTTCCAATTTGCCTTGTTTTCATTATAAATTTCATTTCCTTTAGGGGTGATTTTATAATACTTTCTCCGTCCGCCCTGAGTCTCGTCGCCCCAATAAGACGTTATGTACCCTTCGCTTTCCATTCGTTTCAGACTTGAGTACATAGTAGCTTCTTTAAGTTCATACTCACCGCCGGAATTTGAAGAAATAAGTTTAGTAATTTCATATCCGTATTTATCACCGCTTTTAAGAAGTTTTAAAATTATTGTATCGGTATGTCCGCGAAGTAAATCCGAATTAATTTTATAATCAGACAAATGCATCACCTCCATGAGTATAATATACATCATATTACTATGATAGTCAAGGTAATATTCAAAAATTTTGTTAAATAAAAAAACAAGGAGATAATTCCTTGTTTTTATTTATTATATTTAAGTATTTATTTAGCGGAACAATGCTGCGCAATGTTTCTATGTTCTTTAATAAATATATCAGCGATATTTATTCCGCATAGGCTGCATACAGATGTTAAGGAAAGAATGCATTTGCCTATTTGAGCTTCTATTTTTTCACGGCACTCGTCACAAGCCGAATTAATATACAGCCTTAATAATTGATCATAGTTTATGCCCCTGAGTTCGTATTCTATATTGTCATGATGTTTAATGCATCCGCACTGTACTTCGCATTGTGTAATGACTTTAAAAAGATCATAGGAATTTTCATTTAGTTCTTTTAAAATTTCACTCATTTTTTGTTTATTTGTCACTTTATCGTCAACATAAGCCTGGAAAATATCAATAAGCAACATAGCGCAAACTCCTTTAATATCTTAAAAGTCAATTTCATTATATGGTTTGTCTTGCGTTAATGTCAACAATAAGAAAACACAAAATTTCGACAATCATATAATAAATTCAATAGATTTTTTATACAAATAATTTTTAATAATGTGTCTTTGACTATTAAAAGAATTTGTATTATAATAATCTAATATAGAAATGAGGCTTTATTATGTATAAGGTAGGAGAAATGGTGGTACACCCACTATATGGCGCAGGGGTTATAAATAGTATAACAATAGATAACATGTATGAGTTGAAACTTGATAGCGGAAGAATGATTATGTCTGTGCCAATTGACAGCGCAGAGCAAGTTGGGCTGCGAAAAGTGCATACTTCTGCCGAAATAAATGTATTGCTTGATAAAATACAATCTGACAGCCGTGAAATTGATTTAAACTGGTCTAAGAGATATAAAGACAATCTCGAAAAAATAAAAAGCGGAAAACTTCTGCTAGTTAGTCAGGTAGTTGCTGATTTAATTAAAATCGACAGAAGCAAGGGGCTCTCTACAGGGGAAAAGAAGATGCTTAATAATGCTAAAAAAATATTAGTTAGCGAAGTCGCATGCGTAAAAGATTTGTGTGAGAAAGACGCGGAGAAGCTAATATACAGCATTATAAAAAACAATTAAACATCATGTGGAGGAAAAATTGAAGACAGCTGTTAAATTACTGTCAGCTATTATAGGAATAATAATTGGGTATCAGACCAGTTATTTTCTTATTGAGAACGGAATACTTACAAAGTTAATTAATAAAACAATTACAAATCCTTATGATTATATTATAAGTTCTGTTTTTGCTGCAATTTGCGGCTTGATTTTATTGTTTTTAACACCTTACATAATTGATACCGTAAATAAAATTTCAAAAAATCTGCTTAAAAAGCTGAAATCATATTCCGTATGGGATTTAGCGCTGGGAATAGTAGGACTTATTGTCGCATTAGTAATAGGGATGCTTTTAAGCATACCTATAAACAATCTTTCAATACCTGAAATTTTGAAAAACGTTATTATTATTTTGATATATATTGTGCTGATATATGTTTTGGTATCGCTTGCGACGCTTAAACGCGCTGAGTTTCAAAATCTGTTTAAATTAACCGGAGATAAAGACAAAGAAAAAGAATCCAAAAAAAGCAAACATGATTTGAAATTAAAAATTCTTGACACTTCCGCGATTATAGACGGAAGAATACTTGATATTTTTAAAAGCGGTTTCATTGAAGGGGTTGTTGTAATACCTGAATTCGTGCTTTCCGAGCTTAGGCATGTTGCAGATTCGGCTGACGATTTAAAAAGACAGAGAGGACGCAGAGGACTTGACATACTGGGCAAAATTCAGACGGAACTAAACCTTGAGGTAAGGGTAGTCGATAAAGATTATCCGCAGATTGACGAAGTGGATGTAAAGCTTGTTAAACTGGCATTTGATATGAACGGGAAAATAATCACAAATGATTTTAATTTAAATAAAATAGCTCAGTTTCAGGGCGTAAGCGTTCTTAATGTAAATGAGCTTGCTAACGCTGTAAAAACCATATTGCTTCCCGGGGAAGAAATGGAAATTATGATAATCAAGGAAGGGAAAGAAAACAATCAGGGTATAGGCTATTTAGATGACGGAACCATGATTGTAGTTCAGGGAGGCAAAAAGTATATAGGAGAAAATAAATCGATTATGGTGACAAGCGTCTTGCAGACTGCCGCGGGCAGAATGGTATTTGCTAAACCCAGATGAGAAATTTTATGACTATGAATAATATAGTTACAGCCATTATTGCGGCGGGAGGATCAGGCAGCAGAATACCGTCTCAGACAAGCAAACAGTATCTGCCGCTTGGCGGCAAACCGATTATAGTATACAGTTATGAAAAATTAGCTAAAAACGATAAAGTAGATTCTGTTATTATAGTAGCTGCAGAGAATGAAATAAGCATTTGTGAAAATATTATTGCGAAATACAAAGTAAACAACAAACCGGTAAAAATTATTGCGGGAGGTTCCAGCAGACAGCAATCGGTGATGCACGGGCTTAACGCATGCGATGAGAATACAAAAATTGTATTAATACATGACGGGGCGAGACCTTTTATAACAGATGAGATGATTTGCGAATGCATAAAAACAATGGATGAATATAAAGCCTGCAGCGTAGGTGTAGGAGTGATAAATACAATAAAACAAGTTGATGAGAATGACGTTGTTTTAAACACGCTTGACAGAGCTAATATATGGGAAGTTCAGACGCCTCAGTGTTTTGAATATAAGTTAATACGCGATCTTCATATTAAAGCTGAAGAGAAAGATATTTATGTAACTGACGACTGTGCTCTTGCGGAAATTAACAATATAGAAGTAAAAATGATTAAAGGAAGTTATGACAACATAAAAATTACTGTCGCAAGGGATTTATTTACAGCTCAAGAAATTATTAAAACAATATAAGCGAGGTTGATACTATGAGTTTAACTAACGAAAAAATTATTAAAATGTATACAAGAATGGTAACGGCCAGATTACTTGAAGAAATGCTGAATGAAATGTTTAACGAGGGTATGCTGCACGGTACAACGCACCTAGGCATAGGGCAGGAAGCTTCGGGAGTAGCTCCGTGCATGACATTAATGGAAGGCGACAAAATTACACTAACTCATAGAAATCATGTCGGATGCGTCGGAATAGGTATGGACGTTAAAAAAATTCTTGCCGAAATGTTTGGAAAAGAGACAGGCGTATGCGGCGGATTCGGCGGCAGCATGCATATGGTTGATTATGAAAAAGGCAATATGTTTGCAAACGGAGTTGTAGGCGGAGGGCTTGGCATAGCTGTCGGAGCGGCGCTTAAAATGAAATACAAAGGAGAGGCAAACATAGTAATATGTTTTATGGGCGACGGAGCAACTAATGAAGGAATGTTTCATGAAGCGTTAAACCTTGCGTCCATATGGAAATTGCCTATTATTTTCTTTGTAGAAAACAACGGGTATGCGGTGTCAATGCCTCAGTATAGAAGCATGAACATAAGAGACATTGAGAAAAGAGCGGAATCATACGGGATGCGTTCTATAATTGTTGACGGAAATAATGCAATTGATATATATAATATGACTTTTTCAGCAGCGCAATCTGTTCGCGAAGGATTCGGCCCCATGTTTATTGAAAGCAAGACTTACAGAATATGCGGTCATTCGCGCAGCGACATTGAACAATTATACAGAAATCAGAAAGAAATAGATTATTGGCTTGCAAAGTGCCCTATAAAAAGACTGGAAGAATATATGCTGAAAAACAACATTGCTAAAAGTGAGATGCTTAAAGAAATAAACACTCAAATAATGGATGAATTAAAACAGGCAGTATTGTATGCGCAGAACAGCTTAGAGCCGTCTTTGGAAAATATAGGCAAATATGTATATGCAAAGTGAGGATCTGAAAATGAAAGAGATAACATACAGAGAAGCAATAAATGAAGCGCTTGCCGAGGAAATGACCCGTGATGAGAACGTTATATTGATGGGTGAAGATATCGGGTTGTACGGAGGCAATTTTCAGGTAACAAAAGATCTTATATTAAAATTCGGCGATAACAGAGTTATGGATACTCCTGTAAGCGAAGCCGTAATTGCCGGATGCGCTGTCGGTGCCGCTATGAGCGGGCTTAGACCTGTAATAGAGACAATGTTTTCGGATTTTGTTACGCTTATGATGGATAACCTAGTAAACCAGGCTGCAAAAATACATTATATGTCTGCGGGCGAAATAAGCGTTCCGATGGTTTTGCGTCTGCCTGTAGGATGCGGAACAGGCGCGGGTGCGCAGCATTCCCAAAGCCCGGAAGCTTGGCTGTGCCATGTGCCCGGACTTAAAGTAGTTTTTCCGTCTAACCCTTACGAGGCAAAAGGTCTGTTAAAAGCGGCGATTAGAGATGATAATCCGGTAGTTTTCTGTGAACATAAAATGTTGTATCCCACAGCGGGAAGCGTACCCGAAGAAGAATATATAATACCGTTAAGCCAAGCAAATATAGTAAAAAAAGGTACAAGCCTTACAATGATTGCATACGGATACTCCGTACAGAAATGTCTGGTAGCGGCTATGCAATTAAAGCCTAAAGGAATTGACATTGAAGTAATAGATTTACGCACACTGCATCCTTTAGACGAAGACACAATTCTTGAATCCGTTAAAAAAACAGGCAGAGTGATAATTGTCCATGAGGCAGTAAAAACAGGAGGAGTAGGAGCCGAAATTTCAGCTCTTATTGCTGAAAAAGCGTTTTCTTATTTAAAAGCTCCAATACTCAGAATAGCAGGAATGGACATACCTGTACCTTTTAATAAAACTATGGAACAGGCATGCGTACCGCAGATTTTAGATATTAAAAAAGCGGCAGAGAGAATGATGAGAAGGTAAATAGTCTGATATCATAAAAAGAAAAATTGGAAGCTAAATTGCTTTGAATCGGCATTTGAATGCAGTGCGATTTAAAGAAATTTATAACACATAGTAAATATAATATAAAAAACTACGAGGGAAAATATGCGGATTGGAATTGGCTATGACGCCCACAGGCTTGCGAAAAACAGTCGTCTGATATTGGGCGGAGTGGAAATAGAGGCTGATAGCGGGCTGCTCGGTCATTCCGATGCAGACGTGCTTGTGCATGCCGTTATGGACGCGCTGCTGGGAGCAGCGGCTATGGGCGATATTGGCAAGCATTTTCCGGATACTGATTTAAAATATAAAAACATTAGCAGTATGAATCTGCTATATGAAGTGTATAAAATGCTTGCGGTGCAAGGTTATAGGATTGTGAATATTGACAGCGTTATTATAGCGCAAAATCCTAAACTGGCGCCGTATATTGAAAAAATGCGGGAAAATATAGCGAATAGTTTAGATATAAATATATATGATATATCAATAAAAGCTACAACAGAAGAAAATATGGGTTTTACGGGAAGAGGAGAAGGCATAAGCGCAAAGGCCGTATGCCTTATAGAAAAACTCTAATAGAGAAAGGCAACAAATGATTAAAATTTATAATTCGTTGACTAATAAAAAGGAAGAATTTTTACCGATTGATAAAGGGCATGTAAAAATGTATTCATGCGGACCTACTGTATATAATTACTTTCATATCGGGAATGCAAGACCTTTTATTTTTTTTGACGTAGTTAGAAGATATTTGCAGTACGCGGGATATAATGTTAAATTCATTCAGAATTTTACGGACGTTGACGATAAGATTATAAACAGGGCAATACAGGAAGGCACGAACCCGAAAGCTCTTTCCGAAAAATATATAGAAGAATACTTTAAAGACGCTGACGCGCTGGGCATAAAAAGAGCGGACGCTCATCCGAAAGTCAGCGATAATATAACGCAGATTATATCACTTATACAAAGACTCATAGATAAAGGCATGGCGTATGAAAAAGACGGCAATGTGTATTACAGAGTAAGTTCTTTTGCAGGTTACGGCAAATTGTCTAAACAGGATATAAATGATTTGGAAGCAGGCGCAAGAGTTGAAGTGAGCGGCGAAAAAGAAGATCCTCTTGATTTTGCGTTGTGGAAAAAGAAAAAAGAAGGCGAAATATATTGGGACAGTCCATTCGGTCAAGGAAGGCCGGGCTGGCATATAGAATGCTCCGCAATGGCGTTTTCATACTTAGGAGAGCAGATTGACATTCACGGCGGCGGAGCCGACTTAGTATTCCCGCACCATGAAAATGAAATAGCGCAAAGCGAAGGCGCAACAGGCAAACAGTTTTCTAAATACTGGATGCACAACGGCTATATAAATATAGATAATAAAAAAATGAGCAAATCGCTCGGCAATTTTTTTACTGTAAGAGATATTGCTCAGGAATTTGATTTATCCACAGTAAGGTTTTTCATTTTAAGCGCGCATTACCGCAACCCTATTAACTTCAGCAGAGACTTAATAAAAGCGGCGGAAAACTCGCTTGAACGCATTTATAATGCTAAAAACAACCTTGATTATTTGATTTCATTAAATAAAAATTCTAAAGCGGATGATGATAATGAATTTAATGAAGAGTTAAATAAATATAAAAAACAGTTTTGCGACGCGATGGATGATGACTTCAATACGGCGGACGCAATTGCCGCTATATTTGAACTTGTTAAATTCATAAATATTAACGCAGACGAAAATTCTTCGCAAAATAAGCTTTACGCAGCGCAAAGCCTGCTTAATGAGCTTACAGGCGTTTTAGGCATTGCGCAGAGTATAGATACGCAAATGCTTGATAAAGATATAGAAGAATTAATAGAAAAAAGACAACAGGCAAGAAAAGACAAAGACTTCGCGCTTGCAGACAAAATAAGAGACGAACTTAAGGCAAAAAATATAATGCTTGAAGACACTAAAGAAGGGGTTAAATGGAAGCGGATATAATTTTTAACTCATCAGCGGTAAAAGCGGATATGCTTAACCCCGCGCAGCTGGCATACATAGGCGATGCCGTATACGAAATATATATAAGGAATTATCTGCTTAGCCTGGGCATATGCAAATCATCAAGACTCCAGCAGGAAGCGCAGCTGCTTGTAAAAGCGCAGACTCAAAGCAAAGCTCTTAAAATAATAACTCCTTTGCTTAGCGAGGATGAAAATAGAATTGTTTTAAGGGGAAGAAACAACAAGCATAAAAATAAGCCTCAAAACGCAACGGTTGAGGAATATAATAATGCGACAGGGCTTGAGGCGCTTATAGGATATTTATATATAAGCAAGAAAGTCGAAAAAATAGATGAAATAATAAACGAAATATTAAAAAATTTCGGTAAAGATGAAGCATGAGTGTAATTTCAGAAAGCAACGACACATTGCTCTTTCAAAAACAAAAAGTTTTAAACTTGCTGGATTCTGAGAATATTGAATATGAACTGATTGAACATGAAGCGATGTATACAATTGCTCAGATGGTAGATGCGGGGCTTACACAAGGTTATTGTATTTGTAAAAATTTATTTTTAAGAGACTATAAAGGGTGCAATCATTATCTTGTTATTTTATTAAAAGACAAAAAAGCTGACTTGAAAGCTATTGAGGAAAAAATTGGCTCAAGCCGGCTGAGTTTTGCATCGGAGAGAAGGCTCTTTGAATATCTGCACTTACAAAAAGGTTCAGTTTCACCATTCGGAATAATTAATGATACAAGCGGCGAAGTGACGCTTATAATAGATGAAGATCTGAAAAATGCAGGAAAAGTAGGATTTCATCCGAATGATAATACTGCAACAGTTATAATGGAATTTAAGGATTTTATAAAATTAATTAATATGTATAAAAATAAAGTAGTTTACTTCGAATTTTTATAACGATTTGCCTGCTTTATGCAGACAAATCGTTATATATGTAAGATTTACGTTTCTATATTAAATCCATTCAAATTCATCCGCTATCTTGTCCATTGACCAAAAAGATGCAATTGCAATTGCAGTATCGCCTATTGAATAAGCGTCAGAAAGAGCATAGCTGTTATCTTTAATTTTAAGCAGTTCCTTGCATGTTACAGACATAACTACCAGGCACTTTCTTAAATCTTCAGCGTTCATTTTACCTCCTTTACAATAATATGTATAGTTTTATTATTGTTTTCTATATGTTGTATTATATATGGTTGTATATACACAATTTGTCGAATTTTGGCTAAAATGAATGTATAACATATGTTTTTTATAGAAAAAAATAAAAATAATGTATTTTTGGTAAAAATTTTTGATGTTTTTACTAAAAAACGGTACAGATATAATTAGTACTTATATGTATTTTTATTAAAACTCAAAGGCTGCTATGCAGCCTTTGAGTTTTAATGCGCTACAGGCCTACGGTGATCTTCGTCACGGAAGAAAAAGCTTATAGCGATAAGTCCGCTGATTGCTACCAGTGCATACACAATTCTGCTTCCCATTGCAAGCTGCCCTCCAAAAAGAGCGGCAACCAGATCAAACTTGAAAAATGCAATAAGACCCCAGTTAATCGCGCCGATTATTATTAATGTCAGCGCTAATTTTTTTATAAAATTCATATTTAGCACTCCTTTTAAAAATTATAAGATCCAAAGTTATTATCTGCATAAAAGAAACAATTAATCTGTTACAATTTGCTAAAAATTTTAAATATTTTTTTATGATATACTGAGTAAATAGAATAATAATACTTATTTGTTTCTAATTGCCTGAAATAGAGATATAAAAAACAAGAAATATAATTTGATTAGACTTTTAATATAAAATGTTATAAAATATACGTTAATTTATAATTTGAATTTTTTAAATTTTATTGATTTATTGTTATCATTTCAGTCGGAGGCATATATGAAGGGCGGAAAATTTGACGACAGCATATTAAAAAAAATTATATTTGATAATATAAAATATAAGCGCGAAGAAGTTTTGCTTGGAAGCGGAACAGGAATAGACAGCAGCATTATTAATCTCGGCGGAGATTTGGTTGTTGTAACTACTGACCCTATTACTGCTGCGGTAAATAATGTCGGACGTTTATGCATTAATATATGCTGTAACGATATTGCGGCTGCCGGAGGCGAACCGGTTGCTATTTTAGTGACGCTTTTAATGCCGTATGACTATGATATTAGCAATATAGAAAAAATAATCCGCCAACTTGACAGCGAATGCAAAAAACTTAGCGTCCAGCTTGCGGGCGGGCACACAGAAAAAACAGACGCTGTTACAAGGCTTGTCTTAGTCGCTACAGTTATCGGCAGAAAGAAAAACTTCATACAGCAAAAAGTAGTTCCGGGTGATATGTTAATAATGACAAAATCGGCAGGGCTGGAAGGAAGCAGCATAATAGCTTCGGATTATGAAGAAAGATTTAAAACCATTTTACATAAAAATCAAATAGAATTTTTAAAGAATTTAATTGATGAAATATCAGTTATACCTGAAAGCAAAATAGCTTGCCTGCATAACGCTAAATACATGCATGACATAACTGAAGGCGGAGTGCTCGGAGCAGCATGGGAAATTTCAAAATTAGCAAAATGTAATATTGAAGTATACTGCGACGAGATTTTTATATATGACGAGACAAAAATTATTTGCATGAATTTAAATATTGATCCGTTAAGACTGATTTCAAGCGGCTCGATGCTCATTGCCGCAGATAAAAATGATGCTGATATTATAATAAAAGAGCTTAATAAAAATAAAATAAATGCAAAAATAATAGGGAAGTTCATCAAAGGCGAAAGTCTTTATATAAAGCAAGATATATCTTACGCTTTAACAGAACCGACAGAAGATGAGATTTACAAAATATAAATATTTTTGAAAATTACATTTAGAATAAATAAGTTTTTAAGTTAATATATATTAAGCAATGGAGGTATAATATGAAAAAGATTATTCCATTGCTTATAGTAGCTTTAATACTTTACGGTTCTTATGCTTATTTAAAAGACAGGCTGAATAAGGACGAGACAGATACTTCAACAAATACAAATCAATCCGCGGATACTGCAAATAACAACAGCGCCGATAATGAAGGCGAGAATTCGGACATACCCGCAACTGATAAGAACTATTTTTCTCAAATAGTGTATTATTCTGACAGTAACGGATACCTGGTGCCGGTGCTGAGAAAACTGCCTAAAAATGCGTCATTGGCTAAAACTACATTAAGCGCGATGTATATAAATAAAAACAACAAAGATGAAATATATCACATGGGGCTTGCGCCTACTATACCTGAAAATATATCAATTACACTTGCGCTGAAAGAAGACGGACTTATTAAAGTTGCATTGAGCGGCGAAGTTATGAATATAAAAGACAGAGCAAAAGAAGAGGCGATGCTTAAAAGCATAGTATATACGCTGACGGAGTTTAACAATATTTCAAAAGTTCAATTTCTGGTAAATAATACTCAGGCAGGTGTGCTGGGCGGGGGAGCAATAGCAAGCGGAACATTTTTAAGAGAAGATATAAACGCAATAAACAGCGCCGGGAAAAACAGAATAATATTATATTACAGCAATACATTTTATCCCGGTTTTTATGTTTATCCGGTTACCGTTTATGTTAATACTCTTCCCGGAAATGCTCTGGAACTGCTTAATGCGTTAACTGCCAACAGTTCAAAGGTAAAGACAAATTTAAGCGTAAAATCAGAAAATATTGCCTCGGCAATTATAAAATATAAAAAGGCAACAGTAGAATTAAAAAACATTACAGGCAGCAGCGCTGATATAGAATGTATAAGAAAATGCATCGCGCTTACACTTTGTGAAAACTTTGAATTAACGAGCGCGGAGATTATAATAAACGGAGACAGTAAAAACATAACGCTGCCTATAGCTCCAAATGAACTATAAAAATTAGCTGAAAGGGAAAAATATGTCCAGAGAAGATAACAGAGATAACTACGAAATAAGAAAGATAGAAATTATAAGGAATTATACAAAGTACGCTCAAGGCTCAGTGCTAATATCATGCGGCGATACGAAAGTGCTATGCACCGCAATTGTTGAAGATAAGGTTCCTATGTTTGCAAGAGGGACAGGCTCAGGCTGGGTAAGCGCAGAGTATTCTATGCTGCCATCTTCTGTTATGGTAAGAAAGCAGAGAGATATTAACAAAGGCAAGCAAGACGGACGAAGCGCCGAAATACAGCGTCTTATAGGCAGGTCGTTAAGAAGTGTTATGGATACCAAAAAACTCGGCGAGAGGACGATTTGGATAGACTGTGACGTTATTCAGGCTGACGGCGGAACAAGGACATGCTCCGTTACTGGGTCTTTTATTGCTTTGAACGATTGTGTAAAATATCTTCTCGAAAATAACATAATTAAAGAAAATCCCATAAACTGCGCATTGGCGGCTGTAAGCCTGGGGATTGTGGACGATGAGATACTTGTTGACCTTTCTTACCGTGAGGACAGCAGCGCGACCGCTGATATGAACGTTGTTATGACACTTAACGGGGATATCACCGAAATTCAGACAACAGGAGAAAAAAGACCCATAAGTTATGAAGAACTTATAACTATGCTTGACGCGGCAAAATTCGGCATAGAACAGATATTTGAAGCATTAAAAACAAACGAAATTATTTAACGGAAAATATTATGGATATTGTACTTGCAAGCAACAATAAACACAAACTAAAAGAAGTCAGAGATATATTATACGGATACAATATTCTATCATTGCATCAAATAGGATTTAATGCAGAGATTGAAGAGACGGGCGCGACAATATTTGAAAACGCGCTTATAAAAGCGCGTGAGATAAGAAAACACACAGACAAGATGATAATAGCCGATGATACGGGGCTTTTTGTACACGCACTTAATGATGAGCCGGGAGTGTACTCGGCAAGGTACGCAGGAGAGAGCGCTACATTTGAAGACAACAACAATAAGCTGTTAAAAGCGCTTGAAAATAAAGAAGACAGAAGCGCTGTTTTTAAATGCGCAATAGCTTTAAGCATTTCAAACGGTGAAGAAAAAATATTTTTGGGACAAGTTAACGGACAGATTGCCAAAGAATACCGCGGAACAGGCGGATTTGGATATGACCCTATTTTTATTCCTGACGATATGGACAAGACATATGCTAATCTGAGCAGTGAAGAAAAAGATAAATTAAGCCACAGGGCAAAAGCGCTTAGCGAAATGAAAAAATATTTAGAGTCAATAAAGCAGGCGATAAGATGAAGATTTATGTAATAAGCGACAGTCACGGCGACTTTGACTCGTTATACAAAATTTTCAAAAAGGCATCACCCGCTCCGGATTTGTTAATATTCTTGGGAGACGGGATAAAAGAAATAAACGATATTTCATCAATATTTAACATTCCTTTAATTGCGGTCAGAGGAAACAATGATATTGATGCTGACGAACCTTATGAAAGAATAGAAATAATTAAAAATCACAGAATATTAATAACACACGGTCACGGTTATAAGATATATAAGGGCAAAGAGCCTTTAATAAACAAAGCGAAAGAAAATAATTGCGGCATTGCATTGTTCGGACATACACATGTTCAATATTTGGAAAAACTTGACGGTATAACTCTTTTTAATCCCGGCGCGATTAAGTTTGCGCGGAGCGGAAGCAAAAAAGGATACGGTGTTATTTATATTGAAGGAACAAAAATAAAGTTCAAGCATATTGACATAAATAATAATTTATTTTTAAGGCTTAAAAATTTTTGCTTTTAATAAAATAATAATAAAATATTGACATAAACTTAACTTTGATATAAAATAGCTATCGCACTAAAAGTTGCGGGTGTAGCTCAGTGGTAGAGCCCTGGCCTTCCAAGCCGGTCGCGAGAGTTCGATCCTCTTCACCCGCTCCATTTGCGCCTGTAGCTCAGTAGGATAGAGCAACGGCCTTCTAAGCCGTGTGTCCGGGGTTCGAATCCCTGCAGGCGCGCCATTTTTATATTTAGTGCAAAATGTATGGTGGGTATAGCTCAGTTGGTTAGAGCGCCAGATTGTGGCTCTGGAGGTCGTGGGTTCGAATCCCACTATTCACCCCATAATACAGGGGCATGGCCAAGTCGGTAAGGCAACGGACTTTGACTCCGTAATGCGTAGGTTCGAGTCCTGCTGCCCCTGCCACTTAAAATTATATAAATAATTGTTTGTACTTGCGCAGGGGCATCGCCAAGCGGTAAGGTAACGGACTCTGACTCCGTCATTCGTAGGTTCGAATCCTACTGCCCCCGCCATTATTATTAAAAAAACATTGACAAAAAGTGAAAAAAAATATAATATATACAAGCTGTTGTAAACACAGCAAAGCGTGATCCATTAGCTCAGTCGGTAGAGCACCTGACTTTTAATCAGGGTGTCCCGCGTTCGAGTCGCGGATGGATCACCATTTTTTTGCTTAAATTCTTTGTTAACGGTATTTTAAGACTTAAACAGGTCTTTTTTTATTGAATTTTTTATATGTACTAAGCGGAGATAATAAAATGATTATTTACCGGAAAATTTTATATATGAGTTTATTTAAAAAATGATAAAATAAATTTAATATTAAATATAGAGTGGAGTAATTATTATGCAGGGATATTTTGCGCTGGCAACAATAATTTTACTTATAATTCTAGTATTGTCCAGAGTCTTTATGATGAAAAAGTTAGGTATTAAAGCTATGAAATTCGGTGAGATTGATAAAAAAGATTTTTTAATACCACCGTTTGCTTTTTTGTTTTTATATCTTATATTTGCAAGCGCACTAGGATTGCCTAAACCCGGACACGAACTGTTTAATAATGAGATTGCAGCATGGATTGGCGTGATATTATGCATACTCGGTTTGGTATTATTCTTGTCTAGTGTGATTTCTTTTGGGAAAAGCTTCAGAGTCGGCATAGACGAAGACAGCCCGGGCGCATTGATAACTGCCGGCGTTTTTGCAATAAGCCGTAACCCAATCTATACTGCGTTTGGATTAATTCTAATCGGAATATTTTTAATTTTTCCAAATTGGATAATATTAATATATTTAATATTAGGAATATGGCTTTTCAATCGTCAGGCGCTGCTGGAAGAAAAATCTTTAATAAAAATTTACGGGCAAGAGTATATAAACTACTGCAAAAAAGTACGAAGATATATTTAGACGCTGTTTAATACATTTTAAACCATAAAATTACCAATAATAAACAAAATATCTTACAAAAATAATCTTGATTATATTATAAAAATTTGATAATATATTAAATAATTTAAAAAGCACAAATGGGGTTCACCACCGAAAGGGTGATACTCGTTTGTGCTTATTTTTTTGCTTGACAATGAAAGGCGGTATTTAAATGAACCCTAAAAAAATGAACACTAAAAAGCTGGTTTTTGCAGCAATGCTTGTTGCGATAGGCACGCTTACAGCGAATGTAATCTACATACCAGTAGGAGTAGCTAAATGCTTTCCGATGCAGCATACAATAAATGTTCTTTCGGCTGTTCTGCTCGGCCCGTGGTACGCGGTTGCCAACGCATTTTTAATCTCACTATTGCGTAATTTCTTGGGAGTAGGCTCGTTGCTTGCGTTTCCGGGGAGTATAATAGGTGCATTATTGGCGGGACTGCTTTTTGCCAAATTCAAAAAAATTCCTTTTGCTCTGGGCGGAGAAGTGTTTGGAACAGGAATATTGGGAGGGCTTTTATCTTTTCCAATCGCAAAATTTATATTAGGCAAGGACGTTGCGGCGTATGCTTTTATAGTTCCTTTTCTGATAAGCACAATAGGAGGGAGCTTACTTGCGTACCTTATATTAAAAGTAATAAATTGGAAGAAATATAAGAATGATTTAAACAAATAAGAATTTCCAGTATTACTGGCAGTTTAATATTTAAATATTATGAGTTTGTATTCATCCTAAGATATAATTTAAAATATGCTGATAACTATTTGCAACATTTATTTATTTCTGTATAATAAATTTAATAGATATTATAGTTTGAGTGTATCATACTAATTTAAAGCAATTATATCAAGGAGGTAATGAAAATGCCCGATTTTGGACAGCCTTTTGCAGGGAACGCAAAAGAGAAAAAAATAACCCATCAAGAACTTGTAAGATCAATCAGATTTATGATTGCGGCTGAGTATGAGGCTATACAATTGTACATGCAGTTAGCCGAATCGACAGATAATGAATTAGCTATTGAAGTTCTTAAGGACATTGCCGATGAAGAAAGAATACATGCGGGAGAATTTTTAAGACTTCTTAAGGAACTTGAGCCCGATGAAGAAAAGTTTTATGCGCAGGGCGCAGAAGAAGTAGAAGAAGAAATTGAAAAATTAAGTAAATAAACAGCTCATTAATTAAGGGGGATGACCCCCTTAATTAATTTTAGTTAAATATTTTTATTATCTTTTACAAATACCCATCGCCTCTGAATTTGAAAACTAATAAAAAACAGAACAAAATCTATAATCGCTTTTATTGCTGTTAGGTTCATACTAAGGTTATTATATACAATAGTAACAAGCAGCCACGATGCAAGCAGTTGAACTGAGCATAATAAATAGTATTTGATAATAGAATTTTTCATTTTTGAAGTATTATTAAATACGACGTTTTTATTAACAACGTAATTAAAAAGTGAAGATATAACTCTTGCAAAAAGAGTGCTGAAAAAAATCGTCATTGATATGGTTGTAAGGTTGTTAAACATAACGGAAGATAAAAAAGCAAATAAACCAATATCAATGAAAAATGACAGCATGCCTGATAAAGAAAATTTAAAAAAGCAGCTCAGCATCATAAAATATATAAATAAAGAATCTTTAAACGGATTAAAATGAGAGGATTCATTTTTATCAATATAGATTGTTTGTATGCTCTCTTCGGCAATATCTACCTGCTCTCTGACAGCTGAAATGAGCATACCCGTTTCATATTCAAAGTGTTCACCTTTAACAAATAAACAGTTATTAATGAATTTATAAGGAATTCCGCGCAGCCCCGTTTGCGTGTCGTTTATTTTTTTACAATATAATAACGCAAAAACGGCAGTAGTAATTTTATTTCCCCATCTGCTTTTAAAAGGCACGTCTGACTGGTTGAAATTTCTTGTGCCTAGTATAATTTTATTATTTTCTTCCATAAGTCTTTTAGCGACATTGACAGTATCTTCAGCGCTGTGCTGACCGTCAGAATCCGCCGTAACAATACCCGCCATTTCATTATATGAGAATGTATTTATAAAATAATTAAATCCGGTCTTTAAAGCTCTTCCCTTGCCTTTATTAACATCATGGTGAAGGACAATACCGTCATATTTTTTTTCAATTAAGTTAAAATATTGCTGCGCGTCTTCTTTGCTGCCGTCGTCAACGACAATAATTTTTTTAATTCCGGCATTTACTAAATCCTTTATATATGAAATCAATTTTTCCGAAGGATTTAATGAAGGAATTAATACTGCAACATTTATATTATCTGTATCTTGTAGCATATAAATTTCCCGCTTTTTGTTTAATGAAGATAAATAATAATATCATTTTAAAATAATTATGTCAATTTTATATTTTGTCTCAAAAAATAAAAAACATATAGTTTTAATCAATAGTAAAATAAAATATATCATTTTTTTATTGATAGGTATCATTTCATATGATATTATAATACAGATACATATAAGGGATGCTTATGTAGTTGAAGTATTAATTGAAACAAAAGATTTTTTAGTTATATAAATGAGGAAAAAGCAATGCCAAAAATTAGCGACAGAACAAAAACATTTACGGATTCGATCATCCGCAGGATGACAAGAATATCGATGCAATATAATTCGGTAAATTTGTCTCAAGGTTTCCCTGATTTTGATCCGCCAAAAGAAATATTGGACAGACTTGTAGAAATTGCTCATAAAGGGCCGCACCAGTATTCAATTACATGGGGAGCGCCGAATTTCAGAGCCGCTCTTGCGGAAAAACAATCAAAGTACATGGGACGAAAAATAAACCCTGATACACAAATAGTTACGGTATGCGGAAGCACTGAAGCTATGATGACTTCAATAATGACAGTATGCGATCCCGGGGATAAAGTAATTGTATTCTCTCCGTTTTACGAAAATTATTCTGCGGACACAATACTCAACGATTGCACGCCTATTTATGTTGAATTAAGACCGCCGTCATTTGAATTCAGTATTGATGAGCTTGAAGCGGCATTTAAACAAAAGCCGAAAGCATTAGTGTTATGCAATCCGTCAAATCCTTGCGGCAAAGTATTCTCTTATGACGAATTGAAAATAATTGCGGATTTTGCGGAGAAATATGATACATTTGTGATTACCGACGAAGTATACGAGCATATAGTATACGCACCGTACACACATACATATTTTGCGTCCCTTCCGGGAATGTGGGAAAGAACTATATCGTGCAGTTCTTTATCAAAAACTTACTCAATTACAGGGTGGAGACTAGGCTATATTATAGCTCCGGATCATATCGTAGACGCCGCAAGAAAAATTCACGACTTTTTAACGGTCGGAGCTGCCGCGCCGCTTCAGGAAGCGGCTTTGGTAGGACTTAAATTCGGGGACGATTATTACAAAGCGCTTTTAGATAAATACGCGCATAAACGTGAATTATTCTGCAAAGGTCTTGATGATTTAAATCTTACGTATTCAAAACCGCAAGGCGCATATTATGTAATGGTTGATATCAGCCAGTTCGGCTATGAAGATGACTATGATTTCGCAGTCAAACTTTGTGAAAAAGTCGGCGTTGCAGGGGTTCCGGGTTCTGTGTTCTTTAACGAAAAAGTAAACCATCTGATACGTTTCCATTTCGCCAAAGAGGACAGCACGCTTAATGATGCGCTTAACAGGCTTGAAAATATAAAAGTCATGAAGAAATAAATATTAAAAGGCCTTCGGGTCTTTTTTAATATGGAATCTATTAACTCAAATGAGATATAGGCGGCTTATTTAATGATTGACAATCTAAGTATAAAGTGATAATTTATAACAAAATGCCAACCTAAAGAATATTCAGAAAGAGGGAGAAATTATGAAAAGAAATTATGCGGAAATAACGCCGCAGCTGAATAGTCTTGCTCAGAAATGTGTTGAGAATAATATTATACAAAAAGATTTGTATTCAAAATACAATGTAAAGCGCGGCCTGCGGGATGAAAACGGAAAAGGCGTGGTTACAGGTCTTACAAATATCTCCGAAGTAAATTCAAGACAAATTGTCAACGGAGAAGAAGTTGCATGCCCGGGAGAATTGTTTTACAGGGGTTATAATATAAAGGACTTAGTAAAAGGATTGATTGATGATAAACGATACGGTTTTGAAGAAATAATATATCTTTTACTTTTTGGCAATTTACCTGATGAAAGCAAACTAAAAGAGTTTAATCAATTGCTTGCGAGTTACAGGTCGCTTCCGACTTCATTTGCGCGAGACGTAATTATGAAGGCGCCCAGCGAAAATATAATGAATTCTCTTGCGCGCAGCGTTCTTACGCTTTATTCGTACGACAAAAATGCAGAGGACATGAGTATTGAAAATGTTCTCCGCCAGTCGCTTCAGTTAATTTCAATGTTTCCTATTTTATCCGTTTACGGATACCAGGCGTTTGATTACTATCACAAAGAGAACAAAAGCTTATTCATTCATGACCCGCTGCCGGAACTTTCGACAGCGGAAAATATACTTCATATGTTAAGAAAAGACAGTAAGTATACCCAGCTTGAGGCAAGGATACTCGATTTAGCGCTGATACTTCATGCCGAACACGGCGGCGGCAACAATTCAAGTTTTACAATACATGTTGTTTCATCGTCAGGTACAGATACCTATTCAGCTGTCGCGGCGGCAATCGGTTCATTAAAAGGACCTAAACATGGCGGAGCTAATATAAAAGTATGCGAAATGTTTGATGACATCAAAGCAAATGTAAGCGATTGGAACGATAAGGAAGAAATAGAGCGGTATTTATCAAAAATAATTAACAAAGAAGCATTTGATAAATCAGGTCTTGTTTACGGAATCGGACATGCTGTTTATTCATTATCAGACCCCCGAGCTGAAGTGTTTAAAGAATTTGTAGAAAAACTCTCAAAAGAAAAAGGCATGGAAAAGGAATACGCTCTATACTCGTCCGTTGAAGAGCTTGCTCCGAAGCTGTTGTCAGCCAGCAGAAATATGATAAAAGGCGTAAGCGCAAATGTGGATTTTTACAGCGGTTTTGTTTATGATATGCTGGGAATTCCGAAAGAACTGTTTACACCTTTGTTCGCTATTGCAAGAATTGTAGGCTGGAGCGCACACAGAATAGAAGAACTTAATAATTCCAACAAAATTATCAGACCTGCGTATAAAGAAGTTCAGCCCAGAAGAGATTATATAGAGCTTATTAAAAGATAACGCTTATACATCTAACTCAAAATATAGCTGCCGGAAAATTCCGGCAGTTTTGTATTACGCTTAATTTTTAATACAATTTATGGATGATAATAAATATAAACAATGATATAATAAAACCAATACAGATGATTAAGAGGTGAAAATATGGATTGGAAATATGAAAAAGGACGTATATTTTATAATGACGAAAAAGGTGAATTAATGGCGGAAGCAACTTATGTTGATTTAGGAAATAAAATAATCGACATTGACCATGTATATGTAAATCCTGTTTTACGCGGACAGGGAGTTGCTGAAAAAGTAATGAAAGAAGTTGTTTGTTTTTTAAGAAAAGAAGGCATTAAAGCAAACGCCACTTGTTCGTATGCAAATTCATGGCTAAAAAAGAATAGAGATGAATATGCAGCTATTATGACCGACGATTTTGATTCTTATGATGCGGCATGCAGAATTGACGGCAAACATTAATTTTATAATAAAAGGTCCTTACGGGACCTTTTTGTTTATTTAATATTTAAATTTGTTTATTTTATAAATTAACGGCTTTATTAATTATACTGTTTATATATTAAAGAGAGGTGTATAAATTGAATAGAAATATAGAGGAATGGAAAATATCAATAATAGGCGCCGGAACTATGGGGCTCTCGCTTGCATTGTTTTACGCAATGAACGGACATGAGGTTAAACTTTATAACAGAACAGCAGAAAATCTTGAAAAAGCGAAAACGCAGATAATAAGCAGTTATTATACTTTGGTCGGTATGGGAGTTATGGAGCTTGAAGACATAGTTAAGGTAACAAGCCGCATATCATATTTTACAGATTTGAAACAAGCGGCAGAAGACGCAGATTATGTTATTGAAAGCGTATCGGAAAACAAAGAAATAAAAAAAGGAATATTTGCAAAACTGGATGAGTACTGCACAAATGAATGCATTTTGGCAAGCAATACATCGACATTTAATATTTATGAGTTCGTAAAAGTCTCAAATCTGAAAAGGCTTGTAATTACGCATTATTTAAATCCTCCGCATATTACTCCTTTAGTAGAAATAGTAAGAGGTGAAGATACTTCGGATGAATGCGTTGATACGCTTAAAGAATTTTTTACTCATGTCGGAAAATATCCTATTGTACTTAATAAATGCGTTGAAGGATTTTTATGGAACAGGCTTCAAATGGCGCTTGGCAGAGAAGCTACATATCTTGTTGATGAAGGACTTGCAACCGTTGAAGATATAGACATTGCCATGAAAAAAGGTCTCGCTCCGAGATATTTGTTAAGAGGCATATTTTCCATGTACGATTTTAACGGTATAGATGTATTGAATGCGGTTTTTAACAGTACATTCCCAACTCTTTGCAATGCCGACAGCGCGCCTTTTTGCATAACCGATAAAGTATCAAAAGGGGAATTGGGCGTAAAAACGAAAAAAGGATTTAATGATTATACAGAAAAAGATATATCAGAAGTTATAAGCGACGGAGAAGAAAAACTTATAAGCATTGTTAAGTACGCCAAAAACAATATTTGGTAAATTTCCTTGAAAAATATAGCGTTAAAAATCAATAAACAGATACATAATATTTTATAAATGATTAACAGGTTAACGTGTAGAAAAAATAAGGTGAATATATGCTTACGCTGGATAGAATATATAACGCGTCTCTTTTATTAAAGGATATTGCGAGAAAGACAGATCTGCTTTTATCAACAGGACTTGCAGCAGATTTTGATTTATTTCTCAAAGCGGAAAACCTCCAGACAACAGGGTCTTTTAAAATTAGGGGTTCTTATTATAAAATAGCGCAATTATCAAAAGAAGAAAAAGCAAAAGGAGTAATAGCTTGTTCTGCTGGAAACCATGCTCAGGGCGTTGCGCTGGCCGCGCACAAAAATAATATTAAATCAACAATTTTTCTGCCCGGAAACGCTCCGATATCAAAAGTGGAAGCGACCAGACGATACGGCGCGCAGATAAAACTTGTAGACGGAGTGTTTGACGACGCATATGACGCGGCGGTAAAATACCAAAAAGAAACCGGCGCGATATTTGTTCATCCTTTTGACGATGAAAACATTATCGCGGGACAGGGAACAATAGGGCTTGAAATTCTTGAACAGCTGCCGGATGTGGACGCTGTTATAGTTCCTATAGGCGGGGGAGGGCTTATTTCAGGCATTGCTTATGCGGTGAAGAATTTAAAGCCGAACTGCAAGATTTACGGCGTTCAGGCAACAGGAGCCGCAAGCATGCTGAAATCTATTGATTATCATAAACGCAGCCCGCTTCAAAGCGTATCAACCATAGCTGACGGCATTGCCATAAAATATCCGGGAGAGATGACTTATGAGCTTTGTTCAAAATATGTTGATCAATTTGCTTCTGTAAGCGAGGATGAAATTGCCATGGCGATACTTTCGTTGATGGAGAAACAGAAAATTGTAGCGGAAGGCGCGGGCGCTGTGTCTGTCGCGGCCGCGATGTTTAACAAATTCCCTTTAAAAGGCAAAAAAGTCTGCGCGGTAATATCTGGCGGCAACATTGACGTTAATATTTTATCGCGTGTAATAAACAGAGCATTGGCCGCATACGGAAGGCTTACAAGCATAACGGTGGAACTTTTGGATAAACCCGGCAGACTTAAAGACGTGCTTGCCATAATTGCGAAAAAAGGCGCAAATGTAATAGAAGTTGAGCATAACCGACAAGGCGATTACGCTAATATTATCAGGACATGCATAAATATTTCAATGGAGACAAAAAATCACCAGCATCTTGCCGACATAAAAAAAGCCCTTACGGATAAAGGCTATATTCTTTTAGACAACTGTTAATAATACTAACATATAGTATAATAAAAAAAGTGTCCGCGGACACTTTTTTTATTATACAAATAATCATAAATTATAAAATTATATACTATATTTATTTGTAAAATGGTATAATTTACTAAAATTATACGGATAAAATAAGGAGGATATACATATGGCATTTTTGGATAAAGTTTCAGATTTAGGAAAATCGGCTATGAAAAAAGCCGGTGAAGGCGTTGAAGCAGGAAAAATTGCACTTAAAATCAATGAGGAAAAAGGCAAAATAAAAGATACGGAAATTGAACTCGGAAAATACATTTACAGCCAATATTTAAACGGCGCGGAATTTGACGCAACGGCAAAAGAAATGTGCGTTAAAATGAAAGATATGTATGAGAATATTGAAGAACTTCAAAAACAGCGCGAAGAAGTAGGAAAAGATGAAGCGGCGCCAACAATGCAGGCATCTTCAGTTGCAGCCGAAGCAGGCAAATTCTGTCCGAATTGCGGAGCTAAACAAAGCGGCGAGAGCAAATTCTGCGCAAGCTGCGGAGGAAAGTTAGAGGGTTAACCATGTTTTGTACTAATTGCGGAAAAAATCTTCAGGACGGATCAAAATTCTGCGTAAGCTGCGGCGCTAAATTGGATGGAGCGAGCGCAGCGCCAAGCGGCGTTATAAGACCGGCGGACAAAATTGAATATATTATTTACGGCGAAGATATGCAGCTTGTGGAAATTGTTCTTGATCCGGGCGAAAGCGTTGTAGCGGAAGCCGGCGGAATGACATATATGGAAAAAGACATAAAGATGGAAACTATTTTCGGAGACGGAAGCGGACAGGATGACGGCAAGGGACTTATGGGCAAGCTTGCAAGCGCAGGCAAAAGGGCGCTTACGGGTGAAAGTTTGTTTATGACGACATTCCAGAATTCGGGACAGGGAAAATCGCATGTAGCATTTGCGGCGCCGTATCCCGGAAAAATTATACCCGTAGAATTAAATGAATTTGACGGGAATTTGATATGTCAAAAAGACGCTTTTCTATGCGCGGCAAAAGGAGTGTGCATCGGAATATATTTGCAGAGAAAGCTTGGAGCAGGACTTTTCGGCGGAGAAGGTTTTATTATGCAGAAACTCACAGGCGACGGGCTTGTATTTTTGCATGCAGGCGGAACAATCATTAAAAAGGAACTTGCCGAAGGAGAAATGCTCAGACTGGATACCGGATGTCTTGTAGCTATAAGCTCGACAGTTGATTATGATGTACAGCTGGCATCAGATATAAAGACAGGATTATTCGGAGGCGAAGGTTTATTTCTTGCCACTTTAAAAGGACCGGGTCATGTTTGGCTGCAGTCACTGCCCTTAAGCAGACTTGCTAACAGAATAAATCAGGCAAGATTTGACCATTCAGGAGAAAACAGAGGACTTAACAATCCTATAGGCGAAATAACCGGAGGACTTGGCGGAGCTCTCGGAGGATTATTTAAATAACAAATACATAACTAAAACTGCTGCGGTTTGCGGCAGTTTTTTTATTTTTATAAAATTATTATTCAATATCATAAAAAACGCATATATTGTTAATGAAGTAAATTCAAACAACGGCGTTTGATATAAGAATAATGGCTTATATGGCTGCGCTTTTTTGTTTTCGGAGGATATATGTGCGGAATAGCCGGATGGATCGATTTTAACCGCGATTTACAAAATCAATCAAAAATAATGAATAAAATGAATGAAAAACTCATACGAAGGGGACCAGATGATGAAGGTATATATTTAAGCGAGCATGCCGCCCTGGCTCAGAGAAGGCTTGTTGTTGTAGACCCGCAAGGAGGCAGGCAGCCCATGATACGCAAAAGAAACGGAGCGGAATATATAATAATTTACAACGGTGAACTGTATAACACAGAAGATATAAGAAAAGATCTCATACAAAACGGGTTTAGCTTTGAGGGGTGGTCGGATACGGAAGTGCTGCTTGATGCGTACATTTGCTGGGGCGAGAAGTGCCTTGAAAAGTTTAACGGCATATACGCTTTTGCTATTTGGGACAGTCAAAAGCAGAACTTGTTTTTGGCAAGAGACAGGATAGGGGTAAAGCCTTTATTTTATTATGAAAAAAACGGAACGTTTTTGTTCGCATCGGAAATAAAAGCAATACTTGCTCATCCGCTTTCAGATGCAGCAATAAATAAGACGGGACTTGCGGAAATTTTCGCGATAGGTCCCGCGCGAACTCCGGGAGAAGGCGTGTTTTTAAATATACATGAATTAAAACCAGCATGCTGTATGAATGTTAATAGCAGCGGTATAAAGACAAAACAATACTGGCGTCTTAATAGCCATGATTTTGACGAGAGCTTTATAGATACTGTAGAAAAAGTACGCAACCTTGTATACGACAGTGTGAAAAGACAGCTTGTATCAGACGTTCCGTTATGCTTTTTACTATCGGGCGGACTTGATTCCAGCGCGATATGCGCTATTGCGAAAGACGTATATAAAGATGAAAAACCAGTACTCACATTTTCAATCGATTATACAGATAATGAGCGTTATTTCAAGAAAAGCGATTTTCAGCCCGACGCAGACGCCCCTTGGGTTAAGAGAGTGTCAGAATATCTGGGCACACAGCATACCAATTGCGTTATCGATAATTCGGAGTTGGTATTATCGCTGTTTGACGCCGTGCTTGCAAGAGATCTTCCCGGAATGACAGATATAGATTCATCACTTTTTCTTTTTTCAAAGCAAATAAAAACTAAAGCGACTGTAGGGCTTTCGGGAGAGTGCGCGGATGAAGTATTCGGAGGATATCCCTGGTTTTACAAACAACTTGATACAGAAAAGCCGACTTTTCCGTGGTCTTACAGGCTAAGCGAGCGGTTAAAGCTTTATTCGGATGAGCTTATAAGCCTTATAAAACCTGAAGAATACGTAATGGGGCGATATGAGGAAGCGATTTCCGAAGTGCCGCGCTATGAGAAAGATTCACAGGAAGAAGCGAAGAAAAGAGAACTATTTTATTTAAATCTTACAAGATGGATGCCTACATTGCTTGACAGAAAAGACAGAATGAGCATGTATACGGGACTTGAACTAAGAGTACCGTATTGTGATCACAGGCTTGTTGAATATGTATGGAATATACCTTGGGAGATGAAATATTATAAAGACAGAGAAAAAGGATTATTAAGGCAGGCTCTTACCGGTTATTTGCCGCAGGATGCGCTGTGGAGGAAGAAAAGCCCATACCCCAAAACGCATAATCCGATGTTTTTGGAGGAAGTGCGCAAGTTGGCCCTTCTAATGCTGAATGATGAGACAGAACCGATACAGCCGTTTATTGATAGACATAAGGTCAAAGAATTTGCGCTGTCAATTAACACTGACACTAATATACCATGGTTCGGGCAGCTTATGAACGCGCCGCAGATGCTTGCGTATTTATTGCAGATTAATTTCTGGATGAAAGAATACAATATAAGAATTTTGTAAAAATCAATATTATAAAAATAATAATAAAAAACAGCCGTCGGCTGTTTTTTTAAATGATAAGTATCATTATTTAAATATCAATTATATGTTTTTCTTCTTATCGCGGTTATTATAAGAATAATAAAACCTACTGCTGCAAATGTGTATCCGATAATAAAGAAATACGTTGAAAAAACGGAATCAGCTCCCGCGACTTCCAATATCCCATTAAATAAATTTCCTGCCGCCAGAAGCGCTATACCTGAATTATATATGTTATAAAACAGTCTATATCCTTTATATCGATTAATAAGAGGAAATATTAACCTTACTAAAGCATAGAATATTACGCCGCCGATTAAAGGATATACAAACATATAAGTCATTGCGGCGGAACGCACTCCATGACCGAAAATCGCGTAGATGTTATCTATCGCAATTGCAGATACAGATAATATAAAATATACGATTATAGTTTTTTTGATTTGTTTGGTATAAATATTATTGTCAATATCTGATGTGAACAATGTCGCTAACCTCTCTTTAATAACACTGAGAATATAATAGCCCAACTGAATCTTTTTTTAAAGAACTTTTTAATTTTTTGCATATTTTTTTAGTCCGTTAAAAATATATTTCTTCTGAATAATATAACTTATGAAAAACAGCATTGTATCAACAAAAATTTTAATTAACAATATTGGCATTGAAATTTTTGAAAGCAGGCTTACGAGCGCCCAGCTTGACAGCATTTGTATGCAAAATAACGCAACATATTTTATAAATTCTTTACCTATGTAGTTTTTGCTTTGAAAAACCCAGTACTTATTAAGCATGAAGTTTATATTGCCCGAAGTTACTCTGGCGATAACGGTTGCGAAGAAAATGCCTGTTGTGCTTGTGCCGAAAACTAGGTGTGCAAGCAAAGCAAACAGAGATAAATCTGCCGCTGCCGATAGAACAGATGAAACGCTGTATTTTATTATATTTAAATAAATTAATACAGAGTCGCGCACCGTATTGAAATGACTTGAAGAGTTGTTGTCGGTGTATATAACCGAAATCGGAACATTTTTTACATCAATTTTATTGTTTGTTATTTCCATAAGCAGATTCATTTCATATTCATATCTCTTGCCCGGTATAGCAAGGCATAAGTTTGTATAAACTGCAGGAATTCCACGAAGACCTGTTTGGGTATCTTCACATCGTTTGCCGGTGCTTAACAAGAATATAATAGATGTCAGACGGTTGCCGAAACGGGACCTTAGGGGTATATTTTTCTCGCTGAAATTCCTGGTTCCGAGAATAAAGCTCTGGGGGTGATTAATAAGAGCATTAGATATTTTAACAATATCACCTACAGCATGCTGTCCGTCTGCATCCGCTGTAACATAACCCGAGATATCGCGGTAGTTGCCATGAGCATATTTTATTCCTGTTTTAATAGCAATACCTTTGCCTTGATTATGCTCGTGCGTACAGACGCTGCACTTTAAATCTGTTATTAATTTTTCAAAAATGTGTTTATACTCCTCCGCGCTGCCGTCGTTTATTACTACTATCTCAAAGCCTTCTTTTTTTAAGTATTCCGCCAAATATATAAGTCTTTCATCGGGATTGAGAGCAGGTATTATAATAATGGGTTTCATATAGCTATCTCCAAACTCTGTAGTATATTTATTAGTTTCTACCCGGCATATTGTTGTTATTGCCCGGGGTGCGGGTCTGCCCGCCGCTATTATTGTTTGTCACTTGTGTACCGTTATCTGAAATTGTGGTAACCACAGAAGATATCGTTATATCTGTAAGTTCTTTATTATTTACTTTTAAAGTATAAGTGCCGCCTTTTACTAAAGATGCGCTGCTTAACAATATTGATTGATACTTTTTATTAGGTGTATACGAAAGCACAGTACTTCCGTTTTCATCTGTGAGAGTAACGGTTGAGCACGCCGTTTGAGCAGACGAGAAAATTACCGTTATTGAGTATTGCGTTGAACTGGTCGATGGCGACTGCGTCATACCGGAGCTTCCCGCTATTGTTAGAGTGCCGCCCGTTAAATAGCATGTGCCGTTATAATCAACGGGAGCATCCGCGTTGCTTACAGGGCCGCTGATCTTTAATACACCGCCTTTAAAATATATGGAACCGTTAGAATCTATTCCGTCACCGCCAGTATTTAGAGTTATGTCGCCGCCTGTTATTGTTATGGTACAATCGGTGTCGTTGGCAAACTGATCTTTATTGTTTTTATTGTTGTTATCGGATGAGGAGTCAGCGCCGCCGGCTGAATTGAAACCGTCGTCTTTTGAGGTTAAGTCTATAACGCCGCCGTTAATTGTAAGCGCCAACGCTTCAAGACCTTCATAACAGTTTTTTACGAATATCGATCCGGCGTTGACTGTTAAAACAGAATTGGCGTGAAGAGCGTCATCACCCGCGCTTATTATAATGTTTCCGCCTGATATTAAGATATTGCCGTTTGAATGAAGCGCGTCATCAGCAGAAACTATATTAAGCGTACCTAAATTTATCTGAAGCAAACTTTCAGAGAGAATGCCTTTGCCCGTTGATTTTATATTAAATGTTCCGCCGTCTATTGATATATAGCCTTTCTGCGTATCGTCGGCATTGCTGGCTTTCAGTCCGCTGCCGCTATTTGCAATTAAAGTAAATGTGCCGCTTTTTACAGCAATGGAATCTTTGCCTTTTATCGCGTCATTTACCGCGGTTACTTTAATGTTTCCGCCGGTTATCATCAAGTCGTCTTTTGATGTTATTCCATTTTTATAGTTGCCTGTTATATTAAGAGTACCGCCGCCGTTTATGGATAAATCGGTTTTGCAGAATATAACGCTGTCAGGCTCATCTTCTCCTGCTTTAAGCACATAAGAATCAGAATCCGAAAGATTGTTTGTAGTGTTGTCTGCAATAGTTATTATTACTTTATCCGCGCTAACGCCATAAATTGCTGGGCCGATTAAATTGGTTATGTTTGCATTGTTTAATATAATTCTGACGATGTCATCTTTATCTGCATCTACGACTATTGTGCCGTTATTAAGTGTGCCTGACAACACGTATGTCCCTGCTGATGTTATGCTTACCGCGCTGTTGTTTACTTGGGCGCCTGAGCCGTCAACCGATGCAGACGAGCCGTTTAAAGTAATTTTTGTGACGCTTGATGCATCCCAAGTGCTTGTGGTATCTTCATCTTTGTATTCTACGCTTACTGAAGTAAGATAAGATGAAGATGTATTCGAAGATTCTTTTGAGCAACCACCAAAAGGTATAACCATCAAAGCAATTATTAAAAATATTAATAAGTTTTTAATTTTTTCATTTTTCATAAGTCACCATTGTATATTTTATTTCATTTTGTCAGTAATTAAAGTTCTTCTTTTCTGTCGGGGATTTCTCCGCAAATCACATTTAAATTTCCATTTCTGCATCTTATTTCATCGATAAAGTTTTTTTCTATTTCTTCATTTTTTAAAACGATTTTATATTTTAATTCATATAAAGTGCCCATATTAGTTGTTTTAACTCTTGCCAATTCGGCATATTTCGTATATTTTTTAAACAAATCATTAAATAAACCGTGATAATTAAGATTTTCAGGAATTGTTATTTTAAGCTGTTTTGATTCTCGTTTAGGCTCTCCAAAACTAACTTTATTTAGAATCATACTTGACAGTCCTATAATTATCAGGAATATAAAAGCTATTGCAATATAACCCATGCCGGTAGCAAGACCTGTTGCCATTGCAAAGAATATGCTGCTTATTTCTCTGGCATTACCGGGAATTGAACGGAAACGAGTTAAACTGAATGCGCCCAGCACAGCAACCCCGGTGCCGAGATTGCCGTTTACTACCATTATTACAAGCTGTACAATTGCAGGCAGAAGCACTAAAGTTACAATAAAACTTTTTGTATATGAGCTGTTTTTATACATATATATAAAAGCCGCGCCGAAGCCCAGCACCAAAGACGCAAAAGTGCATATCAGCAGGTAGCTTATCGTAATTGAAGCAGGTGACGTTGTTGTTGTGTTGATGATACTGTCGAGCATTTGACGACTCTCTCTTTACTTAAGATAAATTTTTTATAACAGTAGCCGTATTTTGAAAATGAAACGGGATATACTTTTAAATCATTTAAAAGCTCGGCAAGCCAAAACGGAATGCTGTCTGAGAATTTTATTTCCATTAAAAACTGTGAAGGATCCATTAACTGGCGCCCGCAATTTCCGCTTCGTAAATCAATGTCTGTTTGTCTGAATCGGATATTATCATCAAAAGTTATTCTTAAATTTGAGTCGCTTTTTTTATAAAAAGCAATCCTGTCATATGCTATAAAAATTTTAGGAAAAAGTTTATAGCGATACATAAACCAATCTATTTCGTTAAGTATTTGACCTTTTTTTGGCGGTTTTAGCTGGTAGTTCAAATAATTTCGCGCATCCGAATATGAAAGTGTTAATCTTCTTTTGTATACAATTCCGTCAAATTTTTTCTTTAGTTCCAAAAAAACTTCTGTTTCATTAGTCGGTATGCAGTAACTCCTTAGTCTTAGTTTTTCTTTATATACAGGTTTTTCGATAGAAGCTCTTATAAGGTCGTAGCTGTCGGTGTCATAATATATGTTTGATATGGTGTTAGGACCGTGTTCGTCTTTTACCATATACCTTGCAGCCTGCGACATTAACTCTTTATATTGAGACTGGGTTATAATATATTTTTTTTCATAACGTTTGAACGCTTCCACGGTAGTCATAATATGTCACTCCTTTTTTAATTTTCTTACATTTATAAGATATCCGACAACCTTGACAGCACAATGGGGAAAATGTGAAATCATTGTGACTTTTATTATTTTTTTTAAAACCGAAAATTTATAATACGCAAAATATTAATTAAGGAGGTTTATATATTTATTATAACTAAATTTCTTTTATAAAATATCATGCAAACCTTACAGGTTTTACGATAAAAGCCTTACGAATTTCTTAATTTATATTTGTCTGCAGAAATACAATTTTAGCAGTGAAATGCATAATATGTAATAATACTTTTATAATATAAGGCATAAAAAAACAAACAACCGTTTTTTAAAAGTTGTTTGCTTTAAAACTAATATCCTATATATACAATATCGCTTATTGCTCTCTCGGTTCCGTCTGACGGATGATTTACAACTTTGCCATTAAAATACATTGTTGCAGAACCTCCTCCGTCTAAGTTATATGCCCATACGCAGCCCTTATCGTAAAGAATTTGCGCAAGTTCTTTTAACGTAAGACCTGTGCTTGTTTTTGTTCTGCCGTCACAGACGGCGAATATATAATGTAAAAGGGAAATTTGACCGATTGCAGTGCGAGGATTGGTTGTTGTGAATGCTGCTGATTTTGTCATTTTGTTTGCGGTTATTTTACCGTTTTCTATAAGACCGGGTCCGAATGATATTATTTGACTTAAAGTTCCGCTGTTTAATAAAGATTTGCTTATTTCACTGTCCGCCTCTATTAAGAAATTACCCGATGTATCGATAATTAGGGCGTCATATCCTGAACCCCTAGAACTCGTTCTATATAGTTTGCCGTTGCGTAATACATAGCCGTGGTCTCTAAAACCGTAATAATCTCCGTTAACGGCTAAGATAGCGCTGTGAGAACTTGCCATTTTGGACGTAATATCTTTAATATTGCGTCCGTATGAATTTTTCGCAAATGCCGTTTTTAAATACGATGCATCTTTAAGCTGTATATCCGCAATATATATAACAGTATTGTACTCTTTAATAGTCTCGATTGTTATTTTGATGTTATCATCTGAATAGGAAGTTTCTGTAATCACCGGAGCTGAGGGCTGTGAAGGCTGATTTTGAGAATCGGAAGTATCGGTATTCGCGGCGGTTATGGCTTTAGGAATTACAAATGTGTCCAGCATTGCGTATGCAAAAAATAATATAAGCAATATAGAAAATACAATTGTCCATCTGTAAGGTTTTGATAAAAAACGTTTTATTTTATTCATAAGTTATCAGTTATCTTTCTACTCCGCCGTTACATGCATTAATCGTTTTATTTCATTATACTTACCAAAAAATTAAAAACAACAAATTATTTTAAAATCAAACAAAATAATAATTATTATAACAATTTTTTATATGATTTTATCTAGAATAAAAGTTATACATAGATGTTTAATAAACTTGTAAACAAAACTGCTTGTTTATATAATATATTTGGCAGAAAATCAACAATTTTATATTTACAAAATAAGAGGTAATTAGCAGTATGGAAAAGGTTAAAAATTTCGCTTATAAATATAGATGGTACATATTCGGACTTTTCGTACTTATTCATATGTTTGCGTTTTTGAACAGAGTGTCGCTTGCAGCGGTAAAATCAAGCTTGGAGCAGACTTTTGGCATTAACGCGTTTCAGTATTCCAATCTTTCAAGCGCATTTTTTTATACATACGCAATAATGCAGATACCGAGCGGAATACTTGCAGATACATTTGGAGCAAGAAAAACGTGTTTTATCGGCGGGATTGTAATGGCTGCAGGGACGGTGTTTTTTTCATTGTCATCAAGTTACAGTATGCTGTTTGTATCAAGGCTGTTAATAGGGTTGGGTTCAAGTGTAATATTTTTAGCTATTTTGAAAATTCAGGCGACATGGTTTGAGGAAAGACATTTTAGCAAACTTACGGGACTTACAAACATATTCGGATATTCGGGCGGCGCACTCGCACAGGGACCACTTGCTATAGTAATTGGAATTTTTACATGGAGAGCGACGTTTTTGGGGCTTGGAATATTAACAGCGGTTCTTTCAATCGTGTTATTTATTGTTGTACGAAACAGACCCGAGGATAAGGGATATGAGCCTATTGTTATTATAAAACAAGCAGCAGTGACAGAAAAAACAAGCATTCTTAAAACGCTTGCGGAGATAATAAAATGCAGATATATGTGGCCGCTTATGGTAATAAATTTCTTTATAATAGGCATTAATTTTTCAATGACAGCATGGGCGCTTCCGTATTTTAAGGATGTTTATAATTTAAGCGTAACACAAGCAGGAATGATAACATTTTTCTATCCTATTACAGCAGCTGTTTTTGGAATAGTTTTAGGTTCGCTAAGCGATAAGATAGGACTTAGGAAAATTTTTACAGTATCCATGCTGTGCGTTATGTGCGTACTGTTTGCGATAATAGCGTTTGGCAGCGGAGGAAAGCCTTCAATAACAACAAGTATAACAGTTATTCTGCTCGTCGGGGGATTTCAGACTTTTACACTTTTACATTTCGGCATTGCAAAAGACTTAAATAATCCTAAATATTCGGGTATGTCAACATCTATTGCCAATGTATCTATGCATATAGGCAGTGCCATTGTGCCGCTTTTTGCCGGAGCGATTATCAGCAAGTACATGTCTGTTTTGGGAGCGCAGAGAGCATATCAGAAAGTATTTATTTTATTTTTAGTAATTGCAATAATATGTTTAATATTGAGCACTTTAATTATTGAAACAAATTGCAAAAACAGATATTCCCAGATGCGGGAAGGCAAATTCAACAAAAGTGTTTTTAAATTGAAATAAAATTAGAGACGATAGGTATTTTTATTTTATGGAAATTCAAAAAGTAAGCAGGAATAACATTGATATTGCAATTATTCAAAGTAATGAATTATTATTGTATGATATTGATTCTGCTTTGGATTTTATGGCTGCGGTAAACTATGAGACTGAGTGCAGAAATATAGCAATTAATAAAGAGTCACTAACAGAGGATTTTTTTAATTTAAGCAGCGGCTTGGCAGGACAAATTTTGCAAAAGTTCGTGAATTATCATATAAAATTTGCGATTATTGGCGACTTGTCGAAATATACAAGCAAAGCCTTTAATGACTTCATGTATGAATGCAACAACGGGAAAAGCATTTTTTTTGTACCCACAAAGCAAGAAGCGATTAAGAAATTAGCGGAAGCAAATAACACCTAGTTAAGAAGATGCAAAATTTTAGGAATAAATATTATTAAACCGGCAGCCGCGGCGGCGATTGCAATAACTAATACGGCTCCTGCGGATATGTCTTTAGCTTTCTTTGCCATAGGGTTTATTTGGGGAGTAACCAAATTTACTATTGTTTCCAAAGCGGTATTAATCATTTCCATTGAAATAACAAGACCGAACAATATTATGCAGGTAATCCATTCTTTAAGGCTTATTTTTAAAAATATTCCGACAAGGATTACAATCATCGCAATTATATAATGAATTATTATATTCCTTCCGCTTTCAAATGATATCTTGATGCCGTTAAAAGCGCAGCGAAAACTGTTTATCAAACTGCTATTATTTTGTGATTTTCGATTCATTTTTTTGTTATCACCTTTCAGATAAATTGAAGTGAGTTTTGTAAATCCAATTAAATAGGCAATTGACACCAAAAAGGCTGCCGCTATATCGCTTGTGTAATGAACGCCGAGATAAACTCTGCTTACGCCTATTAAAATTATAAGAATACTTAAAAATACGGTAGAGGCTATTTTTAATTTTTTCCTTATATCAGTCTGCCAAATAAGATAAATTATAAAACCGTAAAAAGCGGCGGAAGTCATTGCGTGACCCGACGGGAAACTGTATCCGCTGACTTCAACTAAATATATATTACTCGGTCTTGGGCGGGCAAAAATTGTTTTTAGCAGCATATTTAATACAGTTGTATTTATAAGATTTAAAATTATAAGAAAGCCGTATTTTTTTCCTCTGATAAAAATAAGAAGCAATATACAGAAAAATATAATAACTTCAGTGCTTGCCAGGCTTGTTATAGATTTAAATAACACAGTATTAGCAGGACTGATTATGTTTTGCATACCGTTATATATAAAACTGTCAAACGCAATTTTTTCCTTTCCCCACACATTTTCTGCTATTAAAGTAAATAAAACCAGGCACAATAACGCAAACAGCCAATCTTTATTAGCTATGATAAATTTTATCGTTTTATTAATTGGCTTAATTAAATATCGCATAACAGTTTAATATATACTCTTTTTAGTATTTTTCAATTACTTATTTGTTAATCATTTTAATATTATTAAATATTCAGAGGTTATTTATTACTTTATATATCTCATCTATTTTATCTCGGTTTTATTAAAAACGAGATGAGGCAGACGGATATGCGATGTAAACACCGAATATTACAAGGGCTCTTATGAGAAATTGATGTGTCATTTAGAATATTCTATACTCCAGTCTTCAATAATTTTGCTTAATTCAATTTTCTCGGTTTGTTTTTTTATGAGGCGCATTTGATTTTTCATAATATTTAATTGATTATCATCATGAAGCAATTGCGCAAGTTCATCATATGTTTTTGAATTATTATTCCATATTACTTTTCCAATGCCGTTTTGCTCTACAAAACCGGCATTGACTATTTCATGGGCTATAGTCGGTTTTATAATGAATATCGGAAGTTGTAAACTTATCGCTTCAAATAAAGTAATGCCGCCCGGTTTTGAAATAAGGATATCGGACGAGCTCATAAGCTGAGAGACATTATCCGTATAGCCAAGAATTTTAATATTTTTATATTTGCGCATAAGGCTTTTATACAGGCTTTTATTATTACCGGTTATTACTGTAACATTTATTCCGCTCATCTTATTTAAGTGAAAAAGAATGTCTTTGCACTTAGGAATTAATCCGATTCCTCCGCCCATTATTAATACGTTTTTATTTATCTCTTTAGCGCGGAAAAAATTCTGAGCTTTAAATTCCTGCCTTACAGGTATTCCGCTTATATAGATATGTTCACTTTTAAAACCTTTTTTAACAAGAAAATCTTTTATTTCTTTGCATGCGACGAAATAGGCATCCGTGTTATCTGAAATCCACTGACTGTGATATGTAATGTCTGTTATCAATGTAAACAAAGGCACGTTATTTAATTTATTTGACTCTTTATATATAGATACATATTTTGATGTAAGAGGCGATACGGAAATAATCAAATCGGGAGAATAAATATTTATTAGCTTATCTATTTTTTTATTTGAAAAGTTTTTAAAAGGGTATGCGTTGATTTTATCGCTTATGTTAAACAATAAATTGAATAGTTTCGGCAGTTTGCATACAACGAAATTAAATGTTTTATAAATAACAGTATTTAAATTCGGCAAAGCAAATTCCAAAAAATCAACAATATCAATTATAGAATTTGGATAGGAGTCAGTGATTTCCTGCTTTACAGCTTCTGACGCACAAACGTGACCCATTCCAAATTGTCCGTTTAAGATTAAAACACGCATTGCTGCTCCTTGTAAAATAAATGTTAAATTTATGTGAAATTTATTATACCATTTATAAATTAAATAAGAAATTTATTTTTAGAATAATGAATATCTGAAATAAATGATTATATTCTGTAAAGGTTTAATTTTTTTTAAACATCAATATTGACATATAGTATAAAAAGATATATTTTAAAATAAAGTCGTTAATTAAAGGAGAGCAAATATGGAGATGAATTTCAAAGGAAAAAATGTTGTTATCACAGGCGGAAACGCGGGTATCGGATTAGCGGCGGCAAAGCTGTTTGCAAAATGCGGAGCTAATGTCGCGGTATGCGCAAGAAGAGAAGACAAGCTTGCAAAAGCTGTTGATGAAATAAAAGAGTTCGGCACAGTAGTATACGGTGAAGTTTGCGATGTAGGTAAAAGCGAACAGCTTTTCAGATTTGCCGATAATGTAGAGAAAGCTTTGGGCGTAATTGACGTATGGGTAAGCAACGCAGGGCTTGCAAAAGCCGCAAAAATTGCTGACACGTCTGAAGAAAGCTGGGACGAACAGTTTAATGTGAATTTGAAATCAGTTTTTATAGGCGCAAAAATAGCAAAAGATAAAATGAAGAACGGCGGCGTACTTATAAACGCGTCTTCATTCGCCGCCCTTATGCCTTCGGTTAATACCGGAGTTTACGCCGCAACTAAAGCGGCAATAAGCAGCCTTACCAGAACTCTCGCATCAGAGCTGGCGCCAAATAAAATACGCGTTGTAGGCTATATTCCCGGCGTTATAGATACTGATATTAATGCGCAAAGAATAGAGAATGAATGCGATAGTCTGCTTGAATCAATTTCGATGAGGCAGTTCGGCACGGCTGAAGATGTAGCTAACGGCATAGTATTTTTAGCGTCTGAATACGCTTCTTATATAAGCGGTTCATGTCTTGAAATTCACGGAGGAAAATATTCAACTCAAAACCCGATAGCCGCCTGGAACATCAAGAAGGAGTAATTATGAAAGAAGACAAACACCTTTATATTTTGTGGACAAACGCGGACGTTCTTACTTCAAAACATATGGTTATGATGTACGCAACTAACGCTATGCTGCGTAAATGGTGGGATAATGTCACAGTAATTATTTGGGGTGCCACAGCTAAACTTGTCTCTGAGGACGAAGACATACAGTCGAGCATAAAAATGGCGATGCAGGCGGGAGTTGAATTTACCGCATGCGTTGCTTGCGCGAACAATCTGGAAGTTAAGGAAGACTTGGAAAAGCTGAATATTGAAGTAATGCCTTGGGGGATGGGGCTTACCGAGATTCTACAAAATAATCAAAAGCTGATTACAATATAAACTAATAAATAAAAAAAGCACTGTTAAGTGCTTTTTTTATTGACAACATAAGTATATTGTATATAATGAATATATACAATATAAGAGGTATTATGTGAATATCATTATAAGCAATTCAAGCAATCAGCCGATTTATGAACAGATAAGCTCACAGATAAAAAATAAGATAATATCTGGAGAACTTAAGCAAGGAGACGCGCTGCCTTCAATGCGGCTGCTTGCGAAAGAACTCCGCATAAGCGTTATAACCACGAAACGCGCATACGAAGATTTGGAACGTGATGGGTTTATAACATCAATTACGGGCAAAGGAAGCTATGTAGAAGGGAAAAACCTTGATTTTGTAAAAGAAGAGCATCTTAGAAATATTGAGTCTTTGATGCAAAAGGTAACGGAATTATCTAATTTATGCGGCATTAGTTTAGATGAACTTATTGAAATGCTTACTTTGATATACGAGGAGAAATAGATATGGAGAACGCACTTGAGATAAAAGGTCTTAAAAAAGCATATGGCAGATTTGTTCTTGACGGCATAAATCTGACATTACCGCAAGGTTGCATTATGGGCCTTATAGGCGAAAACGGAGCGGGTAAAAGCACTACAATAAAATTAATATTAGGTCTTATTAAGAAAAGCGGCGGAGAGATAAGAATACTTGGAAGCACGATTGATAATGATGAGGAGAGTATAAAAGAGCATATAGGCGCAGTAATAGACGAGAGCTGTTTTCCTGATAATGTATGCATAAACGATATTAATATGATTTTAAAAAATATATATAGAACATGGGATGAGCAGAAATTTTTATATTATGCCGATAAATTTTCACTGCCGGTAAAAGAAGCCGTTAAAAATTATTCAAGAGGCATGAAAATGAAACTCTCGATAGCCGTGGCGCTTAGTCATGACAGTAAACTGCTTATACTTGACGAAGCGACAAGCGGACTGGACCCGATTATACGCGATGAGATTTTAGACGTATTTTTAGATTTTATACAGGATGAGACGCACAGCATTTTTATGTCATCCCATATAATAAGCGACCTTGAGAAAGTATGCGATTATATTACATTCATTCACGAGGGTAAAATTATTTTCTGCGAGGCTAAAGACGAGCTTAAAGAAAAATTCGGCATTTTAAAATGTTCCGAAGATGAATTTTTAAATATTGATAAAAGCATTATAAAAGGTTACAGAAAAAACAGTTTCGGCGTTGAAGCTCTTGTGTATAAAGATAAGATAAAAAAAGATTACACAATAGACAATGCATCTATTGAAGATATAATGCTTTATTATATAAAGGAGCAGTAATATGAAAGGACTTTTATTAAAAGATCTTGTTAACTTAAAACAACAGACAAAAATATATATTATTGTCATCGCCATATGGCTGGCAATAGCGCTTACGAGCCAAGACGGGTCGTTTTTGGGTGGAATGATTTGCGTTTTATCCGTCATGCTGCCGATAACCACTCTCTCATATGACGAGAAGGCTAAATGGGATAAGTACGCGCTTTCAATGCCTGTGTCAAGAAAACAGGTTGTAGTAAGCAAATATATACTTGCTTTGGCGCTGTCGTTTACAGGTTGTTTAATTTCGTTTGCGTTTAATTTATTCATAACAAAAGATGCAAACCAAAGTATGCTTATGTCGTTAATGTTTTGGGCGTTTTCAATAGTCGCTTTTTCCGTGATACTGCCTTTGATTTATAAATTAGGCGTAGAAAAAGGAAGGGCAATGATTTTAGTAGTTTTCTTAGCTCCTACTGTACTGGTTATACTTTTAAGTAAGCTTAACATACCGCTACCAAGCAAAGAATTTTTATATAATATAAAATTTGTTATTCCTGTGTTTATAATTGCAGCGCTAATATTGTCGTGTTATGTTTCAATAAAAATATTTACAAATAAAGATTTGTAGGCAAGAAAAAACAAGAAATTTAAATATTAGTAAAACTAAAACAGAAGCATATTAAAAATATGCTTCTGTTTTTATAGTTTTTATTTAAGTTAATACTTTTGTTCGTGATTAAACTTATTCTGCATGTCATCGTATCTGCCGTCAAGGAATGCCTGAAGGTTATTTTTCAAAATTTCATAAGCTTTTACTATGTAGTTGGTATTATGTCCGCTCATGTGAGGCGTTATTATAATGTTATCCAATTTCCAGAATTTGTGATCCGGCGCCAGCGGCTCGGTATCAAATACGTCTACTATATAGCGTTTAAACATTTTATTCTTTAAAGCTTCATATATGTCATCTTCATTAGTGGTGCCGCTTCTTCCCATATTAATCATGCAAGCTGTGGGTTTTAACATTTGCAGATACTTTTTATCAATGATGTGTTTTGTGGATTCGGTAAGCGCTAGCAGATTTACTATGTAGTCACATGTTTTAAAAATGATTTCCAAATCCTCAAGTCCGTATACCGCGGAAACATTCTCAACGGGTTCTACTGTTCGTTTTATTCCGATAACTTCCATTCCAAGGGCGGATGCCTTCTTTGCAACTTCTTTGCCAATAGCGCCCAGCCCTAAAATGCCGAGGCGTTTTTTACTTATTTGGTCTTGCGGGTATAACTGCCATGTTTGAGTAAGCTGGTTTTGCATAACCTTGTCGATGTTACGCGCATCAATTATCATCATAGCTATTGCATATTCAGACATATGCTCGGGATGTATGCCTCTTCCGGTTGTGAGAATGACACCGCGTTCTTTAATATCGTTTAAGGGCAGCTTTTCGACTCCCGCCATAAAGCAGCTGATATATTTAAGCTTTGTACATTGAGCAAACACATCGCTTGTAATGAATCTTCCTGCATAGATGTCTGCGTCAAGCACCTGCGTGTTAAATTCCTGCTGATTGGCAGGATAGACTACTTCGCATTGAGGGAAGTCTTCTTTGAGGCGATACAGAATATCGGCATTCGGCATTTCGGAATATACGGCTATTTTCATTTCTTTCCTCCTTTAATGTTATAGATTTATTTAAAATATTTTTGTTGATTGAAGGTATTATATACAAGTACAAACAATAACCTATTTACAGTATATTATAATGAGGAAATTATATCAGTATATTTTTTAACTTTATCTTTGTTTAATAGTCCGCTCTGAATGTTTTTATTAAGATAATTATTTATATTTTCAGACGGGCTTAATTTGTATATTTGTATTAATATATTAAAAATATCACAAAGCAGCAGTGATTTTTGGGTATCTTTATAGTTGTTAATATCTACAGACATTAAAGCGTCCGCTGTTTCTTTTGCAAGTTCAGGTTTATACGATATCCAATCAGCAACGCTTTGAATAGTTTGTCGGGAGGTGATGAATTTTTCATCCGAGAAGTGTTTAAAATAGTCGTTATAAACAGCGTTAAATAAATTATCTTTATCCCATTTAATATTTCTGGCGATAAGCATAATGCCTATGCTCCGCTGATATGAATTATCATCACGTAATTTAGCGATAAAATCATTAAAATACGGATACACATCATCATGAAGTTCACTTCTTATAAGAAGCGTTTTAAAAGCGACATACCGCATATCATCATTTTTATCTGCCAATACGGATACTAAAAATTCAATATCATTTTCCGATAAGTTTAATGCAAACTCTTCTTCATTGTTTTTATAAGTTAATAAAGTCTGAACATCCATATCAATAATCTCCTATAATAATAATTATATTATAAGTATTTTTATTTGCAATAATTTTAAAAAAACGTTGTACATACGCATACAAGTGTCTTATAATAAACACATGTTAAATTTTTGATAATAGGAAGGTCGTAAAATGAATCCTGTATACATAGCGCAAAGAATAAATCAACTGGAAAACGAATCGGCGTTTGAAGTGCTTGCTAAAGCGAAAGCATTGGAAGCGCAGGGGCACAGCGTAGTAAGACTGGAAATAGGACAGCCGGACTTTAAAACTCCGGAGAATATTATAAATGCGGCTTACAACGCGATGAAGAGCGGTTTTACAGGATACACGCCTACGGTAGGTCTGCCGGAGGCAAGAAAAGCTATTTCTGAATATGTGACAAAATATAAAAATGTGCCGACAGAAGCCGAGAACGTAATAGTAGTACCCGGCGGCAAACCTATAATGTTTTTCGCAATGCTCGCTTTAATAAACCCGGGGGATGAAGTAATATACCCTGATCCGGGATTTCCGATATACCGCTCATGCATTAAGTTCGCGGGCGGAGTGCCTGTGCCGATGCCTATTCTTGAAGAAAATGACTTCCGCGCTGATGTGGAAGGCTTAAAGGCATTAGTTACAGATAAAACAAAAATGATAATAATTAACAATCCCGCAAATCCGACAGGCGGAATATTTACAAAGGAAGATATAAAAAACATAGCCGAATTTCTTAAGGACAAAGATATATTTGTTCTTTCCGATGAGGTGTATGACAGGATAGTATTTGACGACGAAATAATATCGATAGCCTCAATTCCTTATATGAAAGATAAAACTATAATACTTGACAGCTTTTCAAAAACATACGCAATGCCCGGCTGGAGAATTGGTTACGGCGTTGCGAACAAAGACATTATAGCTCAGATAGAGCTGTTAATGGTTAATTCCAATTCCTGCGCGGCGGCGTTTTCGCAGATTGCGGCTATCGAGGCCCTTACCGGTCCGCAGGACAAAGTTGTCGAAATGGCAGCGGCGTTCAAACAGCGCGCGCTGTATATGGCGGAAGCGTTAAACGGAGTTAAAGGCATATCGGCAAGAAAGCCCAGAGGCGCGTTTTATGTATTCGCAAATATTAAAGAGACGCGTCTTACAAGCAAGCAATACGCCGAAAGACTGCTTTATGAAGGTCACGTTGCCGCCCTTGCGGGAACATCATTCGGAGGATACGGTGAAGGTTATATAAGGTTCTCATGCGCGAACTCGCTTGAGAATATAAAAGAAGCAGTAAGGCGAATTGAGAAGTTTAACGAGAAGATATTAAAAGAAGCGAATGCATAAGATAAAGCGCCGAAGGGCGCTTTTTTTATTTTTGATAAAAAGTTATTGATATAATATTTTATAGTGTTATTATATATTTATAATTGATATTATGTTGAGGTAAGTATTTATGGAAGAAAATATATTTAAAAAACAAATTGAAGAAGACATTAAATATTTACAAAAAAATAACAGCAAATATGATCTTAATCTAGAAAAGGATGAATATGCATTTAATTATTGGGTGTTAACAAAACTATTTAATATTGATGAGGAATGTGCATATGATAATATCACAGAATACTCAGATAACGGCGTTGATTGTTTTGTTTATTTTGAGGAATTGAAAGAATTATATATTATTCAAAATAAATATTATAACGATTCTACTCCAGTTAATAAAAATTATGTTATTAATGATTTTTTATACAGACCATTAAATACTCTAGCTTTAAATAATTATAAAAGATCTCCAAAGCTACAAGAAATATTTAATAAATGGAAAAACGACTCGGAATTTAAAATATTTTTATATTTTTATGTTACAAATAATATTATAGACATATCACTAATTAATACCTTTAATACCTTTAAATATTCGAATGATAAGATTGATTGTTATATTGAAGCAAAAATATTTTATCTAAATGATATTAAAGAGCAATATTTTGAAGACAGAAAAAAAGATAATAAACAGTTTAAATGCAATTTTTTAAGTATAAATGATGGGACATTTCTAAATATTGATAAAGATAATTATAAATTACCAAATTTGACAGATGCAAAATATATTTTAACACCTGTTAAATTAATTTATGATATAGTTAAAGAGGCAAATGATAAAAAATACTTATTATTTGAAGAAAATATCAGAGAATATTTAGGCAATAAAGGTGTAAATGCAAAAATAGCCAAAACATTAGAAAGTGATAGTGATAGAGAAAATTTTTTTTATTATAACAATGGCATAACAATTATATGTGATGCAGTAAAAAAAGAGAGTCATAATCACATTAAGTATAAAAGACAATTTAAGGTAGATAATCCACAAATTGTTAATGGTTGTCAGACTGTTAATACTATATATGAAGTTTTAAGAAAATGTCGAATTGATGAGTTAGATAAATTTGAGAATACTTTTGTTATGGTTAAGCTTTTAGTTCTTAATAAAGCTGAAGATTCAAAATTATACCATGATATTGTAAGATATAATAATAGTCAAACTGCTATAACAGAAAAAAATTTTGCAGCAAATAAAGATTCATTTATGAATATGTAGAAAGAATTTAAAACTAGAGGTTTATTATTAGCAGTTAAACAGAGCGATAATTATACTTTTAAAATAGAAGAAAAAATTAACCATGAATTATTACAAAATTATGAATACATATTTGGCTTAAAATTTAACACAATTAACGATATTATAATCCCATTAGAAAAACTGCTACAGGTTATATTGGCATTTTCACAAGACGGTTATCAGGCTTTCACTAAAAAAAGTCAAATTTTAAAATTAGATACTTCAATATATAATTTTTTAATTGAATATATAAAAAATGGTCCGTTAACATTTGATGATATTATTAAAATATATATGATGTTTTTAAAAGCAGAAAACGATAAAAAAAATAGTGAAGATAAGAGAACACCAATACCTTATTATTTATTAAATTTTATCGGAAACGAATTTAAAAATATAAATGATATTGAACTAAGGGAAAAATTAAATTATATTTTTTCTAATAAAGAAATATTTGATATTATTTATAAATTTTATAAATCAGTGACAAAAAGATATAAGATAGATTATAAATTTTTAAAAGGCATTGAATATAACCAAATGATTAAGTCAGCTATTGATATGAACATTTTATATAAAACTTTATCTAATGAAGTTGAAATGTTAGAAAATAAATACGAAAAGAAAATTATAAATAATTTTAGAAATAATGCATATAAAGAAATAGAACAATTTATTTAGATATTATAAAGCAGTCTGGTAAATAGACTGCTTTTTTATTTAAATTTTCGTAATTATATTTCAAGAAGTATATCGTATAACATATCTAATAATTTTGTATTCAATTAATGTATGCGGTGATAGGCTGTTCCTGCTTTTAGCGTACAGCCTTTATATTTAGCAAGCTCGCTTACGGTTACAAGCTGGCAGCCCTTGGCTTTGAGCTTCGCTTCCGCGGCGCGGTATGTGGGCAGGTATATGTTGTGCATTTAAATAATATCACCGTCTTTTACATTGAAAGTTTGTCATACTTTAGCATCAATATAATATTTACAAAATAATATTTACAAAGAAAATAAATAATTCTATTTTATTATTTTAATTTAACCCATCGCCAAAAGAAGACCTATTACGGGCAGGGCGAAAAGCATAAACAAAGTTGAGACGGTAACAATAACAGCGCCTTCTTTTTCATCCAAATTGCATTCTTTAGCAAAAGCAGGCAGCAGCGCCGCTACAGGCATCGCAAACATTATGACACCGGGAGCTATGTAATAAAAATTATCCGTAAACAATCTTAGTATAAAATACATTGCGGCAGGGAACAGCAGAACTCGGTAGATTGAAACCAAAATCACGTTTATGTTTTTAAATACGCTTATGTGCACTTCGCACAGACATAGTCCTACAAACAGCATTGACAATGGAAGAGTCATGCCGCCTACAATAGATACGGTTCTAAGTATAGGATATGGAAGCGTTATTTTAAACAAATATAATATGAGTGATATAAAAAATACTATAGTAATTATCGGAAGCATTTCTTTTAGCGTGGGACGGGTTTTTTGACCGCGAAGCAGATAAAAACCGACCGGAAAAAAAGTTAAGTAATATGTTATATTAAAAATTATCGCATAAATAACAGAGGCTTTGCCCAGAACCATTGCAAGGATAGGGAAACCTAAAAAGCCGACATTTGTGTATAGCATGCTGAATGAATACAGCCCTTTTTTCTTATTGTCCAGTTTTAATAGTTTTGGCAGATACCAGGCAAGTATAAATCCTATAATATAAGTGCATAAAGAAATTGATATTGTAATTAGAAAATCTTTTGAAGAAAGCCTGTCAGTTGTAGACATTACAGCGTCGATAAGCATGCAAGGAAGAGCGATGTTTATAAGCATTTTTGAAAGCACTTCTTTATGCTCGCTTTTTATTACTCCTCTTTTGCCTGCCGCGAATCCTATTGCGGCTATTAAAAACAATATTATAACCTGATTAATTACTACCGAAAAATCTATCATTTTATCAATCCTTAAAACAATTTATTTATTATTGTATATGATAGACGCGCAAAATCCAATAATTATATTAGTCTAAAACATATTTATCTGTAAGATATATAAAATTTGACTAATCAGATAAAAACAGTCCGATTGTTGCTACATATAATATAAGTATAGGTTTTGACAAGCCGTTATGTATTACGAATAACAATTAAACCCGAATTCAGTATTAAAACCGGTAAGCTATGCGGCACAGAAAACGGTTATAAAAATTATTATAAAGGACATCTCAGAGAATACAAATGCAAATTACTCATAAAAAAGCGAAGGAAATGATTGATAGCTTTGATGTTGTTATTATTGACGTAAGAACAGAAGAGGAATTTGATAAAGGGCATATAAAAAACGCTGTATTGATACCGCACTATGAACTGCATGAAATAGTTAATGAAATAGTTTCTGATAAAAACAAAACAATACTCATCTATTGCAAAAACGGTATAAGAAGCAGCGCGGCTGAAAAGCTGTTAATGTATATTGGATATAAAAACGTGTATGACTTCGGCGGCATAAATGACTGGCCGTACGGAATAGATAAATGATATAAATTGCAATAAATATGGAAAAGCCATAATTAGCAGTATGCCAATATGGCTTTTAATGTTATAATCGTATTATAATTTGGTAAACCTATTAATAGTTAGATGTATGCATATTTAAAATTTTATCGGCATCTTGTTTACAAGGGGCAATAGATTTTGTATGTTACATTTAATTCTCTTAATAAATACATTTAATTGTCTTATATAATTATAAAAAATTATCAGGTTAATTTAAGGAGAACAATGAATAAAAATGATTTAGTTTGGTATGTCAGCTACGGTTCGAATATGCTGTACGAAAGATTTATGTGCTATATAAACGGCGGCAAATTTGACGATAAGGGTAAAAATCATAAGCCATGCAAGGATACAACGCCTCCGCAGGCAAAAATGAATTATATATTACCTTATAATATGTATTACGCTAACAAGTCAAAAGCATGGGATAATAAAGGAGTTTCGTTTCTGGATACTTCGATTGATAACGGCATGGCATACGGAGTCGCATATCTAATAACGAAAAAACAGTTTGACCATATTTTTGAGGAAGAAAACGGCGGAGTGAAGCCAAGTCCTACTTCAACTTGGTATAATAAAAGACATGAAATAGCAACTTTTGAAAATATTCCGGTAATGACAATAACAAACAGAAGCGTTATTAAGAAAAACAGTCCGAGTGAAAAATATCTAGATGTTTTATATAAAGGCCTAAAAGAAAACTATTCATCATTAAGCGAGGAAGAGATAGCAGAATATCTAAATACCAGAAATGATACAGCATATGAGGAAGATTTATAAATTGTAGAGGTAATAAAAAAAAGCAGACGGAATTTACGGAGCTTACATTAAAATGCCGTTTGATGCAAAAGAAGAATTTAAAAAAGGCATAGTGCCTGTATACGCTACATTTGACGGAGAAGCATATTAAGGAAACATAGAAAAATGGGAACTCCGTGCCATATTATAGGCATCGGAAAAGATATAAGGGCAAAAATTAATAAACAGCCTAAAGACAGCGTAACAGTTACAATAAAAGAACGTCAAAAGGATATATAATTATTGGTATTTAAACTCGCGGTTTGGATAAAATAATAAAAATTCAAACCGGGAGGAGCTGAGGATTATTTTTACAAAATATTTATTTCCGCCTACTGTTAAAAGAGTCTCGTACAACACAGACCCTGATGTGAACACAGAGATAAGAAATCAAACATTAGAGACTATCAATAAATATAAAGACTGCACATGCAACGCTTTATCAGACAAGATAGAAAGCTTGAATTCGGAATGGGATGTTGAAAGAATGATTGAAGCTAAAGCGGCTTTAATGATTATAATGACGACATATCTGGGGATGAAACACTGTAAAGCATGGTTTTTTTTATCGAGCGTAATTGCAATGTTTTTGCTTTCGCACTCGCTTCAGGGCTGGTGTCCGCCTGTGCCGCTTATAAGAAAATTAGGAGCAAGGACATCTGAAGAAATTTATAATGAAAAAATCGCGCTTAAAGTTTTAAGGGGAGACTTTGATAATAATAAAAACGAGGCGGAAGAAATTTTAAATGCTGCGGAGAAGCAGTAAAATAAATGAAAGTTGCCGTTGATTAAACGGCAATTTATTTTACAAATAAAAGCTGTTATTAAAACAATGATTAAATATCATTGTTTTTTGTTGCATATAAAAATATATATTATATTGACAATTATCTATATGCTGCATATAATAACATATAGATAATTGTCTATGTCATAGATAAGGTTAAATGTGAGGTATTAAAGTATGGATTATAAGCAATACGCAAATATATTTAAAGCATTATCGGACGAAACGCGTCTTAAAATAATTGAGATGCTAATAAAAAGCGGAGAACTATGCGCTTGCGAGTTGCTTGAAAATTTTAAAATAACACAGCCTACGCTTTCATATCATATAAAAATGCTCAGCGATTGCGGAGTAGTTAAGGCAAGACGTGACGGTGCGTGGATGCGGTATACTTTAAATATTGAAACAATAAAGAGTTTAAGTGCTTATTTTAATGCTATTGACATAGAAGAAAACATATCAAAAAACAATAAATGTGACTGTTAAGAAAGGAGACATAAATATATGATTATATTTCAATGGTTAAACGATCAGCTGCTGAAAATGCAGTGGTTGTCTGATTTAATTAAATCATTAGTTGAAAATGTTTTTAAACTAGATATTAACGGAAGGCTCGGAGGAAGCATACATTTTTTTATTTATGATGTAATAAAAATATTTATACTATTGTCCGTGCTTATATTTTGCATATCGTATGTGCAAAGTTATTTCCCGCCTGAGCGAACAAAAAAGATACTCGGCAGGGTTAAGGGAGTAAGGGCAAATATATTTGGAGCACTGCTAGGCACAGTTACACCGTTTTGCTCGTGTTCTTCCATCCCATTATTTATAGGTTTTACAAATGCGGGATTGCCAATAGGAGTAACATTTTCGTTCCTGATATCATCTCCGCTTGTAGATTTGGCTTCGGTGCTGCTGCTTGCAAGCATATTTAATTGGAAAATTGCTATTGCTTATGTAATCGTAGGGCTTATTCTGGCGGTGGCTGGTGGTACAGTTATAGGCAAATCTAAGCTGGAGAGTTATGTAGAACCTTTTGTATACAATAATAAAATAGCAGATCTTGAACAGGAAGAGCTTACAAGAAAAGACAGAGCAAATTTTGCTAAAGAACAGGTGTTACAGATTATTAAGAAAGTTTGGCTGTATATATTAATAGGAGTAGGGATAGGAGCGGCGATACACAACTGGATTCCGCAGGATATAATATCCGCAGTACTGGGTCAGGACAAATGGTATTCAGTCTTAATCGCGACAACAGTAGGAGTGCCTATGTATGCAGATATATTCGGAACGCTGCCTATTGCCGAAGCGCTTGTGTTAAAAGGAGTAGGGCTCGGAACTGCGCTTTCGTTTATGATGGCTGTAACTGCGCTTTCTCTACCTTCTATGATTATGTTAAAAAGAGTTGTAAAAGCAAAATTATTAGGTATATTTATCGGGATTGTAACGGTAGGAATACTGATTATTGGATATGTATTCAACGCTTTTGGTCATTTATTAATGTAAAGGCCTATATAATTTTATTACAAAATAAAAATTAATGAATAATGAGGTGAAAAAATGTCAAAGAAATGGTATCCGGTTATTGATTATGATAAATGCATAGAATGCGGTTCATGTGTTGATATGTGTCCAAACAACGTATATGACAAAGCTAAATCTCCATCTCCTGTTGTGATTAACCCTGATGCATGTGCTGAAGGTGGCAAAGGCTGCGGAAGTAAATGCCCGGTCGGCGCTATCGAATATGCGGGAGATACAGGGGACAATAAATCCAAAGGATGTAATTGCGGCTGTTCCTGCGGGGGATGTTAAGAAAAATTTTATGAGTAAAAAAATTTTTATTAAGATCATAGTTCCGATCTTTATAATACTTATTGTTCTAGTTATATGGATTATAAAGAATTCACAAGATAATACCAGTGATAATGCTGAAGATAATCTCGATTTTGCGCTTCATGTTACAGATAAATTGGATTTAGAGAAGCTAAAATCATATGGATTGCCTATAGTTATTGACTTTGGAGCGGACTCGTGCATACCGTGTAAAGAAATGGCTCCCGTACTTAGTGAATTAAATGAAGAACTTCAAGGAAAGGCAATAATTAAATTTGTTGATGTTTGGGAATATCAGGAATTAGCAAAAGATTATCCAATTAGTGTTATTCCTACTCAGATATTCATTGATTCGAATGGAAAGCCGTTTAACCCGGAAAACCCGGAAAGATATCAATTGAATCAATATGTATATAAAGACAGCGGTGAACTTGCATTTACTGTGCACGAAGGCGGACTGACTAAATCGGATTTATTAAAAATACTTAAAGATATGGGAATAGATTAATGCAGGCGCAAATTAATCACTTATTAGAGCAATTATCAATATTAATAACGTCAAATTATTGGCTTGCCCCTATGCTTGCTTTATTAGCCGGAATATTAACATCCATAACTCCATGCGCGCTTTCCAGCGTACCGCTTGTAATCGGTTATGTGGGCAGTACAGGGAGAAACAACACAAAAAAATCTTTTAAACTGTCCATTATATTTGCTTTAGGAAGGTCATTAACATTTACGTCTCTTGGCGTTGCAGCATCGCTGCTCGGTATGATAATGGGCACATCAAGCAAGTGGTGGTATATAGTTTTAGGAGTATTAATGGTTATGATGGCGTTGCAAACATGGGAGATATATAACTTTATTCCATCCAGCTATTTAATGAGCAAAACAACAAAAAAAGGTTACATAGGTGCATTTATCGCAGGTATCTTGGGAGGTATATTTTCCTCGCCATGCGCAACTCCTGTTCTGATTGTATTGCTTGGCATAGTAGCAAGAAATGGAAATATTGTATGGGGAAGCTTACTCTTGCTGCTTTATTCAATAGGTCACAGCATTTTAGTATTGGCTGCGGGAACCTCAATGGGGTTTGTAAAAAATATAGTATCCGGCGGAAAATACGGAATATTCAGCAAGGTATTAAAATATAGCTTAGGCGGAATAATTTTGCTAATTGCATTTTATATGTTTTATTTAGGATTTTAAAGGAGAGTTAAAAAATGAAAATTAAAGTATTAGGCTCAGGATGTAAAAACTGTATAACACTGGAAAAGAACACAGCAGAAGCCGTTAAGGAAATGGGGATTGAAGCTGTAATTGAAAAAGTCAATGACTTAAATAAAATTATGGAATACGGCATTATGACTACGCCTGCTTTGGTTGTTGACGAAAAAGTGGTATCTTACGGCAAAGTGTTAAAACCTAAAGACATAGTGAAAATACTTGAAAAAGTGAGGTAATTTAAATGAGTGATCAATCACAATGTTGTTCTTGCGGCAATGATTGCTGCGGCACTTCAATAGAAAAACGAAAGTTGGTTATAGATTTTTTGTTTCTTGATTTAAGTGTCTGCACACGCTGTCAAGGTACAGAAAATAGCTTGGAAGAATCTTTAGATGAGGTAGCAAAAGTATTACAAGCAGCGGACATAGAGGTGCGGCTTAATAAAGTCAATGTCAATACAAAAGAATTGGCTGAACAATATAAATTCATAAGTTCACCAACTATTAGAATAAACGGAAAAGATATTCAAATGGATGTGAAAGAAAGCCTATGCGAATCATGCGGTGATTTGTGCGGAGATGAGGTAGACTGCCGTGTCTGGTTATACAATGGGCAAGAATATACCATACCGCCGAAAGCAATGATAATAGAAGCGATATTAAAAAATGTATACGGAGCTAATTGTGATGAGAATATCATTGAACAAGATTATGTAATGCCTGAAAATCTTGTACATTTTTATAATGTAACGGCAAACAAAAATAAAAGCAATTTAAAAGAGGATATTAAAATGAAAACATTAAAAATTGAATGGAGACACCTTGATATTGAAGGAGAAACATGTGACCGTTGTTATGATACAGGTGAAAATCTTGAACACGAAGTAAAAAGATTAAACAGAGCTTTAAAACCAAAAGGCATTACTGTTGAGTGGGCTGAAATAAAGCTTGATGACACAAAAATTCCGCAGTCAAACACAGTCTTTTTTAACGGAGCAGCTATTGAAGATGTATTGGATATTAAAATATCAGAAAACTATTGTCAGTCATGCACCGATCTGCTGGGCAAAAAGACATACTGCAGAACAATACTTTTCGAAGGTGAAGAATATGAGGATATTCCGGCAAAAGCAATCCGCAAGGCTGCATATAAAGTATTAGGTATTGATGATGAAAAATCGGAAAAATCTGAGGATTCTGACTGCGGATGCGGATGCAGCGGCGGTTGCTGTTAACGACAGATATCCGGATTATAAAAAAATATACTCAAAATCCTTTTAAATATACAACGTATTATATGCATATGCAATATCAGTCATATAAGATTTTATTTTAAATATATTTGTATTAAGGAGGGATTTATATGAGTTTTTTTAAAAATCTATTTAAAAAGAATAAAGAAGAAGAAATAATTGAAGATGTTTATGATGAAAAAATTGAAGATGTAATAGAAGAGGACGCAATAGAAGAGGCTGAAGTTATTGAAGATGAAGCTAAAGAAGATATAGCGGATGATGAGCTTGAAGCAGTAGAAGAAACCGAGCTAAAGGATGAACAATAGTTTTATTAAGAAAATACGTAAATCAATGAGTAATCATTTACTTAATTGAAATCAAAAACCATTATTCTTAATAATGGTTTTTTGATATTATAAATAAATTAGCTTTAAGGTGAAAATAATGGATAATAAAATAAATGCAGCATTTATATGCGTTCACAATTCTTGCCGTTCCCAGATAGCGGAAGCGCTTGGAAGGGTTTTAGCAAGCGATGTTTTTGAAAGCTATTCGGCGGGCACGGAGATAAAATCAGAAATTAATAAAGACGCTGTTCGCTTGATGAAAAAACTATATAATATAGATATAGAAAAGACGCAATATTCAAAGCTGCTTACAGATATTCCGCCTGTAGATATTGTTATTACGATGGGCTGCAATGTTAATTGCCCTTATCTTCCGTGTAAATATCGGCAAGATTGGGGGCTTGAAGACCCGACAGGTAAGAGTGACGAAGAATTTGAAAAAATTATTAAGCAGATAGAAAATAATATAATAGAATTAAAACGTGATATTTTAGGCGGTAAAATAGATGCAAGGTGCGAGTAATGATAATAGGGACAGCGGCAATAAAACTCGATATTCCATTTGCTCATTCTCTTAAAGACAAAAGGATGGTTGTAAAAAGCATAATATCAAAAGCGCAGAACAAGTTTAACATATCAATCGCAGAGACTGATGAAATGGACACAATAAAGACAGCGATTATAAGTTTTGCATGCATTGCGGCAAACACCGCGCTTGCGGACAGCATTATGCAAAACGTATTATCTTATATTGAAGCAAATACTGATGCCGAGGTTATACTGTTAAACAAGGAGAATATTATACAATGATAAATCCATCCAATAAAATAAGAACAATGACGATAGATGATTATGACGGTATATACAAGCTGTGGGCGGAAACCGAAGGGATGTGTCTTCGAAACGTTGATGATTCATATGAAGGAATTAATAAATTCATTAAAAGAAACCCCGAGACATGTTTTGTCGCTTTAGATGAGTGGCAGAAAATAATCGGCTCGGTACTGTGCGGAAGCGACGGACGCAGAGGATATATTTATCATCTGGCAGTACATAAAAACTACAGGAAAATAGGAATAGGCAGTAATTTGGTAAATGAGGCTGCTGATGCTTTAAAAGGTTTGGGTATTTCAAAAGCGGCGTTATTAGTTTTAAGAACAAATAAAGAGGGGAATGAATTCTGGGAGAAAATGGGATATTATGAAAGAGATGATGTAATCTACCGCGATAAGAGCCTTACCGATAAAAATAATTAAAGCTTTTATTTATTTTGCATGTTATATCTTAAATCTTCGAATTTTTTTCTTTGAGTATTATTATTCAATATATAAGAAAGATTTTCGATAATAATTTCGCCAGTTTTAATATTAATCATTTTTAATACTCCAAAATAATTTAAGTAAAATATTTACATTAAATATAATAGCACAATAAAAAAGACGATAAAATCGTCTTTTGTCTTTAATTATATGTTTTCAAGTTCTTTAAGCCATATCGTGCTGACGGCATCACTCGGCATTCGCCAGTCGCCTCGGGGTGAAAGCGTAACGCTTCCCACCTTAGGACCGTCGGGCAGAGCAGAGCGTTTGAACTGCTGAGAAAAAAATCTTTTATAAAATATCTGCATCCATTTTTTAATGGTTGCTTTGTCGTATACTCCGTCAAAGGCAATGTTGGCAAGTCGGAATATTTTCGACGGAGAAAATCCCAGGCGAACAACATAGTATAATACAAAATCGTGCAGTTCGTACGGTCCCACAATATCTTCCGTTTTCTGCGAAATTTTACCGTCTTCGGGCGGAAGCAGTTCGGGGCTGACGGGAGTGTCCAAAACATCAAGCATAATTTCTTTTAGCTCGCCCGGTTCATTATCCGCAACAAACTTGACAAGATGACGCACCAGAGATTTCGGAACGGAAGCGTTTACTCCGTACATTGACATATGGTCGCCGTTGTATGTTGCCCAGCCTAACGCAAGCTCAGATAAATCGCCAGTGCCGACAACAAATCCGCCGTGCTTATTGGCAATATCCATAAGCACCTGAGTTCTCTCTCGCGCTTGTGAATTTTCATACGCTGCTCCTCTATCGGACTCGTCAAGCTCTATATCTTTAAAATGCTGAATAACAGCGGCTGAAATGGGTATGTCTAACAAAGTCGCTCCAAGATGCTTCGCCAGAGATTTGGCGTTTTGATATGTGCGGTCGGTTGTGCCGAAACAGGGCATTGTAACCGCTATTATATCTTTATGTGACAGTTTAAGTTCGTCAAACGCCCTTACTGTTACAAGAAGTGCAAGAGTTGAGTCAAGACCGCCTGAAAGACCAATGACAGCGCACTTACCTCCGGTATGGGCAAGCCTTTTTTTAAGCCCGGATGCCTGAATAGAGAATATTGTGTCGCATCTTTCGGCTAAGAGTAAAGGATTGTTAGGCACAAACGGATGAGGATTAATGTTTCGTATCAATTTTAAAGGCGCTGTATTTGTTTCAAAATACACGGTATGATATTCTTTATCCGAATTATTCGGATAGCTGTTCATTCTTCTGCGTTCATGCGCAAGGAACTGGATATCAACATCCATAGTAATAGTCGAATTAGTAAATAATTTACTTTCTGATAATATTACGCCGTTTTCACTTATAATATTCTGCCCCGAATATACCATGTCGGTAGTGGATTCGCCGTTGCCGGCATTTGAGTATAAATATGCGCATATAAGTTTTGCGCTTTGCATTTTTACAAGATCCCTCCGAAAATCTGCTTTAGCGACCATTTCATCGCTGGCGGAAGGATTAGCAATAATTATAGCTCCGTTTATAGCATGACTTACGGAAGGAGATAGAGGCGCCCATAAGTCTTCACAGATTTCAATAGCGAAACAAAACTCCGGCATATTTTTATCCCTGAAAAGAAGTTTTGTGCCTATCGGCACTTCATCATTATTTATACTGATTTTTTCATTATCATTAAAAGACGAAAAATGACGCAGCTCATAGAATTCCGAATAATTGGGCATATAACTTTTTGTGACTATACCGAGTATTTTGCCGCCTTTTATTACAGCGGCAGCGTTATATAATGCATTGCCATATGCAAACGGCAGACCGATTACGGAGGCAATATCTAATGAAGAGGTCTTTTCCGCTATTTCAATAAGCGCATTAAACGCGGCTTTTTGAAGCGTTTTTTGCAAAAACAAATCTCCGCATGTGTACCCCGTTATGCAAAGTTCGGGAAATACTATAAGTTTTACATTATCTTTGGCTTCTGAATTTATTAATGAAATAATATTATTCTTATTATAGTCTACATCGCAGACTTTAATATCGGGGGTAGCGCACGCAACTCTTAAAAATCCATCGTTCATTTAAATCAACTCAATTCATAGATTATTTTATTAATTACATCAACAAATATAGTTACTTAAATATTTTAATATAAATTTCTAATTATTCAAGCTTTTATATTTTCTTATCATTTCTACTAACTTAACTTTTATTCAATTATATATCTTTTGCAGTTGACAATGTATTAATCAAACAATATAATGAAAATATGAATATATGTTCATATGTTAGGAGTGTAAGTTAATGGATATTATTGAAAAATGCGATTGTACGACAATTCACGAGGATACAGTAAAAAAAGTTAAAAACAGTATGCCTGATGAAGACTGTTTATACAATTTAGCAGAGACTTTTAAAATACTATCTGATAATACGAGAATTAAGATACTTTATGCGCTATTAAATTCGGATATGTGTGTATGTGATATTTCCGCGCTTTTGAATATGACGCAGTCGGCTATATCACACCAATTAAGAGTTCTTAAACAGGCGAGACTGGTAAAATACAGGCGTGAAGGAAAATCGGTTTATTATTCTTTGGATGATGAGCACATTAAAAGCATATTTGATCAGGCTCTTATTCATATTAATGAGAAGTAGGGAGTATGGTATGAAAAAAGAATTTGTATTATCAGGACTTAACTGCGCTCGCTGCGCATCAGAAATTGAACGTGATATAAACTGCTTGGAAGGTGTTGAAGCAGCGGTTAATTTCGCTGCAAAAATACTTAGCGTAAAAATTGATACTAATGAAAATACAGATAATACATTTAATAAAATATTTTCAATAATACATAAACATGAGCCTGAAATAGTTATTAAAGAAAGAACTTACAAAAAAGATAGCAGTGAAAATAATCAGATGAAAGAAATTGTAAGGTTTATTATAGCATCTGCTCTGTTTGCCGCAGGTCTTGCGCTGAAATTATCTGATACTTATACATTAATAATATTTGTATTAAGCTATTTGACGGCGGGAGGCCACGTTATATTAAAGGCTTTAAAGAATATATTAAGAGGAAAAGTATTTGATGAGAATTTTCTTATGAGCATAGCGACATTAGGCGCGTTTGCAGTAGGTCAAGTAACGGAAGGCGCAGCAGTTATGCTGTTTTTTCAGGCTGGTGAAATTCTTCAAACACGAGCAGTGAACCGTTCAAGGAAGTCGATTACTGCGCTGATGGATATACGTCCCGATTATGCAAACATTGATGCTGACGGCGAATTGAAAAAGGTAGCGGTTGAAGATGTTAAAGCAGGTCAGATAATTATTATAAAGCCCGGCGAAAAAGTGCCGTTAGACGGAATAGTAGCAAACGGTTTATCTACGGCTGATACATCTGCTCTGACAGGAGAATCGCTTCCAAAGGATATAAATACAGGCGATGAAGTATTAAGCGGTTATATTAACATTAACGGATTACTCGCAGTTAAAGTAACAAAAGCATTTTCTGAATCCACTGTATCTAAAATAATTGATTTGGTAGAAAACGCGGCAAATAGAAAAGCGCATACAGAAAACTTTATTACCAAGTTTGCAAGAGTTTATACTCCTATAGTTGTACTGGGAGCTGTTTTGACAGCATTAATACCTCCGCTGTTTATAGCCGGAGAGCTGTTTTCTACTTGGATTTACAGAGCGCTTATATTTTTAGTTATTTCTTGTCCGTGCGCATTGGTTATATCAATACCGTTAGGATTTTTCGGAGGCATAGGCGCCGCGTCTAAAAACGGGATATTAATAAAAGGAAGCAATTATTTGGAAGCTTTATGCAATGCGGGCACAGTAGTTTTTGACAAAACGGGCACACTGACAAAAGGGGTTTTTAAAGTTACTTCAATTGAAGCTGATGAAGAATTTTTAAAGGAAGACGTTTTAAAATACGCCTCTTACGCGGAGAGTTTTTCCAATCATCCGGTAGCTTTGTCAATTTTGAAAGCCTACGGAAAAGAAATTGATAAACAGCAAATTCGGTCTTTTGAGGAGATAGCGGGAAAAGGAACAGCGGCAGTTATTGAAGGCAAGCGAATACTTGCAGGCAACAGTAAATTGCTTAATGACGAAAACATTACTTATAAAAAAAGCGGCAGCGAAGGAACGATTGTTTATGTTGCCGTAGATAACAAATTTGCGGGAGCTATCGTAATATCTGATGAAATAAAAGATGATGCCTTTACTTTAATTAAAGACCTTAAATGCTTGGGTATTAAAAAAACCGTGATGCTGACAGGGGATAACAAATCAGCAGCCGATAAAGTCGGAAATACTTTAGGTTTAGATGAGGTTTATTCAGAGTTACTACCTGCTCAAAAAGTAGAAATAATGCAAAAACTGATTTCTCAAAAGAAATCCGATGAAAAAATTATTTTTACGGGCGACGGGATTAATGATGCTCCCGCACTGGCTATAGCTGATATAAGCGTTGCAATGGGAGGGCTTGGCTCTGACGCGGCAATTGAAGCCGCTGATGTTGTTATTATGACTGATGAACCTTCCAAAATAGTCAAAGCCATAAAAATATCAAAAAGAACAAAAGCTATAATATGGCAAAACATTATATTTGCATTGGGTGTAAAGGCAGTCTTCTTAGTTTTGGGGGCATTTGGTATAGCGACTATGTGGGAAGCTGTATTTGCAGATGTAGGCGTTACGATAATAGCAATATTAAACTCAATTCGAACATTAAATGTAAAGAATATATAATTTATATAATTTTATAATTTATTTTTATAAAATTAAAAAAATATCTGTACAATTATTCATATTTGGTATATTATGTTTAATTGTAATAATTAAAGTCATAATATATTAACGTCTATTGTATGGGAATATTCATGTCAGGATTTGAAAACAACAAATTAAACGAAGATTATAGAGACTGGAAAAAGAAAACGACAATATTTTTATGCAGTCAGGGTATTTCATTATTTGGTTCTTCTTTAGTTGCTTATGCTATAATCTGGTACATTACACTTACAACCACATCAGGGTCAATGATGACTATATCTATTATAATGAGTTTTCTGCCTCAGGTTTTAATATCTTTGTTTGCGGGAGTTTGGGCGGACCGATACAACAGAAAACACATTATAATGCTGTCTGACGGGCTGGTAGCAGTATCCACTTTAATTCTCGCGATTTTTTTCTTTATCGGCTATAGGGAAATATGGCTTATATTTGCGGTTTCCGCAATTCGTTCAATAGGCTCGGGAATTCAGTCTCCCGCAGTCAGCGCAATACTTCCGCAGTTTGTACCGAAAGATAAATTAATGAAAGTTAACGGCATAAAAGGCAGCATACATTCATTAATTACGCTTCTTTCTCCGGCGGCAGGCGGAGTGATTCTTACAATGTTCTCCGTAGAGGCATCATTCTTTGTAGACGTTATAACGGCAGCAATTGCTATTTCAATTATGACAGCGCTTAAAGTGGGAAAACATATCGAATATATTACAAGAAATGAACTTGAAGCAATATCGGAATTAAAAAAAGGCTTTAAATATATTAATAATAATAAATTAATAAAAAATCTGCTAACATATTATGTTTTTTTCTTTTTACTTGTTTCTCCTGCGGCTTTTTTAACGCCTTTAATGGTAGCGCGAAGTTACGGTGCCGAAATATGGCGTCTTACATTGAATGAGATTTTATTCAGCGGCGGAGCAGTTTTAGGCGGCATAATAATATCCTCTTGGGGTGGATTTAAAAGCCATATGAAGACTATTGCCATGTCCTGTTTCGGATTTGGCATTTGCACTGTGCTGCTTGGGTTTTCGCCGAATTTCATATTTTTCTTAACAGCAATGGGGATGGCAGGAATTTTTGTGCCGATATTCAATGCAGTAGAATCCGTTATGATTCAGGAGAGTGTTGAGCAAGGCATGCAGGGAAGGGTGTTTGGGATAATTGAAATATTTGCAGTCGGGTTAATGCCTGTAGGGATGCTGTTTTACGGACCGCTTGCGGATGTGATAAAAATTGAAACAATACTTGTAATAACAGGATTTTTAATAGCGGCGCTTGCTTGCTTGATATATAAAAACAACAAACAAGAAATATAGCTTTAAAAATCCAAAAAAGAAACTTTGAGAAATAAGTTTCTTTTTTTATTGCAAACTAAAATATGACAAATTAAGTACTAGAAGTATGATTAAATTACGAATATTAAAAATAAGGAGAAAATAAACGGTTTTACAAGTCATATTTTATAAACATATTACATATATATAAAAATTTAATATTTATTTTCAATACAGAAATTAATTTTCCATATTTGATGGTTTTCATCCTGCAACTAAAAATCAATAATATCTGTTTATTTTTAATAATTGCATTAAGCCCTATTTTCTTTAGGGGTCTATTCTTTATACAAAAAAATATTTAAATGCTAAAAGGAGGGGAAATGATTGAAAAGGAAAGCTAAGTTTTTAAGCGTAATGCTTATTATGGCTCTTCTGATATCATTACAGCCATCTTCATTATCCGTAAAAGCGGCTGATTATGTAGCGCCTATAAGCGGACTTAATGTAGACAAGACAGCTGAGCCGTACGGGGCGGCAGATTCGGACGGAAGACAGATATTTAAACTTAATATTACAGCGACAACAGAATCTAATATAATCGTTACGTCCAAGCCTTGCGATATAATCTTGGTTTTGGATGATTCGGGAAGTATGGATTATAGCATAAATAATTATACATATACACTAAGGACAACAGCACCCAGAACAGACAAGACATATTATGTAAGAGTCATGGGCAGATATTATGAAGTTAATTATGACAGATATCAAAATAATCCCAATCCGCAGCCGGACTTATATGCATGGAGGTATGATGTTGATCCCGGGTCAAATGAGGACTGGCGATATGTTTCATGGAGTGTGAGCGGTGATGATGATGCTGAGGGAAATGCAGATCCTTCCAATCCGACCGCCAAACCATTCTATACTCGCAGCACAACAACTATAACCAAATTGCAGGCTTTGAAAAACGCGGCAAACGCATTTGTCCAAACAGTATATACACAATCTCCTACGAGTAAAGTCGCCGTAGTATCTTTTGCTTATGATGCAGAAGATATAACAGGCGGACTTGTAAATATAAGCAACGGCGGCGGAGTTAATTCTTCAATAACGAATGCCATTAATAGCCTTTCCGGCAGTGGAGCAACGCACTCTAATGAAGGGCTGGGAACAGCCGTTGATATTTTCCAAGCTGACACATCTACTGACAGAACCAGAGTGGTTGTGATGTTTACTGACGGCGAGCCGGGAAATTACGGATTTGATGACAGCGACGGCTCGAGATATGCAGCAGCAGCCATTAATCAAGCAGCTGTTTTAAAAGGTAACAGAGGAAATCTAATTAACAGCAACGTTACTTTTAACAGTTATACTGCAGGGAGCAGTATAGATGAACCTAGGACAGCCGTAAATGAGCCGGGGTGTGGCTCATTGGTATACAGCGTCGGAATTTTCCCTGCTGATGTAAATGTGCTTGCACACAGATATATGGCATGGGTTTCAAGTGATAATGACAGCAGTCAGAGTGCAACAAGCTCTGATGGATATGATTATTATTTTACCGCAGATTCAGCGGATAGCTTAAACGATATTTTCCAAAGTATAGCCGAGGAAACAGGACAGACGCTTGAGAATGTGTCGATAATAGATTATATAGACCCCAGATTTAATATTGTAAATGCAAGCGGAGATATATTAAGCATTGGAGACAGTATAACAATTGGCGGGGAAACGGGGACAATTAAACAGAATTCAAACGGAGTATACATAGAATGGATTAAAGATAAAATTGAACCCGGAACGCTTGCGCAAGGAAAAGGATTCAGCGGATCATTTTATATCAAGCCAAAATTTGATTTTATTGGCGGTAATGTCATACCCACTAATATAGCTAATTTATCAGCTGTTTATGTCGGCGGACAAAGCATAGCATCGCTTCCCAATCCGACTGTCAATGTTGTGTTTAAGCTGAATGTATCAGACATTACGGACGATATATTTTTGGGAGAAGGCATACTGAAAAGTCAGACGGAAGCACAGGATATTATGCTTGCGTTGAACCCGAATTACAGCTATCCCGCAGGCTTTATAGCATATAACTGGAATGCCGGATTTACAACAGATGTAAAACCGACTGCTAATTCATCCTATACGCTTACTGCAACGGCTTCTCCTTATAACTATATAGATTTTTCTAACGCCTCAGTTTGGTCACCGCTAAATAACGGTACGACGTTGATAGGATATACAAAATCTACGGGTGAAGTTTATTACCTTCCTGTAGGAACTGCCGCAACTCAAATATCGTCTTCAGGAGTATATAACATAATAATAAGAACGGGAAGCATTAGCATTGCCAAGTACGTAAACGGGACATGCAATCCCAATCAGACATTTGTTTTTGAGATAAAACAATATGATGACGTTTTTAAAACCAATTTAATAAGAACTTTCTATGAGACTATAAGAGTTGAGAATAGCAATAACAGTAGGTTAATAATAAATCTTCCAAAAGGATATTACGAAATTAAAGAGCTTGCCGACTGGTCGTGGCAATATGATATAAACGGCGCGCAAACAGCAGTTGCAACACTGGGAATGAATGCGAACGGCTCGCGCAATATTGGCAAAACAACGGCAAGTGTAAGTTTCGAAAATTCATCAAAACAAATTAAATATCTTAACAGCATAGACTGGGTTATAAACAGATTTTCAGGAGACGAGTAATATGAAAAAGAAAATTGCAATAAAAATAAGTCTGGCAATTGTCTTAATATCGCTTTTATTAAGCGGAGTGACTTTCAGTTATTTGACCGATGGCACGGATGGAAAAGCAAACGCGTTTTTTCCCGGAGTACTTACGGCGCCGATTGTTGAGAACGGAAACATAGCTGCTGATAATACTGTCATATTAACGCCCGACGGAACGGATGTGATAAAGCAGGTGCAAATTCAAAACGCTCAAAATCCGCACGAAGTGAATTGTTACATAAGAGTATTGCTTATTGTGGCATTTAGAACAAATGACGGTACATTGGCTTCAAATGTTACTCTAAATCCTTTGGGAAACAATATTTCTGTTACGGCTCCAAACGGAGAAAGTGCAACGCTTCAGCTTGCAAACGGCTGGGAGCATGACTGGATATATGAAAGCGGGTATTTCTATTATAAGAACATAGTTCATCCCGGTCAAAACACAACTATGCTTTTAGACAGCGTATCAGTCTCAGCTGAGGAGCTTTGGGACAGCTTTTGTATTGAAGTTTTATCCGACGCAATTCAAGCTGAGGGCGGCGCAGCAAATAATGCATGGGGAAGTATTGCAGAACAACTCGAATAAACCAATACGGAGAATTTATATGTTAAAAAAAATCAGCAATATATTATCAACAATTGTGTTAATTGCAATGATACTACTTTCGATACTGCTTGCAGGTCCGTATCTGGCAGGGCTTAAGACTTACGCAGTGGTAAGCGGCAGCATGGAGCCGACGCTTCATGTAGGCAGCCTTGCTTATGTAAAACCAACTAGCGCATCAGAAATAAAAGAAGGCGATATAATAACATTTTTAATGAGCGGCAGTTCAATGGTTGCTACACACCGTGTTGTTAATATCGATGAGAAGAACAGGGAGTTTACAACAAAGGGCGATGCCAATAATACTCAGGACGCGCCAATTAGCTTTGACAGTCTAGACGGCAGGACACTTATAAGCATTCCTTATTTGGGATACTTGACAATGTTTATAAAAACAAAACAAGGTATGGTATTGGCTGTATGCATTTTAACGCTTATGATTTTGTTTTCCGCTATATCAAAGATTATCGGAAAAGAAAAATATGAAGCGAAAAAAATATAGCCTGTTACATATAAAATTAAATTTAAATTTTAAGGAGTTTAAAATGAAAAAGAAAACCATAATCAGACTGACTGCTATTATTGCGATAGCATCAATAATAGCGGGATTTACTTTAGCTTATCTTACTGATGTAACCAGCGCAAAAACAAATACATTTACAGCAAGCAACGGTATTGACATTCAAATTGCTGAACCGTTATGGGACAATGTAGCTTATGACGGAGGCGATGCAGAAGTAACGGCGACACTAGGCAACACACTTGCCAATAATATTGTTCCCGGAAGAGAAATTCCTAAAAATCCGAGTGTTAAAAACGCAAGTGATTTGGAAAATGTATGGGTAGCAGTTAAACTTACATATACTGGTGATGCAAATACGTTTGCATTAATTGACACTTTTGCAAATATTGATTTTGATCTGACAGCGTGGGATGCAAATGCAGACAAAACGGTATTTTACTACAACACTACGCTGACTCCCGGTAGTCACACAACCGATTTGTTTACCAGAGTGCTTATAGATTCAACAGCAGGAAATTCTGCTCTTAAATCATTCGGTATTGCAATTAAAGCATACGGCGTACAGGCGGAAGGGCTTGATTATACAGCCGCAAAAGCGCAGCTTGACGCATTAATGATCGCACAGCCTTAAAAATAAATAAGGATGCAAATTATGAAAAATAAATTAAGGCTTATATTTCTTACATCCATATTCGCGGCAGTTGCTCTTTCCGGCGCGGCGCTTGCGTGGTTGTCGTATACGGCGGACCCTGTTATGAATGTGTTTAGGGCGGGAACAGTAGACATAACTCTTTATGATAAATTGGGAGAGGCAGAATTCCCTTCTGACGGGATTGGCAATGTTAACCCGGGTGATTTTTATGATAAAGAGGTATATGTAGTAAGCAACGGAAGCAAAGAAACTTATGTAAGAGTAAAACTGACACCTTCATGGACGCCTCCGCGAGGCTATGAAGGTGATGAACTTGATCCTGACGTGGTTTCGCTTAATATTGATACTGCAAATTGGGTGTTGGGAGAAGACGGTTGGTATTACTATAAACATATACTTACAGCGCAAAATACGAATACGACAAAATTGCTTGACGGCATTACGTTTAGCGGCCCTCTTATGGACAATAAGTATCAGGAAGCCACGTTCTCGATAGACGTAGAGGCTCAGGCAGTTCAGGCATCGCATTATGCGTTTTTGACAGAGTGGGCAATTTACGGTGTCGATGGCGTAAACGGTAAAATTCCTGCGGCAGGAGTGCAGGAATGGGCGCCTGTAAACGAGGAGCCGACAACTTAAATTAAGCGGGAATAGAATTATTTTACCTGTCTTTAATAAAAGGAGGTTAATATGAGATTAAAAATAAAAAGAGGGCTGGCGCTTTTTGGCAGTGCAGTTTTGGGGATTATGCTGATAATGAACTTCTTTTCTGTTCCTATATCGGCAGAGACTTTGCAAGTGATCGGCGCTGATACCGGACTTGAAATAATTCCTTCGGATAATAAGTTCTTTGAAGAGATTAATTTAACCCCCGGGGATTATATTGAGGGAACGGTAACAATTAAAAACAATTATGACGCTGCGTTTGAACTGTTTTTAAAAACCAGCAGAGTTGAAGAAGAACCTCCTTTAGGCAGCGCTGATTTATTCAAGCAATTGCAGGTTAAGGTTTATCTTCAAGGCAATCAAATTTACAGCGGCAAAATGAGCGATTTTGCATCGGGTGAGGGTATAAGTTTAGGCACATTCAATCCCAACACAACCAGTACTATGAAAATATCGGTAAAATTACCCGAACAGACCGGTAATGAATATCAGGGAGCTGAAAACAGCAGTAAATGGATTTTTACTGCATTGAGCAAAAAAGAGCTGCCGAAAACCGGGGCTGATTTGAACGCGGGAACACTTGTCGCGATAGGCACGTTATTTTTACTGGCGGGATCGTTCGGAATTTACAAATTCAAAAAATCAGCTTAGATAAAAAAATTAAATATATTAAGTACCCTTGCCTTACATATAAAGACAAGGGTATCTTTTTAAATAATATAATTCGGTGGGAAAATGAAGAGGAAGATTATATTAACACTATCTATTGCGGCGTGTGTTTTCGGAATATTATTTGTGTGTTTACCAACGATTGTGAACAAAGTATTATTATCAAAAAGCGGCCAAGGAATAAAAGAATTTAATAATTTTACGTCTGACGCCATACAAAGCAATATGCTCCTTGCGGCGGAATATGATTTTGATTCCGTTTCTGATATAAACGCATTGAATTTATACGAAGATATTAAAAACATTGACAGCAGATATATAATAGGTCAGATTGTCATTAATGATATAGGTATGAACCTGCCGATACTAAAAGGAATATCCGACGGCAATTTAGCGGCGGGAGCGGCTACAATGAAAGAAAATCAAAAAATGGGCGAAGGCAATTACTCATTGGCTGGCCATTATAATAAAAACAAGCATATATTGTTCGGAGGGCTTATGTATATAAAAAAAGGATGCGTGATATTAATTACAGATAAAAACTATATTTATGAGTACGTTGTATGCGATATGAAAATTGTGTATGATACCGAAACATTTTTAGTATCCGATCAATTGGCGGCGCAAAAGGGCAGACCCGTAATAACGCTTATGACTTGTTATTATTCTTCCAAAACGGGCAAGCGTTATTTTGTTATAGGGGAGTTTGTTAGAAAATATCCTTACGATAAAAAAATATTAATTTAAGATAATTTATGATACTGTTATAAACTAAAAATATATGGTATCATTTAAATATATTTTATTACGGGTGGATAATTAATGCAGAAAATTGAATATAAAAAACATTTTAAACAATTGTATCTGCCAAAAGATATGCCGAATATAATAGACGTGCCTAAGATGAGTTTTATTTGTGTTGAAGGCTCGGGCGATCCCAACGGAGAAGAGTTTTCAAAAAACATCGAAATACTTTATGCCTTAAGTTACGCTGTTAAAATGTCATATAAAAACAAAGATGTTCCTGCTGACTATTACGAATATACGGTTTTTCCTCTTGAAGGCGTGTGGGATTTAGTTGATAAAAATCTGCCGCACACCAATAAGGACAATTTAAAGTACAATATAATGATAAGGCAGCCTGATTTTTTAACTGATGAACTATTTGAAAGATTTAAAGCGGAAACAGAGAAAAAGAAGCCTGAATTAAATATCGGCAAAGCAATGTTTGCAGATATATACGAAGGGCTTTGTGTACAGATGATGCATAAGGGCAGCTATGACGCCGAGCCGGAAAGCTTTAAAATTATGGAGCAGTTTTGTAAAGACAACGGCTATAAACGGACCGATTTAACCCACAGAGAGATATATATAAGCGACCCGAGAAAAACAGAAGAATCACAAAGAAAAACAGTATTAAGATTTAAAATAAGTAAATAAAGGCGGAAAAAGTGGACTCTAAAAACAGAAGCAATATAAAAATTGGAATGCTTGTCGATATAGTACTAAAAGAAGACCAGAAAACGGGCAAGCTTACTCGAGGGCATGTAAAGCGCATTCTTACCAACAGCGAATTTCATCCTCACGGTATCAAGGTTATGTTAGAGGAAAACAATATGGTAGGAAGAGTGCAAAAAATTATAGAATAAAAATAAAGGAGTTTATTATGAATAATTTTTTATGGTGCACAATTCATGTTAAAGATATGGAGCAGTCTATTAAGTTTTATGAAGAAATTGTAGGGCTTACAATTGACAGAAGATATCCGGCAGGACCGGGCAGAGAGATTGTCTTCTTAGGAGAAGGCAGTACAAAAGTTGAGCTGATTTATGATAAAGCACATCAAACAGAAGATAAATTCGGAGACATTTCGCTGGGATTTGAAGTAAAGTCGGCTGAAGAAAAAGTAGAATTTTTAAAACAAAAAGGAATTAAACTGCACACAGATATTTTTTCGCCGAATCCGACAATTAAATTTTTCTTTATAAAAGACCCCGACGGACTAAATATACAATTTGTAGAAAATATTAAGTAACAAACAAAGCACCTTAAATTAGGTGCATTTTTTTATTTATTTTTTTAAAAAATAATATTGACATTGACGTAACGTAAAGGTATATGATGCATATAAAGGAGACCGCAATATGGAATATACAATTTTAAAGCTCGCAAAAATTGCGAATACAAGCACTAGAACGCTTAGATATTATGATGAAATTAATATATTAAAACCTAAGCGAATAAACTCATCCGGATATAGAATATACGGAAGCGAAGAAGTAGACAGACTGCAGCAAATCTTGTTTTACAGACAGTTCGGACTTGAGCTGACGGAGATTAAAGATATTTTAAACAATAAAGAGTTCAACAAAATTAATGCTTTGAGCGAGCATAAAAAAAGACTCTATGAAAAAAGAGAGCAAATTGATATTCTTATAAAAAATATAGAAAAAACAATTGCGGCAAGCGAAGGTAGTACAATTATGAGCGATAATGAAAAATTTGAAGGCTTTAAGCAAAAATTGATCAATGAAAATGAAGAAAAATACGGAGAAGAAATAAGGGCGAAATACGGAAACGATACTATTGAAAAATCAAACCAAAAAGTCAAAAATATGACAAAAGAAGAGTCCGAAAAAATAAGCGCTCTTGCGCAGGATATGAGTAAAACTCTGATAGAGGCTATTAAAACAGGCGATCCGGCAGGGCAGATGGCACAGAAAGCAGTTCAAATGCATAAATAATGGCTATGCTTTTACTGGGATACTTACACAAAAGAAGCTCACGCAGCGCTTGGGCAAATGTATGTTGATGATAAAAGATTTAAAAAATATTATGATGATATTTATCCGGGGTGCGCTGAATTTTTAAGAGACGCTATAATAGTTTATGCAAATAAATAATCTATAAAATCAGATAAAATCCGTTTTTTTGTATTTGTTATCATTTCATACTTATAATAGTAAATGAAACCTTAATCATTACTGAAATCTGCAAAGGTTTAAATACAAATAATTTGTTGATTTATAAAATATATGATAAAATATTAACATAATAAACGTAATAAACGGAGATATAGATGACAATATCATTACCGGATTTTATTTCGCAGTTAATATCTAACCCAGCATTATTAATAACCGTATTATTAACGCTGGGCGTTATTATGGTAAACGGATGGACTGACGCGCCAAACGCTATTGCGACATGCGTTTCAACGCGTTCAATGAGTCCGCGTTCCGCTATTTTAATGGCGGCGGTTTTTAATTTCCTCGGCGTATTTGTAATGACAATGGTAAACGCCACAGTTGCTCAGACAATATATAACATGGTAGATTTCGGCGGCAATTCGCATGAGGCACTCATTGCGCTTACCGCCGCTTTATTTGCAATAGTTTTATGGGCGACCGCCGCATGGGCGTTTGGCATACCGACAAGCGAATCTCATGCTTTAATTGCAGGAATATCGGGAGCCGCTATAGCAATTCACGGCGGTATGTCAGGCATAAACGGCGCGCAGTGGATAAAAGTTATTTACGGACTCGGTTTGTCTACGGTTTTGGGATTTGTTATGGGATACATTACTGTTAAATTGACTGAGCGCATGTGTCTGAATTCGGACAGGTGCAGGATGCACGGCTTTTTTCAAAAAGCGCAGATAGGCGGCGCCGCGTTAATGGCGTTTATGCACGGAGCGCAGGATGGGCAAAAGTTTATGGGCGTGTTTATGCTGGGTATATTTTTAGCTAAAGGCACAAACGCATCAACGTTTGTCATACCAATTTGGCTGATGGTTTTATGTTCGCTGATAATGGGACTCGGAACTTCAATAGGCGGAATGCGCATAATAAAATCAGTCGGTATGGACATGGTTAAGCTTGAAAAATACCAAGGGTTTTCGGCGGACCTTGCAGCATCAATATGTTTATTGCTTTCTTCGCTTTCAGGCATTCCCGTAAGCACTACGCATACAAAAACAACTGCGATAATGGGAGTAGGAAGCGCGAAACGTTTATCAAACGTAAACTGGAGCATAGTAAAAGAAATGCTCTCCGCATGGTTTTTAACATTTCCCGGATGCGGGCTTATAGGGTTTTTAATGGCATTATTATTTATAAAAATATTTTAAAATAATATGGAGAAGCTAACATAAATGAAAAGAAACAAAGAATTTAATTATTTTGATGAATTTATAAAACTTGCTGATTTCTGCTGTCAATCTGCTCAAATGCTGCATCACGTATTATCAAATTATAATCCTCATGAAATTGAAGCTCAGATGCTGAAATTGCATGAAATAGAACACCTGGCAGATCAAAGTATGCATAATGTTATGAACAAACTGATGAGAGAGTTTATTACTCCTATCGAACGGGAAGATATTATCAGCCTTGTTCAAAATATAGATGATGTTACGGATGCTATAGAAGACGTAATAATGAGAATGTATATGTTTAATATACAGAAAATAAAACAGGAAGCGTTGGAATTTACGGAGCTTATAGTAAAATGCACTCAGGCATTAAAGACAGCAACGGAAGATTTCAGCAATTTCAGAAAATCGAAAACAGTAAAAGATAATATTATACAAGTAAACCATTTGGAAGATATCGGCGATAAAATGTATACCGTTGCGGTGCGGAATTTGTATATATCGAGTAAAGATGCAATCGAGATACTGTCATGGACTCAAATATTTAATAAACTTGAAAATTGTTTTGACGAATGCGAAGATGTGGCAAATTTGATGGAAAGCATAATAATGAAAAATACTTAATAAAAAAATATCCCCAAAGGGATATTTTTTAAATGCGTTTTATTTTTATTTACCTATAAATTCTTGTGTAAAATACAAGCTTCCGCCTTTTGATACTATTCCGATACCTATATGAGTAAATTTCGGATTAAGTATATTCGCTCTGTGCCCTTCTGAATTCATAAGAGCTGTATGAGCTTTTTCAACTGAACTGTTAAGCGCAATATTTTCACCCGCTGTTCTATAGCTTATGCCGAACTTCTTCATCATATCAAACGGACTGCCGTATGTGGGCGATGTATGGGAGAAATAGTTGTTATCTGCCATATCCTGCGATTTTACGCGAGCCATTTGAGATAATTTTGCATCGACTGCAAGAGGTTGTAATCCTGCTTTCGCACGCTCGTTATTTACAAGATTAACCATTTGCTGTTCCTGTGCAGATATGCCGCTCTGCGCAGGGGTTGTCGGTGTTGTCGGCTGTGTCGGCGTTGTAGGTTGTGTTGGTGTTGTTGGTGTTGTAGGCTGTGTTGGTGTTGTCGGTGTTGTAGGTTGTGTTGGTGTTGTAGGCTGTGTCGGTTTTGTCGGCGCAGCAGGTTGTGTCGGCGCTGACGGGTTTGTTATAACATTATTATTTTGTCTAATGCTGTTTAACAATTTTGTCCAATAGTCGCTAAATGATTTAGAAGCTGTAGTGCCAGTTGTTACTGTTTGTACATTTGCTTTCTGGCTATTGGCGCAATTTGTCGTTATTACTACGCAATTCTCATCAGTTTGTGACGGACATACTCCGATTCCACATATTGTATTACTGTTGCATGAAGTAGCATTTGCAATATTACAATTAGAGGCAATAGTTAACGCATTTACCGGCGCCGCAAAAGCAATTGCAATAAGCATAATTACTAAAACGGCAATTAGTTTGTTTCTCCAATTCTTTTTCATTCTTTCTTCCTCCATGTTCCAATTCTTTCGGATAATGTTCCGAACGTGTCATATCTTACTATAAAACGATTTCTTAATCAAGCAAATTGGGAGAAGCTGGATTGGCAATATATTGTATTAAAAATTTAACAAATATGTAACGAAAATGTAACATTGTGTTTAAATGGAAAATTTTTACATTTTATAAACAATCAATAACTCTTTGTTTATTATCTCTTTATTAATAAAATTTATTTTTATTTTACTTAAATTATATATAAATAAGGATTATTCATATTTTGAGTCAATTAAGCCGGAAATGATTTTTTGTAAAATTTATGAGTCCTTCTTTTTGCATTTTTGAAAGCTCTCTCGATAAAGCGCTTCTGTCCGCATTTAAATATTCCGACAAACCATTTCTGTCAAGCGGCAAAACAAATTCCGCGCTGTTTTGTTCCTTTGATAATCTGATAAGATAAGTCATGATTTTGTCGCGCAAAGTTGATTTAATAAGACAGTCGTTGCGATCGTGCAGGACCATTGCTTTTTGCGATAATCCGTCAAAAAGATTGCGGGTCAGTATTTCATGTCTGACGCAATTTTTTTCACAACGTCTAAAAACATTATCAATTGGGATATATAAAACAATAGTATTATCAGATGCCTGGACAGAAACCGGACTTTCCCTGTTTTTGCTTGCGGCCAATAAAACACCGACATAACTGCCCTCATTTAAAAGCGTTATTATAGTAGTTTTTCCCGACACATCATTTTTTATGGAACGGGCGCAGCCGGAGATTATTATACCTATTTTGTCAACATACTCACTTTCAGATAATATTATTTCATCTTTTTTATATTCTTTTATATAAGAACTTAAGCAACTAAGCATTTCATTTACATCTTTTGGCTCGATTCCATAAAATAAAATTGAGTTTTTTAAAACATTTATATAGTGCATTTATTAAATTTCGTTGCCCTGGCAACATAACTCCTTGTTGAATTATATTATAATCAAAATAAAAACACAACCTAATAAATAGGGGGAAATAATATATGAGCAACATATTCTCATATTATCTTTACGGTATTGCCGTTATACTGCTTTCCATTTCTTTTGTTAAAAACAAAAGCAAAACACTTATCGCATTAAAAAAATCTCTAAAAATGTTTTTAAATATTTTGCCGCAGTTTATAGCGATACTTTTTCTTCTAGGGCTTTTACTGGCGGCAATTCCTTCAGATGTTATTAAAAATACATTAGGTGAAAATTCCTCATTCAGTGGGATATTATTATCGGCCGCGCTTGGCTCGGCAACTATAATACCTGTGATAATTGCTTTTCCTATTGCTTCCCAGCTATTGCAAAGCGGCGCTGGAATAGTTCAGATAGCTGTTTTTATTTCAACACTTACAACTGTGGGTTTAATTACAATGCCTCTTGAGATAAAATATCTTGGTAAAAAAACAACATATATGCGAAACATGCTTGCATTTTTATTTTCATTCATAACAGCTTATATAACGGGATGGGCGCTTAGATGAGAATTTTTAAAAAGCATCTTTTTTTAATAGTTGTTTTAAGCGCAAATTTTGCGGCATTAATTTTCCTGCCTCAAACAGGCATTAAGTCAATTGAATTCACTCTTAAGAATTTTATGAATTTTCTGTTTATGCTCGCTCCTGTTTTTATATGCATAGGGTTAATGGATGTATGGATTGATAGAGAGACAATGGTTAAATTGATGGGCAAAAATTCAAATAGCAAGGGAATATTAATATCGTTTGCTTTTGGCGTTGTAACGGCAGTGCCTTTATACGCGCTTCTTCCTGTTGCGGGAATGCTCTTAAAAAAAGGCAGTAAAATATCAAACGTTTTAATTTTTATATGTTCTTCGGCAAGCATAAGAATACCTTTATTATTATTTGAGGTTTCATATATGGGATGGAAATTCACGGCAGTAAGATTTGTTGTAAATTTATTTATTGTTTTCGCAATCGCAATAATTATTGATAAAAATCTAAATGAAAAAGATAAAAATGAAATATACGACAATGCGTATAGATTATAAATAAAAAAACCGTCTCCGTATAGAGACGGTAAATTTTTATGTTAATCAGTCATTGCCTTTACTTCTTCAAATTCATTCTGTATTTCTTTTGACGGTTCTTTTGTTGCTAGTGATACTATTAATATAAGGATACTAGAGAATATGAAAGCCGGCAAAAGCTCGTATATTCCAAATACTCCTCCCAAAGGTTTGATTAAAAGTTTCCAGATAAACACCATGCCTGCGCCGCCCAGCATACCTGCAACTGCGCCTGCGCGTGATGTGCGTTTCCAGAACAGTGAGAACAGCATAATCGGACCGAAAGTCGCTCCGAATCCTGCCCATGCGAAGCTTACAACTTTAAATATTACGCTGTTTTCATCAAGCGCGATTATTATACCTATTAATGCAACAACTAATAAGGTAATTCGGCTTATTTTCATAATTTTTTTATCATCTGCCTGTTTTTTTGAAATACTTTGATAAATGTTTCTTGAAAACGCAGAAGACGCTATTAAAAGGTATGAGTCTGAAGAACTCATTGTCGCGGCAAGAATACCTGCCATCATTATTCCCGCTACAAACGGGTTCATAAGAGTTTGTGAAATTACGATGAATATACTTTCGGAAGCCGGTGCGGTTAGCAGAGCATTCGGATATAAAGCTCTTCCGATTATACCAATAAATACTGCGGCTGCAAGTGAAATTACAACCCATATCATTGCTATGCGGCGAGATTTGGTGAGCTCTCCGGTAGTTCTGATACCCATAAATCTAAGCAGTACCTGGGGCATGCCAAAGTATCCAAGCCCCCATGCCATAGTTGAAATTATGGTAATAAGCCCGTAAGAACCTGCATTCGCTGAAAACAAAGCCGTTCCTGCGGCAGAAAGCTGCTGTACGCCCGAAGCGTTTGTTACCGGCTTGGCAATTCCAAAAAATTCAAAGAAACCGGGAATGCTTTTTGCGTTCTGAATTACAGTGTCAATTCCTCCGGCTGCTATAGTGCCTGTAACTAAAACTGCAATAAGCGCCAGAATCATAACAATACCCTGCACAAAATCGGAAGTGCTTTCTGCCAAAAAACCGCCGAGCAAAGTGTATGAAAGTACTATTGCCGCACCAATAAGCATCATCAGCCTGTAGTCAAAACCGAAAAGCTGATTAAACAATCTGCCGCAAGTTACGAAACAGCTTGCGGTATATACTGAAAAAAATACAAGAATAAATGAAGCGGCTATTGTCATAATAACTTTTTTATTTTCTTTAAAACGATTGCTGAAAAATTCAGGTATTGTTATAGCGTTGCCTGCTTTTATTGAATACCTTCGAAGTCTTTTTGATACTAGCAGCCAGTTTAGGTATGTACCTATTGCAAGTCCTATAGCTGTCCAAACAGCATCGGAAAGACCGCACCAGTATGCGACGCCCGGAAGGCCCATTAAAAGCCATCCGCTCATATCGGAGGCTTCTGCGCTCATTGCGGCTACCCACGGACCAAGCCTTCTGCCGCCGATAAAAAAGTTTTCAGAACCTTCATTTGCAACTTTGGCAAAATAAAGTCCGATTACTATCATTGCGATTAAGTATAATACCATTGAAGATAGTGTGATTAGTGAATTGTTCATTATAAACCCCTTAATATATTTATATAAAACCAAATAAAACAAAAAAATTATATCATAAACCAAATTTAAAAAAAACACAATTCTTAAAAAGTTCTTAACTCAAATATTAATCATGTTTTTTAAAATAAGGGTCAAGAAATACTTTATTAAATCATAAGATATAATAAAGTGAATTTTGAGAGGTTTATTAAATGTCTGTTACTGATGAAATAATAAAAAACAAACAAGATATTATTAATACAGCACGAACTTTATGGGCGCAACGTGCAAAATGGACACGTATGCTAATTATAAGCAGTATTGAAAATCTGCCTGATTTAAGTTTGGTATCAAAGAGACTTATAAAGAATTCAACTTCTATCGCCGATGAAATAAGAAAATACTACGGAAAAGAAAAAGCTAAAGTTTTTGAAGAATTATTATTAAGTAATTTATTAACAGGGCAAATGCTTGCTGATAATTTAAAAATTTCAAATGTACAAGCTGCTGATGAATACAGAAGGCAGTGGTATGAAAACGCAGATGATCTTGCAGAGTTTTTATGTGATATTAATGCGTATTACAACGTGCACGAATGGCGGGCGATGCTTTATGACCATCTTTACATGACGGAGAATGAGTTAACATACAGGTTAAAAAAAGATTATGAATCGGAAATTTCGGAATATGACAGTATAGATATGCAGGTATTAAGGATAGCCGACATGATGAGTGACGGCATTATAAAACAGTTCATATGAATTAGATATATGAAATAAAAAAGGTTCTGTTATTCAGAACCTTCAAAATAGTTATCATACAAATCAGCTACATATTCATTATCACGCTGTTGTATTGAATTTGTTTGTTCATTATACAACGCTTCGTCGCGGATTTCACTTCTCATTCCTTTTAGAGCATTTTGTCTTCTCTTATTCTTTTCTTCAAGTTCCTTTTTCATTTTACTGTCTGATGTTTTTTCTATCATCTCATCTGCGCGGTGTATGTTCTGTATTGTCATTGTTATATTATCTTGAATTCTTTCCACATTATCACTGCGGTCGTCAGGTTTGGGTTTGTTATTCATTGATTGCATCTCCTTAAAAATACTTTTATTTTAGTATTTATAAATAAAATGCAATTTATAATGGAAAAATTTGTTTAGATTATCAAATAACCTTTTTCTTTTAATTTGCTTTCTATTAAATCAAGAATATCTTCGCTGTCTGCAAAAACCATATGCGAATGAACGCCGTTTGTAAGCTCTTTAAGCGGACGCGTTTGATTTGCTGTAAGTTCCGATATAAAATCCTGAACGTCTTTTCTTGATGAGATTGATAAATCCGCGGTAATTGCACCATATATCATATGGTTGACAACAACGTTTGACACTCTGCCGCCAAGGTCGACAATTGTGTTTAATTCGTCCTGTATTTGTTTGTTTGTATGATTTACCGTAAAAATGCGGACAGCTTTTTTTGATGCATCAGACTGGATTATATAGCCTTTATGTGTGGAAATAATATTAATATTAGACGCTCTCATAAGAGCGATATCTGACACTATTATCTGGCGGCTGACGCCGAGATGTTTTGCCAGAATGCTTGCGGATACGGGCTTATCGCTTGATTTTATTATATTCAAAATCTCACTGCGTCTTATATCGCCTGACAAAAGTAACACCTTCCATTCATATATAGTATTTAGTGTATATTAAATATTATTATCTGTCAATAATCACATAAATTACTCGGGTTGACAATGCTGCATAGTAATAGTATAGTATAATTAAATCAAGTAATATATGGTGAAAAATGAAAAAAGTTATAGCGATTATTTTAATAATAGTTTTTTTAATTGTAATTGGAGGAGTTATAGCTTTTAATATTATGAGTAAAAAAAGCGAAAACGAACTTGCGGAGGCAGTTATTACTGACGTGGATTTATCAAAAATTCCCGACGGCAGCTACAGCGGAAGCAGCAGTATTTTTCCTGTGAAAGTGCAAGTTGAAGTGAATGTACAAAACCATAAAATAATTAATATAAAAATTATAAAGCATGATAACGGAAAAGGCGCAAAAGCCGAAGCGCTGACACAAGAAGTCATAAAAGCGCAATCACTGAACGTGGATGCAATAAGCGGAGCTACTACAAGCAGCAAAGCGATATTGAAAGCTATAGAAAACGCACTTAAAAATGGCAATTAGTATTATTATAGGAGAAAGCAAATGAAAATAGGAATGATTATTTTTTCTCAGACAGGCAACACATTGTCTGCTGCAAAGACGCTTAAAATCAGGCTCAACAATGAAGGACAAGATGTAGAAATTCAAAGAATCGAGCAAGCAGATGAAAACAACAGAGACCCGAAAAAAATTGAAATAAAAAACATGCCTCAGCTTAATATTTATGATGCTTTAATATTCGCATCCCCCGTACAGGCATTTTCTCTTGCGGGAGTGTTTAAGGCTTACTTGCAAAAAATAGATATGATTGAGGGGATAACGTCATTCTGTTTTGTTACAAAAGGAATGAATACCAAAGGGTTCGGAGGTAAGAAAGCAATAAAAACAATGAGTGACATTATAAGTGTTAAAGGCGGGGAAGTTAAATCAACAGCAATAATATGCTGGGGTAAAAAAGATATCAGAAATTTGCAGACGGCAATGATGGTTGAAGATTTTTCAAAACAGATTAATTTACTAAACTAAATATATCAACAAATAAACCCCCGTAAGGGGGTTTACTGTTAAAATTCATTTTCTTTATTTATTTTTATACTCTTTATCTTTTTTATTAGTTCATTGATTATTAATGGGATCAGAGATAGTATTATTACAAGATCCCAGTCTTTAAAGCTAAGATTGTGAACATTAAACGCATTTGCTAAAGGCGGGAAAGATATTACTCCAATTTGCAAGATAAAACCGATTATTATTCCTACAACAAGAAACTTGTTTGTAAAAAGACCAACCTTAAATATTGACTTAATTGAGTTTCTCATTGAAAGAGAATAGAATAACTGAGAAGCCGCAAGGACTACGAAAGCCATCGTTCTTGCATAAGTCATAACTTCATCCGGTATATTTGCTGAGTTCATCGTATAACCGTGTTCTTTTAAGCCGAAATAGAAGGCAAAAAGTGTAAGAATGCCTATTAACGTTCCGCCTATAACGGCTCTTACGCCTGCACCCTGCGAAAAGAAACTTTCTTTAGGATTGCGGGGCTTTCGCTTCATTACATCCTTATCGCCGGGGTCAACTCCCAGCGCTATTGCGGGAAGCGTATCGGTTATAAGATTTATCCAAAGTATCTGCGTAGGCAGCAACGGGATTGGCCAGAAAAACAGAATTGATGCAAATATAGCAATTACTTCACCAAGATTACATGATAAAAGGAATATTACCGATTTTTTAATATTGTTGTAAATATTTCTGCCTTCTTCTATTGCGTGAACTATTGTTGTGAAATTATCATCGGTAAGTATCATATCGCTGGCGCCTTTTGACACGTCTGTTCCAGTGATACCCATAGCGACTCCTATATCCGCATATTTTAGCGAAGGAGCGTCATTAACACCATCACCTGTCATGGATACTATATTATCCTGAGCTTTAAACGCTCGTACTATTTTAACTTTATGCTCGGGCGATACTCTTGCGAATACGCGGTATTTTTTTATATCCCTGGAAAATTCTTCGTCAGTGAGCTGGTCTATTTCAGCGCCGGTAAGGCTTTGTTCTATTGACGATGCTATTCCGAGTTCTCTGGCGATAGCAACCGCCGTGTTTTTATGGTCGCCCGTAATCATTATGGGGGTAATGCCTGCGGTTTTGGCTTCTTTGATTGAATCCTTTACTTCCATTCTCGGGGGGTCAATCATTCCGACCATACCTATTATTGTAAGATCTTTTTCCATATCTTCAGGATTTATTATATCAGCGGCATCTTTATATGCTACACCTAGCACTCGTAGCGCAGAATCAGACATCGCTTCCGCGGATTTTATAAACTTTTCTTTTATTTCACTTGAAAGAGGGACTACTTCGCCGCCCACAAGCGTTTTATTTGCAATTTTTAATATATTATCAATTGCGCCTTTAGTATGAACTTTGTAAGCGGAGCCTTCAATATTTAAAGTAGACATAAGCTTTCTGTCTGAATCAAAAGGATTTTCGGCAACTCTCTTGTTTTTTGCATTTAATTCGGATTTTAAAATATTATATTTATTGCCGAGTACTACAAGGGCAATTTCGGTAGGGTCGCCTGTGCCTTGACCGTTTTCATAAGTTGCATCAGAACATAATACAAAAGAGCGTATAAGCTCCAGCGTATCATTATCAAGCGTGTGCGACTGTTTTTCATGCGGTATTTCATTAAAATTATTCAATGTATATGTTTTGACTACAGTCATTTTGTTTTGAGTAAGCGTTCCGGTTTTATCGGAACAAATTATATTTACACAGCCCAAAGTTTCAACAGCCGGAAGTTTCTTAACAATAGCGTTAATTTTAGACATTTTTGTAACTCCGAGCGCCAGCACAATCGCCACAATGGCGGCAAGACCTTCCGGTATCGCTGCGACTGCGAGGCTGATAGCAGTTAAGAACATTTCAAACAAATCGCGTTTTTGAAATAATGCGATAATAAAAATAAGCGCGCATATGCCTATGGCAAGATAACCAAGAATCTTGCCCAGTTCGTCCAATCTTTTTTGTAGCGGCGTCATTTCATCTTCGTCTTGGTCGAGTATTTTTGCGATTTTGCCTATTTCGGTATCCATAGCAGTTGCTATAACCACGCCTTCGCCTCTGCCGTATGTTGCAAGCGTAGACATGAACGCCATATTAGACATGTCTCCAAGAGGCGTTTTAGGGTCTGAGTGGATGTCTTTTGCGTTTTTATCCGTTGGCACTGATTCTCCTGTAAGCGCAGACTCTTCAATCTGAAGATTTGCGCTTTCAAGTAACCTTATATCAGCGGGTATATACCTTCCGGCATCGATTATTATTATATCGCCCGGAACAAGTTCCTCGGAATTGATTTCTTTTATTTCTCCGTCACGTCGCACAAGCGCTTTTGGCGTAGTCATTTTTTGCAGCGCCTCGATTGCTTTTTCTGCTTTGAATTCCTGAAAAACTCCTATCAAAGCGTTTAAAATAACAACAGCGAGGATTATTATCGCGTCTACGTATTCTCCTATAGCTATTGTAATAGCTGTAGCGCCTAACAGAACGTAAATAAGCATATCCTGAAGCTGAGAGAGAAACAATATAATAACACTTTTTTTAGGCTTGCCTTTGAGTTTGTTTATTCCGTATTTTTCAGTTCTGTTCGAAACTTCATGTTTGCTAAGACCTATATAATAATCAACGTCAAACTCTTTTAATACTTCTTCCCGCGATTTTGAAAACCACATTATTTACACCTCTTATTTAATATTACAGCATTATTATGTTAATATTATTTTGATTTTTATCTGCGTTAGTTTTAATCTTATAATAAACAAAATAATATAAAAATTGTAAAAAATATTTTGATATTTTAACTTTCATTTTATTTAATTCTCAGTAAATCATTTAGAATATTATATTAATTAACAGTTTTTGTCAAATAATTATTATATATATGATTGCCTGTTTTCAATTTTTAATGTTAACAGAGAGTTTAATATATTAATAAAATTGACAGAATGATAAAAAATATGTTATTATACATTAAAATAATTTTATACGTAATTTATTTCGGAGGAAACTATGATAGACCCTGAACCTGACGGGCAGATAATTTTATTTCAAATTATATTTTTATTATTCTTAACGGCTGTTAACGCGTTTTTTGCTTGCGCGGAGATGGCAATTGTATCTGTAAACAAAAATAAAATTAACATATTGGCAGAAGAAGACAACAAGAAAGCTATTTTAGTGCAAAAATTATTAAAAGAGCCGACTAAATTCTTATCAACTATCCAAGTAGCTATTACTTTAGCAGGTTTTTTTGCAAGCGCAGTTGCGGCTACGGGGATTTCGCAGCATTTTGCAAGTTTCTTGTCAGCTTATAAAATTCCATACGTACATCAGATTTCGATTATATTAATAACAATAATATTATCTTATTTTACTTTGGTTTTCGGGGAATTGGTTCCTAAAAGAGTGGCTCTGCAAAAAGCGGAAAAAATAAGCCTCGCAACGGCCAGAACGGTTATTGTAGTATCAAAAATAGCATCGCCGTTTATTAAGCTGCTTTCTTCGTCCACCAGACTGATATTAAGAATGCTTGGAATGCATCATGAAGCTTTGGAAGAAAAAGTGTCTGAAGAAGAAATACGCTCAATGATAGAAACAGGACAAGAAGCAGGCGTATTCAACGAATATGAAAAGAATTTAATAGAATCTATATTTGAGTTTGACGATATACTCGCTAAAGAAATAATGACATCAAGAACGAATGTTTATGCTATTGATATTAATGATAAATTAAGCGGATATATTGACGAGCTGTTAGAAACCAGACATTCGAGAATACCGGTATATGATGATGAAATAGACAATATAATAGGCATTTTATATATGAAAGATTTTTTTCTGCAGGCTAGAAAAACAGGGTTTGAAAAAGTTGATATAAGATCTATTTTGCATAAGCCGTATTTTGTCCCGGAAAGCAAAAATATTGACGAATTGTTTAAAGAGCTTCAACAATCAAGACAATATCTTGCGGTACTTATAGATGAATACGGCGGTTTTTCTGGTATTGTAACAATAGAAGACTTGGTAGAAGAAGTTATGGGGCCGATTAATGACACCGGCGATATTAAGGAATTTTCAATCGAAAAAGTTGATGATAAGACATATATGCTTACAGGGCTGATATACATTGACGATATTAATGATGAACTGGGACTGGAAATAGAATCGGAAAACCATGACACTATTTCGGGATTTTTGCTTGATATAATAGGAGTAATACCTGAAGAAGACGACAGACGAATAATTAAATTTGAAAATTTAACTTTTGAGATTATAGAAATAAAAGAAAAAAGAATTGAAAAAATAAAACTTACAATTGCAGATGAAAAGAATTCGGCAGAAGTAAATAATAAGCATAATTCAAACGGCGGTAAATAATGAAAAATACTTTAGGCATAATTGCAGCGTTATTAATAGGCTTGCTTACGGGTTATTTCGGAGTTTTAGTTTCCGTTTTTTCGGACAGCTCAATATCAGAACGCATAATAACTATTGGCATTTTACTGTTTATATATTTTATTCTGGGTATTTTATTCGGATTTTTAATGCAGAAGGTATGGAAGTTTAGCTTTGCGTTTTCTTTGGGAGGCGTGTATTTTCTTGCAAGGTATACATTTAATGAGTTTAACATATATTATATTCTCTACATTTTCTTAATATTGCTTTTGCCTATTTTGGGAGCGTATTTTGGATTTAAATTTTATAAAAGCGCAAATAATTTAAAATAACTATTAATTAATAATAAATCAGGGTCATATAGATAAAATCTATATGACCCTGATTTATTTAATGATATTTTATGTGAATACTTGTCTGCGGCAAAGCATACATATTAATTAAAATTGATATGGAGTTTAAAATTTTATAAGTGCGCAGGTTAGTTATAAGAAGAATAATATTGATAGTAATAACATTATTGACAGGACTTATATTTTTTTCTTTATTATCTGGGACATGTCATATTAAAAGCAAAACTGTATCTATATGGCATAAAGCAGATAAAAATACAAGTTATATTCAATTAAGCAGCCAAAGTGAAACGGATAAAGAAACAAAAACCGATGAGACTATTCATTCTGATGTATATAAAAACACTGATATTAAATTATTTAGATTTTTATGGCAAGATGATTTTGACGGAGTTGCGTTAAATATTGATAAGTGGTCATGCGTTTGCAAAACTAATAATGACAATAATGAGCTGCAAGCTTATATGCCTGAAAATGTAAGAGTATCTGACGGTGTTTTATATCTTACGGCAGATATAAACCAAAAAAATAGCCGCAAAAAATATTCGTCCGGTATGATTGAAACATTAAACAAGGACGAATTTTTATACGGGAAGATTGAAGTTCGTGCAAGCATTCCATCGGGCAAGGGATTATTCCCTGCTATTTGGATGATTCCGCAAACAGGTAATTTTTATGAAATAGATATCTTAGAATCCATTGGAAGCGAATCAACGATAATATACGGAGGAAACCATTATTATTTCGGCGGCAAAAGAACTAAAAAATTTAATTCGGTAACAATAAATAACCCTCAGGATTTTCATATATACAGTGTAGAATGGATGCCTGACAGAATTGTTTGGTATGTGGATAATAAAATTTTCCATCAAACAAGTACAGGGGTTGCAGATGAGAAAATGTATCTTATATTGAATTTAGCTGTAGGGGGCAACTGGCCCGGAAGCCCGGATTCTAAAACTGTTTTTCCAAGCAGTTTTAAGGTTGATTACATAAGAGTATACGAATATATTGGCGGCAAGTGAGGTAATAGCATTGCTGATTATAGAATTTTTAATATTTATTAGTACGATTCTCCCTGTTTTTCATATGATTAATGCGTTGATTACAGCTTTTAAAAGAAAACAGATACTTCCGTTTTCAGAGGCAGAAGAAAAATTCAGCATACTCATACCATGCTATAACGAAGAGTTATTGATAGAGTATTCAATAAATAATATGATTAATTTAAATTATAAAAATTATGAGGTTATATATATAAATGACGGATCATCGGATGGCACGATGGAAAAATTAAATGCAGCGCTCAAACTAAAAAAATTTTATTATAAAAGCAGATATGTTTATCAATCATCAGCATATAAAAATTTTTATGTTATTAATAACAGTAATATGGGAAAAGGGGAAAGCTTGAATGCAGGAATAAAGTTTGCGTCTTCCCCGCTTATTGTAACTTTAGATGCTGACAGCTCGCTGCATAAGGATGCGCTGAAATATATGAATAGGGCATTTATTGATAAGGATATTGTAGCGGCAGGAGGAGCTATACATATTATACAAGGTTATGAAAAAAAACAGGATTTGAATATTAAAAGAATAACGACGCTGCAGATACTTGATTATATTAAAGGTTTTTATATATATAAAATATCTTTACATAAACAAAACGCAACTGCAATAATTTCCGGCGCTTTCGGCGCTTTTAGAAAGGACATTTTAATGCAGGTGGGGGGATATAGAAAAACTTTAGGAGAAGATATTGATATTACGCTTAAGATACAGTTTATGATAAAAAATACTGACAAAAAAATTCTTTATATGCCTGAGGCATTGTGTTATACGCAATGCCCTGAAAATTGGAAAGATTTATTCAAACAAAGATTAAGATGGCAAAAAGGATTTATAAACTGCTTTTTATTTTATAAAAATCAGTTTATAAAGAATTTTTTAAATAAAAGTTTGTCATTTCACTTCTTTATAGAATCGTTATTAATGGGAATTACATCAATTTTTTTCTCGATTTTTACTTTTATTATTTTACTTATTGTGGCAAGCAGCGCAATAATAAAAATATATATTTTTTATTTAGCAGTAAGAATTATTTTAAGAGAATTATACTCTCTTGCCGCTATATTTATATCTAAAAGATATAATTTATATCCAAAAGAAACGTATAAAGAAATCTATAAGATATTTATTCTTGATATATTAGTATACCCGCTGTTTTTAATGTGTTTATATGTTTGCGGAACATTTATGTATTTTTGGAATTCTGAAGAAAATCAAATGTGGAATAAGATGAGAAGGACGCAAAATTTTTATAAAATGAGCGAGCAATTTAAAAATGGATAAAAGTTTACTGAGGACATATTCTTTTATATTAATAAACTTAATAATTGTTATGCTGGTTTCGCCTTTAGTTTTACCCAATACTTCAATTCATTCAAATAATATTACAGCTGTTTGTAAGAATTTTATATGTGATTTTGAGAGAGAAAAATATAGAGCTGCACTTAACAGCGATATGGGAAGTATTACAATCATTTTTGACGACGGGTTTGAATCACAATACAGCGAGGGATATAATTTGATGAAAGAATATAATATTGTCGGGAATATTGCCGTGATACCGACAAGGGTGGGAAAAGAAAATTATATGACATTAAAACAGTTATCTGATCTTTATTTAAACGGCTGGGATATCGTAAACCATACATATAATCATGAGAGTCTAAATTCCCTTAGTTATAAGCAGCAATTCATTCAAATTATAGGAGCAAAAATTTGGTTGAAAATAAGAGGATTTAATAACGATGATGTTTTAGTATTTCCTTCAGGGATGAATAGCGAAATTACTTTTGATGTTTTGAAAAAATACAAATTTAAGGCGGCAAGAGGGCTTTACGGTTTTTGGACAATATCACCCAATGCCAGACAGGGTGATGTTGTTATATGCAATTTAACCGATGAAGTGCCGCCTCAAAAAGCTACTAACTTAATAAATGAAGCGATATTTAATAAAGAGCATTATATATTTATAATACATAAGGTTGAGGACGGATACGATGCTGAGCACATGAAGTATTCTATTGATGATTTTAAAGTTATTGTTAATTATATAAATTCTAAAAAAGATTATATTCAAGTACTTAGCATATCTGAATTGCTTGCGTTGTTTAATTAATATAATGAAAATTGAACTTTTTATAAAAAAATAGTATACTTATCTATAATTTACTTAATAGTATTTAATACTCTGACTGCAGGTGGTATTGTGAAAGAAATGCATTTGCGTGAAAACAGGCAAACTGTTTTATTGGGACTTATTAAAGTAATAAAGGAATTATTCCCCGAAGATGAACTTAAAGTTGCATACTCTATTCAAAGCGGACTATATTGCAGGTTATTAAATTCCGTGCTATCCATTCGTGAAGTAAAACAGATAGAGACAAAAATTCTGCAGTGGGTAAGTTCGGATGTTCCGATTAATTTTATCGGCAAGAATAATAATTATTATGAATATGATGTCGATAACACAAAAATGAAAATTATTTATCCCGCCAGACGCCACTCCTCGCTTGTTGAGCCTTTTAGAATTTTGCCGTTTTCTGACGGATTTATTATAGATTTCAGCAATATAAGAAAAGAAGCGGACAAGCCTTTCGTATATCCCGAAAAATTATCTCAAACATATGAAGATACTCAATTATGGCTGAAGAAAGTTGATGTGCAGTTAGTATCTGACATAAACGGCGCAATATCCTCGGGGCGCAGTCTGGAACTGATAAACATTGCGGAGGCAAGACAGGAAAAAGAAATATCCGACATTGCGGATATGATACTCAATCAAAGGCGATTAATTAGGGTTGTGTTAATCTCAGGACCGTCTTCTTCGGGAAAAACGTCTTTTATAAACAGATTGTCAACTCAGCTCAGAGTAAACGGAATAAGACCTAAACCGTTATCGCTTGACGATTATTTTGTAAACAGAGAATTTACTCCTAAAGATAAACAGGGTAATTACGATTTTGAAAATTTGGACGCGTTGGATTTAAGATTAATCCACCGTCAAATTAAAGATCTAATAGACGGCAAAACCATACAAACACCTATATTTGATTTTGTTACAGGTAACAGAATGGAAGAGACGAGAAAAATGAAGCTTGAGCATGATGAAATATTGGTTGTTGAGGGCATTCATGCGTTAAATCCCGAACTTATGCCATCAATTTACAGGAATATATTTTTTAGAATTTATATCAGCGCCTTATTCGGACCAAATATTGATTTGGTAAACAGAGTGCCTACAACTGAAGTCAGATTAATCAGAAGGATGATACGCGATTTAAAATACAGGGCATGCACGCCGGAGCATACATTTAATCAATGGCCGAGCGTAAGAAGAGGCGAGCTTAAAAACGTATTTAAATTTCAGGAACAAGCGGATGTTATGTTTAATTCCAGTTTATTATATGAGATGAACGCTCTGAGAACTTTTGCGGATGAAACTCTTAAAAATATCGACAAAGAATGTGAATTATATTTAACAGCGGAAAGATTATCAAACTTATTGTCTTTTTTTAATCCTATAGATATTGCAAAAATTCCTTACAATTCCATAATAAGAGAATTTATTGGAGGAAGCATTTATTTTGATTAAAAAATCAAAATTTAAAGGATGTTTATGGAAACAAATAAATTAAACGATATAAAAACTATTTATTTTGATTATGACGGTACTTTGCACGACAGCATTAAAATCTACGCGCCTGCGTTTCGTAAAGCTTACGAGTATTTAGTAAGTATAAATAAGGCTGAGCCAAAAGAGTTTACGGATAACGAAATTGCAAAATGGCTGGGATATACCGATAATGAAATGTGGGACGTATTTATGAAGGATTTAGAAGTTCAATACAGAAAGCATGCCGAAGAAATTATTATAGAAGAAATGGATGTTCAGATACATAAAGGCAACGCAAGACTTTTTGAAGATATTACAATAGTGCTAAAAGAGCTGAAAAAAAAAGGTTATGTGCTGGTATTTTTGAGCAACTGCGGAAAAGAATACATGGAAGGCGCGGATAAAATATTTAATCTGAATTGTTATTTTGACGATATGGTATGTTCGGGAATTTATGATAATAAACCAAAACATGAAATATTATATGAAATTAAAAATAAATACCCGTTAAATCAAGTAATGATAGGCGACAGATTTCATGATATAAAAACAGCGCAATATAATAATATTTATTCGATGTTCTGTGAATACGGATACGGAGACGCTGTTGAAGGCAGAGATGGGACAGTGAGAATAAAAAAACCTATTGAAATATTAAATTATTTATAATTTATATTTTTAAATAAAACAAGGAGTTTTTAATATGGCTCAAATATATAGAAGCGTAAGTGAATTAATCGGAAATACACCAATAATAGAACTTGCGCAATTTAATAAAAAGAACAATATTAATGCAAAAATTCTTGCAAAGCTGGAATATTTTAATCCTGCAGGAAGCGTAAAAGACAGAGTAGCAAAATCCATGCTTGATGACGCAGAAAAAAGAGGCTTAATTAAAGAAGGCGCTGTAATAATTGAACCTACTAGCGGCAACACCGGTATAGGGCTTGCATCAGTAGGCACGTCAAGAGGATACAGAGTAATACTTACAATGCCAGAGACTATGAGCGTTGAGCGAAGAAATTTAATAAAAGCATACGGCGCGGAAATTGTATTGACAGAAGGCGCTCAAGGCATGAAAGGCGCAGTTGCAAAATCTATTGAACTTGCAAAAACAATACCGAACAGTTTTATACCGAGCCAATTTGAAAATCCGGCAAATCCTGCTATTCATAAAAAGACGACAGGACCTGAGATCTGGAATGATACAAACGGAAAAATTGATTATTTTGTATCAGGTATAGGCACAGGCGGAACGATTACAGGTGTAGGAGAATATTTAAAAGAAAAGAACCCAGATATAAAAATTATTGCAGTAGAACCCTATGACTCTCCGCTATTGTCAAAAGGCGTTGCGGGAAGTCACAAAATACAGGGAATAGGAGCAAACTTTGTTCCGGATACGCTTAATAAATCCATATATGACGAAATTATACCGGTTAAAAATGAGGACGCTTTTGTAACGGGAAGAGAAATTGCAAAAGCTGAAGGCCTTCTTATAGGAATATCTTCGGGCGCCGCGTTATGGGCGGGCGTGCAAATAGCTAAAAGAGAAGAAAACAAAGGTAAAACAATAGTGGTACTGCTTCCGGATACAGGAGAACGTTATTTATCAACTCCTTTATTTTCAGAATAAATTGATAAGATTAAATAAAAAAGCAAGAATTATATCTTGCTTTTTTTATATTATAATGTTTTTTTAGTGCATTTTTTAATACAAGTGCATTATACTGAAAAATAAAGTATAATTTAGCAGAATTCAGTTGTAAAAATACGGAGAGAAAAAGTGCAGCTTAATAATATAAATCAATTAAAAATAACAGATGATAAAACAAATGAAGTATATTACGGATGTAATCAAGAATGGTATCGCAATATATGGAAACAAAAAGCCGGATGCGGTCCAAGCGCGGTATGCAATATTTTTATGTACATTTTTTATAAAAGACTTTTCGGCAGTTCAAATATAATAAATAAAACAAAGGCAGTCGCGCTTATGGACGAGATATGGCATTATGTAACACCCTCAATAAGGGGAGTGAACACTACGAAAATGCTTTATGACGGAGCGTTAGAATACGCTAAATCAAAGGGTTTATATTTAAATTATTTTGTTTTGGATATACCACAAGATAAATCATTACGACCGAAAATTGATGAGGCGGCAAGATTTATAACACACGGAATTGAAGCGGATTGTCCTATAGCATTTTTAAATCTTTGCAACGGTGAAGAAAAAAGCCTATACCGCTGGCATTGGGTTACCATAGTAGAAATTGATGCTAAAAATATTGATAATTCAATTATTTGTATTTTAGACGAAGGCAAAATACTGTACATAAATTTATCTTTGTGGTTAAAAACAACAACGCTGGGCGGCGGGTTTGTGTATTTTACTATATAAAAAACGAGGAATTTTATGGATTATGATAATTTAAACAAGAAAGAAATAAGCGCTAAATTATTTTTATCAACCTTATACATAAGCACAGTTGCTTTTGGAGGAGGGCTTGTGATAATTGAGCTTTTACGAAAACGTTTCGTTGAGACTTACGGATGGATTAAAAGCGAAGAAATGACGGATATTATCGCTATAGCGCAGTCTACTCCGGGAGCTATTGCTGGAAATGCCGCTATGATTATCGGATATAGAATTTTAGGTGTTCGCGGGGCGCTATTGTCTTTATTGGCAACAGTAATACCGCCTATGGTTATAATTTCGGCTCTTGTATTATCTTATAACAAAATCAAAGACAATGCCTTTGTAATTAGTTTATATAAAGGTATGCAGGCAGGGGCGGCTGCGGTTATTCTGAATTTGGTTTATAAAATGGGCAGGGACTTAGTTAAAGACAAAAATATTATAGTCATTATCATATTAATAACGGCGTTTATCGCAGCTTTTATTTTTAATATAAGCGTGCCTTTAATAATTTTAATTGCTGCTTGTTTCGGGATTTTCTATTCATATTACAAACTGCATAAGGAAGGGTTTAGAAAATGATTTATTTGAAATTATTATGGGCGTATTTACAAATCGGGCTTTTTGGTATAGGCGGGGGGTATGCCGCGCTGCCGATGGTTTCGCAAATAATTGTTGATCAAAGAGGATGGCTTTGTTTGAGAGAATTTGCAGATATGGTAACAATTTCTATCATGGCCCCGGGTATTTTTACTTTAAATACCGCAGCTTTTGTCGGATTTAGAGTCGGCGGGGTATTTGGAGGAGTTGTATCCACTATTGCATGCATTTTACCGGGATTTGTGATAATTTTAATATATTCATATTTATATAAAAAATACAACAATCTTCCCGCAGTAAACGGAGCGCTTTTTGGAATACGTCCCGCTGTAACAGGGCTTGTTGCATCTGCCGGACTGTATATACTATTTTTATCAATCTTTAACACGAGAGAAATCAGCCAAATTCAAGGTGTCGATATTATCGCTGTTTTTATAGCAATAATAAGTTTTGTTTTGTTAAAATGGAAAAAGTTAAATCCCATTTTAGTTATTTTTATAGCAGGTTTTATTGGAGTATGCGCTTATTCAATTATTTAATAAAGACATTAAAGCACCTGCATGAATGCAGGTGTTTTTTGTTTGTTTTGGCATTTTATTAGATTGACAGGAATAAATAATTAGTGGTAATATTTGGTAAGAATATTATTTATATAAGGAGAGAAAAGAATATGAAGAGCAAAAAAATAGTCTTTGTTTTAATTACTTTATTTATCATGTTTTCGCTGGTCGCATGCGGCAGTTCATCAAGTTCTAACAGCAATTCAAATACAAATTCGAGCTCGACTTCTATCAGCATTACCGATGCTCATATGGCAACGGATGTAGACAGTCAGGGTAAACCTGTTGATACGGTTGCAAGTTACAAAACAAACTCAGCTAAATTTACAGTATCGGCAATTTTACGAAATGCGCCTAATAACACTAAAATTACTTTTATATGGTTTTATAAAGGAAGCAAAATTACAACGGCAGAAGTCGACAGCGGCAACATTGCTGACCGTTATATTTACGGATATCTAACAAACACTCAAGCATGGCCGACAGGTGAATATTCTGTTGAAATTCATATAAACAATAACACAAATCCCGCGAGCGTTGTTAATTTTACAGTAAAGTAAATGGTAAAATATGAGTAAGAAGGAATTAATAAATATAATTACGCAGAAGTTTGCAAAGCAGCAAATACCGTATTCAGAGGCCGGTGCGAGCGATATATTTATTGACAATGAATTACTAAAAGCGCAATGGAGCACAGGTAAAAAGTCAATTACATATAAAGCTTACATTCTTGCGGATGAAAAAGAGAAGACTGTGTTTATGTGGGAGATGAGCAAAGAGGCAAGTTCGGGATTTTCATTCGGCTCCAACTCTGAAAGTTCTTTTCAGTCCAGCGGTACGCTTGCAAGAAAAATAAAAGGTACAGGATACGGACTTGATGGAAAAGCATATGAGTACAACATAGACTTAGGAGAAATTTCTAAAATTGTAAAAGACACTGCCAAACAATCAGGCTGGAAATTCAAGACCGTATTAAAAAAAGAAAAAGCTATGTATTAAAAAAATCTCCTGCTTAAGCAGGAGATTTTTAATTGCTTAAATAAAACATATATTTTTTATAATACTAGATAGTAAATTTATTTATAAAAAAGATATGTGTAGAAAAATGAATTATAATGAAATATTTAATGATATAAATTTTCATCTCTTAAATGATGCGCATCCAAGCGAATACTTAGATAAAATTTCGAGAAGCGAATATTTTGAGCAATATCCGTTTAATATTCTTCTTGCGCAAAAACACACAAAACAATGGCTTAAATATCACCCCGAAGGGGTTGTGTGGAACCACACTATGCTTGTTGTAGATAAAGCTGCGGAATTAAAATTTAAAAGCAAAGATCCCGAAGTTTTTATGTGGGCGTCGCTGTTGCACGACATAGGAAAGCCTGATACTACAAAAGAGCATAAAGGTAAAATCACATCATATAATCATGAAAAAATAGGAGAAAAACTGGCGGAAGAATTTTTATTAACACTGGGATGCGGTGAAGAATTTATAAAAAAAGTGAAAAGTTTAATAAGGTGGCATATGCAGATATTGTTTGTTGTTAAAAACTCGCAATTCGCCGATATTAAGGAAATGATTAAGCAAACTGATATAAATGAAATAGCATTACTTGGCTTCTGCGATAGAATGGGAAGGCTTAATGCCGATTATGATGATGAAAAGCAAAATATAAATATATTTTTAAACAAAGTAAATGCAATAATACAATAATTTTTATGTAAAATATGTGACTTTGTTAGTTTATCAATAAAATTTTTTAAGAAAAGTTTACAAAATTAAAATAATTTAGTAATATAAAAATAATATTTTAAAAGGTGGAATTGAATGATAAATATTAAGCTAATTTAATGTGCATAGCTGTATAATATGTAGAATATATAATAGTATATATAGCTGTATTAAAATTTTATAAGGTTTTTTTGTTGTATTTCAGAACCGTTTAAATTTATTTAAATAAGGTTTGAAGAAGGAATTTCAAGAGGAAAAAAGAAAAGGTAAAATTTTAAATGGAGTTACTAACAAAGTTAAATCATAAAAATCAAAGCGAAATTATTATTTTAAATGCACCGAAAAATTTTAAAAACGAAATTGATGAAATCAAAAAAAATATGGAAGTTTCAGAAGACGAAAACATTTATGCAGAGATAGATTTTATATTAGTATTTATTAAAAATAATGAAGATATAGAAAAGTATTCTGAAATGGTTTTGCCAAGAGTATCCGCCAACGCTTTAATATGGTTCGCATTTTTAAAAAATGCTGCAATTGATGGTGGCTGGGAAATTTTACGGGATTATCAGTTTGAACCCATAAGACAAATTGCAATTAACAATGAATTTTCTGCAATACGTTTTAGGCCAAATAAAATAACCAGAAGCGAAGAGGGCGGCGCGGGAACTGAGGGAAAGATTAAAACAAAGAAAAAAATTGAGTATTACTGATTAAAAAAAGCATCTGTTATAAACAGATGCTTTTTGTTTTTGATCAGTCTAAAATTTCGCCGGATGATGATAGTGTTATTATTTGCCACGGTATCATTTTGCCGCTGTTTTTTAAAGCGGTGGTTACTGCGTTCTGCAATCCGCCGCAGCAAGGAACTTCCATTCTTACAACAGTTAGAGATTTTATATTGTTTTCTTTAAGTATAGCTGTAAGTTTTTCTGAATAATCTACATTATCAAGCTTGGGACATCCTATTAATGTTACTTTATTTTTCATGAACTTATTATGAAAATCACCATATGCATATGCACTGCAATCGGCGGCTATTAAGATATTGGCATTATCAAAATAAGGAGCGTTTATAGGAACAAGTTTTATCTGAACAGGCCATTGCGAAAGCTGTGACTCCGGCGCGTTGGTCGGAACACTATCCGGTGCAGGATGATTCGCATGCTGCTTTTCCAACGTTCTTGACTGACTTCCCGGACATCCGCAAGCCAACGGCTGCTCTTTTTGCTGCGATTTTTTCATATTTTCTTTAACAGCTGCTTCATCATATTCAAGCGCTTCACGTTCTATAAACGAAATAGCTCCTGTAGGGCATGTGGGAAGACAATCACCTAGTCCGTCGCAATAATCGTCTCTGAGCAGTTTTGCTTTTCCGTCCACAATTCCTATAGCGCCTTCATGACAAGCGTTTGCGCAAAGACCGCATCCGTTGCATTTATTTTCATCGATATCTATAATTTTACGTATCATTGTATTTACCTCCAAACAATAATAATATTTACAATTTTATAATAACTCAACTAAGATATAATTTATATTGCATTTGCAACAAATGAAATTATTATAATATTTTTTACAAAAATGCAAAACTTATTTAATACTGTTTTGAATTTAAACGTTATTATAGTAAAATAAGGATAATTATGATTTAAAATACAAGGAGTTAAGATGCTATTTAAAAATATTGATATATTGGATGAAAATTTTGATTATATTAAAAACTGCCATATCGGGATTGACGGTGAAAAGATTGATTATATAGGTAAAGAACTGCCCGATAAAAATTACGGAAGAGTATATAACGGAACTGGAAAGCTGTTAATGCCCGGCCTTGTAAACGCGCACAGCCATGTGCCGATGACGCTTCTTCGCGGATATGCGGAAAACATGAAACTGCAAGACTGGCTGACAAAGCGAATTTTTCCTTTTGAGGCTAAAATGACAGCAGAAGATATTTACAACGGCTCAATGCTCGGTTTCGCCGAGATGGTAAGGTTTGGCATTGTATCAACAACAGACATGTATTTTATGGATGAATATATTGCTAAAGCGGCTATGGACGCGCAGATAAAGTGCAATTTGAGTATAGGAACAACAAGTTCTGGCGATAAAGGTTATTACGATTTGCCGGTATTTGAAGAAAACAACAGTTTAATAAAGAATTATCACAATAAAGAAAACGGACGAATAAAAATTGATTTATCGCTTCACGCAGAGTATACGTCTAATGAAAAAACAGTAAGTCAATTAGCGGAGTTTGCGCAAAAGTCAAATGTGAGAATGCATATACATTTATCGGAAACCAAACAAGAGAATGAACAGTGCAAACAACGACACAATATGACGCCGGCTAAGTATTTTTACACGAACGGAATATTCAATGTTCCTACAACCGCCGCGCACTGCATTTGGCTTGAAGACGAGGACTATGATATTTTAAAGGAAAACAATGTTACAGCGGCATGCTGCCCTGTAAGCAACTTAAAACTCGCAAGCGGTTTTTGCAACGCGCCGAAGTTGTATAATAAAGGAATAAACGTTGCGTTGGGAACTGACGGCGCTGCAAGCAATAATAATTTAAATATTTTTGAAGACTTAAAAATTTTCGCATTAATATATAAAGCGTCATTTAATGACCCAACAGTTATAACGCCTAAACAGGCTATTATGTCCGCGACAAAAAACGGCGCGATATCTCAGGGAAGAGACGATTGCGGCGCAATAAAGGTTGGCAATAAATCGGATATAATAGTACTTGATATTGATAAACCATGGATGACGCCGAATCACAACATACTAAACAATATAGTTTATTCAGCGCAAGGCAGCGACGTTGTGTTTACAATGGTTGACGGCAGGGTGTTATATGAAGACGGCGAGTATTACAGCATAGATATTGAAAAGGCGATTTATAACGCTAATATGAGTGCGAAATTTATATTAAGTAAATTATAGGAGAAAAGATATGTTTACACAATCTGTTGAATATATAAAAAAATTTATAAATATTGAGCCGGAAATCGGTATTGTTCTCGGCTCTGGACTCGGCGGAATAGCAGAAGCGATTGAAAGTTTTGTTGCTATAAATTACAAAGATATACCTAATTTTAAATCATCCACAGCTCCCGACCATATGGGGCGGTTCGTTACAGGCAAACTGGCGGGGAAAAACGTTATATGCATGCAGGGCAGACTGCATTACTATGAAGGATATTCTCTTGAAGATGTAGTATATCCTATTCGAGTAATGAAACTTTTAGGCGTGAAAACTCTTATCGTAACAAACGCGGCGGGCGGCATAAATGAGTTGTTTAATTCAGGCGATATTATGCTGATTAAAGACCATATAAACTTTATGGGCAACAATCCTCTTATAGGCAAAAATTACGATGAAATCGGCCCGAGGTTTCCCGATATGACGAATACATATACTCCTAAATTGATAAATCTGGCGGAACAATGCGCAAAGAAGTTGAATATTGACCTAAAAAGCGGAGTATACATAGCTTTCAGCGGCCCGAGTTTTGAAACGGCGGCTGAAATAAGAGCCGCAAGAATACTCGGAGCGGATGCCGTGGGTATGTCGACAGTGCCCGAGGTAATAGCCGCCGCTCACTGCGGTATGGAAGCGCTCGCATTTTCGCTTATTGCTAATATGGCATCAGGGGTTACAGACAAAGCGCTGGACGGAGAGGAAGTAATAAAAATAGCGCAGGAAAAGGGAAAAATTTTACAACAACTTATTATAGAAATATTAAACAACTATAATTAGGAATATAAATGCAAAACGAAAAAGATTTTATACAAATACTTATAAACCATTATAAAAAATATCCGCAAATGCAGATAGAAGATTTCTACAAGCTAATTTATCAGAATGAGTTTGCCGGAGGGCATTTGATAGACGATTTTGATAGCAGCTATAAGTATTTGGAGGAAGAACTCAATTCGCTTAATAAACAATATAAATCAGATTTAATGTTTGAAGATATAGGAAACGGGCTTGCAAGAATATATCTAAATTCACTTAACCAGACAGCAATAAGTTTAAATATTGTAAATAAATTTTTTGTAAATACGGCTAATTCTGTTATTGGCAGTATAAAAAGGTTTGAGGCAAAACTTAATATCTTTCTTAAATGCTGCAGGGAAGGGATTTTACTTTATGACGTACAAAGAATATCTGATTTCTTACATGAGCAAAAAAATAAAGGCTATAGGCATATCAGCCACAGTGAGGAATACAGGAATGCATACCTGCCTTCATACAGAGTGATAAAAAAGGGATACGCTAAATACTTTGAAATATTTTTAAAAATAGATGAAATTTGCGCAAAGAATGAATTTGTATATGCAGCTATAGACGGAAGATGTGGCTCGGGCAAAAGCACGCTGGCAGAGCTGATAGGCGGCATATATGACTGCAATGTTTTTCATACTGATGATTTCTTTCTGCCTTCAGAGCTCAGAACAAAAGCACGATTGGAAGAGTCAGGCGGCAACATTCATTATGACAGGTTTTATAGTGAAGTGATACAGGGGCTTAAAAGTAAAAGGGCATTTACATATCAAGCATATGACTGTTCAAAATCAGCTTTTACAAAGCATATAGATGTCAAATATAAAAAAATAAATATTATAGAAGGCTCATACAGCATGCATCCGAAATTTGACGATATATACAATCTGAAAATCTTTTTACACGTTGATAAAGAAGAGCAAAGTAAAAGAATATTATCACGTAACGGACAAGAAATGCATAGACGGTATATAAATGAATGGATACCGATGGAAGAAAAATATTTTAAAGAATTTAATATAGAAAAAAACAGCGATTTAATATACGATAATTAATCCTATATTTATTTAAATATCAAAAGACTTGCGGCCATTACGCCCATACCCAATATAAGACCGTAAATGGCTAAATGATGTTTCCCGTACTTTTCGGCTGAAGGCAGCAGTTCATCAAGCGAGATGTATACCATAATGCCTGCGACAACAGCGAATACAATACCAAACATTGTCTCATTTAAAAATCTTCTTAGTATAAAATATCCTATAATTGCGCCAAGGGGTTCTGACAGACCTGAAGCGAAGGAATAGATAAACGCTTTTTTTCTGTTGCCTGTAGAATAGTAGATGGGCACGGAGACTGCTATTCCCTCGGGTATGTTGTGAATAGCAACCGCTATGGCTATGCTTATTCCGAGCATACCGTCTTTTAGCGCTGCAGAAAATGTTGCAATGCCTTCGGGAAAGTTGTGGATGGTAATAGCTAAAGCGGAAAACATGCCAAGTCTTAATAAGTCGTTTTTTTTGCTCATATTTTCCATATCTACTGAATCTTTGAATTCATGAGGATTATGAAAACTGGGCACAAGTTTGTCTATTATCGCAATTAATAAAATACCCGCAAAAAATGAAAGTGTTGTAATTAAATATCCGCCGGAAGAGCCATATATTAAACAAAGAGACTCTTTTGATGCGGGAAACAATTCTATCATTGAAATATAAATCATTACTCCCGCGGAAAAACCCAAAGAGGCGGACAAGAATTTAATATTTGTTTGTTTTACATATAAAGAAATTATGCTGCCTATACCTGTTGAAAGCCCCGCTATTAATGTAAGCAAAAATGCAAATAGAATGTTATTATTTGATAAATTCAACTCAACCTCTAATAAATTGTTATATAATATATTTTGAGTACATTAGTAAATTCTATACTAAAAGCAGAAATATGTAAATACGAGGTGCTAAATGAATAAAACAGGCGAGCTTATAAGCGAAATGATTGCATATTATCAAAAAGATAAGAAGCGCATAAACCACTTTTTAAAAGTTTACGGTTTTGCAAAAGCGATAGGAGAGAATGAAAACATCCCGTCTGATATGCAATTTATTCTCCAGACCGCGGCTGTAGTGCATGATATAGGTATAAAAATAAGTGAGGAGAAATATAACTCGAGCGCAGGAGAACACCAGCAGGTGGAAGGTCCGCCAATTGCGAGAGCTATGCTTCAAAAACTCGGCTATGATGAGGCGGTGATACAAAGGGTTTGTTTTTTAATCGCGCATCATCATACTTATAAAAATATTGAAGGTATTGATTATCAAATACTTGTGGAAGCTGATTTTTTGGTAAATATATTTGAAGATAATATGGAAGAGAGAGAAATTAAGAAAATAAAAGAAAAAATATTTACTACTAACACAGGAAAGCAATATTTGGATCAACTCTACTTGTAGACTATTTTAATAAAGGAAGATATTGACAAAATAATTATAAATGGTATAGTATTATTTAGCACTCTGAAGCATAGAGTGCTAAACAGTTTTATTATGGAAGGAGAGCACAAATGGCTAAAAAACAATTTAAAACAGAGTCAAAAAGATTGCTTGATTTGATGATCAATTCTATTTACACCCATAAGGAGATTTTTTTGCGGGAGCTTATTTCTAACGCCAGCGACGCTATTGATAAGATTTATTATAAAGCGCTTACCGATGAGAATATTACTTTTAACAAGGATGATTATTATATAAAAATAACACCTGATAAAAAAAGCAGGATATTAAAAATTGAAGATACAGGAATAGGAATGACAAAAGAAGAGCTGGAAGAAAATTTAGGAGTAATTGCCAAAAGCGGATCATTAAGCTTTAAAAAAGAAAATGAAATTAAAGACGGTCACGATATTATAGGTCAGTTCGGGGTGGGGTTTTATTCCGCTTTTATGGTAGCGCAGAAAGTTTGTGTTATAAGCAAGGCGCTTGGCAGCGACCAGGCATATAAATGGGTGTCAAGCGGCGCGGACGGATACACAATTGAACCGTGCGAAAAAATAAAAACGGGAACCGAAATAACCCTTACTATAAATGAAAATACGGAAGATGATAATTATGACGAATTCTTAGAAGAATACAGGCTTCAATATTTAATAAAAAAATACTCGGATTTTATAAGATACCCCATTAAAATGGAAATGCCGTCAAGCGTTAAAAAAGAAGTAACTGAGGACGAATACGAAGAAGTAAGCCAAGAACAAACAATAAACAGCATGGTTCCTATTTGGCGCAAAAATAAAAACGAGCTTAAAGACGAAGATTATGAAAATTTTTATAATGAAAAACACTATGGTTTTGACAAGCCGATAAAACACATTCACATTTCAGCGGACGGCGCTGTGCGATATAGCGCAATACTTTACATTCCTGAAAAAACACCGTATGACTTTTATACAAAAGATTATGAAAAAGGACTTGAGCTTTATTCTAACGGCGTACTTATTATGAATAAATGCCCCGATTTACTGCCTGATTATTTCAGCTTTGTGAAAGGATTGGTAGACAGCGAAGATTTGTCGCTTAATATTTCACGCGAACTTTTACAGCATAACAGACAGCTTAGCCTTATAGCAAAAAATATTAAGAACAAAATAAAATCAGAGCTTGCAAGCATTCTAAAAAACGACAGAGAAAAATATGAAGAATTTTATAAATCTTTCGGAAGACAGTTAAAATACGGCATTTACAGCGAGTACGGTTCAAACAAGGAAGATTTGCAGGATTTGCTGATGTTTTATTCTTCAACCGAAAAGAAAATGACAACGCTTGAGGAATATATTTCCCAAATGAAAGAAGAACAGAAATATATTTACTACGCATCAGGAGAGTCGGTAGAGCGTATTGACAAGCTGCCTCAAACCGAAATGCTTACGGACAAAGGATACGAAATACTGTATTTCACGGAAGATGTAGACGAGTTTGCAATAAAGATGATGCTTGATTATAAAGAAAAACAGTTTAAATCAGTATCGGATGGTGAACTCGGAATTGACGCTGACGAAAAAGAAGACGCCAGTAAAGAAGATGATAATGATAAGAAACTGCTTGAATATATGAAAGAGGCACTTGGTGACAAAGTAAAAGACGTACGCATATCTAAAAGGCTGAAAAAGCATCCGGTATGCCTGTCAAGCGAAGGACCTGTAAGTATTGAGATGGAAAAAGTTTTAGCCGCGATGCCTAATAATGCGCAGGTTGCGGCGCAGAAAGTACTTGAAATAAATAAAGATAACGAAATTTACGCAACGCTTAAAGGCGTGTTTGAAAATGATAAAGAAAAGCTGAAATTATATACTGAACTTTTATATAATCAGGCGCTTTTAATAGAAGGATTAAGCATATCAGATCCGCTTGAGTTTTCAAATACTATATGCAAATTAATGGTATAAATAAGGAGTAAGTTATGCGAAGAAAAGACAGGGAAATTACAGACAGAGCGGAAATTATCAGCATAATAAAGAAATGCGACGTTTGCAGGCTGGCTATGTTTGATGATAAATATCCTTATATTGTTCCGCTTAATTTCGGGTTGAATTATGATGATGATAACATCGAATTATATTTTCATTGCGCGCAAGAAGGCAAAAAGCTTGATTTAATAGCTAAGAACGATAATGTCGGGTTTGAGATGGATACTTCCCATAAGCTTGTTGTAAGCGACAGCCCATGCGGCTGTACTATGGAATATGAAAGCATAATAGGAAACGGCATTATTGAAATAGTAAATGAGGAGCAAAAAGAAAAAGCTCTTGACTTTATAGTTACACAATATACGGAAAAATCAAACGTTGCTTACGATGAGAAATATTTCAAAGCCGTTACGGTGCTTAAATTGACAGTTAATAATATTACATGCAAAAGACTGAAAAAATAATATTAATGAAAAATCTATTTAATATACTCTTGTTAAATTACAAGAGTATATTTAGTTATTTTCAAAATTAATTATTTAGCGGATTTAATTCTTTCAGTCTATCATATACTACTGAAGCGGATATAGTGGGGTAATTATATACTAGTCTTAATTGCTCTAGGTCATTAATAAAAGATTTACTCTTTAAAGCTTCTGAATTATCAATATAAAAGTTATTTACTTCTTGTAAAAAATCATCCTTATTTAAATCAAATACGCATTCAAAAAGTCCAAAAATGGGTAATATGTATGAAAGGAACTCTGTTATAGAATGTCCGATAAGGTATTTAGTTCTATCGGCTTCCATATTTGGTATAATTAAATAAATAGATAAATTTTCATTCTCATTAATAATGCAATAATGACAGCCGTCTATGCCAGTCTCCGCAAATACTTCTGCATCTTTAGGAGTTTCTTCATAATGGTCATAATCTTTGATAGGAATCAAACCAATAATTTCACCTAAAGAATCATCATTTTGCCAATTATAACAACTATAAGCTGCTAAAAATTTATCTTTTTCTATTTTACATATTTTATTTCTCATTAATTACCTCAAAAGCACTTATTAATAAGTAAAAACAGAAGATTATATAAAACAGCTTAACATTTGGAAATAAATATTTCAATATTAATATAATATTAATAGTAGTAATTATTATTCTTGAATACCAGCAAAAATAAGAAAGCTCACCTTGTGAGCTTTTTATTACTGGCTGGGCTGGTTCGGATTTTGAAATTTTGTAGGCTGCGGGTTAGTGGCTTTAAACCGATTAGTACCGGGCGAGGATAAGTCGAAGTAAAGTTTTGAATCCTTTGTTACACCCCAGTCTCTTTGCGAGCCCGTATCCTGAATTTTATTAAACGCTTCACGGAACATTGTGTTATGCGCTTCTTCACGATTCAGAAGAAAATCAATTGTGTTTCTTACGCTTTTATCATTGATTTGCCTGTACAAATATTCATATACTACTTTAGCTCTCTGTTCTGCCGAGATGTTTGAAAGCAGGTCAGCAGCGAGATCTCCTGTCGCTTCAATATATGCCGCAGTCCAATAGTAGCCCGAAGCGTTGGAAAGCCCCGGCGTAAGACCTGTTTGCAAATGAGCCTGAATATTGCCTATTGTAGCGTTCTGGGCATCCAAATCGTGACCGTTAAGCAAATTCACGGTTGTTGCCACCATTTCCATATGGCTTAATTCTTCCGAAGCAATATCTAAAAACAAATCTTTAATTTCCTGATTTTTTATTCTGAAACTCTGGGATAAATATTGCATTGCAGCTTTAAGTTCACCGTGTGGTCCGCCGAGCTGTTCCTGCATCATCGCCCCGTAATTAGGATTAATGGCATCAACTTTTACTTCAAACAAAAGCGGTTTTTCATGTTTAAACATAAACTATTCTCCTTATGGTTTTTGAATAGTTTGTGTTGATAACAAATAAATATACAAGACGCTAAGATAGTTAAGAAGATATAAACTAATCATTTACGCTTTTTTTTTCTAACAGTTATTTCTCCCGAAAACAAAGTCTCCATCTGCCCGTTTTCATATTGCACGACAAGTCCGCCGTTATTCGCGATATCAATAGCTTTTGCTTCATGCCATAAATTATTTCTTAAAAAAACTATATCTTGCCCGATGACAAAAGAGTCTTCTTTATATTCACTTAAAAACTCATGAGACATAAAATTTTCACATATATCAAGCATCCGGTTTATAACTTCCGCTATGAGATGATTTCTTGTTATGGGTTGTTTAACACAAGAGTAAAGCGAACCTGCAGTTTCTTTTAAATCATCTGAGAATTCTGTTTTAAAGTTTATGCCTATGCCGACAACTACGCTTTCGACCATGCCTGTCTCACAATTTGTAACGGCTTCCGACAAAATACCACATATTTTCTTATCATTGTAATAAATATCGTTAAGCCATTTAATTTTAGTTTTTATATCGCACGCGCTTTTTATTGCCCTGCACACGGCAACAGCGGCGGCGGTTGTGAGCAGTACCGCATTTGAGGCGTCTGTTTTTGGACGAAGGATAAAACTCATATAAATGCCCGTGCCTGCGGGCGAGTGAAAGCTTCTGCCCATTCTGCCTTTGCCTTTTGTCTGAGTTTCCGCTATTATTACGCTTCCGTGAGGATAGGCTTCAAGGGCTTTTAATTTTGCTTCATCGTTTGTCGAGCCTATTGTTTTGTATACAATTATGTTGTTGTTTCTATAGTTTTCTTTTAAAAAAGGCGCAATGCCTTCTTTGGAAATTAAATCATTGTCTTCTGATAACTGATATCCTTTATTAGTTACGCAGTGTATAATATAGCCCTCAGATTCCAAAGCTTTTATTGCTTTCCAGACCGCGGCTCGCGAGACAGCTAGATCTGAGGCTATTTGTTCGCCGGAAATAAAATTACTCCTGTTTGATTCAAGTATTTGCAAAACTGATTGTTTAAGCGGCATATTTATACCTCGCATATAAATTTTTTAATTTTAGGAATAAGCTTATATCCTAACAATGCCGCAAGGACGCTTTTAATTAAATCCCCCGGAAGGAATATAAGACAGCCCATTTTAATAACTGCGATAAGGCTTAAATTTAAATTCATTATAACATTTAAAACAAAATACATGTATGGAAGTCCGAAAATATATATAATTGCGCTGCCAAGGAGTGATGATAAAAATACATATTTAAAAGAAAAATTATCTTTAGTATATAAAAACTTTCCTACAGCGTATGCAGCAAAGATAAACCCGATTAAAAAACCGAAGCTAGGCTTTAAAAAAGACTGAAGACCTCCGGTAAAACCTGAAAATATAGGCAGTCCTATAAGCCCGAGAAGAATATAAATGATTTGCGACAGCGCGCCTATTTTAGGGCCTAGAAGAATTCCTGCAAGAATTACTATAAATGTCTGCAAAGTAATCATAACAGGGCCTGCGGGAATTGCTATAAAAGCTCCCAACGCGGTAAGTGAAGCGAAAAGTGATGCGACAGCCATTTGCTTTATTGTAATTTTCAATTTAAAACTCCCATTGTAAACTAAAACATAGATATAAGTTTACAATAAATATTAGTTTTGTCAATAAATATTTATTAATTGTATTTAGCAATAAATATGAGTTGAATAAAAAATATAAGTTTGATATTATACTTTTTAAAAATAAATGAGGTATTGCAATGAGTATAAAGAAAGCTATATATTATTTCGGCACCGATATAGACATAGATCCCGTTGCGCCCAGAGTTTTTTCATCGCTTGAAGAGCTTGATAAAAAACTTGAAAAGACCGGTTTGACAATTGACGGATATGATGTTCTAAAACATACGGATGAGAAAGGAAATGAATTTTATTTTGCGCGTACGGAAAGAGTAATATGGCACGATATAAATTTTTATATGCCCATTATGAACGAGCATTTTTCCGATTTTGATTTCGGAGGACTTGTAACATGGCACGAGGGAGGAAACGCGCCTGACAAAATATTTACAATACATTCTGCCGGAGACGTACTTAGCGGTAATTTCGGTCCCGCCAATCCTGTATATATGCGCAACTTACTGTTATCACTGGAAAAAAACAGAGCAGAAAGCATGCTTGCAGATTACAGCGTGGTAACGGAAGCTACGCATTGGTCCAGCGTTGTGTACAGCGGAGTTGATGCGGAAATGGTACGCGAGTACAATGTGCCGACAGTTGATATTGAAATAGGAAGCAGTATGGAATGCTGGAGCAATACCGATGCCGCAGATGTTATAGCAAAATCTTTATTTGACGCATTTAATGATGACGGCAAAGAAATAGTGAGCTTACTATGTGCCGGAGGAGTGCATTTTGAACCGGCTTTTGCGGGAGCTGTTTTTGAAGAGTGGGGGAGTAAGGCATTCGGCATATCCCACATAATGGCAAACCAATGGCTTGTAGGAGGCTGTTATGAAGAAGAAAGCGGTATTGATAAAATTGAAAACTGCATAAAATCCATTCAGGGCGGAATAGACGGAATAGTAATTCACGACAAGATGAAAGGAACATATAAAGATCAGTTCAGGGCGATAGCGCAGAAATACAATGTTCCTGTATTTAAACACCAGCAGCTCAGAAGACCTGACGATGTTTCATGGATTAATAAATAACAAAAAGAGCTTCCTGTATAGGAAGTTCTTTACTTTGCAGGGATATAAAGATATATTATAATTAAATAAAAATTTATGAGGTAGTAATATGGATAACGCTTTTATTTATGACACTGTAATAGGCAAAATAATGATAGCGGATAACGGTGAGGCAATAACTCGCTTGTACTTTGAAAATCAAATAGACGAAAAAAATTTCAATATAGCAGAAACTCCTTTATTAAAACAAGCAATATCACAGCTTAATGAATACTTTGGCGGGAAGAGGAAAAAATTCGATATTAAACTTGCGTTTTCAGGTACGGATTTTCAAAAAAGGGTGTGGAATGCGCTTATTAAAATTCCTTACGGCAAGACGGCAAGCTATAAAGATATAGCAAAAGAGGCAGGTAATGAAAAGGCGTGCAGGGCGGTGGGAATGGCAAACCATAATAATCCGATAGCGATAATAATTCCTTGTCACAGGGTAATAGGAGTAAACGGCAGCCTTGTAGGTTTCGGCGGAGGACTTGGAACTAAAGAATATTTATTAAATCTGGAACAACAAAATATTTAGACGGAGATAGAAAATGCAGGTTTTTGAATATAGCGATGCCGAGATGGATTATTTAAAAAGCAAAGACGAAACGCTTGGTAATGCGATTCTTAAAATTGGTCATATAAAAAGAGCGGTTACTCCCGATTTGTTTACCGCGCTTATAAGCAGCATTGTAAGCCAGCAGATATCGTCAAAAGCATACCATACGGTGTGGGGAAGAATAACAGACAGTATTGAACAAATAACACCGCAAAGGATTGCGGATATGCACGCGGAAGAAATTCAGAAATTCGGGATTTCGATGCGAAAAGCGGAATACATAAAAAACGCCGCAATAAGCGTACTTAACGGAGAAATTGATATATCAAGCCTTTATGAGCTTTCGGACGATGAAATATGCGCTCAATTGTCTAAATTCAAAGGCATAGGCGTATGGACGGCGGAAATGCTTATGATTTTTTCGCTGCAGAGAAAAAATATACTAAGCTATGACGACCTTGCTATTATAAGAGGCATGAAAATGCTTTACGGGTACGACAATGTAAGCAAAGAGAAATTTAGAGAGCATAAAATAATATATTCGCCTTACGCATCTGTTGCGTCGCTTTACTTATGGGCTATTGCGGGCGGAGCCGATTATAAATAAAAATCGGCTTAGATATACTATCTTGCCGATATTTCCTTATTCTTTTTATCAAAATCAATTGTTTTACTGCGCTTTTTAGTTTTAGGCGCAGGTTTTTTTCCGTCATTTTCCTCTGATGTGTCTTTATTTTGTTCTTCAAGGCTTAATTTTAAGGCCTCCATTAAATCAAACACGCCTCTTCTTTGAGCAGTTTGTGCGGGTACTATCTCATCGCCGTTGATTTTCTGTTCAATTGCATGCTTAAGCTTTTCCTGATATTCATCGTAATATAGCTCAGGCTCGAATGTTTTAGTCATATTATTAATAAGCATTTTAGCCATTGAAATTTCGCTTTCATTAAGAGAAGGCTTGCTTATTGCTTTAGGAAGAGCTTTGATTTCATCATAATAAAACATGGTTTCTATAACAAGGCTGTCTTTTGCGGGCATAATTGCAAGCATTGTTTGTTTTGTGCCGAGCACTGTTTTGGCTATGGCAATTTTATTTTCACTTTCCATTGCGTACCTTAGCAGTTCGTATGCCTTATCACCTCCCGCGTCGGGAGTGACATAATAACTTTTATCGTAATATACAGGCTTAATTTCGCTTTTATTCGCGAAATGAATTATATTTATTGACTTGTCCTTTTCTGTCTTTATTTTTTCAAAGTCGTCATCATTCATTATTACGTAAGAATCTTTTTGATACTGGTAGCCTTTGACGATGTCATCTGACGATACTTCAGCATCGCAAACAGGACAGACTTTTTTGTATTTAATTCTGCTTTTGCATTTTTTGTGAAGCTGATTAAAACTTATAGAATTATCACTTGCGGCGGTATACAGACTTACCGGTATATGCACAAGACCGAATGATATTGCTCCTTTATGGGATACTGCCATTATTTTCACCTCTTTTTAATAGTATTTGAATTTTACATTAAAAAAGAATTGAAAATAATTTCCATTATTTATAATAAATTTTTATGCCCATACAAGTCGCATTAGAATAATGAAAATCGGAACCATCAGAGCTATGTATATTATGGTAGTGTATATAAAAGGACTCATTGCAAGGTCTACGTTAAGTTTAAATAGTTTTGAAAACATAACGGCAACCATAGGAGCGGGAGAAGCTGCGATTAAAAATATTGTCTTTAAAGCCATTTGATCTTTTATAAAAATAAATGACAATACAATCAAAATTGCCGGAACAATAATAAATTTTATAACCGACACATCTATTGATATACTGCGGTATTTTTTTACTCCCGCAAAACTCAGTGATGCGCCGAGCGGAACAATTACCGACCACATGGCAAAATGAATATTTACGGCTATTATATTCGATGCAATCTGGGGACGCGGAACATTTAAAAAGTTTAATATCAAACCTATTATTGTTAAATATAACGCCATCTGGTTCCAGGAAATCAGATTCTTCAATACGTCTTTTACAGATCCTTTAACAGCTGTTCCTTCAGCAAGCGCCTGATATCTTGCCGCCGTAAGAAAACCTACGCCGTTTACCATAAAAGGTCCCAGTGAAAGTATCAGCGCCGTATACGCATACGCTGTTTCGCCCAGAATAAAATAGCTTGTCATTGAACCCAGCATTGCCGCGTTTGATACGAGCATGACTAAAAGGTAGCTTCCTTTGGAACGATAGTCATAATCATATTTTTTCAGCCTTAAAAAGGCGAGAAAATAAGGCAGCAAATGCATAAGAACACCCGAGATGGGAAGCCATATCATTTCAGGGGTTAAATTAAGGTTCCATATTGCAAGAGCCGAACCGATAGGAAAAAATAACCTCAGATGAAAAAGCATAAGCACATCAAAACTATGTTCGTTTAATTTTTTAAAATACTTCACAGCAAGATATGCCAGCGTGAAAGGCAGGATTATATCATATATAAAAGGGGCGAAAGTCTTAAAAAAATCCAACATAATTATACCTGATAATAAAATAAAATACTTTCATACTATAACTTAAATCGCATTAATTTGTCAAATAAAAAAGCAGGTCTTGTTGCCTGCCTTAATATCAATACTAGTTATACCCATATAAAACGCATTACCAGTATAAATATCGGAACCATTAAGGCGAGATAGATAACGGTAGTGTATATAAACGGACTCATCGCAAGGTCTACATTCAGCTTATAAATTTTTGACAGCATAACCGCAACCATCGGAGCGGGAGACGCGGCAATTAAAAAGATTGTCTTGAGCGCCATTTCGTCATTAATGAATATAAGCGAAAGCAGAATAAGGATTGCCGGCACTATAATAAATTTAACAATTGATACATCGGGTGTTATGTAGCGGTATTTTTTTACGCCCGCAAAACTTAGCGACGCGCCTATAGGAATAATTACCGACCACATGCTTATATGTATATTAACGCTAATAATGTTTGATGCGACAGGAGGGCGCGGGACATGAAGGAAATTAAGCAATAATCCGACAATCGTCGCGTACAAAGCCATTTGATTCCAAGAAATCAAGCCTTTTAATACTCCTTTTATTGAGCCTGAGCTCACGTCCGTTCCTTCAGCTAATGCCTGACATCTTGCCGCCGTTGTAAAACCTATTCCGTTTACCATAAAAGCAGTAAGCGACAATATAAGAGCTGTATATGCGTATGAGGTTTCTCCTAAGATAAAGTAGCTCGTCATCGAGCCGAGCATCGCGGAATTTGATATCAGCATCACAAGAAGATAGCTTCCTTTTGAACGGTAATCAAAATTATATTTTTTAAGTCTTGCGTAGCCAATAAAGTAAGGTATTAAATGCATCAATATACCTGATATCGGCAGCCAAATCAGTTGCGGAGTAAGATGAAGATTCCATATCGCCAGAAAAGAACCCAGAGGGAAGAAAAGCCGCATTTGAAGAGTCATAAGCAAATCAAAGCTATGTTCGTTAAATTTTTTAGTATATTTAACTAAAAAATAAGCTAAAAAAAACGGCAAAATAATGTCGTAAATAAAGGGAGCGAATGTTTTTATAAAATCAAGCATAAATAATGTCCTTACAATAAATTAATATACCCATTAATTTAACTTTATTTAGCTTAATTTGTCAAACTTTATTTAATTAAAAAAGCAGGTTATGCCTGCTTTAATTCGATGTAAGTTATTCTTTAAATCCAAAGTGTGAGGCTATTTTCTCAAAACAAGGAGCATTTACGTCGAACTCTCTTAAGCTTCTTACTACGTCAAATAATAAAGTATCTATCTCTGATTGTTTGCCTGCTTCTATGTCCCGCTGAAACGATGATTTTGCATCAGGCGAAAAATTATCTATAAACCGGAGGCTTGCTTCCGCTAAGTCTTCATCAAATTCTACATCCTGAGCGGCGGCTAATGCGTTAAGTTCTTTAAGAAGTTCAATTGCCGTGCTTCTATAGATTCCATCATACTGCATATCACCTGTTTTTATACCGTAATACGCTCCGCAAACGCCGAATGATGCATTGCATGCGAATTTTTTATATATATCGCACGCAATATTATACGAGATTACGGCGTTCATTCCGGCGACTGTTAAATCATTCTTTATCTGTTCTAATATATTCATATCAGCCGTACGGTCTTTTCTTGTTCCGAATAAAATTTTATTACTTGTACCTATTTGTTTTATTTCTCCCGGGTTTCCTATGTAGCCGTGCAGATATAAACATCCGTCTAAAACGGTTTTATCTTCACCTATCATTTTTTCTATTTTTTCGCCTATATTAAGTCCGTTTAAGATAGGTATTATAACTGTTGAAGGCAGGCTTGCTTTTATGAGTAAATCTTTTATACCTTTTAAAGCGTATCCTTTTACGCAGACGAATATCACATCCGCTTTGCCACAGTATTCTTCCTCAGTAACGGCAGAAGCATTACTTACAATAAATTCTCCAAAAATATCTGATGATACTTTCAGACCGTTTTGCTTTATCTGTTTTAAATGTTCGCCTCTTGCGATGAAAGTTACATCTTTCCCTGCGCGAGATAAAAACGCTCCAAGGCTTCCGCCTATGCCGCCTGAGCCGACAATTAAATATTTCATATTAAAACCTCATATTAAACTGTAATAAACATACAGATATGCAATTGGCATATCTGTATGTTTATTAATTATTTATATTTTTTTATAATTTTATCAAGCTCAATACAGCATTGCTCAATTATTGGCCTGCATTTAATTGCGGGATCGGCATCCGCTTTCATCATAATGATGTAAGGACACTGATCGCTGCCGTAAGAGCTTACAAACCATTCCAAATATTCGTTTGCTATTTGTCTTACTTTAGTCTGGTCAAAAGGTTTTTGACCTCCGAATAAAACTCCTATTGAGGCAATTCCGCCTGAAATTATTCCGCATGTTCTGCGGCTTGCCATTCCGCCGCCAAAAGGGATAATCACGTTTAGAGCATCATGGCTTAAGTTTAAATTGTATTTCTTATTAACGGCGTGAAGTATGATTTCAGCGCAGTTATAATGCTGCAAAGCTTTTTCTTCTTCACTTAATCCTTGGGGCAGATACAAAAATTCTTTTACGGCATCTTTCATTATTACACCTCTTTATTCAACAGTGACGGATTTTGCGAGATTTCTCGGTTTATCTATATCGCAGCCTCTTTCAAGGGCAAAATAGTAGCTTAACAATTGGAGGCAAATTACAGCTAAAATAGGCGCGACATCATCGTCTATTTCGGGAATATATATTATTTCATCCACTTCGTTTTCTATAATGCTGCCTGAATTCTTGGAAAATGCCATAACGTACGCTCCGCGCGATTTTACCTCTTTTATATTGCTTAAAGTTTTGTCAAACAACGCATCCTGGGTAAGCAGCGCTATTACAAGCGTGTTTTTATCAAGCAATGCTATAGGGCCATGCTTAAGTTCGCCCGCGGCTGCCGCTTCGGAATGAATGTAGGATATTTCCTTAAGTTTTAAAGAACCCTCCAGACAGACGTAATAATCAAGTCCTCTGCCTATAAAATAAGCGTCTTTTATATCTTTATTGCGTTTTGCAAAATCATGAAGTTTATTATCATATGAAAGCAAATCTTCAACCAGTTTAGGCGTTTTAAACAATTCATCGCGAAGATACGCATATTTTTCTTTGCTTAAATTTTCTGTAAGCAGACCGAAATGCAAAGAAAGAGCGTAAAAACATACAAGCTGAGTAACGTAAGCTTTTGTGGAAGCAACTGCTATTTCAGGCCCTGCCCACGTATACAAAACATCATCTGCTGCCCTTGTTATAGAGCTTCCCTGCACATTGCTTATTGCAAGCACGCGCGCGCCTTTTTGTTTTGCGAGCTCAAGCGCCGCAAGGCTGTCTGCCGTTTCGCCTGACTGGCTTACGATTATCATAAGGTTATTTTTGTCGATTATGGGATCGCGGTAGCGAAACTCGGACGCTATGTCGCATTCGACTGGAATGCGCGAGTATTTTTCAATAAGATATTTGCCTACAAGCCCCGCGTGATATGCCGTTCCGCACGCCACGATATAAATTTTGTTATATTTGTTCAAGTCATCCTTAGTGATTTTTACATCGCCTAAAGAAACATAATCTTTATCCTGCATAATTCTTGAAAGCATGGTTTTTCTTATGCCTTCAGGCTGTTCATGTATTTCTTTTAACATAAAATGTTCATAACCGCCTTTTTCGGCGTCTTCCGCATTCCATGTTACATTAAATATTTCTATTTCTTTTTCATGGTCTTTGTTATCTATTATTTTAACCCCGTCTTTTGTACATACGGCAATTTCGTCATTTTCCATTAAGTACACTTCCCGGGTATAAGCCAAAACCGCAGGGATGTCGGACGCTAAGAATGTTTCGCCTTTGCCTATGCCGACAATAAGAGGGCTGTTTTTGCGAATACCTATTATTTTATCAGGCTCGTTTTTGCACATTATGGCAAGAGCGTATGAGCCTTTGATTATTTTTGTCATTTTCTTGACTGCAGCAACCAAATCTCCTTCATACAATTCGTCAAGCAAATGGGCTAAAACTTCAGTGTCGGTCTGTGAAGAAAAATGATATCCGTTTTTATACAGCTTCTCTTTTAGCTCAAGATAGTTTTCTATAATGCCGTTGTGAACAACAGTAATAGTTGAGTTTTCGTTGGAATGGGGATGAGAGTTGACATCAGACGGCTCGCCGTGTGTTGCCCACCTTGTATGGCCTATACCAACTGTGCTTTTTATTGGGGATGATTTAATATCATCTTCAAGCACATTTAATCTGCCTTTAAATTTTCTTATATATATATTTTTATCCTTTAATGCGGCAAGACCTGATGAGTCATAGCCTCTGTATTCAAGTTTTTTAAGTCCTTGCAACAGAACCTCAGTGCATTGTCTGTCGCCTATGTATCCTACTATTCCGCACATATTTCCTCCTAAAAATAAAAAATCCGCAAAACAACGCGGAAATGCATACGTATTCATTTATTTGTACACACTTAAACATTGCAGGCTGGTTTTGTACTTACAATTGCTTGTAAGCTTTGTGCCGCCTGTAAAGACTTAATGTCTAAGCCTTTGGAGCATCCGCCGAATATTTCGATAAACTCCAAACCTCGTCAACTCAAAATGAGTCCCGGCGCTATAATCATATATTGATTATTTACTTGCTATTATATTGTAAAAAAGATTAATATGACCTCCTTCTTTACTATTTTGTTACATTATAGCACAGATGTAAAAAAAAGCAATATTTGTGTATTTTATGACAATATTAATATATGATAATTTTTATTAAAAGATATCATTTACAGATAAATATGATAAAATAAAATGCGTTAGAAAAATACAAGAGGAATATATTGGCAGATAATATAAAAACATGCTGTTTTGAACCTGTTTACAGCAGTAAAAGCAAAATACTTATTCTCGGCACGATGCCTTCGGTAATGTCTGTAAAAAACGGATTTTATTATTCGCATCCGCAGAATATTTTTTGGCGCGTTATGACAGAGGTGCTTAATGAACATAAAGTGCCCCAAAGCCCGGAAGAGAAAAAAAATATGATGCTAAAACACAATATTGCTATTTGGGATGTGCTGTATTCATGTGAAATAAAAAACTCATCTGACGCAAGCATTAAAAATCCCGTTGCCAACAATTTGGAACTAGTAATAAAAAACAGTAAGATATCTACGGTATTTACAACAGGCAAGACTGCGGACAGATTATACAATAAACTATGTTATGATAAAACGGGAATAAAAAGCATTAATCTGCCGTCTACCAGCCCTGCTAACAGAGGCAATTATAATTACGATCAAACTGTTGCACATTATAAGGTAATACTTAATTATTTATAAAAAGGAGCAAGAAAATGATAACAATAACAATGCAAAACGAAAAAGAAATAAAAATTAAACTTTACCCGGAGTATGCGCCGATAACGGTTGATAATTTTATAAAACTTGCAGGCGAGAAATTTTATGATAATCTTACTTTTCACAGAGTAATAAAAGGCTTTATGATTCAGGGCGGATGCCCTCAGGGTAATGGCACAGGAGGACCGGGGCATAACATTAAAGGCGAGTTTTCCAAAAACGGCGTTAATAATCCGCTTAAACATAAAAGAGGCATTATATCAATGGCTCGTTCCCAAAGCCCGGATTCGGCCGGAAGTCAGTTTTTTATTATGCATGCCGATTCGCCGCATCTTGACGGGCTTTATGCGGCGTTTGGCGAAGTGGTAGAAGGAATGGATGTTGTGGATAAGATAGCTGAGACAAAAGTTGATTATTCCGATAAGCCGATGATACCGCAGGTAATAAAAAGCATAGTATATACTAAAGACGAGGAATAAAAACTAATTACAATAAATCAAAGCCGCTTTATTAAGCGGCTTGTTTTATTGTAAAATATGTCATGTTAAAATACCAATATATTACGATATATGTTATAATTATAAAATTAAAAAAATGACAAATTAAGGATTACTAAAATGAATGAACTATTATCCACACTAAATGAACAGCAGGCAGAGGCGGTAATAAGCACTGAAGGTGCTATGCTTATTCTTGCCGGAGCCGGAAGCGGAAAAACAAGGACTATCATACATAAAATAGCATATATTCTGCAGCAAAATAAAGCTTATCCTAGCGAGATTTTAGCTCTGACGTTTACAAATAAAGCGGCAGGCGAGATGAAAGACAGAATTTACAATATGGGAATATTTGACGCCCGTAACATATGGATGTCTACTTTTCATTCAATGGGCGCGCGCATTTTACGCCAGCATGCAGCATTAATAGGATACACTTCCGATTTCGTAATATATGATGAAGACGACAAGAAAAAACTAATAAAAGACTGCTTAAAGCAGCTTGACTATAATAATACCGATATTAATTTCGGCAGATACATATCACACGCAAAAGAAAACAGATTAAGCCCTTTGGAGTTTGTTAAAATTCAATCGCAGTTTACAAACAACGCAAAAATAATATCTGAAGTTTACGCATTGTATGAAAGAAAACTTAAAGAATACAATGCTATGGATTTTAACGATTTGCTGGCGAATTTAGTTCTGCTTTTTGAAGAAAGGCAAGATGTGCTTAATTATTACCGCCAGAAGTTTAAATATATTTTAATAGACGAATATCAGGACACAAATCATGTTCAGTATCTTATAACGAAAATGCTTGCGGGAGTGCATAACAATATCTGCGTATGCGGAGATGACGACCAGAGCATATATGCGTTTCGAGGCGCGGATATTAAAAACATACTTGAATTTGAAAGAGATTACCCCAGTGTTAAAATAATAAGGCTTGAACAAAATTACAGGAGTACCCAAAATATAATAGGAGCGTCAAACGGAGTTATTTCCAACAATTCGCAGAGAAAAGGCAAAACTTTATTTACAGAGAATAACGAAGGGGAAAAAATTAAATTCAGGCACTGTTATGACGGAAGGGAAGAAGCTAGATATATTTGCAGTGAGATAGAAAAACAAAACCAAAACGGCATAAGTTTTTCACAAATGGCAATATTATACAGAACAAACGCTCAAAGCCGTATTTTCGAGGAGATGCTTTTATCTGCAATGATTCCATACAGGCTTATAGGCGGCATCAAATTTTATGAAAGAGAAGAAATAAAAGACATACTCGCATATCTTAAGCTTGCCGTAAATCCGCAGGACAATATAAGCTTCATGAGGATTGTAAACACTCCCAAAAGAAGTCTTGGAAATGTTGCTGTGCAGAAAATAGACGAATTCGCGCAGTTTAAATCGTGCAGTATGCTTAACGCATTAAGTTATTATAAAGATATTCCCGCCCTATCGCCTAAAGCAAAAAGCGGCTCGGAAGAATTGTATAATGCCATATTAAACATACAGCAGGGAATTGCTGAAAATACAAGCATCGGGGCAATTACAAAAAAACTTATAGATGATTTAAGATATTATGAATACTTAAGCTCAAGACCGGATACAACCGAACAGAAAACTGAAAACATCAATGAGCTTATAGCTTCAATGTACGATTTTGAGAAAAACAGCGATGAAATTGGTCTTGCATCATATTTACAGCATGTTTCCTTAATATCGGCAATAGATGAAGGCGCAGACAAAACGGACGGGGTAAGCTTAATGACGGTTCATAATGCTAAAGGACTGGAGTTTGACACTGTATTTTTAGCGGGAATGGAAGACGGGATTTTTCCTCATTTCGGCTCCATTATGGAAGGTGATGACGAAGAGGAACGCAGGCTTTGCTATGTAGGGATGACAAGGGCAAAAAGAGCGCTTTATATGACGGCGGCAAAAGAGCGAATGGTAAGAGGAAGATTTGACAGGCTGATGATATCGCGCTTTGTATTTGAAATAGACAAAAAGTATATTGATGAAATGGGCAAAAACGCTTTATATACAATAGAGAAGAATAAAAATATGAACGCTATTGAAAGCGAAGCTATAACATACGGAATAGACGGCTTTTCATATGAGAAACCAAGCAGTATCAAGCAGAGCGGATATGCAAAAACTAATATATCGTCATATAAAGAAAATAATGAAATAACTAAAAAATCAGGCAGCGGCATAAATGATTTAAACGCTGGCGATAAAATAAAGCATGATTTATTCGGTTTAGGAACAATAATATCGGTTAAGGGACAAGGCGAGGAGCAGATTTTGCAGGTCGCGTTTGTTAACGCCGGCATAAAAAACTTACTTAAAGCATACGCACCGATAACAAAGGTTTAAGAGGAGACTTATGGCTGACGATATTTATAAGCAAATAGATAAACTCAGAGGCGAGCTAAATTATCACAACGATCAGTATTATTTATCCGATGACCCGCAGATAAGCGATTTTGAATATGATGCGCTTATGCGGCAGCTTACTGAGCTTGAAGATAAGTATAATTATCATTCCCCCGATTCTCCAAGTGTAAAAGTCGGCGGAGGAGTGCTTGAAGAATTTGAAAAAGTGCGCCATAAAACAGTTCAGCTAAGCCTTGCGAACGCGTTTGACGAGAAGGAATTAAGAGAATTTGACTCTCGTGTCAAAAAGAGCGTAAGCAAGTACACTTACTGCGCGGAATATAAATTTGACGGTTTAAGCGTAATAATTGAATATCAGAACGGAAAGCTTGTTCGAGGCGCAACAAGAGGCGACGGCGCAATAGGCGAGGACATAACGCAAAATATAAAAACAATAAAAACTCTTCCAAAAAGTATTGAATTTAAAAACAATCTGGTTTTACGCGGTGAAGTAATAATAAAAAAAGAAGATTTTAAAAAGCTTAATCTGCAGAGGGAAAAAGAAAACCTGTTTAAATTCGCAAATCCCAGAAATGCCGCGGCAGGCTCACTGCGCCAGCTGGATTCAAAAATAACGAAGTCCCGTCCGCTTGATATATTTATTTTTAACGTGGATATAATTGAGGGCAGGCAATTTAACAGCCATTTGGAAATGCTGGCTTTTATAAAAAGTTTAGGATTTAACGTAAGCAAAGCGGATAAAAAAGATAATATTGAGCAGGTTATTGAATTTTGCGGCATAATGGCAAAAAAACGCGAAGAGCTTGATTACGAGATAGACGGACTTGTATTTAAAATAGATGAAATAAATTTAAGAGACGTGCTTGGAAGCACATCAAAAAATCCGAGATGGGCAATAGCCTATAAGTTCCCCGCGGTACAGAAGCAGACAAAAATAAAAGATATAACTATTCAGGTTGGCAGAACAGGGGTGCTGACTCCTGTTGCGGAGCTTGAGCCGATGGAAATAAGCGGCTCGGTAGTAGCGCGAGCAACACTTCATAATGAAGATTACATTAAGCAAAAAGATATTAGAGTAGGCGATACGGTATTCGTGCGCAAAGCGGGTGAGATAATACCCGAAGTTGTAAGCGTTGATTTTGATAAAAGAGATAAGTACTCAAAAGAATTTATATTCCCTGCAAAATGCCCTGTGTGCGGATACGATGTAGCCAAACAGGAAGATATGGCGGCCGTGAAATGCTCAAACATTTCCTGTCCTGCCGCGTCGCTGAGAAGGGTTATACATTTTTGCAGCAGGGACGCTATGAATATTGAGGGCATGGGGCAGGCGATAGTTACTGCAATGTTTAACAATAATCTGATTAACGACGTATCCGATATATATTATTTGAAAGATAAAAAAGAAGAGATTATGTCTCTTGAAAAAATGGGCAAAAAATCTTCAGAAAATATACTTGATGCTATAGAAAAATCAAAATCTAATGATTTGAATAAACTTATATTTGGTTTAGGCATACCACTAATAGGTCAAAGAGGCGCGGCGTTAATTGCGAATAGATTTAAAGATATTGATAATATAATTGAAGCGAAAGAAGAAGATTTGTCGCAGATAGCCGAAATAGGCGAAAAAATGGCTTATGAAATTGTGCAGTTTTTTAAAAACAAAGACCATATTGCTATAATAAATTCACTCAAAGCCGCAGGCGTTAACACAAAGAAGATAGATGATGATAGCGATAATACAAGCGATATATTTAAAGATAAAACTTTTGTGCTAACCGGAACGCTTGAGGGGTATGCAAGAAATGAAATTAAGGATATAATAGAAAAAATGGGCGGGAAAGTATCATCTTCAGTATCGGCTAAAACCGACTATGTTTTAGCCGGAGAAAGCCCCGGCAGCAAATATGAAAAAGCGCAAGAGCTTAAAATAAAAATAATAAATGAAGAAGAATTTAACGACTTAATGAAAGGAACAATAAAATAATGCAAATCAGTTTATCGGATGTTGAGTATTTGGCGGAGCTGAGCCGGCTTGAATTTTCAGATGAAGAAGCCGCAAAAATGCAAAAAGATTTAAGCAGTATTATTGACTATGTCAATAAGCTGAACGATATTAAAACACAAGACATTGCGGCAAAAGAGCACATATTGAATTTGTCAAATGTATTAAGACAGGATGTAGTTATGCCAAGTCTGTCAAACGAAGAGGCTCTTAAAAACGCGTACGACAGCGAGGATAATTATTTCAAAGTTCCTCAGCTTATGGAGGACGAATAATATGAAATTATGCGATATGTCAATATATGAGCTCAGCGAGATGCTTGACAAAAAAGAGGTAAGTTCTGCTGAAATTTCAAAAGACGTTATATTACGCATAAATCAGGTCAAGGATATTTGCGGCGGGTATTTAACGGTGCTTGATGAGGATGCAATACTTGACAAAGCAAAAGAAGCGGACAACAGAATAAGTAATAATACAAGAAAAAGCAAAATAGACGGAATACCTTATGCGCTAAAAGACAACATGTGCACAAAAGGCATTGCCACAACATGCGCTTCTAAAATTTTAGAGAATTTTATTCCGCCGTACGATTGCACGGTATATGAACATTTAAGCAACGCAGGCGGAGTGCTTGTTGGCAAATGCGATATGGATGAGTTTGCTATGGGTTCAACTACAGAAAACTCGGCGCTTGGATGCACAAAAAATCCGTGGGATATAGGTAAAGTTGCGGGCGGCTCATCGGGCGGCAGCGCGGCGGTGGTATCGAGCGGACAAGCTGTTTTTGCGCTCGGCTCAGACACGGGCGGCTCTATAAGGCTGCCATCTAGTTTCTGCGGTGTGAGCGGTATTAAGCCGACTTATTCGGCGGTGTCCAGATACGGGCTTGTAGCGTTCGCGTCATCGCTTGATCAGATAGGACCTATTACGAAGGACGCAAGAGACGCGGCTATAATACTTGACGAGATTGTAAGATACGACAATAAAGACAGCACTTCCGTTATGGTTAAATCAGATTATTATAAAAACCTGACTGATAATATAAAAGGCATGAAAATAGGCATTGATATGGCGCATTATGACGGGCTTAATAAAGAGATTAAGGACGCCGTATTTGCAGCGCTTGATGATTATAGAGCGCTAGGCTGTGAGATAGTGGACTTATCATTTTCTCATAATGATATTGCGCTTTCAGCTTATTATATTATAAGTTCCGCTGAAGCGAGCAGCAACCTCGCGCGATTTGACGGCGTTAAGTACGGTATGAGAATACAGGGCAGCGACATTATAGATACATACGTAAAGACGCGCAGCGAGGGATTTGGAAGCGAAGTAAAAAGGCGAATAATGCTCGGGACTTTTGTTTTAAGCAGCGGGTATTATGACGCTTATTATAAAAAAGCGTTAAAAGCAAGAGCAGTTATTAAAAACAATTATGACGAAGCTTTTAAAAAGTGCGATATAGTTATTTCTCCGACGGCAGTTTCGGGAGCATTTGAACGCGGTAGAAAAACACAGAGCCCAGCTGAAATTTATTTATCTGATATATATACGGTAACTGCTAATATTGCGGGCATACCCGCAATGAGCATACCTTGCGGACATACAAAAGAAGGTATGCCGATAGGACTTCAGATAGCCGCGAATTCGTACTGCGAACAAACTATATTGAACGCGGCGTTTGCGTATCAGAACAGCATGAACTTTCATAAACAGCAGCCGAATTTAGTAAAGGAGGCTAAGTAATATGAAATATGAAATGGTCATAGGACTTGAAATACATGTAGAGCTTGGAACAAAAAGCAAGATATTCTGCTCATGCTCCACTCAGTTCGGAAATAAACCAAACACAAATGTATGCCCGGTGTGTCTGGGCATGCCCGGAGTGCTGCCCGTATTAAATGAGAGAGTAGTTGAATACGCCGTAAAAGCGGGGCTTGCATTAAACTGCGAGATTGCGAAATTTTCAAAACTCGACAGAAAAAACTATTTTTATCCCGATTTGCCGAAAGCGTATCAGGTATCTCAGTTTGACCTGCCGTTGTGTATTGGCGGATATTTGGACGTGGCAGTGGGAGAAGAAACGACAAGGGTAGGCATTACGAGAATACACATCGAAGAAGACGCGGGCAAGCTTGTACATACGCAAGACGGCACGCTAATAGACTACAACAGATGCGGAGTGCCTTTAATTGAAATAGTAACTGAGCCTGATATGCGCAGCGCGGAACAGGCGGTGGAATTTGCTAAAAGTGTAAGAAACATACTGCTTTATGCAAAAGTGTCCGACTGTAAAATGCAGGAAGGCTCTATGAGATTTGATGTTAACTTATCAGTACGCGAGCAGGGAGCCAAAGAGTTTGGAACCAGAACCGAAATGAAAAACTTAAGTTCGTTTAAAATGCTTCAAAAAGCTATTGAATATGAATATGCAAGACAGGTGAAAGCCGTTAAAAACGGCGAGAGAATAATACAGCAGACAAGAAGATGGGATGAGACAAACAATGTAAGCGTAGTGCTGCGAAGCAAAGAAAACGCGCACGATTACAGATATTTTCCCGAACCGGACTTGCTTCCCATAGTTTTAAATGACGAGGTAATAAACGGTATAAAAGAAGATATGCCCGAAATGCCGAAAGAAAAGAAACAGCGATACATTTCACAGCTTTTATTAAGCGAATATGACGCGGGAGTGCTTGTATCAAATTCACAGCTTTGTGAGTTTTATGAAAATATATTAAAAGAATTTGCTGACGCTAAAACAGCCGCAAACTGGGTTATTGTTGAGCTTATGGCATTAATAAATAAGAGTGATGTGTCAATAGAAGAAATAAATATTACAGCAAGCAGCATGGCGCAGCTTTTGAATTTTATAAAAGACGGAAAGATAAGCGGCAAGATGGCAAAAGACGTTCTTTTGGAAATGTTCGAGACGGGTAAAAGCGCTGAAGATATAGTAAAAAGCAAAGGCTTAAACCAGATAAGCGATGAAGGCGAGCTTGAAAAGATAATAGATGAAATTCTTAAAAATAATCAGGCAAGCGTTGACGATTACCATTCCGGTAAAAAACAGGCAATGGGCTTTTTGGTAGGACAGGTAATGAGGGTGACAAAAGGAGCGGCTAATCCGCAAAGCGTAAATGAGATACTGAACAGAAAGTTAAATAATTAGTAATAATCAGCGAATTCTAAACTAAAAAAACTATAAAAAACAGGCTATGATAAAATTGAATTATAGCCTTTTTCAGTTAAATAGGTAGTTAAAGTGGAATAATTATACTTAAGAAATAAAATCAATGTTGTAAAAGATTATATTAGTTTACTCGTGTTAAAGAAAATACGTCATTAATAAGGATTGAATTAAAAAAGCTGACTTTTTTTATGTGAGAAGTCAGCTTTAAATCTTATTTTTATTTGTACGTTTTTATTTTTATGCGGATTGTTTATTCTGTTTCGTATCCTTCTACTTTCATATTAAAGCAATATTCTTTAGTCGGGAAATCTTCTTCAAGCGATTCTTTTCTGAAGTCGTTTAAACCCTCTACCATTTCTTTTCTGATATTTTTATAAACTTTTACGAATTTTGGTTTAAAGTCTCCGTACATACCAAGCAAGTCGTGTGTGAGCAATACCTGACAGTCTACATACGGACCTGCTCCTATGCCAAGAATAGGAATGTCTACCGCTTGTGTCATAGCTTTAGCAACTCCTGACGGAACACATTCCAAAACTATTGAAAATACGCCCGCGTCACGTATTATTTTCGCATCCTCTATAAGTTTTTTCGCTTTTTCAGGCGTGCCGCCCTGTACTTTAAAGCCGCCTAGAGAACTTGCCGTCTGAGGTGTGAGCCCCAAATGCCCCATGACCGGTATTCCGGCATTTGCTATAGCCGCGATTTTATCTTCCATTTCTCTGCCGCCTTCCAGTTTTACGCAGTCGCAGCCTGTTTCTTTAATAAAGCGCGCGGCGTTTTCTATTGCCTGCTCTGCGCTTACCTGATATGAACCGAAAGGCATGTCACCTACAACAAAAGTATTCGGAGCGCCTTTTACTACTGCTCGCGTATGGTGAATCATATCGTCCATTGTAACGGGCGTTGTAGATTTATATCCGAGCATTATCATTCCCAGACTATCGCCGCAGAGTATTACTTCAATGTCGCTTTCATTTACAATTGACGCTGTTGTATAATCGTAAGCTGTAGCATAAGCAAATTTTCGCCCTTCTTCTTTGAACTTTTTAAAGTCCAGTACGGTCATTTTAGTTTTCATAATATACTCCTTTTATATAAATTATTAATAAATTTATCAATAAATAAACTTTGTATAAAAAGAATTACGTAATACTTATAGCTGTATTTATTTTTTAAATAATTTCCTCTCCGGCTTAATAACACGAGCTTGATAATCTTTTGTTTCTTTATAAATTATACCTGATAATAGCAATAATGAAAGTAAGTTAGGTATAGCCATCAAGCCGTTCATAGTGTCCGCGATATCCCAGACAAGAGTCAGTTTGGTAGTTGCTCCTATAAAAACAAAGAAACAGAACACCATTCTGTATATAATGTTTGCTATTCCCTGATCTCTTTTGTATCCTATGCCAAGACAAATTGCGCCGATAAGCAATTCTAAAAACGAAACATAAAAATTTTTACCGACAGCGCTGTCAGCACCAGGAAGAAGACCTGCCTGCAACGCACCTGCTGATAACATTTTAAGAATTGAAAGCGTTGTAAAAACAGCGCCTATTATAAGAAAAGCCCAGCCGATAAAAATTGTAAGTTTTCTTCTAAAACTGTTTTGATAGCTGTCCTGAATAAATTTATGTTTTTTTATTTTATTCGGATTATCCGTATAGAAGAAAAACTCAAGCGATTTCTCACCGTAATACGACCAGCCCAAAACTGTTGAAAACGCAAAAAGTATTGAGCCTACAGTTACAATAAAGCTTCCGAACGTGCCTAAAGTAGAATTGAATGCAGCTATTGTCAAGTCAACTCCCGTTAAAGTATTACCCGGCGTCAGTATTCCCGAGGAAGCTATTACAAGACCGGTAATAGAACAGACCACTATTGTATCAAAAAATGTGCCGGTCATTGAAATATACCCTTGTCTGCACGGATGGTCAGTCTTTGCCGCGGCGGCAGCAATAGGAGCCGAGCCGAGCCCTGCTTCATTGGAAAATACTCCGCGCGCAACTCCGTAACGCATAGCCTGAAGGATAACCATTCCGCCGACTCCGCCGCTTACGGCGCGAAGAGAAAAGGCTTCATTAAATATTAATCTAAGACCGTTTGGCAATTCCGAGATGTTTAACATAATGCAGATTAATCCGCCGATTATATAAAAAACAGCCATTATAGGAACAAATTTTTCCGTGACTTTTCCTATGCTTTTTATGCCGCCTACTATAACTAACAGTGAAAATGAAGCAAGAATAATGCCTGTTACCCATGTTGATACGCCGAATGTATTTTTAACAGCTAATGCAACTGTGTTTGCCTGCGTCATATTGCCTATTCCGAAAGAAGCCACTACGGCAAAAAGTGAAAATAATATTGCGAGGAAAGAACCCAGAGCTTTATTTTTTAAACCGTATTTTAATGCATACATTGGTCCGCCAGCCAGGTCGCCTCTTTGCGTTTTTACTCTGAATTTAACTGCAAGAACGCTTTCGCCGTATTTTGTGGCAAGACCGAAAATAGCCGCAAACCACATCCAAAATACCGCACCTGCTCCGCCCAAAAACATTGCCGTGGCAACACCTGCAATATTACCTGTGCCAATTGTTGCCGCTAGAGCAGTCATTAGTGACTGAAACGGAGTAATATCTCCTATACTTGAAGATTTTGCTCTGCTTTTTTTTGAAAAAACTGATTTTATGGCATAGCCAAGATTTAAAAGAGGTTTAAATCCTAATATAACCATTAAATAAATACCTGTCCCGACTAAGAAAAACAACATTACGGGACCCCAGATAAAACTGTTGATTTTGCTTACAAGTGATGAAAAATCCATTATGTACCCCTTTAAAATAATAAAATAATTATTATTCTATAATAAATAATAAAACAGCCAAAAACAATAGGAAAAAATATATAAAACATTTTTAAGTATTTAAATTGTTAAAATAATTAAAAAAACAGTTAAACGGATTTAATATTAAATAAAAATCAGGATAATAATTAGCATAATATGCTCTTTTTAATTGATATAAAATTTATTTAAGTTAAAATAAGAATAAATAATATATGGAGGTGTTTTATATGATTTATGAATTGAGAATTTACACAATGGCGCAAGGCAAAGAACAAGCTCTTAACGACAGATTTAAAAATCACACATTGGATTTATTTAAAAAGTACGGCGTAAATGTATGCGATTTTTGGACAGACTTGCAAGGCGGAAAGATTTATTATATATGCTCATTTGATGATGAACAAAAAAGAGAAGAAATATGGAACAATTTTAAAGCTGATAAGGACTGGATTAAAGCTAAAAGCGATTCGGAAGTTAACGGTTCGCTTACTGATAAGGTTGAGTCAATACTGCTTAAAAGAGTTGATTACATAAAACCGGATTGGAAATAAAAAAATGCCTGCGCAAGCGGGCCTTATTAATAATTAGGCTATCTTTGCAGATACTATACAGGTTGGTGAAAGTATGAATTTTATTAAAAAAATTTATTATCCTGAAATATTTCAGGGAAAATATAAAAAGAAAAATTATTTTGAAGGCTGGTATTTTAAAAATATTGATAAAGCCAAAAATAATGCTTTGGCGGTAATTCCCGGCATATCTTACTCAAAAAGCAAAAACGAATGCCATTGTTTTATTCAAATATTAGACTCAATTAAGGATAAAACATATTATATAAAGTTTGACTTAAATGAGTTTAAATATAATGAAAATTATTTTGAAATAGAAATAGGAAACAATTATTTTTCAGCTAAGCAGATGAGTATTGATATATGTAATGATGATATATTCTTAAAAGGCGTATTAAAATTTGATAATGTTATACAACTTGAAAAAACTATTCTAAGACCCGGAATAATGGGGCCGTTTTCATATATTCCTTTTATGGAATGTTATCATGCAATAGTCAATATTCATCATGAAATCAGCGGTCAAATAGAATTCAACGGCGATAATATTGATTTTAATAACGGTTACGGATATATAGAAAAAGACTGGGGGACAAGCTTCCCCAAAGCATGGATTTGGCTTCAGTCTAATCATTTTTATAAAGACAATGCGTCTGTTATGTTTTCAATAGCCAAAATCCCGTTCATGAAAAGGCGCTTTAGCGGTTTTATTTCATTTCTAAGAGTTAAAGGTGAGATATATTATTTTGCGACTTATACCAATGCCAAAATAAGAAAACTTTATATTCATAAAAATAAGCTTGAAATTATAATAAATGATAAAGATTATATCTTTGAATTATATGCAGAAAACTCTTCAGGCGGCTTGTTAAAAGCTCCGCAAAAAGGGGAGATGGTGCGCGAGATTTATGAAAGCATAGACGCCAAAGTAAGAGTTGTTCTTAAAGATAAAAAAGGAAATTTGCTGTTTGAAGGAGAAGGAACAAACGCCGGAATGGAAGTTATGTGCGACAATGATGATTTCAGCGTTTTATAAATAAAAAAGACGCCTGAATTATACAGGCATCTATATATAGTTTTATTCTTGATTAAAGCACGCTGTCGCCTTCTTCTCTGCTGCGAATACGTATCGCCCTTTCTACATTGCTTATAAAAATCTTGCCGTCTCCTACATGGTCCGTCCTGCAAGTCTGAATTATCGCGCTTACAATCTCATCCACTCTTTCATCAGGCACTACTATCATAATCATTATTTTTGGCAACACGTTTAAGAATACTTCGCTTCCGCGGTAATATTCAGTCCAGCCTTTTGTAGCTCCGCAGCCCATAACCTGAGTTATAGTGAGTCCTTTTATATTGACTTTATTCAGCGTTTCTTTTATCTCATCTAATTTAGCGGGCTGAATTATAGCTTCTATTTTTTTCATTTAATACCTCCATTAATCCATTCCCAAGAATGACGGATACGCATTCTCACTGTGCTGACATATATCGAGCCCTTTGCTTTCCTCGTTGGATGATACTCTGATTTTCATTACTTTATCAATTACCTTTATTATTACAAATGTACCAACGCCTGCGAGTAAAACAGTTGTTGCTATGCCTATTAATTGTACCACAAATAAATGAATATCGCCATATATAAGTCCGTTCCATTGAGCTGATGAATTTATAGCCTTTTGAGCAAAGAGCCCTGTGGCCAAGCAGCCCCATATACCGCCTATGCCGTGACAGCCAAAGGCGTCAAGCGCATCGTCGTAACCGAACTTATTTTTTATTGTACCTAACGCGAAATAGCAAATCGGGCTGGCGATTGCGCCAATTAACGCTGCCGACCAAACAGGCACATATCCTGCTCCCTGAGTAATTGAAGCAAGCCCTACAATTGCTCCGGTTGCCGCTCCGAGCAAGGTGGTTTTGCCTCTTTGCAGCTTTTCAACAAGCATCCAGGAAAGCAAAGCAGCCGCTCCCGAAGTGTTTGTTGTAAGCAGGGCGTGAACCGCGAGACCGTTTGCGCCCAAAGCGCTGCCCGCGTTAAAACCAAACCATCCGAACCATAGCAATGACGCGCCTATAAACACTAAAGGTATGCTATGAGGGCGGTATGTAGTCATGCCTATACCTTTTCTTTTTCCGAGCATTATGCAGGCGACAAGCGCAGATATGCCGGAGCTGATATGTACTACGATTCCTCCGGCGAAGTCAACGACTCCTAACTCTTTTAAAAAGCCTCCCATACCCCATACCATATGCGCAAGCGGGTAGTAAACAATTATCGACCAAGCTATTACAAAAACAAATAGCGCGGAAAAGCGCATGCGCTCAACAAGCGCGCCTGTAATAAGCGCAGGGGTTATAACCGCAAACATCATTTGGAATGCCGCAAAAAGATTGTGCGGAATAGTTGATGCATAATCGGCATTCGGATCCCATGTTACGCCGTGCAGACCAAACCATTGGAAATTGCCTATAACGCCGCCTACATCTTTGCCGAAAGATAGACTATAACCTATAAGCACCCACATTATTGCCGCCAGACCGGCAATAAAAAAAGAAGAAAAAATTGTATTAAGCACATTTTTTCTCCGAACCATTCCGCCGTAGAACAAAGCAAGGCCCGGCGTCATAAAAAATACTAAAGCTGTCGAAATAATAACAAATGCTGTATCTCCTGTGTTCATGATATGTCTCCTCTAAATAAACAAAATTGAGTAAAAATAATAAAAAACAAGGCGCCGCTATATTTTTTTAATATAATAAAAAAATATAAACAACGCCGTTGCTGTTTATTTATTTTCAACGAATATAAATAAACGCAAAAATGCTGTATTAAAGCAATTAACCTTAATACAGCACCTTTGCTGTTTATTTAGTTGAGACATATGCTAACATAATTTTTATGTCGAGTCAACATCTAAAATTCAGCAGTAATATTTTTAATTTTGCAGACAATATTATTTTTTATAATACTTTATCGCCTTCTTCTCTGCTTCTTATGCGAATTGCTCTTTCTACATCTGTTATAAATATTTTCCCGTCTCCGAAATTGCCTGAACGGCATGTTTGAATTATTAAATTAACAATTTCATCGACTCTGTCATCCTGTGTTACTATCATAATCATAACTTTGGGCAGTACATTTAAAAATACTTCGCTACCGCGGTAATATTCTGTCCAGCCTTTTGTTACTCCGCAACCCATAACTTGAGTTATGGTAACGCCTTTAACATCATTTTTATTAAGCGCCTCTTTCATTTCTTCCAATTTAGCAGGCTGAATAATAGCTTCTATTTTTTTCATTATTATATTCCTCCTTTAATCCATTCCAAGGAAAGACGGATATGCGCTTTCGCTGTGTTCTGATATGTCGAGTCCTTTGCTTTCATCGGCATCGCTTACTCTTACTTTCATTATTAATTTAAGCAGAGACATTATTATAAATGTGCCGACAACAGCTATGACAATGGTAATTCCAACTGCTTCTAACTGAGCTATGAACAATTTTGAGCTTCCGAACACAAGACCGTTTGCCGTATTAATTGAACCTTGCGCGAATATTCCTGTTGCTATACAGCCCCAAATACCGCCTATACCGTGACAGCCGAATGCGTCGAGAGCGTCGTCATATCCAAATTTATTTTTAATAACTGTTAGCGCAAAGTAACATATCGGGCTTACTAGAGCTCCTATTACTATTGCCGCCCACATCGGAACAAAACCTGCAGCCGGTGTTATGGCTACCAGACCCGCAACAACGCCTGTCGCCGCTCCGAGAATAGTTGCTTTTCCTCTGCAAATTCTTTCAATAAGCATCCAGGAAAGCAATGCCGCCGCTGCTGAAGTGTTTGTAGTCATAAAAGCGTGTGATGCGAGTCCATTTGCACCCAGTGCGCTGCCTGCGTTGAAACCAAACCAGCCAAACCAAAGAATTGAGGCTCCCAGCACTACAAAAGGTATATTGTGCGGACGATATGAAGCAAGACCTAGACCTTTGCGCTTGCCGAGCATTATTGAAGCTACAAGCGCCGATATGCCTGAGCTCATATGTACAACGGTACCGCCTGCGAAGTCAACCGCTCCCAAGTTCCTTATTAAACCGCCTACTCCCCATACCATATGCGCCATTGGGTAATATACAATTACACACCATGCGGCAATAAAGATAAACAATGCTGAAAATCGCATTCTTTCTACAAGCGCGCCGGTTATTAAAGCCGGTGTGATAACTGCAAACATCATCTGGAATGCCGCGAACAGATTATGAGGTATAGTTGCCGCATAATCAGTATTGGGATCCCAAGTTACCCCGTTAAATCCAAACCATTGGAAATTTCCGATGATTCCTCCCACATCTTTTCCGAAAGACATTGTGTAGCCAATAAGTACCCACAATACTGCGGCAAGACCGCAGATAAAAAATGATGACATTAGAGTGTTTAATACATTTTTTCGTCTTACCATGCCTCCGTAAAAAAATGCAAGTCCGGGTGTCATAAAAAAGACTAAAGCTGTTGAGATAAGTATAAATGCTGTATCTCCTGTGTTCATATAAATTCCTCCTTAAATAATGTTGTAATTGACAAAGGCGCTGTGAGAGAGTGTCAATCTACACAGCGCCTTTGCCGATATATATTAAAAATTTAAAACTATTATATTTTTAGCAAACAGCTTTAGCTGTCTGCTAAATTATTTTTAAACAAAAAAAGCTGCATGATATTAATCACACAGCATCATTGCTGTTTGCTTAAAAACAAAAAAAGCTGTATGAAAATAAATCATACAGCGTCTTTGCTGAATTGTTTAAAAAAAACGCGCTGTATGAACAATTGTTTCATACAGCACCGTCACTGCTTATTTAATTTAGCTTATATTAGCATAAGTTAATTTTTATGTCAACAAAATTTAAAAATTTTCTTAATAAAATTATATGTCAAATATAGTTAATATTTACTAATATTTAAAAATTACTGAATTATTTAGACAAATATATATATTATATTTTACAGGCATTGATTTTCTTTATATAATACTAAATTATAAGTAACAAGACAGAGAGGCAATAACGGATGAAAAATAAAACACTGAAGTTTATTAAAAGCAATAAAAAATTGTTGTTAATTTTAACTCCTATAATAGTTATTGTAATATTTGTTCTGACGTCGGTGATGAGCCCCAAAGAGCAAAAATATTCAGAGGAGATTGTAAAAACACAAGACATAGAAACGTATTACAGTTTTACCGGAAATATTGAGGCGGAAGACAGCCAGAAAGTTTTTTCTAAAAATATGCTGCCTATTAAAACTATCTATGTTAAAGAAGGCGAAAGCGTAAAAAAAGGCCAGGCCTTGTTTGCATTTGACGGCAGTAATTTGACAGCGAGCGTCGAACAAAGTTCAGCGTCTTTGGAGATTGCGAAAATAAATTACGAAAAAGCGAAAACCACCGCTAAAAGCTCTATGCTCTTACAGGCTCAGATTGCGCTGGATACGGCTCAAAGCGTATATAATACAGCTAAGACAAATCTTGATAATGCAACGGCTTTATATAACAACGGAAGCATTACTGCCGCCGAACTGGCGGCCGCGCAAGCAGCGTTTGATTCGGCGCAATATCAGCTTTCCAATGCGCAGCAGTCGTATAACATAGCCTCACAGACTGCTGATCAGAATATAAGCATTGCAAGAGAGCAGTTAAATCAGGCGCAGGCGAGTTATGACAACATAGCGCAGCAAATTAAAGACTTAACAGTAAAAGCTGAAATAAACGGAGTTGTCTCTGATATAACCGCTAAGGAAAATCAGACTTTGGCTCTGGGAAGCCCGATTATGAATGTTGTAAACTATGATACTCTCATAGTAACCGTAAAAGTAGACGAATACGATTTAGCAGCAGTTTCTGTAGGCAAAGAAGTAAGTTTGAATGTTAATGCTCTCGACTTACAGATTGGAGGAGTAATATCCAAGATATCAAAACAGGCGACTGTAGTAAACGGGGTTTCTTTCTTCCCGACAAAAATAACTATAGATGATAATGAAAACTTAAGAGTAGGAATGTCGTGTGAAATTAAAATTATAAATAAGAGCGTAAAAGGAGTCACGGCAATATCTATGAAAGCGCTTCAGTTTGACAATTATAATGAGCCATATGTTTATTACAGAGATGAAAAAGGAAATGTGGCGACTAAAAGGGTAACAGCCGGTATAAATGACGGAAATACTGTACAGATTATTGACGGACTTCAAAGCGGTGATGTGATTTTAGTGCCAGTTGCTGCTAATTTTAATCCGTTCAACGTAGTATCCAATTAAAAGGAGGGTATTTGATATGGAAATACTCTCTATGAACAATATAGTAAAAGCATACAAAATGGGTGAAGAAGAGCATGTAGTATTAAAAGGAATTAATTTGCATGTAGACAAAGGTGATTTTATAGCTGTGCTCGGACCTTCCGGTTCGGGCAAAAGCACTCTTATGAATATAATAGGCTGTTTGGATACGCCGACAAGCGGCGAATATATACTATCAGGCAGCAGCATTTCACAGATGAATGAGGTAGAGCTGGCTCGTATAAGAAGCAGAGAAATAGGTTTTATTTTTCAATCTTTTCAGCTTTTGTCAAGATTAAACGCAATTGAAAATGTAGAACTTCCGCTTATTTATGCGAAAATGCCGCTCTCACAGCGTAAAACAAGAGCAAAAGAGATGCTTACTAAAGTAGGGCTATCCGATAAATTTTATCATTATCCCAATCAATTGTCTGGAGGACAGCAGCAGCGTGTGGCTATAGCGCGCGCGCTCGCAACCGAGCCGACAATATTGCTTGCCGATGAGCCCACAGGAGCGCTTGACCAAAAAACGGGGCAGCAGGTGCTGGCGCTGTTTTCAGCGCTGAATAAAGAAGGCAAGACAATTATTATGATTACACATGATTCAAATATAGCAAAAAACGCGAACCGAATTGTTAAACTGCTTGATGGCGTGTTAACAGAGGGAGATGACTAAATGATTAAAGAAAGCATAAAAATGTCGTGGCAGAACATTACAAATAACAGGATGAGGTCATTTCTTACTGTTCTTGGAATCGTAATAGGCGTCAGCGCAATCATCTCACTCGTAACAATTGTGCAGGGAGTATACGGCAAAATGATGAGCGAATTCTCTGCGTTGGGAGCAGGTAAAATTATGGTTCAGGTAAAGGGCACTCCGCTTAAACAGGGTCTTACGGACGGAGATATTGAAGCTATCAGCAAAGTAGACTATGTATCGGGAGTGTCGCCCAATTTAACAATAGCATCTACCGCTGTTTACGAAGGGCGTATTGCAGAAGATATTGTAGTACAAGGCAGAAATGAAGTATATTTTAAAAACCACACAGATTTACTGGAACGAGGAAGAATATTTAATATTCTTGATATGACAAGCAAAAACAGAGTATGTATAATAAACAAGGTGCTTGCCGAGCAGTTGTTTTTCGGACAAGATCCTCTGGGTAAAACTATCCTTATAGGGGGAACTAATTTTACCGTTGTTGGAATTTTAGCTAATAAAGAGCCGACCAGTATGACAGAGTATATGTTTTCCAACAATAATAATACAGAAGGAAAAATAATTATACCGTATAAAACTGCCATGAGTATGGCGCAGATGGGAAGCGTTTCCGCTCTTGAAATATTTATATCAGACAGTGTTAAAACTGACGAAGTTGTTGAAAACACTAAACTTGTTTTAAATCAGGCTTTTAACTACAAGGAAGACAGTTTTCAGATTATTAACCTTAAAAGTCTTATTGAGTCAATGAACACTATGACGACTCTTATGACAGGCGTTATATCCGGCGTTGCTTCTATTGCTTTGTTGGTAGGGGGCATTGGCATTATGAATATGATGCTTGTTTCAGTAACCGAACGTAAAGCTGAAATAGGGCTGCGAAAAGCGTTAGGAGCAGAACCCAGGCAAATACAGCTTCAGTTTTTAATTGAGTCTATTTTTATCTGTCTTATCGGAGGATTTATAGGGTTGGTACTGGGGCTGATAATTTCATTTATAGGTGAAAAACTGCTTGGGCTTGATTACGCGTTTTCCGTTTTTGCAATATCGCTTGGAGTAGGGTTTTCAGTTGCGGTAGGAGTAGTGTTCGGATGGATGCCCGCAAGACGCGCAAGCAAGCTTAATCCTATTGACGCACTTAGAAGCATGTAAAATACAAAGATAGACAATAAAAAAACTTCCGGAGTTTATTCCGGAAGTTTTTGTTTTATGCGTTTTGCTTTTTCTTCTTTTTATAAATTAATATTACTGCAGCAGTAATAATTACTGCGCCTGCAATAATCCAAATCCATGTATAACTTTTTTCTATTTGGACTATTCCGTATATTGAGAAATGGGTTGTTTTAAATTCCAGATATTTTATTCCTTCAATAGTTACAATATCAGTTTTAAGCACCTGCACTTCGCCTGCATCGTTTACGAAAACAATAGCGAGGTTATCGGCATTTTTCAAGTCATCGGGCACAGGTATTCTTATCGTAAGCTCACCTGTAATATCACTGTTAAGCACTTTTGACTCGACTACATTGCCGTTTTCGTCAAATACTGACTTGATAAGCGATAGGTCGAAATAATTGTAAGGGGTAAGTCCTTCTTTTTGCAACAGTTCTTCAGCTTTTTTTATGACATCTTCGCTGAGCGATTCTGAGCTTAATACATTAACTTGCAGCGAAATTATTACTTTTGATACATTTTTATTGTTCAGTTCCGCGATATTTATATTTTTATCAACGCCTTCAATATCAAAGCCGACATTATTGTCATTTACTTCTACTACTAATCTTGTATTAACTTTATCGTAATAAAGTTTTAATACTAAGCTGTTATCAGACAATACTGTGCCGCTGTTTACAGCTCCTTCATAAGTCGTATTTAATTTGTATCCTGCATATGTCTTTGCCCTCGCGGTTACTGTTTGACCGATATTTCCCGTAAATGTTTCAGTTTCGGAAAGAATGTAATCTCCATTAGCATCCTGTTTATAATGCTGTACTATATATGTAGCTGATGTTTTGTTAGTTGCTGGAGCAGTATAATCTATTGAAAATAAAGCTGTTGCTGATATATTCTTACTTACATTCTTATCTGTTCTTGAAGAAGTTTTTACTCCGTCGCTCCATTTTGTAAAATGGTAGCCTTTATCCGCTACGGCAGTTACGGCCGTACCGCTGTTGCCTTCTTCAACACTTTGTAAAAGTTCGCCTGTAATGCTGCCATGAGAGCCTGCGGTATAATTAAGCGTATACGTTCCGTTCATAAATTTAATCTCGAGATAATCGGTCGTTGCCCCTGCCACGTTTGAAGCGTCATTGCCGGCAAATGCCGAGTCTAAAAAAGTCACGGTTAAATTGTTTATATTAGATGCAATTGAATGAGCTGTGGCCTTGCCTGTAAAACTAATTGTCGCAGTTGTGTCGCTGGATTTTATTATATGAGCCGTAAGTCCGGCAGGAATATTAGAATAACTTACGCCTTGCAGCTCGTCATTCACATTTCCAGTAAACGTGTCGGCAATTAATGTAATAGTTGAAGCTGTTGAAATGGATCCGTCATTATTTGACGATTCCTCAAAAATTGTCGGACTATAAGTGACCGATTTTATTGCGGGAGGAGGCGGTGCATTATCGTCAGGCTCAATGGGATTAAACGGTTCGCCGTTTTTCCATGTCAGACCTTCGGGATCGTCAAGAAAAAGATATGGATTATACGCGGTATCATCTAAATTATAAACAACAAATCCCAGCCTGTAGGTGCCGGAATATACGGCTCTGAATGTAGCTGTCTGCCAGCCTGTGCTTCCGTATGAACCTGTGGAGTAGTTACCGGTTCCCGGAACGGTAGCGCCCAAGACACCCACTTCGCCGTAATAACCGTTTATCATACCCACTTTTGACGTATTGTCAAGATTTGCAAAAGTTGCCAGCGACCCGTCATTATATGGCACATAGTCGGTGGATACATAGTTCCAAGCCACTTTTATTGTTTGCCCTGCTTGGAGGTCTAAGTCTCTATAAACATATGCATAGTTAGTAATGCCGCAAACTGCAGAGTTGCCTTGGCTGGGAAATGTTTGGGCGATATAACTTATCGAATCCGAAGACAATTTTAGGGCTGCATACATAGGGTTGGGATCGGAAACTCCGTTGGGCACAAGTTGAGCCATTTTTGCGGTATCCGGCTCGACAAGCCATGTGTTTTGCGATGTTGGTATTGTTTGCGATCCAACTGCTGTGACATCTCCGTATGTGGTCCATTGATTAAGGTCATCTTCAAAGTCAAAATTCAAAGAATCAGCTTTCACTGTTATAAGAGACGTGGATAAAATAATTGATATTGAGATAAGTGCAATAAATAATAACTTTAAATTAAGTATTTTTTTTAAGTTCATTTTTCCCTCGAAAACTGGTATATTTTGCTATATATTGTAAATTATATAAGCATTTTGTTATATGGTCAATATTTATAGTGATATAAATATTATTTTTTTATTAAAATATTTTAAGCAAATAAAAAGAATATGCTTTAAAGGCATATTCTTCTATTATATAAATAAATTCAGTTATTACTCCAATTCTGTATCTCTATGAAATTTCCCTCGGGATCTGAAGCGTAAGCAACGGTTAAAATCCCTAATTTACCGTAGTTATTGCTGACCAGTTCTCCGTGAATTTTGCCGCCGTTATTTATAAGTTTATCCAGGATGCCGCTTACATCATCAACATGAAATGCTGTATGCGCAAGACCGATACTATTTAAAGATTTAATATGCGTATTTGTATTTTCCGGCTCATACGAAAATATTTCCAAAGTCGGGCCGTCTTCATACCCGGGGAGCGCAAGATGCATGCCTTTGATTTTACAGTTGTTAATTTTAGTAAGATTATCAAGCCATTCTCCGCTTAAATTACGCTCCGGCAGCAGCGGTTTGCAATCAAAAACAGTTATGTAAAAATCACAAAGCGACCGCCAATTTTTTGCTATTATATTTGTATGAACGTATTTTATTGACATTTATACTTTGTCTGCCTCAGGCAGAGATTTAATAAAATTATATGAAAACCATACAGTACGGCAAGTCAAATCTCCGCACATAGCAGGAGGCTGATCCGGACTGAAACCTTGCGGACGCAAGTCGCGGCACATTATGGAGCCGAACTCGTTTTCAAACGCTACCGCAAAATCATAGCAATATTGTATTATAGTTTCTTTAGAAACTTTTTTCTGAGTAAAGTATATACCGATAAACATTAAAGGACCTTCTACAAGCCCGCATTGATCGCGTTTTCCGCCGGCGCCGTGGAGACCGATGGCTGCGTCTCTTACCTGATCGCAGATTTCTACATTAAAGATTTCACTCAAAGCATCAAGTGAGGCTCTTGCACAATTCAGACGAAGGTCATAGTAATATGAATGCATTATTTCTTCAATTTTTTTCTTGATATTTTCGCTCATTTTATACCTCTTCTCAAATTAATATTTTTATTATTATAACTTAAAAACAATTAATTCTTATAAAGTTTTTTTAAAAATAACATATTTATATAATCTTACATATGCTGTTATGAGGTGATTTTAATGGATGTAAAACTTGTAACAGTGAACACGCTCATACTTTCGGATACAATGAAATATAACGGAGTTGTACTGCTTGCATACAGAATAGAGTATCCGGAATTCAGATCAGTGTTCTACCGTAAAGCAGTTGTGAAAATGAATAAGTTTTATAAAGACAAAGCATACGAATATGAAAAATATTACAGAAATGTGCTTTTTAATATGGCGGTTGAACAGTATAAATACGATATGCAAAACGGATACCCCGTAAGACAATTTGACGCGGTTGTTGAGTTTAATGTAACTTATAATGAATTATGTATCTTAAGCCTTTATACAGATGAATATGAGTATACAGGCGGCGCTCATGGCAACACAATAAGAACGTCTCAGACATGGAATATGCAGGAACAAAGAATGGTTAAATTAAGCGAGCTGTTCAGAATACAACTGGGTTACAGAATATATATATTTAAAATTATTGCAGAAGAAATAAAAAAAGATGAAAGCATTTATTTTCCGGACTGGGAAAAGCTTATAGTTCAGACTTTTAATGAAGAAAGTTTTTATGTAACATACGAAGGAATAATTATATATTATCAGCAATACGACATAGCGCCATATTCCAGCGGAATAAGAGAATTTTTGATTCCTTACAGTATAAACGTCATAAATCCTAAGTATTTATGCATATAATTTAAATTAAACCGCCTTAACGGCGGTTTCTTGCTTTGAGCTATCAATAATAAAAATAATTATCAGCCAGATGAAAAAATACTGATAATGCATTTATGGGACAAAAATTGGTATTTTGCCTTTTACAGTTCTCGTAACATCAAGCTATGCAAAGTAAAAAATAAAATATGATATCTATAATGTTTTAATCGGCTCAATTCATATTTCAATTAAATGAATTTATAATTCACATTTCTCAATATCGCCAAGCGCGAGATTAACATTGTCTTCTTCTACATTGTTTGCTGATTTTAGTTCATTTTCATAAAACTGATTTAAGAGGAGCAAAAAATTTTCGAGTAAGTTGACGCGATCTTTAGTGTGATTTATAACGCTTTTAGTATGTTCATTGCTGGGCATAGTTGATAATAAATTTAAATCGAGATAAACATCCTGAATAACTTTGTCAAGAAATTTTAAAGACAAACTAACATTTTGCATAAACATTCTCCAAAGACATTTTTAGTTATTATATTCATATATAACAGTGTTGTGACATTTAGATGAGTTATTTTACAGAAATAATATTATTTTGTATATTTATAATGAGCAGTTCAATTTTTCTGCAGATTTGGGCAAAATTATTTTCAAGTTCATTGCTAAGACCGCTTTTAAAACTGACATCTTGTACGTTAATGCTTATTATGTAGCCTGAATATGAAAGATGGAACAAATTCATAAAATTGAATACATTATAGCTGAAAGGATTGGCGGAGTTGTTTTTTTTATAAAACTGTACAGCGTCACTGATTTTGCATAACTGCAAAGAACCGGGATTTTTTTCAGAATGGGCAGCAAGCAGAATAATAAGATAATCGTCCTCGTTAATGGATTCGAAACAAAATTCAAAATCAGTGTTGCATATAAGAACACCAATGCTTTGTTCCTGCAATTTGTTTTTTAGCTTTTCCGCTACTTCAATTGCAATTGCATCGTCTCTTTTATACCTGTTTCCCAATGCTACAACACGCAGCATAAACAATCACCTCTTTTTTTGAGATAATAAATGTATATGATGCAATCTAAGCAAGTATAAAAAATAATTATATTTTTAATCTGCAAATAATTATTTAGAATATTTTGCAATCTTTATTTATTTGTTTTTTTAAGTTATAATCTTTTTCGACGTGTTAAAAGGATTTGAGTTTAAATGTTTAAAGAAAAACTGGATAAGATTAAAAGAAATTTTAATAATGATAAAAATTTTAAATATTTTTTAGCTGTAGGCGTTTTTTTGGGAATAGCTACAGGAATATATTCGACAATATTTAATAATTTTTTAAGCGATACATATCATCTGTCCGCGCAAGCGAGAGGTATGCTCGAATTTCCCCGCGAACTGCCGGGAGCTTTGATTTTTATTGTTATAAGTTCTCTGGCTTTTTTGGGCGATGTCAAACTGTTCAGCATAGGCGCTGTTATAACAGCTGTTGGCGCGGCGGGGCTTGGGCTGTTATCTCCCAGTTTTGCTTTGCTTGTTGTATGGATGATTATAAATAATCTGGGACTTCACATGATGCTTCCGCTTACGCCTGTTATAGGCATGAATTTATCTAAAAATGAAAATTACGGAATGAGACTCGGCCGCTATGCGGCATATAATTTGTTTGCGACAATTATAGGATATGGTATTATTTGGGCAGGATTTAAGTTTTTAAGTTTTAACTATAAAGTTTCATTTATTATTGCATCTGTTTTTTATTTGTTTGGTGCTATTGCGGTAATGCACATTAAGATAAATAAAACTTCTGTAAAAAAGAATAAATTAATATTCAGGAAAAAATATACTCTTTTTTATATATTAAGCATTGTAAACGGTGCGAGAAAACAGATATTTTTAACATTTGCGCCATGGGTGCTTATACAGATGTATAATGTTGACCCGCCGCAGTTTGCCGTTTTAGGGTTAGTAATAGCGGCTGTGAGTATTATGACAAGAACGATTGTCGGAAAAGCGATAGATATAAAAGGCGAAATGTTTATTCTGTCGCTGACGGCTATACTTTTAATATTCATATGTATGGGTTATGCTTTTGCGAACAGAATAGCCGCCCCTAATATAGCTGTTATTATAATTGCCGCATGTTACGTTATTGATAACTCAATGTCTGCGGTAGATATGGCAAGGTCAACTTATCTTAAAAAAATTGCCGTTCATCCCGATGATGTATCACGCACACTTGCTGCAGGAACAAGCCTCGACCATGTTGTTGCGATGACGATACCGTTTTTCGGAGGGCTTTTATGGACAAAGTACGGCTATGAATATGTATTTTTAGCTGCCGCGTTAATAGCCGTATTAAATTTTATATTATCAAGGCAAATTAAAATAGAAGTAAAAGAAACAGTGCAATAAAAAACTGCCTTATATGGGCAGTTTAATTTTTATATAAGGCTTTCTATAGCTTTTTTTGCCCAAAGCGAATCTTTAAGCATGGCTCTTCCGACACCTATTAAGTCCGCTTTTCCTTCTTTAAGAAGGTTTTCGGCGGCAGTTACGTCAGTTACACCGCCTGTTAAAATGACGGGTACGCTTACGGATTTTTTTATCTGCTGTGAAAGATCTGAAAAGAAACCCTGTGAAGTAAATTCAGGCAGAGTGTATTTGCAGAAACCGCCGGATATATCCAAGATATCCACTCCCGCTTTTTCAAGCTCAACAGCGGCAACTTTAGAATCTTCTATTGTTATTCCGCCCTGGATATAATCGCTTGCCGCAAGCCTTAGCAATATCGGGAAATTATCTCCGACAGAAGCGCGCACGGCTTTTACAACTTCAAGGTGCAATTTAATTCTTTTATATATATCACCGCCGTACTCATCCGTTCTTTTGTTTGATAAAGGTGAAAGAAATTGATTAAGCAGATATCCGTGACAAGAGTGAATTTCCACTCCGTCAAAGCCAGCTTTTTTGACACGCGCGGCGGCTGAGGCAAACTGCTTAATAATCTCTTCAATTTCTTGAACTGTAAGTTCTCTCGGTATAACATCATTATCAGGGTGAACTATTGCGGACGGACCGACAACTTCATTTTTAACGGCTTCTTTTTTTGCGCCTGAGCCCGCGTGATTTATCTGCATTATAGCTTTAGTGTCGTTGACGTGCATTACATCTGCAAGTAGTTTTAAACCATCTATAGTATCATCATCCGCAACTGAAAGCTGACCGATTTTAGCTCTTCCATCAGGAGTGATAAAACTATGTTCTATAATAACAGCGCTAAAATATCCGCCTTTAGACTTTTCATCATAGTAATCTACTAATTCCTTTGTTACTTTTCCGTAAACGTCAGGTTTTGATGTCGCCATAGGGGGCATTATAAGCCTGTTTTTGAGTTTTATTTTATCTGTATTTAAAGGCTGAAGCAATTTATACATATTTACCTCCATTATTAATTTTATAGTTTATAATAAATAAAAGCGCTAATCAATAAAAAATATATTATTGCATACAAATTAATTATATTATAATTTATATAAATTATTTACTATACGGGAGGTATTTATGGATTTTTTGGATTTTGCAAAGCAAAGATACTCGGTTCGCTCTTACAGCGATAAGAAAGTGGAAAAAGAAAAAATCGAAAAGATACTTGCGGCAGGCAATATCGCGCCGACAGCGCATAATAATCAGCCACAGAAAATTTATGCAGTTATAAGCGAAGAAGCAGTAATTAAAATTAAAAGCGCGACAAAATATACATTCGGCGCAAGCTGTTTCTTTATAATAGGTTATGATAAGAATGAAAGCTGGTATGAGATAAACAATAGAAAAGGACCCGGCGCGGCAGTCGACCCCGCTATTGTTTGCACACATATGATGCTAGAGGCTTATGACTTAGGCCTGGGTACGCTGTGGGTGGGTAATTTTAATGAAGATTTATTAAGAAAAGAGTTTAATATACCTAATAATATAGAGCTTATTTGTATTTTGGTTGCAGGATACGCATCCGATGAGGCTTGCCCGCATGCATTTCACAATACAAAAAAAGATTTAAACGAAACTATGGAATATCTTTAAGATTAGAGAGTCAGACCTATTTTTGTAAGTATTTCACTAAGTTCTATCGGTGTGTAATTTATGCGTTCCGCGCAGGCGCAGAAATGGTATTTTGAGTAATCAAGATATTGCGGATTACTGTGCACGTGCCCGAATATATTTACATACGGCATGTTAGTGTTTGTGTACAGCGGTTCGTGAGACAGGATGAGAAATTTCTCGATAATTATCGGGTATTTGCAGACCATATAAAACCCCGCTTTTTTCCACCAGGAATAAGTGTATGTTTTGTCATGATTGCCAAGCACTAATATTTTAGAGCCGTTTAATAAGCTTACAAGCTCTTTTATTCTTTCTTTTGAAGCAAAAGCAAAGTCCCCGAGCATAAAAACTGTATCTCTTTTTTTTACTGTTTTGTTCCAATTGGATATTAACTGTTTATCCATTTCTTCAACAGACGCAAAAGGTCTGTTTTCGTATTCAATTATGTTTTCATGCCCGAAATGAGTATCGGCGATAATGAATTGTTTTGACAAGCGGCGCACCTCTTAAATTATTTGCATATATATTATATCCTTATTTTTATTGATTATATTAACAATTATATTAGTTTGCAAATATCAAAAAAATATATTTTTTATCAAATTAAGTCATATAATGTTGCAAAATATACACACATTGTTATAATAAATATTATGAAGATGTAAATATAATATTTATATTAAGTACGTAAGAGAAGAGAAAAAATAAGAATAAAGGGGATATAAAATGGAGGATGCATATTATAATTCCAAATATGGCAACGCTATTAATGTTTGCTTAAAATACGGTCAGCTTGATGAGGATAAAAAACTTCGTCTTGTGGGGAAGAATTTAAACAATGAATATGAAAGATGGCTTGCGCTTGCAGTTGAACAAACAACGTTTTTTGAAATGCAGACAGGCCATTTTTTATTTGGGTTATCCCTAATTTAATATATTTTAAAAAGAGAAAGTCGCTTTTTATTAACAATTCATCTACTGATAGCTTATCTATAAACTTAACCTCAAATGAAATTAAATCTGCACAAATTGCGCAAGAACAACAGATACCCGTAAATATCTATAAACCGGCGGCAACAAGCTGCGATAATGAGATTTTATTTTGCAGAAAATGCGGCAATAAACTTCTTGAAGATTCTATTTTCTGCAATAAATGCGGAACGAAAATAAAGGAGAATTGAAATGAAATGCGTTAATTGTAATATGGAAATCCCCTCAGACAGCGGATTTTGTCAATACTGCGGAGAGAAAATTGTAGTATCAGTGCCTGTAGAGCAAAATAATAATAATAATGCACTTATTACAGTCTTAATAATAATTATTATGGTTCTTATATGTATTTGCTTTTATTTCGGAATTGAATACTCCGAAGCTAAAACGCAAAATGATTTTTTTGATAAATCTGCCGGAATAGTGATAGACAATAAGACAAAATATTACCATACATATAATTGCGAAATATTTCAGAATACCGATAAAAGTTTTTGGATATATAACGTTGAATGGGCAAAACAAGAGGGTTATAAGCCGTGCTCGAAATGCCATTAACTGTCTAAAAAGTATAGAAAGAGAGAAGAGAATGAAAAAGAAAGCAGTTATAGTTATTTTATTTATTGTTCTGCTTTTGACATCAGTGAACGTATATGCGTCAAAAGGCGGCAAGTATACTTTTAAAGAAGGAAATTTGAAAATAACGGTTCCGAGCAATTATGTAGTATTTACAAGAGACACAACATCAAAAGACGCCGATATAAAAAAATATGGAATTGATATAAGTAAATTACAGGAATATTTTAGCGACAGAAATGTTTATGCTGACATTTTGACGGATAAAGATGCGGAAATTATAGTTACAATATTAGAAAACCAGGGAAGCAAAGATATTTATAATTTAACCGAATATTTAAAGTTATACCCTGATGAATTTGAAAATTTAAAAAATAGTTTACTTAAATCCTTTTCAAAATCTGATGATATATCCAATATATCACTTTATAAAAATGATAAGTATTATTACATACATTTTGAAGGATATAATGGTTCTGATAAAAATTATGCAGATATTTATCTAACCATTATTAACGGTAAGTTTATATCCTTAGGTACCATACCGCTTTCTAATGACCCTGTTAACAGTTCCCAGAAGACAGCACTTAAGAATTTTATAAATAAAAATGTATCTTTTTATGATGTTCAGCCGATACCCGCAAATACAAAGCCTATAGAATATGAAGAAAGCATATGGACAAGAGTGTGGCCCAAAGTGTGCGTGCCGCGATTTTTAGTATTATAGGAAGCATTATTGCATTCATAAAAAGAAAGGCAAATTCAGTGCATATACCTAAAGAAACGGCTATTGAAAAGCTGGAAAGCAAAGATATAAGCATGTCTTCGGATTCGAATAATAATTATAAAATGAAAATTGAAGAAGCTTTAGCGCTTGATATAAATTTTCAAATCACAAATATAGAATATTCCCAGTTTACAATTGGCAACAAAGAAAAAATGTATGATAATTGGATTAATTCAAGCAGCGAGGGAATGAGCAAAATAGATGTTAAAGAAGGGTATTTTCTTTTAAATTATTTTATTGATTCAGATATTGAAAAATCGTCAAAAATAGCGGAAAAACTATCAGAAGTTAATAAACTGAATCATTACTCGGATAACAGAGAAAAACGAGATATTATAAAACTTGCAAATTCATACAATGATTTTAGTCCGCTTACTTTTATTGAAGAATATTCATTTAATAAAAAAAATATTAGAAATGAGTTTATTGATTGGCAGAAGACTTTGGATAGCCAGTTAACGGGAGAAGTGCTTAAAGAAAGTTTTAAATATCTGGATTATTTCACTGAGGCAGAAGAATTGGAAACAGCTGAAAGCATTGCTAACCGTATAATAAAATTATGCGCAGAGCCAAAGGAATTATATAATAAAGCAATTTCTCTTTATTCATATGAACCGATGAAAGAAGAAAGATATACATCATTGTCAAAGGCAGTTGACGATTTTTTATTATGGCAAGATCTAAAAGATAAAGATTTAAGCATTAAAGATATTCAGATTGGTTATTTATTGCTTTATTATTTTCAAAAGGAAGGCTATTTAAGTTTATCTAAAAAAACGTCACAAAAATTAATTGAAATAATGGAGTCAAGAAGTGATATTGCCGTTAAACAAAATATAGCATCTGATAACAATATTGTATCTGATTCCACTTTGGCACTTGCTACTGAGCCGCAGACTGACGGTGCAGAAATAATAAAAGCGGCAGACAATACTGATAAAGAAGATAAACTGGCGGATGTATTTTGCAGAAAATGCGGCAGTAAACTTCTTGGAGATTCGGTTTTCTGCAATAAATGCGGAACGAAGTTAATTTGAACAGTTAAATAATATAGAAAAGAGAGAAGAAAATGAAAAAGAAATTTGTTTTAGTTATTTTATTTGTTGTTTTACTTTTGACATCTATAAACGTATCTGCGGCAAAAGGAGGAACATACACAATTGAAGAAGGTAATTTGAAAATATCAGTTCCAAGCAATTACATAGTATTTACAAGAGATACCACTTCTAAAGACGCGGATATAAAGAAGTACGGGATTGATATAGCGGAGTTGAAAGAGCTGTTTATTAGCGGCAATATTTACGCGGATATGATGACTGACAAAAAATCGGAAATTTTGGTTTTGATATATGAAGACAGTTATAGCAGAAAAATACCAAATTTGACTGAGTATTTAAAAAAGTATCCTGATGAATTTAGCAAAATGAATTCCAGCGGAGTAATTGACGATTTAAAAAAATCCGGTCTTGAAGTATCATCGCTTACACTTTATAAAAACTCAAAATATTATTATTTGCATTTTGAAGGTTACAACAGTAAAAATAAAAATTATGTAGATATGTACGCTACAACGATTAACGGAAAATATGTTGCGTTCAGTACAATACCTTTAACTAATACAAAAGTAACCAGCGCGCAAAAAACTGCGCTTAAAAATTTTGTAGATAAGAACGTATCTTTTTACGATGTTCAGCCGCTTCCGCCATTTACGAATCCTTCATCTGCAAGTGCTATTGGAATAATTATCGCCGTTGTGGCAATTGGCGTGATTGTTGTTTTAATCATATTTTTAACTAAAAAATCAAAAAAGAAAAATAGCGCGATTGATAATAATATCAATACAAGCAGTAATACAAACAGCAACGAATTTGCTATACAAAATACAAGCAATGGTAATTACATAATAGCAAATGACAAAGATATTATAAATAATGAAAATAAATTAGCAGTTCAACCCGCAGAGACAGAAGCAGAATTAATCAATGCAAACATCGCAAATTCAGATGACGTAATATTCTGCAGGAAATGCGGATGCAAGCTGCCTAAAGAATCCGCGTTCTGCAAAAAGCTGCGGCACTAAGATATAAATATAAAAAAACGATATAAAGGAAAAATATGAAAAGAAAATTAAACAGTCCGCTGTCGATACTGGGATTTATATTAATTATTTTGGCTACATTATTAGGGGCTTTTTTATACATCCGCTCATTCGGGCTATGGCATGATATTATTAGCTTCTGGGGGTATATAGTTGCAGCGTTTTTCGCGCCCGATTTAATATTAATTATTATCAGAATAATAAAATACGGGTTTAGCGACTGGTATTTATGGACGTTTATAGCAGCTGGGGCAATTTATTGGATAGGGTTTATAGTATCGCAAATTGCCGTAAAAAAGTCAGATATTAAATAGCGTTATAAGATATATGATTTTTAAAAAAGCTGACTCCGTTTGAAGTACGCAGTCAGCTTTAACTCTGTTTTTATTGACACATAACAGTTTAGGCAGCTTTTTTAATATTCATCTTTAAATAACTTTTCCAAAGTATCGGTATGCTCATCCATATCAAGATGCCTTACCGCAGGCCCTTCAATAATGTCGCCGTCTATGCTGAATCTAGAGCCATGGCAAGGGCAGTCCCATGATTTTTCTGCTGAATTCCAATTTAGCTCGCATCCCATATGGGTGCAGGTAGTATTTACAATATGCAACTTACCTTGTTCATCGCGATATGCTCCCGCACGCTGACCGTTTACATCAATTACTTTACCGTCGCCGTTTTTAATCTCGACATTATTAGGAACGCTTTCAAGTTTGCCTTTTATGAGTTCTTTTGCGACATTGGCATTTTCGACTACGAAAGTTTTTGCCGAAGCCATTATGGTATGACGAGAAGGACTGTATACGTCCTGCCATTGGTTGGGTTTGCCTAAAACAAGATCAGAAAGCAGCATTGCAGATGCCATACCGTTAGACATTCCCCACTTGCCAAAGCCCGTAGCCACAAATAAATTTTCAGTATCATCCGTATAATGCCCGACAAGAGGTATTTCATCAACGCTCATGCAGTCTTGGGCTGACCAATGAAAAGGCATATCGGTAACAGTGAAATGCTCTTTGGCGAATAAGACCAGGTTTTTATAATGATTAATTGTATCTTCACCCTGACCGGTTTTGTGGTGTTCGCCTGCCACTAAAATAATTTCTCCGTTTTCAGTCTGCTGACTTCTAATTGATCTGCCCGGAGGAGTTTCAGCGGTTATATACATTCCGCCCGGATAATTTTCTTTTGCCTTTATTGCAACTATATACGAACGTTCAGGATAAATTCTTGAAAAGTATAATGCCGCTTTGTTGAAAAAAGGATAGTGAGAAGCGATAATTACTTTATCGGCTGTTATTTGTAAGTTATCAATAGTTTTTAAATAATAGGTGTTGTTCTCATGCTCTAAGTCTACAATACGCGTCTGTTCAAAAATATTGCTGCCTGATTTTGCAACAATATCGGCCAGAGGAAGCAAAAATTTTCTAGGATGAAATTTTGCCTGATTATCAAAACGCACAGCTGCTTTTATATCAAGGGGCAGGGGAGTGCTTTGAAGATATGAGGCGGTTATGCCCAAATAAGAAGCAATTTCTGTTTCTTTTTGGATTTGCTGTATATAATTTTCCTGACGAGTATAAACATATGCACAATCCCATATAAAATTGCAGTCAATATTATGCTGCTTAATTATGTTGTCAAACATTTTTATGGCGGTTTCATTAGCTGCGGCATATTGCGTTGCATATTCTTCGCTTATTTGCTGTATTTTCTGTAAGCGAAGCTCATGCTGAGAAGTTATTTTAGCTGTTGTATGGCCTGTTGTGCCTTTAAGTATTTTATCGGCTTCAAAAACCGCTGTTTTCACTCCTTGATTACTTAGAAAATAAGCGCACAGTATGCCGACAATGCCGCCGCCCACTATGGCTACGTCTGTTTTTATATTATCTGCCAATCGCGGATAATTTGTCTGCTGTGTTGAAGCAATCCAATATGATGACGGAGGGGTAGAAATAATATCTTGCATAAAAAATCAGCTCCCGTATTAAAATTTATTTTAATGTATTTTTTACGGAAACTTTAGTAATTATCCAATATAATAATAAAGGGAGATGTTATCTCCGCTTTTATTTTATGAATTTGATTTATAATTTAATTAGACTTTATTTTTCTGAATATTAAATATGAATATACGTTAACTGCGATGATAAGCACACCAATTAAAATTATTGATGTTATTATAAGACTTTTGCTTTGTATAAAAGCGTCCAGTCCGAAAAGCACACCCATTATTATAAAAACATATCCGCCGGCTTTATGAGTTTTTTTCCATACCACCTCATTTGCCAGAGTCCACGGGTTGCGTATGCCGAAAAAATAATTATGTTTTATTGTGGGCATATAGTTTCCTATTATTATCAATAAAATGCCTATCAGCAGTGGTATATAAAGATTTATTTTTATGGCATGACCTAAAGCTGTGTAAACTGTTATCCAGCCCAACGCTATAAATATTAATATAATAGAAATTATGATTACTTCATATGCTTTTGAGTGCAATTTATAATTTTCTCTTTTGGGGTCGATTTTCGGAAGAACCATCATTAAAAACCACATTGCGGCAGGCAGAGCACCTAATAAAAAAATCATAGCCTTACTGCCGTAATTATCCACTTCTCCGTTTATATTCCAATGAATCGGAATGGTATCGGGCAGATAGGAATACATTACTGAAAGACCTATAAATGATAAAACAGATAAAATTAATACAGAAATGTTTAATTTGTCTATTTTCATTTACTCTTCACCTCCGTTTTTGTTGGCAGTATCAAAAAACCACTTGATAATGTCCTGAAATACTGTTGTATTAAGCGAATACTTTATATTTTGACCTTCCCGTTCGTCAAGTATTAATCCGGCATTTTTTAAAGCCGATAAATGATGGCTTATTGACGGCTTGCTTATTTTGAAATTATCCGATATTTCTCCCGCGTTCATGTCTTGCTTGGAAAGAAGCTCTAATATTTTTCTTCTTGTCGGGTCTGAAAGAGCTTTAAATACTTCATTCATAAAAATACCTCTAGCAAGCGTTAGATATTTAGACAAATATCTAAATATATAATATAATTATATTTAAAATTTAAATGATGTCAAGAGAATTATATGAAAAATGATATAAATAGAAATTAAAATTAAAACCATTTTCTCTTTTTAAAATAAGCAATAATGGAAACACTGACGATAATGCTTAATGCTATTACTACCGGATAGAAGAAATTCATATTAAATTCCGGCATTTTTAAATTCATGCCATACCAGCCTACTATTAATGTGAGCGGTAAAAAAATTACAGTAACAACGGTAAACAGCTGCATTATTTTATTGGCGCGCAAATCAACTTCCATTTGATATGCTTCGCGTACTTCTGTTGCGAAAGCAATGAGATTAACAGATGTGTTATAAAGTCTGTCGAGCTTGCTGTCAAGTATTTTAAAATATTTTAAAGTTTTTTCTTCCAAGAGATTATTCTCATTCCAGCTTAGGCTTTCAACAATGCTTATAAATTGCTCATAATATTGTTTTGCAGCACGCAATTTGCGCGCGATGCATATAACAAGCTGAGAATAATTTGTATTTGAATCGGAATTATTTAAAATTTGATTTTCATATTCTGTTAGTTGGTCTTCAATTTTTTCGAGTTCATGCAAGTCATTTTCAATCAAATAGGTAAAAAATAAATACAAAATTTTACCGTAACTTACATTAATATTAGAATCAATAAGATGTTTTATAAAAACATTAACAAAATCAGTATCCTGACAAACAAATTGCATTAGATTATTTTGTATGAAAATAAAAACATAAGATATTTGCTCCTCTTGGGTTTGATTTATAAAATGATTTACTTTCATACAAATAATATCCAGATTATCATGAGATTCAAATCTTGGAGTATTGTTTTTGAGCGTTGATATATATAGTTCATCCGGTATCATTTCATCTATTGTTTTTTCCGGTTGCTGCTCAATGTTAAATACGGCTATATAATCTTTTAATTCTTCCGGTTTAAAACCTTCTTTATAATCATTAACAGGATTAAGTTTAGATGATTCTATAGAATAAATCATAAAGCACCCCAATAAAATAAAATTTAATAATGTAATTATATTAAATTTTACAGCAAAAATTCAAGTAGTTTAAATAAAAATGCTCTATTATGTAAAAAAACCGCAAAAACGGTTTTTGATTTTAAAATATTTGAATTTATTTGCAGTTAAAATATCATTTTTTGAACTACTATTCCATCGATATTGCTTTTTAATTTATCTTCAAGTTCCTGCGCCTTTTCCGAGCTTCCGCTTATTGTCTCAAGGAGAATTATACCGTTCGGGCTGCAGCTTGTATCATCTGCATTATGGAGTCCTATTCTTGTTGAAATATAACATCCGTAGTCCGAGATTATATCCTGAAATTTGGGGGATGTTTCTGTTCTTTGCTTTAACATTATGCCGAGTATAACTTTTGACATATAAAAAAACCTCCGTACTTTAATATTACTTCATATTATTGTCTTTTATTATCATAAATATCCTGCTGTTTATAAAAATAAAAACAGAACCCGCAACACTGTTAACTTAATATATCCCTATTAAGCGGGTTCTGCATGACACAAGCATTCATATAAGCAAAATTATAGTGTCAATATAAGTATATTTTTATATAAAAAATTTATACCTGATAATTTAAATAAAAAATAAAAGAGATAGATTATAATTTTTACGAACAAAGGTCATCTATCTCTTTAATACCGCATTAAAAATCTTTTAATTACGGCTATAATAATATTATATACTTAAAACATTCAAATGATACACAATCGAAAGAATATAAATTTATTCTAATCAGGTAAATTTAATTGTTATAATATATACTGTCAAAAACTCTCATAGCTTGCAATCCGAAATCATTGTATTTTTTTTCGTAGTTAATAAATCCTTTTTGCATAATTAAACCGTCAAGTTTGTTTAATACAAAATCAACATCTTTGGACGACATAATTTCATCCGCATCGTTGAAATTATCAGAAATAAATTTTTTGTCAAAATCTTTAAACTGAATCATAATAAATTATCCTTTCTACAGGGTGTAAATTATCTATATGTAATATTAATTCATTTTATTACATGAAAATTTTACATAAAAAAAGAGCATCAAGCTCTTTTCTTCATTATATGCTACATCTAACAACATAGTTCGCGGCTTGTATTTTTTAATATATTCATAGCCGACATAATATCCGCAAGAATATCCTGCCGCATAATATCATTGCTTTTATATTCAGTTAAATCACTGTTTATCCATCCGATTAAATAACCTTCCCGTTTTATATAATATTTGTTTATTTTGCCGTCGGGGCTATTATAGTTTATAAATTTTATTGCGCAGATTTTGCCGTTTTTTAGAATTTGTGCAATTATTTTATTTCCCTTTATTAAAAAACATTTTTCTCTTATAAATATTTGCCTCATTTTAATCGCTCCTATATATTGAGGGTAATTTAATAATTCCTATTATTGTCAAAAATTACAAATTTATTATTCGGAATTGATAATACAATAAAAACCTTATTACAAAATATGACAAAATATTGATATTAATTAACAATTTTATTCCTAAATATTGTGGATATGTTAGTAACTTCATACTTTTTCGATAAAAAATAACTATAAAAAACATTTATTTTTATTGCAATAAAATGATAATATATTATAAATTAATATATACTTGTATTGACGGTTTTTAAGTTTTTTATTATTATAAAATAAACACAAAAGCGAGGGCGTACTAATGTTTATGTATTTATTAATATTTATTATAAGTTATTTGCTCGGTAATATTAACGCGGCATATATATATGGCAGATTGACTAAAAATACCGATATAAGGCAGCATGGAAGCGGCAATGCAGGTACTACCAACGCTTTGCGTGTAATGGGTAAAAAAGCCGGAATTATAGTATTTATTTCAGATTTTTTAAAGGGATTAATAGCCGTTTTGCTGGCAAAGATGTTAAGTAATGGCGCATATGCAGAAGCAATTGCCGCATTTGCCGTTATTATCGGTCATAACTGGCCAATATTTCTAAGGTTTAAAGGCGGCAAGGGGGTTGCCACTTTAATGGGTGCATACGCGTTAATTGCGCCGCTTTACTTATTAATTGCAGCAGTGATTGCCCTTTTAATTATTTGTTTTACAAAACTTGTATCTCTTGCATCAATATGCGGCATTTATTCAATTTTAATTATGGTTATTATTTTTCAAGGATTTAAAGTAAATTTTATACTGACTTTAATTATTGCATTAATCAGCACATACCAACATCGCGAGAATATTAAGCGGCTTATAAAAGGCAAAGAAAATAAGCTGGATGTGTATTAATAAAAACCGCTTAAGGCAGGAAATAATGAAAAATTTATCTAAATTGATTTTCTACAGGATTGTTCTTGCGGCTATAGCTATTATCGCTCAGATAGTCATTTTTTTTATAGTTGTCACAAAATTTAACAACTATATAGATTTTTATTTTGTTTTATCCGGTGTACTAAGTTTTTTTGTTGTATTATTTATCGTAAACAAAAACATGAACCCTGAATATAAAATTGCATGGACTGTGCCGATATTATTGTTTCCTATATTCGGCTGGCTGCTATATTTTATGCTAGGCGGAAACAGATTAAGCAAAAGGCTTAAAAGGAAGATGAATTATGTTAAAGAAAAATCTTTTGATATGGTCGATAGCATATATTCAAACAGAATTATTTCAGAAATTGAGCAAAATAATAAAGATGCGGCAAACCAAGCTAAATATATCTTAAACAGCGCATACTGCCCGCCGTATAAAAACGACTTTGCCCGATATTTTCCTACCGGAGAAGAAATGTATGCATCAATTATGGAAGAACTAAAAAAAGCGAAAACATTTATTTTCCTTGAGTTTTTTATAATAGCCGAAGGAATAATGTGGGATGAAATATTAAACATTTTAAAACAAAAAGCAAAAGCAGGAATTGACGTAAGAGTAATTTATGATGATATGGGATGCATTACGACACTGCCGTACAACTACAAAAAAACACTTCAGTCATTCGGCATTAAATGCAGTGTTTTTAATCCGTTTAAGCCTGCTGTTAATTCAAGGCTAAACAACCGCGATCATCGCAAAATAATAGTGATAGACGGTAAATGCGCATACACCGGCGGCATTAATATTGCGGATGAATACATTAATAAGAAAGTAAGATTCGGATACTGGAAAGACGGCGGGATTTTGATAAAAGGAACTTCTGTTTACAGTTTTACAGTTATGTTCTTAACCGTATGGGACTATTTAAATAATTCGAAAGAAAAATATCATAAGTATAAATCGGAAGAAAACAACTATTCGGGTTATGACGGATATATTCAACCATACAGCAGCGGCCCGATTAATGAAGAATCAGTAGGCGAAGATGTATATCTGAACTTAATCAGCAAAACAAAAAAATATGTCTATATTGCAACACCTTATCTTATTTTGGACTATCAGATGCAGACTGCGTTATGCCTTTCTGCAATTCAGGGAGTAGATATAAGAATAATAACGCCCCATATACCGGATAAGAAATCAGTTTATATGCTGACTAAAAACAATTATAAAAAGCTTATTAAAAGCGGGATAAAAATATACGAATATACTCCGGGGTTTATACATTCAAAGTTAACTGTATCAGACGATATTTTCGGAACAGTCGGTACAATAAATTTTGATTACAGAAGTTTATATTTGCATTTTGAATGCGGTGTATGGATGTTCGATACGCGGGCTGTTTTACAGATTAAAGAAGACTTTTTGAATATGTTTGAACATTGCCGTCAGATTACACTCAAGGATTGTGATGATGTGAGTATTTGGACAAGAATTATAAGATCATTTTTAAGAATGTTCGCTTCTTTAATGTAGATTTGCTAAAAGGAGAAGGACCTTGAAAGATTATACAATCTTAAGAAGTAAACGTAAAACGGTTGCGCTTATTGTCACCAGCGAAGGCGCGCTTATTATTAAAGCTCCATTAAAGGCTTCTAATGTTGAAATTGAAGAGATTATAAAAAGAAAGAAAACATGGATAGAACAAAAGCAGGTTATTGCTAAAAATAAAAAAGAATTATATAGGGTGCATAAATTTGAAGCGGGCGAGGAATTTTTGTTTTTGGGAAGGAAATTTCCATTAATATTTACAGAGAAAATAAAAGGTGTAAAATTAGAAAAAGACAATCTTTACATAAACAAACATATACAAGATAAAAATAACGCTATTACAAAATGGTATAAAAAAGCCGCTAAAATAATCTTATCGGAACAAGTATGCAAATATGAAAAAATTACGGGGCTTAAAACGTCAAGCATCAAAATATCCAGCGCTAAACGCCGTTGGGGGTCTTGCGGCAGGGAAGGGAACATAAATTTTTCATTCAGGCTTATTATGTGCCCTATAGAAGTTATTGACTATGTTGTGCTTCATGAAATTGTTCATATAGTATATCACGACCATTCAAAAGATTTTTATAATTGTCTGAAATTATTTATGCCTGATTATAAAAAACATAAAAACTGGCTTTGTGATAATCAAAGAATTATGGATATTATTTAAATTCTAATTTATATTTCTATTAAATTCAGCTTGACAAATAAGAAGTTGGGAAATATAATTCAAATATATTTAGTTAGACTAACTAATTAAATTAATTAGGAGATTTAAATGGATGATTTTGCCAAAGCCTTAAATAATATTTTGGTTGAAGCGTATTACAATATTTTGCATATTGAAGAACAAGCGATAAAGAATAACAGCAGGCTTCAGATATCAATAAATGAAATGCATTTAATAGAAAGTATCGGAAAAGACGATAATATCGGCAAAACGATAGGCGAGATAGCTGAGGATTTAAACATTACCGCACCGTCTGTCACAATTGCGGTAAACAAGCTTGTGAAAAAAGAATATGTTGAAAAAATGAAATGTGAGCTGGACGGAAGAGTAGTAAGAGTAAGGCTCACAAAATACGGTTGCAAAATAGATGCATATCATCAATTTTACCATAGAAATTTAGTAAGAGAAATAAGCAAAGAGTTTACAGAACAAGAACGAGAAATTCTTTTTAATTCGATAGTTAAATTGAATAATTTCTTTAAGAAAAGTTTGCAGAAAGACGAGGAATAAAAATGAGCTTTACAATTTTAGGCACAGGAAGTTATGTCCCGCAAAAAATATTAACGAATGATGATATGTCTAAATTTTTAGATACATCCGATGAATGGATTGCAGAGAGAACAGGCATAAGACAAAGACGTGTTTCAGTGGATGAGCATACATCCGATATGGCTTATAAAGCGGCGATAAAAGCAATGGAAGAAGCAAATGTTAAACCGGAAGAACTTGACATGATTTTATGTGCTACAATAACTCCGGAAAACGCATCACCGTCTGTTGCAATTATGGTGCAGAAAATGATAGGCGCAACGTGTCCCGCTATGGATATCAGCGCTGCGTGCTCGGGCTTTATTTACGTTTTAGAAACAGCAGCAGGTTTTTTTGCAAGAAAAAAAGCAAAAAAAATGCTTGTAATAGGAGCGGAAAGATTAACTAAAATGCTTAATTGGAACGACAGAGGCACATGCGTTATTTTTGCCGACGGCGCGGGAGCGGTTGTTCTCGGCGAAGGCGACGACTATTTATCATCAAAAATCGGAGCAAAAGGCGATGACGATATTATAAAGATTCCAAATCATATAGGGCTGTCTCCTTACTTTGAAAGAGAAGCCGAAGAGCCTTACATTAACATGAAAGGCAGAGAAGTTTATAAATACGCAGTTAATCATATGTGCATGGATATAAAAGATGTTTTAGAGCAGGCGAATCTTACGCAGGAAGACGCTTCGTTTGTAATTCCTCATCAGGCTAATTTGAGAATAATTGAAGCGGTAGCTAAAAAATTAAGTATCCCTGAAGAAAGATTCTGCCATAATATTGAAAAATACGGAAATACTTCTTCCGCAAGTATTCCTATAATGCTTGATGAAATGAATAAAGAGAACAAACTTAAAAAAGGCGATTATATTGTATTCTGCGCTGTAGGCGGCGGACTTACAACAGGAGCCAGCGTTATTAGATGGTCTAAATAGGGCAAAGCCCCTTTTTATAAATTCATAAAAAATTTTTGGAGGCAAAAAAATGGTATTAGAAAAAGTAACAGAAATATTAAAAAATTATTCCGATACAGAAGGAGTAAACATCACTAAGGAAACAACATTTAAAGATCTCGGTATTGATTCACTTGATTTTGTTGAAATTTTAATGGAGCTTGAAGAAAAACTCAGCATTGAACTTGAAATTGAAGAAAATTTTGCTACAATCGGAGAACTTGTTAACTATATCGAACAGAAATTAAAATAATATAAAATCTTGAGGGTTTAGAATGCAAAATATAGCGTTTGTATTTTCAGGTCAAGGCGCTCAATATTCAGGCATGGGAAAAGAATTGTATGAAGCAAGTTTTAGCGCCAAGAAAGTATTTGACATTGCCGATAGTATTCGCAAAGGCACGTCAGAACAATGCTTTTTTGGCACAAGCGAAGAACTAATGCAGACAGCAAATACACAGCCATGCCTTTATTGCGTTGATTTAGCTGCGGCGCAGGCTCTAAGTCAGGAAGGAATAATACCTTCTGCCGCTGCGGGTTTTTCACTCGGAGAGATTGCGGCATTAACTTTTTGTAAAATATTATCGGAAGAAGACGGGTTTAAGCTGGTGTGCAAAAGAGGAGAGCTGATGCAAAAAGCGGCCTTAGAGCACGACAGCGTAATGGCTGCGGTTTTAAAAATGGATAACCAAGCTGTGGAGAATATCTGTGAAAAATACGATAATGTATATCCGGTCAACTATAACAGCCCCGGTCAATTGGTTGTTGCCGGGCTGAAAGAAGAAATGGAGTTATTTAAAGCTGATATAAAACAGGCAGGCGGAAGAGTTGTGCCGCTTAATGTAAGCGGAGGATTTCACACTCCGTTTATGAAAAAAGCATCGGAAGGGTTAGAGACAGAAATTAATAAATACACATTAAACAGTCCGCAAATACCCATTTATTCAAATTATACCGCGAAACCATATGGGGAAAATATAAAAGAGTTAATAATAAACCAAATTAAAAATCCCGTTAAGTGGCAGGAAACAGTTGAAAATATGATACTTGACGGAATTGATACTTTTATCGAAGTTGGAGCCGGAAAAACATTATCCGGACTAATAGGTAAAATATCGCAGGATGTAAAAATATTTAATGTAGAAGACAAAGCAAGTCTTAAAAATACAATAGAAGCTTTGAAAGAAGCGAGGTAGAAATGAACAATAAAACAGCTGTTATTACCGGAGGATCCAGAGGCATAGGCAGGGCAATAACTTTAAAACTTGCGCAGGCAGGGTTTAATGTTGCTATAATTTACTCGGGAAACGAAGCGGCTGCACGCGAAACTTTAAGTCTTGCGCAGGAATTTGGCATATGCGCCAATATTTATAAATGCGATGTTTCGGATTTTAACGCTTCTAAAGAAACGGTAAATGCAATAAGCAAAGAATTGGGCAAGATTGATATATTAGTCAACAACGCAGGCATTACAAGAGACGGACTTGTATTTACAATGAAAGAAGCGGATTACGACGCGGTTTTAGATGTAAACCTAAAAGGCGCGTTTAACATGATAAAGCATTGTTACTTAAATTTTATAAAAAATAAATCGGGCAGGATAATTAATATAAGCTCTGTATCCGGTCTTATGGGAAACGCCGGTCAGGCAAACTATTCTGCTTCTAAAGCAGGGCTTATAGGGCTTACCAAAGCAGTAGCAAAAGAGCTTGCGCCAAAAGGCATATGCTGCAATGCTGTGGCTCCGGGATATATTTCAACTGAAATGACTGCGGCGCTTACTGAAGAACAGAAAAAAAGCATTGCGCAAACTATTCCGATGGGCGTTTTAGGAGAAGCGGAAGATATTGCGAACGCTGTAGCGTTTCTTGCAAGCGACGGCGCAAGATATATAACAGGCGAAGTAATCCGCGTTGACGGCGGAATGGCAATGTAGAGATTAATTATAAATTAAGCAAAATAGTTATACTTATAGTTTATAGCATTTTAAGCGATGATATGAAAGGATTGATTGTATGAGACGAGTAGTTGTAACCGGAATGGGAGCTCTTACTCCGGTTGGCAATGATGTTGGCACTTTCTGGAATAACATTATTTCAGGAGTTTGCGGAATAGGCAGAATTACTAGATTTGATACAAGTGAATATAAAGTAAAAATAGCGGCCGAAGTGAAAGATTTTGACCCAAGCGTATACATGGAAAAAAGCGAAATAAGAAAAACGGATTTATTCGCTCAATTTGCCATTGCCGCCGCGGCTCAGGCAGTAGAAGACAGCGGCATTATCGGCAGCGTTGAGCCGGACCGTTTAGGAGTTTATTTCGGTTCGGGTACGGGAGGTCTTGAAACAGCTTCAAATGAAATAGAAAAACTGCTTTCGTCAGGCCCGAAAAAAGTATCTCCGTTTTATATTCCTATGATGATTGCCAATATAGCGGCAGGGCATATAGCAATACGCTACAACGCTCAAGGTCCGTGTATTCCTATAGTAACTGCATGCGCAACAGGCACTAATTCTATAGGGGAAGCATACCGCACAATAAAACACGGTTATGCCGAAGCGATAATAACAGGCGGCGCGGAAGCAGCTATTACGCCTATAGGGCTTGCAGGCTTTACAAATTGCCTGGCGCTAACAACGACAGAAGATATAACAGCAGCGTCAATTCCTTTCGACAAGAGAAGAAGCGGGTTTGTTATGGGAGAAGGCGCAGGCGCGCTGATTTTGGAAGAATATGAGCACGCTATAAAAAGAGGCGCAAAGATTTACGCTGAAATTGCAGGCTATGGTTCAACCTGCGACGCATATCACGTAACAGCTCCGAACCCCGAAGCGGTAAGCAGCGCAAAAGCTATAGAAAATGCGTATAAAGAGTCAGGGATGACAGAGCAGAAGGGTATTTATATAAACGCTCACGGAACAAGCACCCCGCTAAACGATAAAACCGAAACTCTGGCTATAAAAAAAGCGCTTAAAGAAAATGCGTATTCTGCGCTTGTAAGCTCCACAAAATCGATGACGGCTCATATGCTTGGAGCAGCGGGAGCGGTTGAGGCAATTGTATGTATACTTGCACTACAAAACCAGATAGTGCCGCCTACAATCGGGTTGCTTGAGCCCGATCCCGAATGTGATTTAGATTATGTTCCAAATAAAGCAAGAGAAGCTAGTATTAGCCTGGCATTGTCTTCGTCTTTGGGATTCGGCGGTCACAACGGCTGTATAGCTATTAAAAAAATATAGTAATTATTATAAATAATTATTATTAATCTGAAAGGATTGATGTTTATATGAAACTGCAATTCATTAAAGATTTAGCCGGTCTTATGGAAGAAAAGGCGTTAAATCTTATAGAAATAAAAGAAGAAAATACATGCGTACGAATAGAACGCAATATCGCGCCTGCAAACGCCGGCATTACTATTGCGCAGCAATCAGTTGTAGAAAAAGTTGATGTAGCAAATAATACTAAAATTGAAATAAAAAACGACGGGCAGGCTGTTGCGTCTCCGATGGTAGGAGTATTTTATGCGGCGCCTTCGCCGGAAGCGGCCGCTTATGTTTCTTTGGGAAGCAAAGTGAAAAAAGGCGATGTTTTATGCATTATTGAAGCGATGAAATTAATGAACGAAATAACTTCGGAACAAGACGGAACAATAACTCAGATATGCATTAAAAACGGAGACGTTGTAGAATTCGGGCAGACATTATTTTATATAAAACCCGGTGAAGATAATGAATAAAGACGAAATAATGAAAATAATACCTCACAGAGATAATATGCTTTTAATTGACGAAGCAGAAGTAAGGGACGGTGTGGCATACGGCAAATACAAAATAAACGGAGATGAATGGTTCTTAAAAGGTCATTTCCCGAACAATCCTATTGTTCCGGGAGTAGTTTTATGCGAAATGCTGGCGCAGGCCGTGTGCGTATTATTGTCTGATTCAAGCTCTGATTCAACAACACCGTATTTCACAGGGCTTAATAATGTTAAATTCAGAAAAAAAGTTTTGCCGAATGATACATTTTGTTCCGAGTGCGTAATTACAAAATCTAAAGGACCTTTTTATTTTGCAAGCGGTAAGGGGTATACAAACGGCGAATTGTGCGTAAGCGCCGAATTTTCCTTTGCTATTGGCAAGTGAGGTGAGGATACTTGTTTTCTAAAATTTTAATTGCAAACAGAGGCGAAATCGCAGTGCGTATAATACGCGCCTGCAAGGAAATGGGTATTTTAAGCGTTGCGGTATATTCACAAGCTGACAGCGAATCTATTCATGTATCTATGGCTGATGAATGCATTTGTATCGGCAGCCACATGGCAATTAACAGTTATTTAAATCAAAACGCTATTATAACAGCGGCTCTTGTGACGGGATGCCAGGCAATTCATCCCGGTTACGGATTTTTATCCGAAAACGCAGAATTTGCCGCATTGTGCAAAAAGCATGACATTGTTTTTATAGGACCTGACGCTGATGTTATAGCTAAGATGGGCGATAAAGATATAGCCAAAAAGACTATGATTAAAGCCGGAGTGCCGACTGTGCCCGGAAGCGGCGTTATAGAAAATACAAAGCAGTTAAAAGAAGAAGCCGAAAAAATAGGCTATCCTTTGCTTATAAAAGCAAAAGCAGGCGGCGGAGGAAGAGGAATAAGACTTGTAAAAAATGCGGAAGATATAGAAAAAGCTTATATGATAGCTTCTGCAGAGGCAAAAAGCGCATTCGGAGACGGGGGGGTTTATATGGAAAAGTATTTATACCCCGTAAAACATATTGAAATTCAGATATTGGCAGATGAAAAGGGCGGTGTGGTATGTCTGCCTGAAAGGGAATGCTCAATTCAGCTAAAAAACCAAAAGCTTATAGAAGAATCGCCTTCTGCCGCTATAAATTGTGAACTTCGAGAAAAAATGATGAGCGTCGCGGCTAAAGCCGTTAAGGCTTGCGGCTATGTAAACGCAGGAACAATAGAATTTTTGCTCGATAAAGATAATAAATTTTATTTTATGGAGATGAATACGCGTCTTCAGGTTGAGCATCCCGTTACAGAAATGGTTACGGGGATTGATATAGTAAAGTGGCAGATAAGAATAGCTGCGGGTGTTTTATTAAATTTCAGCCAAAAAGATGTAGAAATAAGAGGCTGCTCGATTGAATGCAGAATAAACGCGGACATAACGGCCAATAAAACAGGCGCGGGCGAAGTAGTGTTTTTGCATATTCCCGGAGGGCCGCAGGTCAGATTTGATACGCTTTTATATCAAGGCTATAAAATACCTCCGTATTACGATTCGCTGCTGGGCAAACTTATTATCCAGGCAAATACGCGCGAAGAAGCTATACGCAAAATGAAAGCTTCGCTGTGTGAGTTGGTTATAGAGGGTACGGGAAACAATATCAACAAGCAGATTGAAATTTTAAGCGACGGGGATTTCTGCGCCGGAGAATATTATACGAATTTTATGGAGAAGAGAGGTTAGGCTATGCTTAAAAAGGGACTTTTTAAACAACCTAAAAATGAGCTTGAAAAGGGCGGAAGAATGCCTAAAAAGCCAGTTTCGGAACAAGGCACCGAGCTTACCAGCCAATGCCCTGCCTGTAATCTTAAAACTCCTGTGACAATGCTGCTTGATAATTTCAATGTATGCAATTGCGGTTATCATTTTCAATTCAACGCGCGCCAGCGTATAGATTTTATAGCTGACGAAGGTAGTTTTTGCGAAATGTTTGATAACTTGGAAAGTGTGGATATAATTTCTTTTCCCGGCTATGAAGGCAAGTTAAAAAACGCTAAACTCGCAAGCAAGGAGCGCGAAGCCGTTGTATGCGGAACAGCTGAAATAGGCAAAAACAAATGCGCGCTGTTTGTAATGGAATCGGGCTTTATGATGGGGAGCATGGGTTCGGTTGTTGGCGAAAAAGTAACGAGAATGTTTGAATATGCGACAGAAAATAATCTTCCTGTAGTAGGGTATACCGTATCGGGAGGAGCCAGAATGCAGGAAGGGATAATTTCATTAATGCAGATGGCAAAAACCAGCGGCGCTGTTAAAAGACACAGTGACGCGGGCGGATTTTATCTGGCAGTGCTCACTCATCCCACGACAGGCGGAGTGACGGCGAGCTTTGCATCGGAAGGCGATATAATACTTGCAGAACCGCAGGCTCTAATAGGATTCGCGGGACCAAGGGTTATAGAGCAGACTATAAGAAAAAAGCTGCCGCCTGAATTTCAGACAGCGGAATTTTTGCTTGACAAAGGCTTTATTGATAATATAGCTCCGCGAAAAGACCAAAAACAGCTTATAAGCAAATTATTATCAATGCATAAGAGGAGTTGGTAGTATGAGCGCATTTGAAAAAGTTTTAGCATCAAGAGCAAAAGACCGCCCGACAGGTCTTGCTTATATAATCGCGATATTTGACGATTTTATTGAACTTCACGGCGACAGGCGCTTCGCTGAAGATACCGCCATTGCAGGAGGCATAGCAAGGCTTAATGATATGCCTGTTACCGTAATAGCAATGGATAAGGGCAATACTACAAAAGAAAAAATCTACCGCAATTTCGGGTCGCCAAACCCAGAAGGTTACAGAAAAGCGTTAAGGCTTATGAAACAGGCGGAGAAGTTTCGCCGTCCTGTTATCTGCTTTGTAGATACGTCAGGCGCATTCTGCGGAATAGGCGCGGAAGAGAGAGGACAGGGACTTGCTATTGCCGAGAACTTAATGGAGATGATGACGCTTAAAGTGCCTGTAATATCGATTTTTATAGGCGAGGGAGGAAGCGGCGGAGCGCTTGCGCTTGCTGTTGCCGATGAAGTGTGGATGCTTGAAAACGCGATGTATTCGGTAATAAGTCCGGAAGGCTGCGCGAGTATATTATGGAAAGACCCTAAAAAAGTAAAAGAAGCAGCTGAAAGTTTAAAACTAACCGCGCAGGATTTGAAAAAATTAGGCGTAATTGAAGAAATTATTGCAGAGCCGAAAAAAGGATTTGAAAGTGTATATAAACTACTGGAATCTAAGTTAACAGATGCTTTGAGCCGGAGTTTAAAAATTCCGGCTGAAGAACTGATCTGTAAGCGATATGAAAGGTTTAGGAAATTCGGCGTATTTAAAGAGATATAATATTGATAAATAATTAGTTGTATGGTATGTCTATACAACTTTTTTATTTCTTTTAAATGATATAAACTGTATAATTATATAAAAATTAATAGCAGAAAATGTTAAATAGAGGATATTTATGATAAGAGAAGTACAGACAAAAGACGCAAAGCAAATAGCCGACATTTACAGATATTACGTGGAAAACTCGACAGCTACATTTGAAACGGTGCCGCTTAGTGAAGAAGAATTTTTATCTAAGATAAAAAAATTTAAAAATAATTATCCGTGGCTTGTTTATGAAGAAGAAGGCAAAGTCGTAGGGTATGCATATGCCGGAAAGTTTAAAGAAAAACCAGCCTACAATACGACAGTAGAGCTTACAATTTATTTTCATAAAGATTACTGTAAAAAAGGATACGGAAAAGAGCTGTCGCTTGCGCTGCTTGAAAAATTAAAAAAGTATTCTTATTATTTAGCGTACGTATGCATTACATACCCGAATGTTGCGAGTCAAAAACTTACGGAGTCGCTGGGATTTGAGCGCGTAGGCATATTTAAAAATATCGGACGAAAAAACGGCCAATGGCTCAGCGTAATTGATTATATAAAACCGATAAAAGAATTTGATTAAAGGTATATTATGTGCGGAAGATACGCTTTTTTTTCGGATGAGGAAAACATTGAGATAAGAAGAATAGCCGAAATGGTGGGTAAAAAATACGGTGAGGGAAGTATGCCTGACGGGGAGATATTTCCTTCAGATAAAGCTGTTGTACTGTTATCAGACGATAATAAAAAGATTATAGACGCTGAAATAATGAACTGGGGATATGCAAGTATTAAACAAAACACCCTGGTTATAAACGCAAGGGCGGAAACGGCGGACAGCATAAATATGTTTGCGAAAAGTATGGAGCTATACCGATGTATCGTTCCGTCAACAGGGTTTTACGAATGGGCGAAAGAAGAAAAAGATGGTGAAAGCGTTAAAAGCAAATATCTTTTTAATCTGGAAGGTCAGGGAATGGTATATATGGCCGGACTGTATAACAAAGACAAAAAGTTCGCTATAATTACTACAAAGGCTAATGATTCAATGGAAAAAATACATAATCGTATGCCTCTAATCATTCAGAAAAAGTATTTGCGCGACTGGATATTTGATAATGAATTTGCTTACAGGTATTTAAAAGAAACGCCGCCCGGTATTATATACAGAGCGGTGTAAGATAAGATTTTTTTACTCGACAATTTTATAATAAGCTCTGGCGGTAAGAGAATATACAAGGGCGTAGATTAAACTGAATGCAACTACTGTTCCCAATACACACCAAGCAAACAAAATAATATTCGTAAGATTAAGAGCTTCTAACAGCTTCGTTATCATTTTAAACGCTGCCGCTATATGAATTACGGCTGCGATAAGAGGCAGAAAGAATACCGTAAGCACCTGAGTTTTTACCGTGCTTCTGACTTCTGTGCGGCTCATACCGACTTTCTGCATTATTTCAAAGCGCTGTTTATCATCATATCCTTCGGAAACTTGTTTATAGTAAATAATAAGCACAGTCGCCATCATAAATAAAATTCCGAGAAAGATTCCCAAAAAGAACAATCCGCCGTAAATTGTAAGAAATTCTTCGCGTATGCTTTCAGCGCATCCTACGTAAATTTGGTCTGAATGAATACTTTTCGAGTTGTTTAATGCTGTGTTTATATTATTATAAAGCTCAAGCTGCGATGCGCTGTTAACGTTCGTATCAAAGCCGTAATAATAATTAAGATTGGTATTAGACGCCTTATCCAAAGCAATAGAATTGTATATATTCATTATAGCTTTTTCGCTCGGCGCTATGAACATTAAGTAATTGTCTGAATACTTAATAGATGTATATTTAGCCAGGCCGGTATCGTCGGTTAATTTAATTGTCTTATAATTTTTATCCGCAAATGTTACATTATTGCCGATAGCAGTCTTTTTTAAAAAAACAATTAATTCATTTTCTTTAAGCGATAATGATGAGTTGTTAATTCTATTGTATTCATCAAGAGGAATGAACAATGCCGCAGTTGCTTCATTGTTTAAATATACACCATTGCTGACAAAAGAAAGACTATCTTCTTTTTGCGACACCATAAAATTAAGGTATCTCAATTTAATTGTATCAATGCTGCTGTTTTTTGATTCTGATAATGTTTTTTCAATAATTTCATTTAAATATTGGCAGTCTTGTACAGATATGCTTTGAGCGGTGACTTCTATATTTCTTGGATATAAATTGCGAAGAGCGTCATCAAGCCCTAAGTACATGCATACTGTAGTGGAAATCATAACCAAGACCATAGTAGAGAGTATGCAGATATTCGCAAGACCTACAGCGTTTTGTTTCATACGGTAAAGCATTCCCGAAATTGTTGTGAAATGGTTTGTTTGGTAATAATAGCCTTTATTTTTGCGAAGTATTTTTAGTAATGCTATACTGCCGGCGATAAACAAAAGATAAGTGCCTATTATTACCAATAATACTGCTATAAAAAACAATCCTATGGCGGCAAGAGGAGAATCTGTAGTGATGGCAATAAAGTAACCTGAAAGAAGACTTATCGCACCCATTATAGCAAGAACCCATTTTGTTTTAGGCTCGCGCTCACCGACGTTGGAGCCATACAAAAGCTCAATCGGTTTGGCAAAATGCAGCTGCCGAAGAGTATTTAAATATATTAAAATAAATATGGCTATAAATACAATAAAAGTTATTGCAACAGCATAAATTGATATTTGGAAGCCGAAAGAAATGTTAAATTTTAAAAGTTTTGCAAGTATCATTATCATTAATCGGCTGAACAGTATACCGCACAATAATCCGCCTATAAGACCTGCTGCTGCTACAATCAAGTTTTCTATTCCTAAAACGCGCGCCAAATTTCGTTTATCCATTCCAAGTATGTTAAAAAGACCGAATTCTTTTTTGCGCCTTTTGATTAAAAAGCTGTTTGTATAAAACAAGAATATTGATGCGAAGATGCCTATGATGACTGTGCCGAAAATCATAATAGTCTTAATATAAACGCTTCCGGTCATTTTCGATATACCATCGTTAGTGAATATAAAACACATAATATAAAACATCATAACAGTGCCGATGGACGTTAAAATATAAGGAAAATAAAATTTGCCGTTTTTCTTAATGTTTGATACGGCAAGTTTTGCATAAAACATTTTACTCATTTTATTTTATTCTCCTGCTTATTATTTGCGCCGGCTGCTAATACGGTAAGCGTGTCTGAGATTTTCGCAAACATTTCTTGTTTAGTCATGTTGGCTTTATACAACTGATGAAATACCTCTCCGTCGCGAAGGAAAAGAACCCTTTTGGCATGGCTTGCAGCTTTAATAGAGTGAGTTACCATTAAAACAGTCTGCCCCTCATTATTGATATTTTCAAACAAAGACAGCAGGCTGTCAGCTGATTTTGAATCAAGAGCGCCTGTGGGTTCATCGGCAAGTATAAGCTGGGGGGTTGTAATAAGAGCGCGAGCTACCGCTGTTCTTTGCTTCTGGCCTCCTGAGACTTCGTAAGGATATTTTGAAAGTATATCGCTGATATCTAATTTAGCGGCAATAGGCTTAAGGCGCGCATTCATTTCATCATAAGATTTTCCGCAAAGCACCAATGGAAGGTATATATTATCCTGAATAGAAAAAGTATCGAGCAGATTAAAATCCTGGAAAACAAAGCCCAAATTATCGCGGCGGAAAGAAGATATTTCTTTTTCGCTTATAGAGACTATATTTTGTCCATTAAGTAAAACTTCGCCGCTTGTGGGTTTGTCAAGAGATGCGATAATGTTTAACAGCGTAGTTTTTCCCGAACCGCTTTCGCCCATTATGGCAACATATTCGCCTTTTTCCACCGAAAAAGAAACGTTGGATAATGCCTGAACTTTTGAAGAGCCGAAACGCGTGGTGTATATTTTTTTTAAATTATTTATCTCTAAGATAGTCATTTTATTTCTCCTTTAATATTATTACACCACAGATTTTATAAAAAAAACAAACGCGCTGCCATAATTCCGGCTTACATTTGATATTGTCATCTTACATTTTTGTAAGGTTTAGCAATTAACCTATGATTTAAAATTAATTCTGACTTCCGTGCCTTCTGTTATACGAGAGGCGATTGATATGGCATGCCCGAGCTTTAACAGTATTCTTTTGCAAAGATACAGGCCGATGCCTGTTGATTTTTTATCATACCTTCCGTTATATCCGGTAAAACCTTTTTCAAATACTCTTGGAAGGTCTTCTTGCGCTATTCCGATGCCAGTATCTTTTATAACAAGGGTGCTGTAGTTTTCCAGGTAAATTGAAATATAACCTTCTTTTGTGTATTTCAGCGAATTTGAAAGTATCTGCTCTATTGCAAAAGAAAGCCATTTTTCATCTGTCAGCGCGAAAAAAGAAGTTTCATCCAAATGCAGATTAATCTTCTTCTTTATAAATAAATGAGCGTATTTGCGAACTGACTTCTTTACTATATCAAAAATATCATACTTTTTTAACACAAAATCCGTTGTATCGCTGTCGAGACGCAGATATGACAGCACCATTTCAACATACTGTTCTATCTTTTGAAGCTGGTCTTTTAATTCTGTATTATCATTTTTATTATCAGATTGAATAAGAAGTCTCATAGCGGCAATAGGCGTTTTAATTTGATGCGCCCAAAGGGTGTAGTAATCAATCATATCACTCATAGACTTGTCTTTAACTGAGAGCAGCGATAATTTATCATTATGAATTAATTTAATTAACGCAATATAATCTTTTTCTATAAGACCGTACGGGGATGGCAGGTTTTCTGTACTTACTGTTATTTGATTTTGTATGTCTATAAGCAGTTTATGCTTTTTATAAAAACGCCACAAATCAAATGACATAAAAATAAAAGCAATAAAAACACACAAAAGAGACGCATACAAAATATTAGACAAGGAAAGATTGCTTAAATATGATACTACAGCAAATATTAGTGTAAATATAATAAAGAACAAAATGCTTTTTATATGGATATAAAGATATTCAAAAAACAGCCTGATAAAATTTACACGCATAAATTACTCCACAATATAACCAAGCCCTTTTTTTGTGTTTATAAAATCCGTAAGAGCAGCGTCCTCAAGTTTTTTTCTGAGTCTTGTTATATTTACTGTCAAAGTATTATCATCTATAAAAACGTCGGTTTCCCAAAGGCATGTCATAATTGCATCACGGCTTACAATACTTCCTTTGTTTTCCATCAAAAGTCTTAAAATTTTATACTCATTTTTAGATAAATCAATTTTGTTTTCGTAATAAGTAAGAGTATTATCGGCAGTATTTAATATCGCGCCCTTATGTTCATAAATTTTTACATACCCTGTAAAATCGTAAGCGCGGCGAAGCATAGCCTGAATTTTTGCCGTAAGGACATTTATATCAAAAGGCTTTGCGATAAAATCATCAGCTCCCATATTCATAGCCATAACTATATTCATATTATCAGATGATGAAGATATAAATATAATCGGAACTTTTGATGTTTTACGAATCTCTGAGCACCAATAGTATCCGTTATATAAAGGCAGGGAGATATCCAATAAAACCAGATGAGGGTTAAATTCCGCAAATTCATGCAATACATTGCCAAAATCATTTGCGCATTCTGCTATGCATCCCCAAGATTGAATATGTTTTTTTACTGAGTTTGCAATTATTTCATCGTCTTCAATAATTAATATTTTATACATATAAGTCCTGTTTTAATTTTTTATTAATTATAGCATGCAGCGTCAAATAAAAAAAGACTAACAACAGATAGATTAAACATATACATTTTAAAAAAAGACTAAGTTATTTATTTTGATTTCAATTTATTCTGAATATATTTATGTAATTTTTGTTTAAAAAAATAAAAATTTAAATAAACTTCACAAAATGTTAACATAAATATGATAAAACAAATAGTAAGCTCAATATAGACCTAGACAATAGAAAGATATTCTTGATATTGACGGGACATAAAAGTATAATTAATTGCATTAAAAGAAAAACATTTCATTGCAAAGCGGCGAAATATGAATTATAGAAATTATTATATATCCATTTATTATATTATTTAAGTAAGACAGGAGTAAAACATGAATATTAATGAAAAATCAATAAAAAAATCACGTCGATCATGGTATTTTTATGATTTCGGTAATTCGGCATATGCTTCGGTAATTTTGCTTGCAGTATATTCAGCTTATTTTAAAAATGTAGTAGTAGGAGGCGCCGAAGGAACCAGACTGTGGGGCGTTTCGGTAGGAATAGCCGCGATTATTGTAGCGATTATTTCACCTGTCCTCGGCGCAATCGCAGACTCAACAAAATCCAAGAAAAAGTTTTTAATGATATTTACAGCAATTTCAGTAATATTTACAGCATCGCTGTTTTTCATCGGCGCGAAAGATGTCGTTTACGGAATGCTGTTTTTCATAATCGCGGAGATTGGTTACAGAGGGTCTCAGGTATTTTATGACGCGCTGCTTACAGACGTGTCAACGCCAGAATCAATAGGAAACGTTTCGGGAAAAGGCTGGGCAATAGGAATGATAGGAGGCATCGCAGCGCTTTTACTGGTGTTACTGCCAATACAATTAATCGGCAATGAGATGATTCATATAGCGTTTTTGATAACCGCTGTGTTCTATGCCATTTCTTCTATACCTGCATTCCTTTGGGTTAAAGAAAAACATGAAGAAGAAAAAATAAAAATAACGGCAAAGGAAACAATTAATCAGGCGTTTAAATCAATTTCGTATACTTTTAAATCCATTAAAAATTATAAAGAATTTATTAAATATACAGTCGCATTTTTAATTTATAATGACGGAATAATGATGCTGATGGATTTTGCCGCAATTATAGGCGCGACTTTATATGGAATGAACCAAACTCAGCTTATAATGTTTGTAATACTAATACATATTTCAGGAGCTTGCGGTGCGCTGCTTTTCGGACGAATAGCGGACAGAAAAAGCAGCAAAGAATCAATATTAGTATCATTGATTATATTGATTATATCCCTTACTGGATTATTCTTTATTAAAAGCATGGTATGGTTTTTTGTCATTGGTTTTTTTGCAGGATTTTCGCTGTCGGGAGCTCAGGCTGTAAGCCGTACAATGGTAAGCCAGCTTGCGCCAGAAGGCAAGGTAACGGAATTTTACGGGTTTTTATCAGTTGCGGGCAGAACTTCGACATTTATTGGTCCGCTTGTATTCGGCACCATATCATACAGAGCGAATAACTGGTATATCAATCACGGTTATGCAACACTAGCCGCAGAACAGCACGGCATGCTGTGGGCAATAGGCTCCATACTTTTATTCTTGGTAGTAGGTATTGTAATATTGTTATTTGTAAAACGAGTTACGGCTAAAAATCCTATTCATTATAGTGAAAGTCGTTAATTAAATATTTAACTTAATTTATTGTTGACAATTTAATTGTAAACGCATACAATATCAATACCAAACGAAAGGGTATCTGAGTAGTTTGTAAATGCCGACAAAGGTCAGATGCTTTATTTAATGAATTTCTGCGAACATATCTTAAAATTGCAACAGATGAAACGATAAGCCGCATAAGCTTTCGAAGAAGATGAAAAGATGGCCTCCTAAAACTGTTGATTCACTAATCGATAAATCGTAGAACTCATTGCAAAGAATAGGTATGAAACGCAGGAATGTAATGAAAATAAAGCGCGAAATTTATAGGCGTGTAAACGCAATAGTTATAGATTTCATATTTGGCCCTTCCGATGAGATATGAAACTGCAATTCCATAAAAGGAATGTAAATTCAATATTCTGAGGATAGGAGAAATATAAGGAGGAAGAACTAAATTGTTCGACTTCGAGAGATAAGCAGCCTGTTTGTTTAAAAAAATGCAGGCTGCTTATCTTATTTATTTGTAAAAGTAAGCTGCTATGAACAGAAAAAGATGGACATATTTCAGGCTTATTTATATTTCAATGATATAAGCATTTTTTTATTTTGTATGGTAAAAACACAAAATGCATAATATAGAAAACATATTGAAATATAGAATTACATATGCTATTATTTGAAAAAAAGGAGAATAAACATGGATTTATACAATATGAACGCCAAGGAAATATATGATTGTTTTAAGTCTGCAAATATAACCTGCTTTGATGAAATAGTATACGATGAAGAAACTGACATCAACAATCAGCTAGGGCGACCGGGCTGCTATACAAGCAAGGTTAATTTTAATGACGCGCATTGGGCAGAAGAACAAAAGCCTTATACAATAGAGGCTTTTGACAACACACATGATGCATTTAAACGAAAAGTTTACGTAGAAGAAGTATTTTCACAAAATAAAATTTTGCCCAAACAATACATATATCTTAAAGGGAATGCTTTAGTAAGAATGCCTTTTAAACTCGTTCCCAAATATGCAAAACGCTATGAGCAGGTATTGGATGCGCTGCTTGCGGGAGAAAACGTAACCGGAATGTTCGAAGCTGAGGATATAGATTATAGTAAAGTAAAATATGGTGAGAAAAATATACAAATTACATTCTCAGCAGTGAATGCAATAATACCAGATTTAAGCGAATGCTATGCACTTGACGATTTTAAATACTATGCTCCGAAAGGTTGGCTCTTTAAGCAAACACAAACGGGAAATTATCATTATGCTAAAGAAGTAGGAAGCCTGGAAGGCGGATATATATATTGTACTATTAATAAAATTGACAATCGCAAAGAAAGATCAATGCTAAGTAAAAACCCTGATGCCGTATTTGAAACTGTATTAAAGGGCATTTCGAAATCAGGTATTTTTAAAGGTTTTGGAGATAAAAAGGAAAAGATTGAATTAGCTTCATTAAAAGCATTGAGATACTATACTCATATGGACATATCTAATAAAGTGCGTCTATGCGGAAATTTATTGGTTTTGGGCAGCTCAAGTATATATTCATTTTCGTTTATACTGCCGAACTATTCAGAAAAAGACTATCAGAATTTGATAGATAAATTTGTGTCTCTTTTTCTGTATGCACGACATATTTAGCGACCAGAAATCTAATGTCTAATGCCATAAGTGCCCAGTGTATAGTAATCCAATAGATTTGAATAAACGAGCCAGCAGTCTTACATCGGTTGTTTATGTATTCGGATGAAAGGCTTGTAATCCAAAGGAAAGAAGAAATATATCCAGGAAGAACTAAGTTGTTCGGCTTCTAAAGATAAGCAGGTTGCTTATCTTTATTTAATTATAATCCAGTAAAATAGTTTGATTTGTTAATTAAATATTTAACCATAAAAACTATTGACAAATAATATGTAAACGAATACAATATGAATACCAAATGAAAGGGGAATCTGAGTAATTTGGTAAAACCGAAAAGGTCACAGCTTTTGCTAGCGATATTTTTGACTATCAAAGCAGTGTATAAAAAGGAAAGAGGCGAACCTCTTAAGGGTTCCGATAATACATAAGCAGTGGAATGCTGCCGATAGTATAATCGAAAAAAAGCTTAATCCGCATTTGCACGGCAAGAGAGTTAAGAATAAGCAAATAAAAGCGGAAAAATTAAACGGCGGCGCCGGGAAAATTTTTCAAGCGTGACTCTTTCTTATGAAATACAAATTGTTACTCCAGTGGAGACGCAAGATTTGTAAATCAAAAGGATAGGAGAAAGAAGGAGGAAGAACTCCGTTGTTCGACTTCGAGAGATAAGCAGTCCGGTTCTTTAATAAGAATGCAGGGCTGCTTATCTCATTTATATTATAGTTTATTTTAATATTAAATTAATATTTATTGCATTGAGCTAATATCAATAAAAAAAGCCATGCAATATAATTTACATGGCTTTTTTTATTGATGTTGAGTATTGTATTCTCTGATTTATTATCAAATAATATCTTATTCAGGGAAACCTATATGTCCTTCGACAGGAACCATACATAAAAATTTAAGTGGCTGACCTGTTGTTGAGGTGTTGACAAGCTGATGCTGGGTACCGCCGGGGATGAAAGTATAAGAACCCGCTTTAAGAGGATGTTTTTCATGGTTTAGTTCAACATAACCTTCTCCTTCCACAATAAATACATAATGCGGATATGGATGGTCATGATTAGCGGAATATCCGCCTTGACCTACATGGAACAGTCGAAGTACATTTTCATCAGAACCGCAAGCGGGCGACATAAGTACTTGTCCCTTAACATTTTTGTAAGCTCCGTCAGGCAATGTAACAATTTTAGTTTCATCGATATGGGAAATTATCATTTTTATACCCTCCTATTAATTGATGTAAATAGATAATAACAATAATAAAGCTTAATATCAATAAAATGATGAGTAAATAACAAATAAAATTTGCTGGTGAGTGAATAAATAAAAAAACTAAGCAATAATTTACTTAGTTTAAATAGTTATTATAATGGTCGGAGTGAGAGGATTTGAACCTCCGGCCTCTTGGTCCCGAACCAAGCGCTCTACCAAGCTGAGCCACACCCCGACGCATTTTCTAATTATACATATTTTTGATAAAATAGCAAGCTAAAATTTAAGCTTGTTTATTATTTATATGTTTTAAGCTTTATGGCTTTCATTAAAAACAAATCTACTGAATATATATATATAAAATTATACAACAAGGTGGCATTATGAATAAACTCAGATATAAAGTTGAAGCCAAACTTCGCTCGTCATCAGGCAGAGAGAATACATATTTTGCCGGAGAAGATAAAAAAAACAAAATCAGAAAGTTTGGAAAGAGAAAAGTGCTTATTGCTCAGGTTATTGTGTGCTTGCTGCTTCTGGCAGGTGTTATGGTATTTAAAAACAATGATTCGGCTTTTAGTAAGACATTTTCTGAAACTGTGGATAAAGTGTTAACACAGCAAACAGATTTTAACGAGATAAGCAAAAATAATATGATAAACACTATTTCTACGGCATTAAAAAAAGGATATGATTATGCTACCGCTAAAGTATTTTCCGTTAAATCTGATGATTTTGTGCCTCCTGTAAGCGGAACGATAACAAGTAAATTCGAAAACAGAACGCATCCCGTTTTTAATACGACAATAGAAGCGCGAGGGATTGAAATAACGACTAAAAACGGAAACGATGTTGTTAGCATTGCAGACGGGGTAGTAAAAATTGTAGCGACAAGCACCATTCAAAAACAGAGAGTGGTTATACAATACGATGATGGCGTTTTGGGCGTATATGACGGAATAGTATCCGCAGTCAAAGCAGACGATAAAGTTACAAAAGGTCAGAAAATAGGAACGGCATATTCTGCTGCGGATAACGCGGTTGTTACTTTTGAATTATGGAAAGACACAAAAGCTCTGAATCCGGAGGATTATATTAAGTTTAATGAAAAATAATAAAATTTTCAAAATAAGCCCGAGCGTTATAGTCTGCTTACCGTTCTTTTTTATGATTGATTTAAGGGCGGCTTTTATGTGCGGAATAATTGCGTTTTCAATACATGAAACAGGACATCTTATAGCTGCTAAGATTTTTAAACAAAAATTAAATAAAGCTGTGCTTATGCCGTTTGGCGCAGTGTTTATATTCGAAAAGACAAAGTGTACAAGCAAAGGCGAAGATATCATATTATATTCCGCGGGAATAATTATTAATTTCATTGCGGGAATAGCCTCGTTTTTTGCGTCCAGGGTTTTTTCATCAAATGTATATTTTACTTATTTAATATATTACAATATACTGATTGCAATGCTTAACCTTATGCCCATATGCTCGCTGGACGGCTCCAAGATATTAAAAAACATACTCGATATTGTGTTTAAAGAAGATACAAGCGCTTTAATGTGTGATATTTCCACTGTTATCAGTATTATTCTAATATTATTTAATGCCGCCTGCATAGCAGGCGGGGTAATGATAATAACTCCTTTCGCGCTGGGAATTTTCGGTCTCTTAAACACATTATTTGATAAGAAAAAAATAAAAAAAGAATTGCAGATTTCAAAAAACGGAATTGTGTCTATAGCGGAAGACATGAATTTGGCTGATGTTATAAAGCAATATGGAGCGAGCCAAAATGTATTGATAAGAGTTAAAGACAAAGATAAAAAGACAGTAGGCTTTTTTAACAGAGAAGAATTGATGAATGCGTACAATTTGTTCGGATACGGCGCTGATATGAGAAAAATTATTGCGGCAAAAAATGAGCATACTTTACATAAGTGATTATATTTGGTATTATGAGTTAATCTAAATTTAACAGCAATAATACCAGAGGTAAATATGAATAAAATTATAGAAGAAAAACTTCTATTAAATGTGCAGAAGCCGGGCAGATATATCGGCGGAGAGGTGAACAGTATTGTAAAAGAAATTAAAGATGATACTGTTCATTTTGCGTTTGCGTTTCCGGATATTTACGAAGTAGGCATGTCGCACGTAGGGCTTAAAATTTTGTATCATTTGCTTAATGAGCAGGATGATGTGTACTGCGAGAGGGTTTTCGCGCCTTGGGTTGACGCGGACAAAATAATGAAAGAGCAAAACATACCGCTTTTCAGCAATGAAACGCATTCTTATATAAAAGACTTTGACGCAGTAGGTTTTACGCTTCAATATGAAATGTGTTATACGAATGTTATAAATATGTTAAGTCTTGCAGGCATAAACAAATATTCAAAAGACAGAAATGATGATGAGCCTGTAATTATTGCCGGAGGGCCTTGCAGTGTAAACCCTGAACCAATGAGTGATTTTATTGATATTTTTTGTATCGGCGAAGGTGAAGAAGTAATACTTGAAATTATTGAAGTTATAAAGGAATATAAGAAGAAAAAAATCACAAAGCAGCAGATGCTTATAAACGCCGCAAAAATCCAGGGAGTGTATGTTCCGGCTTTATATAATGTTGAATATAATGTTGACGGTACAATAAAAAGCTTTGAGCCTATCTATGAGGATATTCCTAAAAGAATTAAAAGAAGACTTATAAAAGAAATGGACAAGTCGTACTTTCCTACAAAGCCGATAGTGCCGTATATTCAGGTCGTTCATGACAGGATAACACAAGAAATATTTCGCGGCTGCATGAGAGGATGCAGGTTTTGTCAGGCGGGCTTTATTTACAGACCTGTAAGAGATAAAAGCTATGATACGGTTAAAAACCAGATTGACGAAAGCATCAAAAATACAGGATACGAAGAAGTTTCATTAGTCTCTTTGTCGACAATGGACTATGAACCGTGCGCAGCACTGGTAGACTATCTTATTGATAAATATGAAGATAAAAAAATTTCGGTAGCGCTGCCGTCGTTAAGAATGGACGGATTTTCGGTGGGAATAGCGCAAAAACTGCAAAAAGTAAGAAAAACAGGTCTTACCTTCGCCCCGGAAGCAGGCAGTGAGAGAATGAGAAATGTCATAAATAAAGGAATTAATATAGAAGATATTCTAAAAACATCGCATGATGCGTTCGGAGCGGGATGGGGAAGAATAAAGCTGTATTTTATGATAGGACTGCCTTATGAGGAAGATGAAGACATAGAGCAAATTTTATCGGTGGCTCATAAGGTTTTAGATACTTATTATGAAATACCAAAAGAGGAGAGAAATAAGGAATTATCAATCGCTTTATCGGTTTCTTGTTTTGTGCCTAAACCTCATACGCCTTTTCAATGGAAGGCGCAGAATACAATTGAGGAATTTGAAAGAAAACAAAGACTTTTAAGACAACAAAAAAGAAACAAAAAAATTTCCCTTAGCACGCATACGCCGGTTTTAAGCTCGCTTGAAGGAGTTTTCGCGTTAGGCGACAGAAGGCTTTCAAAAGTCATTGTAGAGGCTGTTCACAACGGCTGCATTTTTGACGGGTGGGATGATGTTTTTAATTATGATAAATGGATTGACGCTTTTAAAAAATCAAACATATCGCCTGAATTTTACGCAAACAGAGAAAAGGGATATGATGAGATACTGCCATGGGATTTTATAGACACCGGAGTAAGCAGAGAATTTTTAATTAAAGAAAATGAAAAAGCAAAAAATTGCGAAATTACACAAAATTGCAGAGCAGCGTGCGCGGGCTGCGGAATAGCCGAGAATTACGAATTGAGAGAGTTTTGCAGATGATTATAAGAGCAATTTATACTAAAACAGGAGAATTAAAATACCTTTCACATCTTGACATGGTGAGGCTTATTGAAAGAGCGTTTCGAAGATCGGGTCTTGAACTGAACTATACTAAAGGGTTTCATCCTACGGCTAAAATTTCTTTTTCGCCTCCTGTGGCGCTTGGAATTGAATCGTATTGCGAGATGATGGAAGCAGATGTTAGCTGCGAGGATTTCAGCGAAGGAAATTTCAAAGAAAAGTTAAACGCAGTCCTGCCTTTAGGATGCTCCATAATTAGCGCAGCGGAGATTAAAGATACAGAAAATAGAATGTCTAAATGTATTGTATATTCGGAATATGAAATTATTTTTGACTGTTTAGACTGCGATGATTTAGTGATAAGCATATATAAAGCTACTGACAGCGACAGCTGCTTTGTTAAAAAAACAAACAAAAGCGGCAAAGAAGTTTTAACAGATATTAAAAATAAAATAATTTATCTTGACGCGTATGAAAATTCTGAAGGCAAAGCTGTTTTAAGATGTATTCTTGATAATACGCAGAACAGTATATTATCGCCCGCGGTGCTTATGGATTATCTGAAAGAAAGCTGTTATTTGAAATGCCCGAATAATTATAGAATAATAAAAAAAGATGTAATAATAAAATAAGAGTAAGGCATTACGCCTTACTCTTTATTCTCTTGCGGTTCCGAAGTAAAAAAGTGCGATGGTTCCGCTTCCTGTATGCGAACCTACTATCGCGCCTATGTCCATTACCTGGATATCTTTAATGCTGAATCTTTCCGCAACCATATTTTTTACAAGTTCTGCATCTTCGGCACTGTTTGAGTGACCGATAAATACGGTATAGTTATAAGGTTTTATGTATGTTTGTTCCATTCTGTCAACCATTTCATAAAGTGATTTTTTTCTGCCTTTAACTTTAGCTACAGGGGTAAGTCTGCCTTCGTTGTCTACTTTAAGCACCGGTTTTATACCTATTGTAGAGCCTATTATTGCGGATGCAGCAGATACCCTGCCCCCTCTGTGAAGGTGATGCAAATCATCTACAGTAAACCAATGGCATAAGTGAAGAATATTGTCATTTATCCACTTTATAAGTTCTTCGTAAGACATGCCTGCCGCTTTTTTCAATGCCGCAGTGTAGACAAGCAAGCCTTCTCCAGCTGAGGCGGAAAGCGAATCTATTATCTCTATTTTACTTTGTGGATATTTTTCAATTAAATTATTTTTTGCTATATGCGCGCTTTGTATTGAGCCCGAAAGCGCCGAAGAAAAAGCGATGTAAATAATATCAAGTCCGCCTGTTAGGGCTGTTTCGAAGTATTTCTCAAAAGTGCTTACATTTATTTGAGATGTTACTGCCATATGACCTTCTTTAATTTTGGCGTAAAATTGATTAACCGTTAAATTTTTGCATGACGGATAATATTCATATCTTTTGCCGTCTATTTCGTATTCCATAGGGATAACGATGATATTATTTTTTGTTAAAATGTCTTTAGTTAAATCGGATGTCGCGTCTGTGATAATAATATAGTCTTTCATATTCTCCTCCGAGAAGCGTTAAAGATTTTTATTTAATTATATGTATTATAAGATACTATAATAATATTAAATAAACTTTAAGACAAATTTAAGGAAATGGAAATATTTGTTAGTTTTTATAAAAATATATATCATTTTATTATGAGTATATGATATATTTATTTATATAAACATAAAAAAGGAGATAAGAATATGGAAAATAAAATTTTTGAACCGCACAAATCATCTATAGGAAATTTGGACGCAAATGTAGTAGCACTTATAGCTTATCTTGGAGGCGCAATTCTTGGCTTCATACCGGGTATAAAATACGTAGCATTTCTTGTTCCGATTATAATTTTCTTTATTGAAAAAGACAGCAAATACGTCAAATTTCATGCAATGCAGTCTATATTGTTAAGCGCAGTCGGAGTAGTAATATCAATAATATTATGGATTTTTATTTTAATCGGAATCCATTCATATGCAGGATTGACATTTATATCAGCGATTGCATTTATTATTAGCATTGCATTGTTAGTATTTTTTATTATTGCGACTGTAAAATCATATAAATACGAAATATACAAATTGCCGCTTATAGGCAACTGGGCAGAAAAAATAGCATTAAAATAGCATTTTTATAACGGACTTATTATTTTTATTTAAGATAGAAGGAGAATGAAATGAAAAAGAAGTTAAAACTTATAGCGGTGTTAGTGGTTATATATGCCGTACTGTTCAGTTTTGCCGCTTGCGGAGGCGGTAACTTAGCCGACAATGTAAATAAAATATTTGCAAGCGGTACATATCAGATGAGCATAACAACAACAATCGACTATGATGGTGATTCGCAAAGTGTTGATATGACTTTGGCAGTTAAAGACAAACAAATGGCAATAAAAATGACAGCCAGCGGCGAAAATGTAAGATTTGTACTTAAAGACAATAAATATTACATTATAAGCGACGCGGAAAAAATGATTATGGTTATGGACGCTGATACAAGCGCTGAAGAGCTGCCTGATTACAGTGAATTGTTCAGCGAAACCAGAACATTTACCAGCAAAAAGGATGTAACCATAGACGGCAAAAAACTTACATGCGAAGAATATAAAATGCCTGAAGGAAGCATTAAATACTATTTTGACGGCAAAACGCTTGTAAGACTGGAAACAACAACAGGTTCAACTACGGAAACAATGGTCGTAAAAGAATTAAAAGGCACTGTTGATGCAACATTGTTTGATATTCCGTCAAATTATCAGCAGTTATCGTTTTAATTAGTCTAAAATATTATATAAGGGAGTATTAAATGATAAAGAAAAGCTTAATAATCTTATTGACGTTATTGTTAATATTGTCTTTTACCGCTTGCGGCGGAGGGTCGGCAAGTTCAAGCTCTGATCCGGGAAAACATTCAAAGTTCGCAGAATCCATTCAAACTATTATGGATAACAAGGGAACTATGTATAATAAGCTCACAGAAAAGATGCCGGACGAAATGGTATGGGCTTCTTTTGATATGCTCGGGGTTTCAATAATGGATTTGGATCTGGCTTTTGTTGCAGCGTGCGGAACGGACGGAGCAAAAAAAGGGATTGAATTGGCATTTTCAATGTTTGGACTTACTGATGTAGACTACAAAGAAAATGGAACTAACTATACGGTTAGCGCCAAGAATAGTAAGAATGTTCAAATCAGCTATGACATTCAATATGACAAAAGCACAGACTCCAGCAAGATTAAATATATGGTAGATAATAAAGAACAGGTTTATTTTGAATCTGTCAGAATCAGCGGCGGCTATGGCTATATATATCAAAGCAAGTCAGAGGATAGTGACAGCGAGTATTATATTGTTAAAGGCATAGTTTATGATACGGGCAATGGTATATTCGCTACAGGAGAATTAAGCGCTAAACTGGATTCGATATATCAAAACTCGTCAGTATTTACAACTGATTTTGTTAAACAGGGACTTGCTAATACATACGAAGTAAAAGACGGAAAATGCTACGTTTTATATGACGGCAAGAACTATGAATATGAAGCTGGCACAGGCGAAAGCGAAGAATAATAAAAAATACGCATAAAAAAAGGTTGTTTTTCAACAGCCTTTTTTTATATCCGAAATTTTAACTTACTTATATATCATTTAGATTTTATTCAAAATACGATTTCGGGATTATGTCGATGCAAAGTTCGGGATACAGCACAAAGCCTTTAAGAATAGCAGCTACCAGTGCTTTTGCCCGAGCTTTTGCTTTTTCATCAGTGATATATTTGGCTTTGCTTTTTTCACCCTTCTTTTCTCCTGTTTGTATAACGGCAGGAGAAGTATTTTCTAACACAAGCTTAATTATGCCTGCGATTTCTTTCATTTCGCTTATGCCCATTCCCAGCGTGGTTACTGCCGGAGTGCCTATTCTGATACCGCTGGTATACCAAGGGCCGTTTTTGTCAAAAGGAAGAACATTTCTGTTTAATGTAATGCCGCAGTCTCTGAGCGCGCTTTCGGCTTGCCTGCCCGTTAAGCCAAACGTTGTTGATACATCAGCTAAAAGCAGATGATTATCAGTTCCGCCGGTAATGACTTCGATGCCTTCATTTATTAAGGCGTCTGATAATGCTCGTGAGTTTTCTACTATTTTATGCGCATAATCTTTAAAATCAGGACTTTGCGCTTCTTTTAACGCTATTGCTTTAGCCGCCATAACATGAGGCAGCGGACCGCCTATAACAGAAGGACAGCCTTTATCTACCCAGGGCGCAAATTCTTTATTGCATAAAATCAAACCGCCTCTGGGACCGCGCAATGTTTTATGGGTTGTTGTGGTTACTATGTGTGCATAAGGTATGGGGTTATATTCTCCCGTAAATACTCCGCCTGCGACAAGACCTGCAAAATGAGACATGTCAACCATGAATACAGCTCCGACTTCGTCTGCGAGTTCACGCATCTTTGCAAAATTAAGTTTTCTGGGATAAGATGAGTAGCCTGCTAAGAATATGAGAGGCTTGATTTTATGAATCTGTTCTCTTAGCTCGTCCATATCAATAAGCAAACTGTCTTTATTTACCGAATAATTATAAACATCAAAAAGCAGACCGGACAGATTCTGGCGATAGCCGTGAGTAAGATGTCCGCCCGAGTAATAATCCAACGCAAATAGTTTTTGCGAGAAAAATTCTTTTTTTGCCTTCAGCCATTCTTCTTTGCTTGCAAGAGCCGACGTTGTTTTAAATTCGTCCATTAAAGGCTGCTGTATTTTTGCGGAAAGCACTGCGATAAAAGCAATAAGATTCGCATCAGAGCCGGAATGAGGCTGAATATATGCGTGTTCAGCGCCGAACAGTTCGCATGCACGGGCAGACGCTTCTGTTTCAATATCGTCTATATTTTCGCATCCTGCGTAAAACCTATATTTAGGATATCCTTCCGCATATTTGTCTGTGAGGAGGTTGCCTTGAGCTAATTGAACCGCAAGAGACGAATAGTTCTCACTTGCTATTAATTTTAAATTGCTTGATTGGTCGCGGAACTCTCGGAGTATTGATTTAGCTAAATTTGGATATGCATTATAAACTACATCAACACCAGCATAGAAAGAAACAGCGGCATGATTTAGCTTATCTTTTTCTGTTTTATTTAAGTATAATGATAGCAAACTGTCTTGATTCATTAAATTATGTTACCTCCTACAAAAAAACAGACCATTCTGAGCAGCCAGTCAGACGGTCAGCGCTTTTTTATTCACTTTATCGGTTTATATGCGGCAGTATCCACTTTTGTACTCAATTCTATTTTATCTATACTATCAATTTGTTATACATTTGTCAATATTATATAAAAATTTTACGACAACAAATGCTTATCTAATTTTAATATATTAATATTTTTTATTCAACTTAAAAGTTTGAGAAATTTTGATAAATATAGTATTAATATATATTTATTTTAAGTTAGTTTTAATGTTGTTATATACGATATATGGTTGTTCTAATCATTCAGACTGTTTTTCTGCGCTTGTTTCTTATATGCGCCTTCTTTTAATAATGTATAAATTATAGAGCAAACAGGAACTCCCAATAATATCCCTACAACTCCGAACAGCCCCCCTCCCACTACTATTGCAAGCAAAACCCATATAGCAGGCAAACCGATTTTATTGCCTACAACTTTGGGGTAGATAAAATTATTTTCAAGCTGCTGCACTATTATTATGAAAACTATAAACCATAATGCTTTTATCGGTGATATCATAAACAGCAAGAACACACTTGGAACAGCGCCTATAAAAGCTCCGATTACCGGAATAATACTGGTTACGGCAATCATTACGCTGATTAAAAGAGCGTATTCAAATCTGAATATACTCATTCCGATAAAACACATACAGCCTAAAACCAAGGCTTCAAACAATTGACCCGATACAAAATTATTAAAAGTATTAAATGTCAGATGAGCGATCTCTTTTATTTTCTGGTTAACTTTGTTCGGCACGTATGCGTCTAATAATGTATTAGTTTGACGAGATAATTTATCTGAACTTGAAGAAACATAAACAGATACTATTATACTTATAAAAATATTTAAAAATGCTACTGCTATACCTGCGGTCATGCTTATAAGCTTTGTAAGCAGCTGGCTGGCAAAATTAGATAATTGCTGCATATTGTTTTGAATAATCTGGTTTAAATCTACCAAAGAAAAATCTTGAAGATTAAATATATTTATTATATTATTAAAAATTTTTTCTATATTTGAGCTGTAATTTCCTATATTATTTATAAATAGTGCAATGCTGTCAGAAAACTGAGGCAATATAAACGAAATTAATAAAACTACAAATCCTATAAAAAGCACATAAGTAACGAATACTGACATTATTAAACTTACTTTTTTATTACTTTTAAATTTTTTGAAAATTTTTTGAAATAAATTTCTAAAAAATTTAATTGGTTTATTTAAAATAAAAGCAATTACAAACCCCCAGATAAATGGTTTGATGAACGAAAAGAAAGTTGAGAACCATTGAAAGACTATATCAAATTTAACAACAATAACTGTAAGCAACAGTGTATATGTTATTAAAAGTAAAATAGATTTAAATATTTTTTTATCCATATTTACCTCATGCATATTAAATATTTATGATGCTTTAGCAATTTATTATAACATTTTATCTGACATATTAATATATTGTTTTTGTAAACATGTAATTTATCATATTTAATATAAAAAAATTTAAAAAGCAAAAAATAATATTGACAAAGGGTATCATAACTG
>DIVZ01000003.1 GCA_002423395.1 Eubacteriaceae bacterium UBA6119
CTGTAGCTATTGTTATGCCTCTTTCACGTTCTTCCGGCGCTTTATCGATATTTTCAAATGCTACATACGAGCCTGTGCCGTATCTTTTATTAAGCACCATTGTTATTGCTGCCGTAAGGGTTGTCTTGCCGTGGTCTACGTGTCCTATTGTTCCTATGTTTACATGCGGTTTCTCTCTGTTATACTTTGCTTTCGCCATCTTTATTTTCTCCTCATTTATCTAATATTTTTTTTGCAGCTTCGTTCTGCATTTTTTCATAATGCGAGAACTGCATTGTAGATGTTCCTCTTCCCTGTGTTTTGGAACGAAGAACTGTTGTATAGCCAAACATCTCGCTAAGCGGCACAAGCCCTTTTACTATCTGAGTGTTGGCTCTCATTTCCATACCTTCAAGTCTTCCCCTTCTTGAGTTTATATCCCCTATTACATCTCCCAAATACTCTTCAGGTACAGTTACTTCTAATTTGAATATAGGTTCAAGCAATACCGATCCTGCTTTTTTCTGAGCTTCTTTTATCGCCATTGATCCAGCCATTTTGAAAGCCATTTCTGAGGAGTCAACTTCATGGTAAGAACCGTCAACAAGCGATACTTTAACGTCAAGTACAGGATATCCTGCTAAAATTCCGCTTTCTAGGCTTGATTTAATGCCTTCATTTACAGGATTAATGTATTCTTTGGGAATAACTCCTCCTGTAATTGCATTTACAAATTCATAGCCTTTGCCTGCTTCCTGAGGTTCTACCTCAATGACAACATGACCGTATTGCCCTTTGCCGCCCGACTGTTTTGCATATTTCATGTCCACTCTTGCGGGTCTTGTTATTGTTTCTTTATAAGCTACCTGCGGTTTTCCGACATTAGCTTCAACTTTAAATTCACGCAGCATTCTGTCTACTATAATATCCAGATGCAGCTCGCCCATACCCTGTATAATTGTCTGTCCCGTTTCTTTATCGGTATAAGTTCTAAACGTCGGATCTTCCTCTGAAAGCTTAGCAAGAGCCGATGACATTTTATCTTGCCCTGCTTTTGTTTTAGGCTCTATAGCTATTGAAATTACAGGTTCGGGAAATACCATTGATTCAAGCAATATTTTATTATTTTCATTGCATAATGTGTCTCCCGTAGATGTTTCTTTCAGCCCGACTGCTGCGGCTATATCACCTGTATATACTTTTTCTATTTCCTGGCGGTGGTTTGCATGCATCTGAAGTATTCTTCCGATACGTTCCTTTTTGCCTTTTGTAGAATTATATACATATGAGCCGGAGTCAAGCGTTCCGGAATATACCCTGAAAAATGCCAGTTTTCCTACAAAAGGATCCGACATGATTTTAAACGCCAACGCCGAAAACGGACCATTATCATCCGGTTCTCTGATTTCTGTTTTTTCTGTTTTTGGGTTAATGCCCTCAATAGGCGGCACATCTAACGGTGAAGGCAGATAATCTACAACTGCATCCATAACAAGCTGTACCCCTTTGTTTTTATAGGACGTTCCGCATATAACAGGTATTATAGAATTTGATACCGTAGCTTTTCTAATGGCTTTTTTCAGCTCGTCAATTTCAACAATTTCACCTTCCAGATATTTTTCCATTATGGCATCGTCAAAATCAGAAACACTTTCTAAGAGTTTGTTTCTGTATTCATCTGCTTTATCTTTAATATCAGCAGGAATTTCCTCAACAGAAATATTTTTTCCGTCGTCATCATAATACATTTTTGCATTCATTTCAACAAGGTCAACAATACCTTTGAATGAATCTTCGCTTCCGTATGGCAATTGTATGGGAACGGCAACTGCACCCAATCGCTTTTCAATTCCTGAGACAACATTATAAAAATCAGCACCTATAATATCCATCTTGTTTACATAAGCCATTCTGGGTACGCCGTATTTATCTGCCTGACGCCAAACTGTTTCACTTTGAGGCTCAACTCCGCCTTTTGCGCAGAATACCGCAACAGCGCCGTCAAGAACTCTTAATGAACGTTCAACTTCAACAGTAAAATCAACATGCCCCGGTGTATCTATAATGTTTACTCTATATCCATTCCAGTAACATGTAGTAGCCGCTGAGGTGATAGTAATGCCTCGTTCTTGCTCTTGTTCCATCCAGTCCATTTGAGCAGCGCCTTCATGCACTTCGCCTATTCTGTGTATTTTACCAGAATAGTAAAGTATTCTCTCTGTAGTTGTAGTCTTCCCTGCATCAATATGAGCCATTATGCCGATATTTCTTGTTTTTTCGAGACTATACTCTCTTGTCATTAACTTTCACCTCCTTATAGATTAATCGCATATCTCACATTACCACCTGTAATGTGCAAATGCTCTGTTTGCTTCTGCCATTCTGTAAGTTTCTTCTTTTTTCTTGATAGAAGCGCCGGTATTATTAAGTGCGTCTATAATTTCTGCCGCTAATCGTTCTCTCATTGTTTTCTCATTGCGCTTTTTTGAATATCCTACAAGCCATCGCAATGCCAGAGTTTGTTTTCTCGCTTCGCTGACTTCTATAGGAACCTGATAGGTGGCTCCGCCTACTCTTCGCGCTTTTACTTCAAGCATGGGTTTAATATTGTTTAAGCTTTCTTCAAACGCTTCAAGCGGTTCTTTGCCTGTTTTTTGCGCTATTATGTCAAAAGCTCCGTACACTATTTTCTGCGCCACGCCTTTCTTGCCGTCCAGCATAACATTGTTTACCAGTTTTGTTACCAGTTCGCTGTTATAAATAGGATCAGCAAGCACATCTCTTTTAAATAAAGTTTTTTTCCTAGGCACTTTCTTCCCTCCATTTTAAAATAAAATTCATCGGTACTCGACAAGTTCCCACTGCCGTATGTGCATTATAATAATCATTTATTAAAAAAATTATTTAATAATTTAAAATATATATATAAAAACACATATCAATGTTTACTAATCTTTAATTATTTTGCTTTTTTTGTACCATACTTGCTCCTGGCCTGCTGTCTTTTGTTCACCCCTGCCGTATCGAGTGCCCCTCTTATGATTTTATAACGGACGCCCGGTAAATCTTTTACCCTTCCGCCTTTAATCATAACCACGCTATGTTCTTGCAGATTGTGTCCGATTCCCGGAATATAAGCTGTAACTTCCATTCCGTTAACAAGGCGCACCCTGGCAATTTTTCGAAGAGCCGAGTTCGGTTTTTTAGGGGTTGTTGTTCTTACTGCAGTACAAACGCCTCTTTTTTGAGGATTTGCCTTAAGTGCAGGAGACTTTGTTTTGTAAATAATCTCTTTTCTTTCTTTCCTTACGATTTGATTAATCGTTGGCATTACTTTCTTCACCTCCTTTTTTTATTTCTTTTTTCAATATAGCAGCGCAAGCAGCCGGTCGGCTGATTGCGCAAGCTTTGCCCAATAGTTTCATGCTTATTGCATAGCGGATTTCAATATCGGAATTTTCACATTCGGTTTTTATTTTCGTTATAAGACTTTCGTCTGCATCTTGTGCTATAAAAACCGCCGCCGCGTTGCCGTTTTTAATTTGGCTCAGCGTCTGTTTCATCCCTACAACCAGCATTTTGCTGTTTATATTATTCACATTTTACCTCACGGTAAATTTAATCAAGTTTTTTTATTTTATCATTCCGTCTATATTATGTCAATATTTTCTTCTTCGGCTATTGTTCCCTCAAACTCGTCTTCTTCAAATTCGCCTTTGAATAAATCTTCTATTTCCAAATCAATGTCTGTCTGCGATATTGAAGCGTCTTTTAAATTGAGTCTGTTCTCGGTTTCTTGACGCTCGAGAACTATATTTCTGTATTTACCGACCCCTGTTCCCGCGGGAACAAGTTTGCCGATAATAACATTTTCTTTCAGCCCCAGCAGATGGTCAACTTTACCTTTTATTGCCGCGTCTGTTAAAACTCTTGTTGTTTCCTGGAATGATGCGGCGGAAAGGAATGAATCTGTTTCAAGGGACGCTTTTGTAATACCAAGCAGCTCTTGAGAATATGTCGCAAGTTCCCCGCCTGCTGCTTTGGCTTTAACGTTTTCGTCTTGAAATTCAAATACATCAACAAGGCTTCCCGGCAGCAAATGCGTATCTCCCGGTTCTTCTGCTCTTACTTTTCTCAGCATTTGCCTTACAATCACTTCTATATGCTTATCATTAATATGAACGCCCTGCCATCTGTATACTTTCTGAACTTCGTAAAGCAGATACTCCTGTACGCCTTGTACGCCGAGAATTCTTAATATGTCATTCGGATAAACGCTGCCTTCCATCAATTCCTGACCGAGTTTAATATATTCTCCGTCAGCAACTTTTAGCCTTGAGCCGAACGGTATCATATAGTAACGCATTTCACCTGTTGGTGAAGTAACTTCAACTTCTGTTTTCTTATCCGATTTTCTTACTTTAACTTTGCCTTCAATTTCCGAAATTATTGCAAGACCTTTCGGTTTTCTTGCTTCAAATAATTCCTCAACCCTGGGCAGACCTTGCGTTATGTCTTCGCCGGCAACACCGCCTGTATGGAAGGTACGCATTGTAAGCTGCGTTCCGGGCTCTCCTATAGACTGAGCCGCGATTATGCCTACCGCCTCACCTATATTTACAAGCTTTCCGCTTGTTAAATCAACGCCGTAGCATTTTCTGCATACTCCGTGTCTTGAACGGCAGTTAAATACAGATCGGATTTTTACTGATTTTATGCCTGCTTCTTCTATTTTTCTCGCATTAGCTTTGCTTATAAGCTCTCCTGCTTTAACAATTGGTTCATTGTTAGCCGGGTTGAGTATATCTTCGTATAAATATCGTCCCGCTATTCTTTCGGATAATGTCTCAATTATCTTGCCGTTTTCTTCGATTGATGCAACTTCATATCCTTCGGTTGAACCGCAGTCTTCTTCTTTGATTAAAACTTCCTGGCTTACATCGACAAGTCTTCTTGTAAGATAACCCGAGTCGGCTGTTCGAAGAGCTGTGTCCGCCTGACCTTTTCTTGCTCCGTGAGTAGAGATAAAGAATTCAAGAACATTAAGTCCTTCACGGAAGTTTGATTTTATAGGCAGTTCTATAATTCTGCCCGTCGGGTTTGCCATAAGTCCGCGCATGCCTGCAAGCTGTCCTATCTGTCCTACGCCGCCTCTTGCTCCCGATGTTGCCATCATATTAATGCTGTTTAGCGGTTTTAGGCTGCTCATCAGCGCTGAAGTTACTTCTTTAGTTGTTTTTGTCCAGATATCAATAACTTTCTGGTATCTTTCTTCTTCAGAGATAAGTCCGCGGTTAAAGTTTTTTAGTGCGTTTTCAACTGCTTTATCCGCTTGCTCTAAAAGCTCTTTTTTAATCTGCGGAACCTCCATATCGCCTATACTTACGGTAATAGCGCCTTTTGTGGAATAATGGAATCCTAGACTCTTTATATTATCAAGCATTTCCGCCGTTGTACTTGCGCCGTGCACTTCAAAACACTGTGAAACAATCCTTGACAGCATTTTTTTATCAGCAAGCGTATCTATTTCAAGTTCAAATAAGTCGTCTTGTGTAACTCTTTCCCTTATTCCCAAATCCTGCGGAATTATTTGATTAAAGAAAAATCTGCCGACTGTACTGTTTACTACTTTTGATTTTTCTTCTCCGTCTATTTCCTTTATAACTTCAAGATAAACCTTGGAGTGAAGCGTAACGACTTTATTTTGATATGCCATTTCAAGTTCATCCATTGATGAGAAACATTTTCCTTCGCCTTGCGCTCCTTCTATATGAGTTGTCAAATAGTAGGAACCAAGTATCATATCCTGAGAAGGGCTCACTACAGGTGCGCCGTCCTGCGGTTTTAAAATATTATTTGCTGCAAGCATTAAGAATCTTGCTTCTGCCTGAGCTTCAACGGAAAGCGGTACATGTACTGCCATTTGGTCTCCGTCAAAATCGGCGTTATATGCAACGCATACGAGAGGATGCAGTTTTATAGCTCTGCCCTCAACCAAGATAGGCTCAAATGCTTGTATGCCTAACCTGTGCAGCGTTGGCGCGCGGTTTAGAAGCACGGGATAATCTTTTATTACATCATCTAAAACATCCCATACCTCAGGTCTCATACGCTCAACCATTCGTTTTGCGCTTTTTATATTTTGTGAATATTTTCTGTTTACAAGCTCTTTCATAACATAAGGCTTAAACAGTTCTATTGCCATTTCTTTAGGAAGTCCGCACTGGTACATTTTAAGTTCGGGGCCTACTACTATAACGGAACGTCCCGAGTAGTCAACACGCTTTCCTAGCAGATTCTGCCTGAATCTGCCCTGTTTTCCTTTAAGCATATCAGAAAGAGATTTAAGCACTCTGTTATTCTGCCCCGTTACGGGTCTTCTTTTCCTGCTGTTGTCTATTAGTGCGTCTACAGCTTCCTGAAGCATCCTCTTTTCATTTTGTACGATGATATCGGGAGCATCCAGCGCTAAAAGTCTTTTCAGACGGTTATTTCTGTTTATTACTCTTCTGTATAAGTCATTTAAATCCGATGTCGCGAATCTTCCGCCGTCCAGCTGAACCATAGGTCTCAGCTCAGGAGGAATAACAGGAATTACTTCAAGTATCATCCATTGGGGTTTATTGCCCGAAAGTTTAAAAGCTTCAACTACTTCAAGGCGTCTTACGGCTTTTGCCCTTTTCTGCCCCGTGCTTTCTTTTACTTCTTTGCGAAGATCGTCGCTTTCTTTTTCAACATTAATATCCGCAAGCAAGTCTTTTATAGCTTCCGCGCCGATTTTAGCTTCAAAATCGCCGCCGTATTTTTTCTGCGCTTCTCTAAATTCCGTTTCGCTTAAAAGCTGCTTATAGGAAAGCGGCGAATTACCCGGGTTTGTTACAATATATGATGCAAAATAAATTACTTTCTCCAAATCTCTGGGAGACATGTCTAAAAGCAGTCTTATTCTGCTTGGTATGCCTTTTAAATACCATATATGCGAAACAGGAGTTGCGAGCTCAATATGCCCCATTCTTTCACGTCTTACTTTGGAGCGCGTGATTTCAACGCCGCATCTGTCGCAAACCATTCCCTTATATCTTATTCTTTTATATTTTCCGCAGTGACATTCCCAGTCTTTAGTGGGTCCGAATATCTTTTCGCAGAACAAGCCTTCTTTTTCAGGCCTTAAGGTACGGTAATTTATAGTCTCGGGTTTTTTTACTTCCCCTTTCGACCATTCTCTAATCTGATCAGGCGATGCCAAACCGATTTTTATAGCTTTAAAATTGTTCAGTTCGTTCAATAGTTTTCGCCCCTTCCGTATTATAAATCAAAATCGTCGTCTTCTGTAAAATCTTCAACGCTGACTGTCGTTACGACATGCGGTATCCCGTCTTCTTCCTCTGTGTCTTTTACTTTAATTTCTTCATCCGCCTCGCCGATTACCGATACGTCAATTCCAAGACTCTGGAATTCTTTAATAAGAACTTTAAAGCCTTCCGGTATACCCGGCGTCGGAATATTTTCACCTTTTATAATAGCTTCATAAGCTTTTACCCTGCCTACAACGTCATCGGATTTTACTGTTATTATTTCCTGAAGTGTATGAGCAGCTCCGTATGCTTCAAGCGCCCAAACTTCCATTTCCCCAAACCTCTGCCCGCCGAACTGCGCTTTGCCTCCCAGCGGCTGCTGTGTTACCAGCGAGTACGGACCTGTTGAACGCGAATGCATCTTATCGTCAACGAGATGATGCAGTTTCATTATATACATGTATCCGACAGTTACCCTGTTGTCAAATTCATCGCCTGTTCGCCCGTCATAAAGTTTGACTTTTCCGTCTTTATTGTATCCTGCTTTTTCGAGCAGGTCCATTGTGTCGTCTTCATTCGCGCCGTCAAATACCGGCGTTGCGATTTTCCAGCCGAATGCCGCTGCCGCCATGCCTAAGTGAGTTTCGAGCACCTGACCGATATTCATACGGCTAGGCACGCCTAGAGGATTTAATACTATTTCAAGCGGCGTTCCGTCTTCCATAAACGGCATATCCTCTTCGGGCAGTATTCTTGATACAACCCCTTTATTACCATGACGCCCCGCCATTTTATCGCCTACAGAAATTTTCCTTTTAACCGCCACATAAACTCTTACTGTTTTATTTGTCTGAGGTTTTAATTCGTCGCCGTTTTCACGCGAGAATTCTTTAACGTCAACTACTATTCCGCTTTCTCCGTGAGGCACTTTAAGCGATGTATCTCTTACTTCTCTTGCTTTTTCACCGAATATGGCTCTTAATAATCTTTCTTCGGCAGTCAGTTCCTTTTCTCCTTTCGGAGTAACTTTTCCTACAAGTATATCATCGCTGGTTACTTCGGCGCCTATTCTGATAATGCCTTTTTCGTTTAAGTTCTTAAGCACATCTTCGCCGACATTCGGAATGTCTCTTGTAATTTCTTCGGGTCCCAGCTTTGTTTCTCTTGCTTCGCATTCGTATTCTTCAATATGAATAGAAGTAAACGCGTCTTCTTTTACCAGTTTTTCACTGATTAATATAGCGTCTTCAAAGTTATAGCCTTCCCATGTCATAAATCCTACAAGCACGTTTCTGCCAAGCGCCAGTTCGCCTTTTTCCGTAGACGGACCGTCTGCTATTATATCGCCTTTTTTTATAACGTCGCCTTTATCCACTATAGGACGCTGGTCACAGCATGTTCCCTGATTTGTGCGCTTAAACTTAAGAAGCGGATAATTTCTTCCGGAAACAACAATTCTGTTGGACGCTACTTTTTCTACAATGCCGTCCTGCTGCGCAACAACGCATACGCCGGAATCCTTAGCGCTTATATGCTCCATACCTGTTCCGATTATCGGAGACTGCGGATTTAAAAGCGGCACTGCCTGACGCTGCATGTTAGATCCCATCAATGCGCGGTTTGCGTCGTCATTTTCCAAAAACGGTATTAACGCAGTCGCAACCGAAACTATTTGTTTCGGTGAAATATCCATATAATCTATTTTGTTCGGCTCAACCATAACAAAGGCTCTTTCTTTGCCTGTTCTGCCTGTTACTTTGCTGTTAATGAAATTGCCGTTATCATCAAGCGGTTCATTTGCCTGCGCTATTGTATAAAAGCCTTCTTCATCGGCTGTGAGGTATTCATTTATCTCGGTTACTCTGCCGTTTTCCACTTTTCTGTACGGCGTTTCAATAAATCCGTAGTCATTTACTCTTGCGTATGTGCAAAGCGAATTTATAAGACCTATGTTTGGTCCTTCAGGCGTTTCTATAGGACACATTCTTCCGTAATGCGAATAATGTACGTCACGCACTTCAAATCCCGCTCTGTCTCTTGATAGTCCTCCCGGACCCAATGCCGAAAGTCTTCTTCTGTTTGTCAGCTCTGCCAGCGGATTAGTCTGATCCATAAACTGCGATAACTGAGAGCTTCCGAAGAATTCCTTAATTGCGGCATGCACAGGTCTTATGTTTACCAAATCCTGAGGCGTCAGTGATTCTTTTTCCGGAGTCATCATACGTTCTTTAACGTTTTTCTCCATTCTTGTAAGCCCTATTCTGAACTGGTTTTGAAGCAGCTCCCCAACCGAACGAAGACGTCTGTTTCCCAAATGGTCAATATCATCCGTATCGCCTATACCGTATTCAAGCCCCATATTATAATTTATTGTGCAAAATATATCTTCAATTGTTATATGTTTCGGAACAAGCTGTCTTATTCTGTCTTTTAATTCCTGCTTCATTTCCTCTTCTGATTTATCAGATGAAAGAATTTCGCACAGCACGTCATATCGAACCATTTTTTCAATATCTATATCAGAAATATCAAATGGCAGATCTTGTTCTAAAATATTAACCGTGTTGTTTCCTATTACAGTAAACTTGCGTTCTTCCTTGTCTTTTATTACTACTACATCTACTCTGTTTATACCGCTGTTTTGTATTTTTTTGGCTACATCCATTTTAATTACTTCGCCTTTTGATACGAATATCTCACCTGTTTTAGGCGAAATTATATTGTTTGCGGCTATGTTAGATGCTATTCTTGTTGCAAGCGCGAGCTTTTTGTTAATTTTATATCTTCCTACAACAGCTAAATCATATCTTCTGTTATCAAAGAACATTGAATCAGTAAGTGATTTTGCGTTATCGACAGTGGGCGGTTCACCCGGTCTTAACCTTTTATATATTTCAATTAATCCTTCTTCTTTGCTTGATGTACTGTCTTTTTCAAGCGTTGCCAATATCTTTTTGTCTTCGCTGAAATATTCAATAATTTCGGCATTTGTGCCCAGACCGAACATTCTCATAAGAATTGTTACCGGCAGCTTTCTTGTTCTGTCTACTCTTACATACATAATGTCGTTGGAATCAGTCTCAAATTCAAGCCATGCGCCTCTGCTCGGAATAATTTGGGATGAATAAAGCTCTTTTCCCGCCTTGTCCAATTCGTAAAAAAAGTACGCACCCGGAGAACGGACTAATTGGCTTACGATAACCCTTTCCGCTCCGTTTATAATAAAAGTGCCTTTGTCGGTCATAATGGGAAAATCGCCTAAGTAAACATCTTGCTCTATTTTTACGTTAGTTTCTTTAAACGTCAAACGAACCTTTACACGTAAAGAACGAGAGTAGTTGGAATCCCTCTCTTTGCATTCTTCCATGTCGTATTTAGGTTCTCCGTACAGGCTGTAGTCTAAAAATTCTAAAATTAACTCACCCGAATAATCCACTATGGGAGAAATATCGTCAAGAACTTCTCTTAACCCTTTTTCTAAAAACCACTCATAAGATTTTTTCTGAATTTCGATAAGATCCGGCATTTCCAAAATTTCTCTAATCTTGGAAAAACTCATTCTTTCAACTTCGCCTGCTTTTATAGGATGCACCAATACCAGTCACTCCTTTTAATAATAAATTGCACTATAAATTTCTGACTTTTATAAAAAATCTATTTATAGTGCACCTCCGAATTTTATAATTTTTGCACGTACAGAATTGGGAAATGTAAAAAAAATTCCCAACTAATGCAGTGTACTATGATAGCATTAATAGTTAAATATGTCAATATGTTTTTTGTTGTTTTTATAAATTATTATAATAATATTATAATAATATTTTGTCATATATTAGCGGAATATAAAATATTTGAATAAAATTTAATAAAGCGTACTAAATAACGTTAATTATCTGCTTAAATAGCAAATTATAGATATTGTTAAATTGACAGTAATTTTTGCTTATGTTAATATGTGATGAGAACGATTAAATTTACTTGAAAGGATGGTGCGGTGCAATGGGCAGAGGCGGTGGCGGCGGCGGTGGCCGAAGCAGCGGCGGCGGTTTCGGCGGCTCAAGAAGCTCTTTTGGAGGCAGTTCATTCGGCGGCGGAAGAGGCGGCGGTGGCGGCAGTATTTTTGGCGGCGGCTCAAGAGGCGGAAGTTCGGGTAATTCCTATCAACCGTCTTCTTATAACCAACCCCGAAGCGGATCTTTCGGCGGCAGCTTTCTCGGCGGATACATGGGCAGTAAACTTGGACGAGGCGGCAGCGGTGGCGGAGGCGGCGATATGCAGCCGAATAATCGCTCCGGATGCGGAATTGCCATACTTGTTGTAATCTGTATAATTATATTATTTATTGTTATAGCGGCTATGGTAAATGCGGGCGGAGGCGGCGACATAACAAAGTCTACTGTAGCAAGAGAGGCATTAAAACCAGGCATGGTCAATGAAACAGGATATTTTACAGATGAATTGGGTTGGATCCGCAATAAAACAGAACTAGAATCCGGACTTAAGTATTTTTATCAAAAAACAGGCGTTCAGCCATACGTATACATAACGGATACTGTAAATGGTTCACACTACCCTACTGAGACGAGTTTGGAATCATATGCAAACAAACTGTATGACAAACTATTTACAGATGAAGCGCATTTACTGTTTGTATTTTTCGAATACGAACCCAGCCAGTATATGTATTGTGGCGTAGGAGGAGCTCAGACTAAAACAATAATTGACAAAGAAGCGCAAGATATACTTTTGGATTATGTTGACAAGTATTATTATGACAAAGGTTTATCGGAAGAAGAATTTTTCAGCAAAGCTTTTTCAGACACGGCTGACCGCATTATGACAGTAACAAAATCCCCGTGGATTCCCGTTTTAATTGTAGCGGGAGCCGTTATATTAATAATGATATTATTTTTATGGTGGAGAAAAGCGAAAGTTCAGAAAAACATTGAGGCAAAGCAGACAGAAGAAATGCTTAGCAAACCGCTTGATACGTTTGGCGATATTGAAGCTGAAAAGCTCACCGAGAAATATGATAATCCTCAAAATAAATAATAATTAAAGGAGAAATAACTATGGCAATACTTGAAAGATTCGGAGATATTATTAAAGCAAACATCAATGCAATAATCGACAATATGGAAGACCCCTCAAAAATGATTGACCAGTACTTAAGAGATATGATGGAAGATCTCGCGGAAGTAAAAAGCAACACAGCAAGCGTAATGGCGGAAGAAACCCGCACAAAACGTCTTGTTGATGAAAACGCGGCGGAAGTAGCCAAATATTCAGAATACGCAAAAAAAGCATTACAATCAAACAACGAAGGCGATGCCAGAACATTTGTTACTAAAAAACAAGAACTTGAAAAAATAGGCGCAGACTTAGTAAAGGCGTATGCCGTAGCGCATGAAAACGCGATAAAAATACGTCAGCTTCACGATAAACTTTCAAGCGATATTCAAACTCTGAAATCGCGCAAAGAAATGATTAAAGCAAAAGTATCAGTTGCAAAAACACAGCAGACAATCAATGAAGCCAGTGATTACGCCGGAAAAACAGAAAGCGCCAAAAACGCATTTGAACGCATGGAAAACAAAGCAGAACGTATGCTTGACGAAGCCAATGCTATGGCAGAACTTAACAAACCTGCTTTGGATGAAGCAGGTAAACTTGAAGAAAAATACGCTTCTTCAGGATCTGTATCTGTAGAAGAAGAACTTGACAGATTAAAAAAAGAAATGGGGAAATAGTTCCTGTATAAAATAAAAGGCCCGTTAAAATTTAACGGGTCTTTTATTTATTGCTCAATTTAAATTTAATGATTATTTTTATGTTTTACAGCCGCTTTTATAAAGTCCCTGAAAAGCGGGTGGGCTTTATTTGGTCTCGATTTAAATTCCGGGTGAGCCTGTGTGCCTACGAACCAAGGATGGTCTTTCAGTTCAATCATTTCAACTAAAATTCTGTTCGGCGCTTTGCCCGAAATTATCATTCCTTTATCTTCAAATTCTTTTTCATATTTATTATTAAATTCATATCTGTGCCTGTGTCGCTCATGTATGAGTTCACGACCGTACGCTTCGTATGCTTTTGTGCCTTTAACCAAATTACAAGGATATTCGCCCAGTCGCATTGTACCGCCTTTTCTGTCAATTTCTTTCTGTTCGGGCATTACGTCTATAACCGGGTTTTTTGTCTGTTCATTAAATTCTGTTGAGTTGGCGTCTGAATATCCCAAAACATTTCTTGCAAACTCAATAACAGATACCTGCATTCCAAGGCATATGCCCAAATACGGAACATTATGTTCTCTGGCATAACGAGCTGCCGATATTTTGCCCTCAATTCCTCTGTCTCCGAACCCTCCCGGTATTATTAATCCGTCTACATCTTTAAAATATTTTTCGGCGTTTGCATCGTTAACGTCAACTGAGTGAAACCATTTAACTTCAACTTTTCTGTTGTTTTCAAGTCCTCCGTGACATAAAGCCTCAGTCAACGATAAATAAGCGTCTTTTAGTTCTGCGTATTTGCCTACAAGACCAATAAGCACAGTATCTTTAAGCGAATTCATCTTATCTACCATTTGCTGCCATTCTGCCATATCAGGTTTTTGGTAAGGCAGTTTGAGGCGTTCGCAAACCAATCTGTCAATGCCTTCATTTTCAAGCAGCAGAGGAACTTCATATAAGTTAGGAGTATCAATATTCGATATTACGGCTTCTTTTTCTACGTTGCAGAACAGGCTTATTTTTTCTTTTATATTATCATTAATCGCTTTTTCGCTTCTAAGAACAATAATATCCGGCTGTATGCCCATTCCTCTTAATTCTTTTACGCTGTACTGAGTGGGTTTTGTTTTAAATTCTCCGGCACAGTTAAGATACGGCAGAAGCGTTACGTGTATGTACATTACATTTTCAGCGCCGTATTCACTTTTTACTTGCCTTATCGCTTCAATATAAGGCTGGCTTTCGATGTCGCCTACAGTTCCGCCGATTTCTGTTATTATTACTTCAGCGTTTGAATTTTTTGCCGCTTTTGTAAGCCATGATTTTATTTCGTTAGTTATGTGCGGTATTACTTGGACGGTAGCGCCCAGATAATCGCCTTTTCGCTCTTTGTTAATTACGGACCAATAAATTTTCCCTGTTGTAACATTGCTGCTTTCTGCAAGACTTACATCAATAAATCTTTCGTAATGTCCTAAATCCAAATCGGCTTCAGTTCCGTCGTCTGTAACAAAAACTTCACCGTGCTGATACGGACTCATTGTGCCGGGGTCAAAATTAATGTACGGGTCAAATTTTTGCGTAAAAACACTTATGCCCATATTTTTAAGCAGTCTGCCTACAGATGCCGCCGTTATGCCTTTACCGAGCGAAGAAACAACACCGCCTGTTACAAAAATAAATTTAGTCTTCATAATTTACTCCTACTTTTGCCTTATATTTTTTATCTACATTATGCAATCAGGATATGGTTTGCCTTTTGACTATAAGCAAAAATGATGATTACAAAATATATATTGTGCGCTTTTATCTAATTTTAAAAAAATATCATTTGGTTGATGCTAATGCTATTTATGTTATATTTTATTTATCGCTTAGCATTGAAATTGCCTTGTTTGCAATATCGGTTTGTGTAAGGTTAAAATATTTTAATAATTCATCAGATTTTCCCGATGTTCCAAAAGTATCTTCAATGCCAATAAAATCCATTTTTACCGGATAATTTCTAACAATTACTTCAGCAACCGCGCTTCCCATGCCGCCTATTATTGAATGTTCCTCTACCGAAAACGCTAATTTAGTTTTATTTACAGATTTAATTATAGCTTTTTCATCTATCGGTTTAATTCGGTTTATATTAATTACTTCCGCAGATATGTTTTTATCCGCAAGTATCTGCGCTGCTTTTAATGCTTTATCTACCATGAGCCCGCACGCAAAAATGCTTATATTTTTACCTTCGTTAAGTATTTCAGCTCCGCAATCGTTATATTTATATCCTTCTTTATAAACATCATTACAGCCTGATCTTGTCAGCCTTATGTATGCAGGTCCCGGAACATTTGCCTGCGCTTTTATAATTTCGTAAGCCTGAGCTGCGTCCGCCGGAACAAAAACTTTCATATTCGGCAGCGCGCGCATAATAGCTATATCCTCAACAGATTGATGCGTTGCTCCGTCTTCGCCGACGGTTACTCCTGCATGAGTGCATACTATTTTTACATTGAGATTATTATGGCATATTAAATTTCTTATAATTTCATATGGACGAAGTGTGCCGAACACCGCAAACGTACTTGCGAAAACGATTTTGCCGCTAACTGCAAGCCCTGCAGCCATGCCCATCAAATTTGATTCCGCTATTCCTGCATTAAAGTGTCTTTCAGGGAACGCTTCTTTAAACATTGATGTTTTTGTAGATGCGGATAAATCGGCGTCAAGCACGACAATATTTTTGTTTTCATCTCCAAGTTCAACTAAAGCCTGTCCGTAAAGTTTTCTCATTTCCGCCATGTTATACCTCCAGTTCCAGCATAGCTTGTTTTGTCTGTTCTTCATTAGGCGCTTTGCCGTGCCAGGAAGCGCTGTTTTCCATAAAAGAAACGCCCTTGCCTTTTACAGTCTTGCATATTATACATGAAGGTTTATCCGCGCTTTTTTGCGCCGAAACAACAGCTTTTCGCAATTTGTCAAAATCATGCCCGTCATCTACATAAATTGTGTTAAACCCAAATGCGTCAAATTTTTTATGCAAATCTCCCAAATCCATTACATTGCATGTTTGTCCGTCTATCTGGAATCCGTTATTATCGACAAATACTATTAAATTATTTAGTTTATAATGAGCGGCTGCCATAAAGGCTTCCCACGCAATGCCCTCGTCAAGCTCTCCGTCTCCGCACAGCACGTATGTATATGCATCTTTTTTGTCCATCTTTTGTGCCAGTGCGATACCGACTGACGCCGATATACCCTGACCTAATGAACCTGTGCTTATTTCTATGCCCGGCAGTGTATGCATATCGGGATGACCCTGAAGGCGGCTGCCTAATTTTCTAAGTGTATCAAGCTCTGTGATATCAAAAAATCCTTTCCTTGCAAGAACCGCGTAAAGCAGCGGGGCGCAATGCCCTTTTGAGAGGATAAATTTATCCCTCTCATCCATTTGAGGATTTTTAGAATCTATGTTCATAACTTCAAAATAAAGCAGCGTCATTATCTCAGCTGATGATAACGATCCGCCCGGATGTCCGCTTTGAGCTTTGAAAATCATGTTAATAATATCTTTTCTTATAATTTTCGCCGTATCTTTAAGATTTTGCATTAAATACTCCTTAATATATTGTATGTTTTATGCGTCTATTCTTTTAAATCCTTCTCCTATAACTTCAAGCGCTCCCACACTTATAACAAAAGCGTTTTTGTCTATTTCGTGAACAATTTTCTTAATGCCTGAAATCTGCGCCCGCGAAATTATGCACATAAGCATGTTAAATTCTTTTTTTGTGTACATCCCCTTGCAATATATGCTTGTCACGCCTCTGCTGAGATTTTCTAATATCTTTTGCGCTATTTCATCGCTCTTTGTGCTTATGATATAAACTACTTTAGTATAGTCAATGCCTTCCTGTATAAAGTCTATCATTTTATTCGTGACATATATAGTAATTATTGAATACAACATAATATTTACGCTTTTAAATGAAAAACCAGCAATTAAAACCACAGCCATATCAATAACAAGCATCCAAGTGCCCAAACTTATCCATGAAAAGTATTTTTTTGCCATTGCCGCTATTAAGTCCGTGCCTCCCGTTGAAGCTCCGAATCTGAATATTATACCAAGTCCCAATCCTATAAGCACTCCTCCGAATATGCCGGCTATAAAAATATCGACTTTATAAACAGTAAAAACATTCGTTATCAAATCAATAAACAAAGAAAAGAAAACCGTTGCAAATACTGTTTTAATTCCAAATTTAATTCCTAATATTTTTATTGAAAATAAAAAAACCGGCACTGACAGAATTAGTGTCATTATGCCTACCGGTATTCCCGTAAAATAAAATAAAACTGTTGCAATCCCGCTCAGTCCGCCAGGAGCAATTTTATATGGGATGCAGAAATAGGAATACCCAAACGCCATAATGAAACATCCGGCTAGAATAGCTGTGTATTGAGTTAAAACATTCAAGCTTTTGTGTTCATTATGCTTATCCATTTATTTCCTTATTTATATAACCCAATAATAATTTATTTTATAATATTGTTTAAAAATATTCAATGTATTAACGCTATTTTTTTATTTTTTTATAAATATAAATTTAAGCTCTGCATCCAAACGTAATACAAAGCTTAAAAAATTAATTTATTCAGATATTTATTCCGAAACTTATCTGTATGCCTTCATTAACCTGCGTCATCATTATTTCATCCAAATGCCCTATTTTCTCTTTGAGTCTTTTTTTATCTATTGTTCTAACCTGTTCAAGCAATATGACAGAATCTTTTGCAAGTCCGAATTCTTTTGCTTCTATTTCAATATGTGTAGGCAGCTTTGCCTTGTTTAATTGCGATGTAATAGCTGATATTATGACAGTGGGGCTGTATTTATTGCCCATATCGTTTTGTATAACCAAAACAGGCCTTATTCCCCCTTGCTCGGATCCTATAACAGGACTTAAATCAGCATAAAACACATCTCCTCTTTTGATATTCATGCTATTTTAAGACATATGATAATGTACTAAATTATTATAGGTCTTTTAACAATAAGCCTTTTATATGTTTTTACATTCTATTAAATAAAGGTCTTATTGTCAATTCATTCCTTTCGTATAAATTTAACCGTTCTAATTACATTTTATAAAAAAATGTATTTAATGTTACTCTTGTAATAATGTTGCCCTTCACAGTTAAATTTATACATTTGTTTTTTAATAAAAATAAACTATATAATTATTTGATGTATACTCTTGGCACTCGTTTGCTTATGCCGCATAATATTTCATAACTTATAGTATCTGCAATAGTCGCTAAATCATCAGCCCCTATAAGCCCCGGTCCGAAAAGAATTGCGCAATCGCCTTTTTGCACGTCTTTAATATCCGACAAATTAACCATAGTTTGATCCATGCATACGGTTCCTAAAACATTTGCTTTTTTGCCTTTTATTTCAGCGAAAGCTTTATTTTTAAATTCTCTTCTGTATCCGTCTGCATAGCCAATAGGCAGTGTGCCTACTATCATGTCTTTATCTGCCGTAAAGCGTCTGTTATAGCTTATACTTTCACCCATATGAACAGTTTTAATGTATGCTATTTCTGTTTCAAGCTGCATTACGGGTTTTAGTTTTACTTTATTTAAATCAACTTCACCTGACGGATAATATCCGTACAAAGATATGCCGAGCCTTATCAAGTCCATGTCTTTTTGGTCTAAATCTATGCTGCCCGCGCTGTTTGCGGTGTGTTTTTTCGGTATTTCTATTCCCAGCGCCTTAAGTTCGTTTATTACATCTAAAAATCTCTGTTTTTGAAGATATGTGTACTCTTTATCTTTTTCATCAGCTGATGCGTAATGAGTAAATATTCCTTGAATTTTTATGTTATCAAACTTTGAAATCTTTTGTATTTCTTTGGCGGCATTTTCGTAATTAAACCCTATCCTGCCCATACCTGTATCTACTTTTATGTGGATATTGCATATTTTGTTTTTCTTTTTTGCGGCGGCGGAAAAAGATTCAGCCGCGTTATATTCAAATACAGCGGGTATTAAATCATACTGGATTATTTGGTCTGCCCAGCTTTCAAGCGTTGAGCCCATAAGCAAAATGTCTTGGGTTATTCCCGCTTCCCGCAGTTCCAGACCCTCGTCAAAAAACGCTACGCAAAATGTTTTAACTCCTTCATTGGCAAGCGCCGTCGCGCATTCAACCGCTCCGTGCCCGTATGCGTCCGCCTTGACTACAGGCGCTATTTCAACACCATCACCGAGCAGACTTTTAAACTGCCGATAATTATAAATAAGGTTATCCACATAAATTTTCGCAATTGTCGGCCTGTAATACTGTTCCATTTTTTATACCTCCGTCGCTTCAGATATTTCATTGTAGACTTCCGACAGGCTTGAAATAATATCCGAAGCAATCATGTATCTTTTATTTAATTTATTCGCCGCTTTAATTCCTGCGGCTGAATGTATATAAACTCCCGCGCATGCAGCCTTAAACAGGCTGTCGGAATATTTTATGCTTGATGTTATAATTCCGGTAAGCACATCCCCGCTTCCCGCTGTCGCCATTCCGTTGTTGCAAACATCAAGTATTCTTATTTCGCCGATAGGGTCTGCTATTATTGTTTTATTCATTTTTAAAACTACCACGCTGTCAAATTCACATGCGGCTTTTTGAGCCGCGTTAATTGGATTTTGTAAAATATCGTCAACTGAACAATTCATTAAAACCGACAGTTCTTTAGTATGAGGCGTTAAAATTGTTTCCGCTTTTTTGTTTTTTAGAATGCTTATATTTTGTGCAATTACCCCAAACGCTCCCGCATCCAGTACAAGCGGAATGTCTGCGCTTAATAAAATACTTATAAATTCCAAATTATCTTTGTTATTGCCAAGCCCCATGCCTGCGGCTATTGCAGTTTTTTTGTTTAATAAGTTTATAAGCTCATCGGGTTGTGTAATTTCATGCACCATACATTCAATAGGAGCTTTTATTGAAATTAATTTATAGGCTTCCTGCAAAGCTGCAATATGAACAAGCCCTGCGCCGTTTCTATACGCAGCGGATGCCGCAAGCACGGCCGAGCCTTCCATTGACTTGCTTCCGCCGAAAACTAATATATTGCCCTTATTATATTTATGGATATTGAAATTCAATACTTTAATGTAACTTAATGCTTCTTCTTTTGATAATATACTTGCTCTGCAGTCAGCGCATTCTTTAAGCGATATATCTTTTATTATTTTTCTTTTAGAGTAATCGTCCGCATCGTTTAGAATATTGCCGTATTTTAAATACTGCATTACAACAACAATATCGGCTTTTACGGCCTGCTTCATGGCAAGCCCGCTGTCACCACATATGCCGGAAGGAATGTCTATCGAAATTACGGGTTTATTTTGGATATTGATTAAAGTTATAAGTCCGCAGTATATTCCTGATACGTCTTTGTTTAATCCCGTACCTAATAAAGCATCGACTATAATATCGCATTGAGTTAAATATTCATTGGCACATTCTATATTAATGCTGTCTATTGTAATAATATCTGCTTTTAAGTATTTTGCTTTATCGTAATAGTAAGCTGACTCGGCATTCAAATTTTCATATTTTTCCGCCATTAAAATGACTGTATGCAAATTTGATCTTTTTAAAATAAGCGCAAGCGCAAGCCCGTCCGCTCCGTTATGGCCTTTGCCGCAGACAATGGATATTTTTTTTGTATACAACGGTGCGTACTCATCTTTTAGCACTTCATATACGGCGTTTGCCGCTTTGTATATAATACTTTTTATATCAATATTTTCTTCATTAATTGTTTTTAAGTCAAGTTGCCTGCTTTGATAAACACTGATTACATTCATTTATATCTGCCTTTTTGAAAATAATTATTTCTATTATAGCAAATAAAAAAACACATGGTAAAATATTTAAAATATTTTACCATTGTGTTTTCGCTTTTAATTATTCCATTAAGCCTTCAATGTAAGCTAATACTTTTGACTTCTTCGTACTGTTGAGCTTTTTAAAATTGCTCAGCAATTGAATTTCTTGTGAAGTAAGTTTAGTATTGTCAATATATTTTCTTACATCGCTTCTCTTAGTGAAATAATCTAAGGATACATCGAAGTAATTAGCAAATTTGTTACAAGCAACAATTTCCGGCATTCTTGCGCCTGTTTCATAAAAGCTGATTGCAGATTGCGACATATCCAGTTTTTCGGCAAGAGCTTTTTGGCTCATGCCCATCTCTTCTCTTAGTTCTTTTAACCTAAACAATTGACACCTCTTAATTTGCATAAATTTATAATTATATTATAATTCATTTTTTTAATAATTAGTATGCTAAATTTATATATTTTTATAATTTTTTTTAAAAATTATTTTTTTATGCCGTTATATTAATAAAAATTACGTAAATTATCTCTCAATTTTTAAGGTAATTAACCATTTTTTTATATTTTTAATAAAATTTATAGTAATCAAAATATCTTATACAATATTTTTCTTAATTCTTTCTGTTTTTGTTCCTTAAATTTTTTTGGAATTTCTTAAAATCTTTTCTTTTTCTCCTGCTGTATTCCTTTTCTCTGTAGAATCTTGCGATTTTAATATCGAGTAATTCTTTTTCAAAAACAGTTTCTTCTTTGACATTCTCATCAGGAGGTTTGCGAAGCCAGTCTTTTACCAATATTCTTAATACTCCAAAAATCGGCACCGCTAAGAGCATTCCTGCAATGCCCCAGAATTTACCGAATATAACAATAGAAAAAATTACCCAGAATGCGTTGATGCCAATTGAATCTCCCAGAATTTTGGGTTGAATTATATTTTCCTCAATCTGCTGCGCGACAACTATTATAATTAAAACCCATAACCCGTAAATAGGAGATGTAAGCATCGCAAGCAAAACTGCAGGAACGGACCCTATGATGGGACCGAAAACGGGCACCATATTTGTTATACCTACTATAATGGCTATTAAAAAAGCGTATTTGATTTTAAGTATTATACATGGTATTAATACCAAAATAATAATAACAAGTGAACATAAAGCTTTTCCTGTTAGAAATGTGTAGAACATTTCATCCATCAATATTAACAGATAATTTGCTCTGTAATAAAATTTTACAGAAATCTTTTTAACAACACACGAAATTTGATTAACGAGTTTGTCTTTATCAATAAGCATGTATATTGCAAAAAATATTGAAAGAATAATATTCACAATTGCTGTGCCGGTTGTTACTATAAAATTTAGAAAATAGGTTGCCAGTTTTTCCAAAACTATCTGCAGATCATTTACCCACGATGTTATTAATAAACGGATTTTATCAGAGCTGCTTATATCAATATTAAAAAAGTCCATTACATTAACAAAGCGTTCGTCCGCCATTAATCTGTTGCCGACTTCTACCGCGTTGTTCATATACGCAGGTATGCTGATTATCATCTGACTTATGCTGTTGACAATTCCAGGTATAGCGAAATAGATTATTAAAAATATTATTAAAAGAAATAATAAAACTGAAATTATCACTGATATAACTTTTCTTGTTTTGTTGGCTATATATACTTTTTTTAATTTAAGTAAATTTTTATCAAAAAATCTTGTCGGTCTGTATAATATATAAGCAATAATAAATCCCCATAATATCGGCTTAATTAATGCAAATAAATATTTTAAAACATTTGCTAAAAATTTAAATACATCAGATATATTATATATTAAAACTAAAAACAAAATAACGCAGCATAAAGATGCTGCTGCATATAAACTTATCTTTAAATATTTGCTGTCAAATTTTATTTTTTTCATATCTTTATTTTCCGTTAAAAATTATTTTTTATATTAAAATTATGTTATAATACATAAAAAATATCTAAGGGTGTTTCATGATTTATTTTTTTATCGCTTTAGCAATTATACTAATTGATATTTTTACCAAGTATTTGGCTTCAAAGTTTTTATCAGATATATTTACGTATCCGATTATCAATAATGTTTTTCATTTGACATATACAGAAAACACGGGTGCGGCTTTCAGCATTTTTACGGGACGACAAGCTTTTTTGATAGCCATAACATCTGTTTTTCTAATACTTCTAATATGCTATATAATTTATTCTCATAGAAAATATAAAAAACTTTTATTAAGTAATCTTGCAATAACTTTTATTATAGCAGGAGGCGCCGGCAATTTAATAAGCCGCATACATTTCGGTTATGTAGTTGATATTTTTGATTTCAGACTTATTAAATTTGCAATTTTCAATGTAGCCGATATATTTATTACAATCGGCACTATATTATTGATTTTGTGTGTTCTGTTTTTCGAAAAAGATTTACTCAAATGATAATTAAATAAATTTGCATTTAAAAATATTTCTGTGTTTATTTTTTAAAGTATTAAATGATAGTGTGCATTCATAGTCATTTTCGAATAAACCGAACACAGCAGAGCCGCTTCCCGTCATCAACGCTGTTATTGCTCCGCAATCTAAAATGTCCTTTTTTAAGCTTATAATTTGTGCTTTTTGATCAATTACATCTTCGAAGGTATTGATTGTGTATTGTTTAATTTTTTCTTTGTTATGCTCTAAATAAGCCGAATACAATGCTTCTGAGCTGCACTTATTTTCCAAGTTAAGCGGATTGATTGAAGCATAAGCAGTTTTTGTACAAATTCCGAAATCAGGTTTAATAATAATTAAATAATAGCCGTTCAACTGATTTTTCTGAATTATTTTATCGCCTACACCCTCTACAACAGCGGTGCCGCTGCCGAAGAAAAACGGAACATCGCATCCTACTTTTAATCCCAGATTAAATTTTTCATCATATTTAAGATTTGTTTTATATAAAACATCAAGCGCGTCAATTACTGCCGCCGCATTTGCGCTGCTACCGCCCAGCCCTGCCTGGTGAGGCACATTTTTTTTAATATATATGTCTGCTCCTGATTTTATTTTTGTATAATCAAAAAAATATCGGCTTGCAAGATATGCTGTATTATATTTTATTTCTGAATTTAGCTTATCAATGTTTGTCTTAACATCAAGACTATTTTCTTTTTTGCATACCTTAATTTCATCGAATAGATTAATTTTTTGCATCAGCGATGATATTTCGTGATAATTATTAGGAAGCCTTTTTAATATGTTAAGACAAAGATTTATTTTAGCGTATGATTTAACCTCTATTGTATTCATTTATTATTAATTAATTATTATATTATCTCCCATATTTATAAAACTCAATATGCATTTAACGTTTTTCACATTCATTATCTTTTCATATGCATCCCGATACATTTTTATTTGTATTGAGTATTCTTGAGTTTTTTCATCCTTGCTTATTTCATTATAATAAATATCAGTTTTATAATCAATGATATATATTTCTCCTCCGCTTTTTATTACACAGTCTATTATTCCCTGAACATATATCTTTTTATCGTCTGAATATATGTTATCTTCAATTTTATTTGCGTTTTCAATATAGTAAAATTCTACTTCCCTTTTAACGCTTTCAGCATTTAATACCAGCCTGCCTGTATCCGACTTAAAGAAGTTTACTATTAAGTCTGCTTTAACTAAATCTTTTTCTTTTTTATCAATAACATTTGTATATAATAACTCATCCAGATATTTATTTATATAAACTTCATAGTCTGTTTTTTTCATTTCTTCTAAATTTATTGTCTGCATTATGTAATGAGTGATTTGACCTTTTCTGAGTGCAAAGTTATTTTCATCGGCATTTTCAAACGACATATATTTTTTTACAGTTTTTTTGTTTTTTATTTGTGTTACGCTAAGTTTTTGCGGCAGATTAATATCGTCTTTGTAATCATATGTCCAATTTAATTTGTTTTTGATTTGTACGTCTAATAGTTCATTATCGCCGCTTTTAAGCAATTTAAAGATATCTTTTTTTGCCAGTCTTTTTTCTTTTTTTGCGCCTTCATATGTACATTGGGTAAATTGTATATTAAATATATCTTTATCCCAAGTTAAATCCTTTTTCATAGCGGCATACATTATCCAGTCAATGTAAGTATTAAATGACTTTATTTGATTGGACATTATTTCTTTATTCCATTTATTTTTTTTGTTTTCAATTTCTTTAGCGTTTTTTATAGACGTTATAATAAGCCTTTCTTCGGCTCTTGTCATAGCAACGTATAAAAGCCTCATCTGCTCGGCTATAATTTCATCATCAACAGCGCTTTTAATGGCGATTTTAGCCAAACTGTCGCACTTGTATCCGAGTTTAATATCATAAAAGGTTGCGCCTACGCCCAGAGATTTATGAAATATTATTTCTTTCTGCAAATCGGCTTTATTAAATTCTTTAAACGTTCTGCCTAATATGACAACAGGAAATTCAAGTCCTTTGCTTTTATGTATGCTCATTATTTTTACGCAGTTTGTTTTTTTGTCCGCAGGTGATGATGAAAAGTTATCAGCTTGAGATATTTTTATTTTTTTTATGTAATTAACAAATCCAAACAACCCGCACGCGCCGCTTTTTTCATATTTTTTTGCAATATCCATAAGTTGCGTAAGGTTGTCTTTCCTGCTGCTTCCTTGTTCAAGCAAAGCGACATATTCATAATAGCCTGTATCATCGTAAATTTTTAAAATAAGATCATATATTCCTATATGCCTGCTTAACGCTCTGTATGTACTTATAAATTTATTAAACTCCTTCAATTTTCTGCTTAGATTATCCGTATTATTTTCAATATATTGTTTTATTGCTTCATAGTAAAAGCCCTTATTATATTCTTTTCTGATGTTAAACATGTCTTTTATGGAAAAATCAAAAAAAGGAGCTCTCATAACAGATATTAATGAAATATCATCATAATCATTATCTATTACGCAAAGCAGATTAATAAGTAAACATACTTCCATATTATCGAAAAAGTTTTTATTGGCATCAAAGAGTACCGGAATATTGTTTTGTGTAAACACATCCGCATAGTGCGGTCCGTCTACATTAGCACTTGACAATAATATTGCTATATCTCTGTATTCCACATTTCTGTATATGTTTTTTTCTTTATCAAATATCTGTGTGCCAAGCAGATTTTTTATTATCCCGACTGTGTTTACCGCTTCCAATTCCGCATTTTCATATTCTTCTAAATAGTCTTCCTCGGCCTGTATATCAGCCTCCTGCCCTTTGTCGTCCGATTTTTTTTCCGGTTTCGCAAATATATATATTTCGGTTTTCGCGCCTGCGCATTCTTCATTTTCCGAATATACAAGTTTCGCGTCATCATCATATTCAATGTCTGCTGACTCTTTATTCATAATCGAGCTGAAAACCGCGTTGACGCAGTCAATTACATACTCACTGCTGCGAAAGTTCTTATTTAAAATAATAAGCTCGTTTTTTTGTTTTTCTTTTTTGTAAAGTTCATATTTGCTGTTGAATATATCGGGCTCAGCCAGCCTAAAGCGGTATATGCTTTGTTTTACATCCCCAACCATAAACATATTGTCCTCTTTTGATACCAGCTTTAAAATCTCTTCCTGCAGAAGACTAATATCCTGATATTCATCAATATAAACATAATCGTAACTTTCTTTTATTTCCCGGCTAATATCTTTGTTTTTCAAAATTTCCAGACAAATATGCTCGCAGTCATTAAAAGTGATTACTTTTCTTTTAGCTTTTTTTTCTTTATAACAGCCGTCAAATTTTTCAATAACGTCATATAAAGATGAAAGAAGCGTATATAGTGCATCATTTTCTTTTTGCGCTTTATCAAAGCTGTATAACTTTATATCATTCGCAATTTTTTTAGACAGCGCCTTAGCGTTATCGCGCATATTTTTTACGTCGTCTTTTAAAGAACCGTTATATTTTGGCGGTATTCTAAGCGGTGAAAATTCAAACGAGTTACAGATATCAATAATATTATTTCCTGATTCTATTGCGTATAATAAGCTCTCTATTTTGGCTTTTTCTTCCCTAAGCTGGTTGATGCTTTTATCATCGAAGCCATACGCCAGATTAATTGCCGTTTTTTGCAGCTGTATCGCATTATTTAAAACTTCCGCATATTGACTGTATATTTGCTTCGTCCACTTACTGTTTTCTAAGTCAGTGCATGTTTTATAATATTCAATTTCTTCTTTAAGCCATAAAAGCCCCTCCGGCCTGCTTTGAGAGTAGTCATATGACTGAAGAATAATTTGTTTTAAATTATCAAGGCCTTTTGCGGTAATATATGTATCGCTAAGGGATATAAAGGCCTCGTCGCTTTGTTGGTATAGCGCTGCAAGCGCTTCACCTAAAGCCTCTTCCCTTAGCAGAATATCTTCGTCTCCGTCAATTATTGAAAAATCGCACGGAGCGTTAGTTACATAAAAGTAGCTTTTGATTATTTTTATGCATATCGAATGAAGCGTGCCGATATCTGCGCTTGGCAAATATGATAATTGTTCTCTTAAATGTTTTGAGTTTATATTTTCTTCATATATTAAATTATTTAAAGCGTCATATATTTTTTTACTCATCTGCGCCGCTGCCGCATTAGTAAAAGTCGCTATAAGAATTTTTCTGATATCTTTATTATCTATTGCTATTAATTTTAAAATACGCTGCACAAGCACAAATGTTTTGCCGCTGCCTGCGGCTGCGGAGATTAAAATATTCTTGTTCTCGTTAAAATTAACGGCGTATTTTTGCCCTTCCGTCATTTTTTCCTGATTATTTAAAATTGCGCTTTTAACTTCTTCGAAGGTTATAGCATCCTGCGCTATTATCTTATTCATCATTTTGACCTTTGATTTTATCTATTATAGTATTTTTATTTACATTTTCAATTTTTCTGTATTTGTTAGTCTCAAAGCACGTGTCAAAATTACACACATTTTTATATTCGCAATATTCGCATGAGCTTTTATATGGTCTTGCTTCAGTTATGCCCGAGAGAATTTCTTTTGCAAAGTTTTCAATAAGCTGCATACTGTGTTTCAAAATTACATTTACTTCTTCATTGTTAAACACATGCGAACTTTTAGCCAGTGAATTATCGTTATTGAATTTTGTGCTGTTGCATGAACGCTTATTATCGTCTTTTGCGTTATGGTCAATTGCCAGAATTATATCCTCATCATCAACTGAAATTCCGTAATACCTCATATTTTTGTATATCAACTCATTTATTTTATCTATGTCTATGTTATTTTCGTATTTTACTATCGGGCTGTCGAATTTATAATAAAACATTCCCGCAGGCATACTATTTGCATTGCCTGCTATGCATGCCTGCATATACAAAATGAGCTGCAAGTCTGTTCCGTGAAATATTTTTTTATAATCAAGTACAACGTTTCCCGTTTTATAATCATATACTTTATAATAAGTTTTTCCGTTGTATTTATATGTATCAATTCTGTCAATTTTTCCCTCTATGTTAACGCCGATTCCGTCAACATCTTCTAACTGTATTGCGGGAAGTTTTTTATTATTGCCGAATTCAATTTCGCTTCCGAAAATTTCAAACTCACCGCTGTTTATATGCTCGACAATTTTGCCTATTGTTTTTTTTGCGACATTGCTTGCTTTATTTAATATAGCTTTATTTAAATTGTCTTCGCCGAAAAAGCCGCTTTTAAATTCTTGCTCGCTTTTAATTATAATTTCATCGACAATATGCTCTATTTCATCATTGGTTATTTTCTTTAAATCGATATTATTTTCTAAAACATGACGTGTAAACTTCTCGCCCGTGCTGTGCATCAAGTTGCCTATATCAAGTGCGTTTATTTCCCATATCTCTCTTTTTTGAGGTTTTAAAGTGTATTGAACAAAATATTTAAAAGGACACTCTGCGTATGCTTTTATATTGCTTGCGCTTAAATTAAAAGTGGTGGTCTTAATCGCTCTTATATCTTGCCTTGATAAGTTTTCACCTGCGTTATCATATGTTAGAGCTTTTTTTAGCATATTTGTTTTTTCTTTATAAATGCTGTTATTTTCATACCAATTAAATAGTTTTATCGCCTTTTCACAAGGAGCGTCGCTTGATTGTATGTCTTTGCTTATTTGGGTAATTAAGTTTTGATACGTTCCGTTTATATTTGAAACTTTTACGTTATTTTCTTCGGAATATAAATCTTTTAACTCAAACATTTTGCATATTTGTTCCGCAGCTGCGCACAAATGGTTTTCATCATTGTTTTCGTTTAGTAACGGAGCTGTTATAATCAGCCGCTCTTTTGGTTTTGATAATACGTTGTATATATAAAATTTTTCTTTAAAATTATGAGCTTGTTCTTCACCTGTAATATTAATGCCTTTTTGAGTTAATTCCTGTTTTTCCTTTTGGGTAAATACTCCCTCTGATGATAGTTTTTTAGGCATGGCGCCGTCAATTGCGCCCATAATTATTGCAGTATTTATTTTTGATATTCTGCTTCTTGCAAAATCGCCTATTATAACGCAATCTGAAGATATGGGTAGAACCCCCGCGTTATCGCTGTTTAAAGTCTGTCTTAATACTTCATAAAAATCTTCAATAGTAGCTTTCTGGTCTTTTAAAAAATATTTTATAAACTCTAAATTCTCTCGAGTTATGTCCGCAATTTGTTCCTCGATTGATTTTTGCACGTTGAGAAAATTTTCTTCGCAGAATATTATACTTTGCTGTATTTTTTCTTCAACAACATCATCATCAAGTATTTCACTTATCAAATCGGCAATTTGGTCATAAGTTTTTAATGTCTTAGCTTTATCTTTCCAAGGCTTTATTTGTTCTTCAAATTTTTTTCTTATATTGTTTATCTCGTCTAAAAACGCTTCGTCTTTTTTGTCAGCTTTTTTAAATTGGTAAAAATAATCTTCTCTTTTTATTCCGTACTTTAAAACGTAGTTTTCAAGCCTGTTTATTTCCTCGTCATTAAGATTGCTGTATCCCGTTTTTAAAAATTCAAAAACGTCTTTATAATAAAAATTATTTTTATCAATCATGTTTAAAAGAGATAATAGCATTCTTACAAGGCAGTTATGAAAGATATCGTATCTTTCGTCAATAAAATACGGTATTTGGTATTGGGCAAAAACTCTTTGAATGATTTTGCTGTATGTATCCAAATCATTTGAAAAAATTGCTATATCCTTATATCTTAAATTTTTACTCTGAACAAGCTTTGTTATTGTATCAGCGGCATGTTGAGCTTCTTTGTAAATATTGTTTAAAATCCTTACTTCGGGCAGCGTCTCGTTTTTATATGCGCTGTATTTCTTAAAACTATATTTGAATATATTTTCTTCAATATGTTTTATGGAATTTGCGCAGTATATTTTTTCGCTGAGCTTTATCTCATTTATTTTTAAATTACTGCTCTCAGCCAGCGAAATCAGATCCGACTTCAGCTTTTCGCTTATTGAAAATACATCGCGTTCATAGTCCGTATCATACGTTAAGCAGAAACTTACGTTATCCGCCTTTTTCATTATGCAGTCTATTAAATTTAGTCTCTGTTTATCTAATGTATAAAAACCGTCAATATAAACATTTGTGTTATTAAAAACGGTGCCGTCTGTTACTTCTTTGCTTGACTGCTCTATAAGATCTTCCGCATCGTAGTAGTCATTGTTTATATAAGCTTCATAGCTTTCATATATTTTCTTTATTTCATCCATTTTAAGTTTAAGCAATTGCGTATTCGACAGGCTGTTTAGTTCGCCGCATTTTATTTTGTTCTTTTTAAGTTCATATATGCAATCCAGCATTATATTGCAAAAGCCCTCCTGCATTGCGCTTTTTGAATAAATTGTCAAGTCGTCTGATAAATCCAATAAAATTTTTTTAAGTATAATTAATGCAGCCTTTTTGCTTAAAGGCTGTTTTTGCATTTTGCCCGCTTTATTTAACAACTGATAAGACAGACGCGAAAAACTCAGGACGTGAATACCTATAATCCCCGGCATTCCCGACATATCAATTATTTCTTTTTCAGCTTCAAAGCTGTATTGTTCGGGTACGATTAAATATGTATCTTTATTTTCTTTTATGTCTCTTACTATATTTTCATAAATATATCTGCTTTTCCCGCTGCCTTGTCTGCCTGTAATTAAATTAAACATACTCGCCTCGAATAAACATTTCTTATAGTTATGATAATATCATAATTCGACAATTTTTTTACATATATTAATTACTGCAATTGTTTTATTTCAAGTCCCCTTAGCATCAGCTTTATGTTATCTGAACTTAATTCTGTTCTTTCTATAACCGTATTATCATATAGTTCAATAGTTTTTGACATGTCCTCTTTAATTGAATTATTCTTGGCATACAGTGTTATCGGACATAACGTATCACCGGCTTTTGGCATAAATGTTTTGAGCGGAATAATAGTGCCGTTTTTGCTTTTTTTAAGCGCAACAGCTTCATTTATATTAAGTTTGCCATTACTGTAACCGATAATTATTTCGCAGTACTGACCGCTGATTATTGCGCATGTATATAATAAATCGCTGTCGTCTTTTTTATATACCGTTATTGGAACTGAATTAATAGTATACAAATAGTTTTTATCAATTTTATTGTTTTGGTCATTTGCCGAATACGGATAAACGTAGCTTATCTTAATAGTTTCCCCGTCTTTATAACCCTGCATTAAGTTTGTATTAAGCAGTGATTTTGTGTTTGTCATGAAGCCTTTTGTGTCTGTGTTTTCTAAATACTTATCTGCCGCATTTTCTGATAAAACATTTATATAATTTTTAAGCAGATTTGTATACGCGTCTGAAAATCCAATATTTTTATAAATTTGGTATTCATATTTTGTGTATTCAATATTGCTGTAAGGAAAATACATAGAAATGCCGCTTAAATTTTCTTTATTGTTTTTAGTGCTTGCTTTATATACTACAAGTTTATCTATATCAGCACTAATGTCCGTATTTGAGATATTCTTTATAAAATCACCCATATCAACCATATTTGCCTGCTCTGACATGCTTACAAGTTTTCCTGCTGCCGCGCTGCTGTATGCGGCTTTTGCAAATTTATCAAAGTTGCTTGCAACATTAATTTTGCTTATGGTACTGTCAAATTTTGTTTTTACTTCATCAACATTTTTTAAGTCAAGCACAGCCATTGAGCTTGCAACGCTTCCTTTTCTGTCAGCTTCATAAATATATGAGTCAATAAGCGATTTGCCCATAAACTGCCCGTCTTTGTCTGTGTTATTTTTAACATCATTTAAAAAAACATCGTAAGCATAACCCATCTCCGATAAAAGACCTTCGCTTGCAGCCATATATTTGCTGTACGGGCTTAGTACGTAAGCGGTTTCAATATTAGACATTAAACACGCGTCAAACGCAACTAAGTCAAAAGTAACTCCTGTTTCTTTTTTTGCTTTATCAAAAGCGTTTTTCATTTCGCTTAAAATTAAGGTATCGCCGTTTGTAGTTTCGTCAAGACCGAATCCCGCTATAGCGCCCCCGCCGTGATTCCATAAAATCACCGCGTAGTGATCAGCTTTGTAGTTGTTTATTCCCCAGACCAAAAAATCTGAAAGCGTGTCAGTTTGCGCCATATTTTTAAGCTCGCCGTTATATAGCTCATCCATTTTGAACTTGCCCGCATACCATCTCTGACTTCTGTTTTCATCTACATAATAATTATGCCAGTACTCACTCCCGCCTGTCTGCACTATTACATTTACATTATCATTGCTGCCGGAATAAAGCATTTCCCTTAAATCGTTTGTCGCCGCTGCTGATGTCATCTCAAGGTTTGAGCCGTTCATGTAAACTAAAATAGTCCACGTCTGATTCTGACTCTTCGTATTTGTTTGAGTGCATGCAGGCAAAATCAATATAAAAATTATTCCGATTATAAAGCTCAATTTCTTTTTCATAAAAATTATTCTTAACAAAACAAGTAAAATATATCGTATAATGTTTAGAATTATAAATGCAATTTTTAACAATAATATTTAAATATATTAAGGAGTAATCTATTATTGGATAACATCAGCAAGCTTGAAATTTTAGCGCCGGCGGGAAGTTACGATTCGTTGAAATCAGCTGTTTATGCAGGCGCGGACTCTGTGTATTTTGGGGCAAAAGCTCTGAACGCCAGAAGAAACGCGGCAAATTTTACGGACGAAGAAATAAAGTCTGCTGTGGACTTTTGCCATTTATACGATGTTAAAACATATCTGACGCTTAACACGCTGATGTTTGATTCGGAAATTAAAGCAGTAACCGACCAGATAATATTTGCCTGCAATGCGGGGTTTGACGCAATAATCGTACAAGACTTGGGCGTTATTTCGCTTATAAAACAAATCTGTCCTGATATGCCTGTGCACGCATCCACCCAGATGAGTGTTCATAATCTGGCGGATGCGAATGAGCTTTATGCTCTCGGCGTTGAGAGAGTTGTTCTATCACGCGAAATGAGCAGGAATGAGATTTTGAACATTACCCAAAACTCACGAATTGAGGCTGAGGTTTTTGTGCATGGAGCGTTATGCTACAGCATTTCAGGCCAATGTTATTTCAGCGCGTTTTTAGGAGAGCGCAGCGGAAACCGCGGTTTGTGCGCTCAAGTGTGCCGTCTGCCTTTCGGGGTTACTGATAATACAAGATATAATTTATCTTTAAAAGATTTATCGCTAATAGATTATGTAAGCGAGCTTAGCGAGATTGGCGTAAAAGCTTTAAAAATAGAAGGGCGCATGAAAGGCGCGAACTATGTATATACAGCCGTAAGCCAGTTTAAGAATGCTGCAGCCAATAAAAGTTATGACAAAGATATGTTGGAAAAATCATTCTCTCGAAGTGGTTTTACGCAAAGTTATTTTTTATCAAAAATAGATGCTGATATGTTTGGGATAAGAAGCGATGAGGACATATCAAAAAGCAAAGAAAGCAGGACTTTGATAACGGCAGAAATTTATAAAAGAAAAATACCTGTAAATATGAAATTTAATATTTCAACAGATAAGACGGAATTATTAATATCGGACTATTCGGGGAATATGTTTATATCAATTGGTAATTCAGCGCAGGCTTCAGTTAATAAATCTTTAACCAATGACGATGTTATAAAGAGTTTATCAAAACTTAACGACACTCATTTCTTACTTGATAATATTGACGGTTTTGTTGGTAATAACATATATCTGCCCGTATCTGCACTGAATGAACTGCGAAGAAACGCTGTTGACAATATAATTAAATTAAGACAAACTCATAAAAGCTATCATGTTAATTTACCCAAAATAAATTTATCGGACTTTCAAAATAAAACGCCTGCTGAAATTAAATTAACGGCATCTTTCATTAATGCTGATCAGATTAGCGAAAGAATACTTAAGTCGGTTGAATATGCATCCATTGATTTATTTAAACTTCATGAAGTTGATAAAGATATTTTAAGTAAATACAGTAATAAATTTGTCGCAGAAATACCTCGGATATTTTTTGAAGATGAGAAGCTGATACAAGCCGAACTTAATAGGATAAAATCGCTTGATATTAACAAAGTAAAATGCCATTCTTTAGGAAGAATGAAATTGGCGATAGATTGCGGTTTTGATGTCGCTACCGGATTTGGACTAAATATCACAAATTCACTTTCTGCTCAGTTTTTATCACGCTATAATCCGATCTATATTACCTTATCACCTGAACTGTCAGTAAACCAGATAAATAATATAAAAACATATGATCAAAAAGTTGTAATAGGCTATGGCCATTTTCCTCTAATGATCACACGCGCATGCCCGGTAAAATATGAAATTGGATGCGAAAAATGCAAAAAAAATAATTGCACATATTTAACAGACAGGAAAGGTAAAAAGTTTGCGGTACAATGCAATAATAACGTATCGCAGATATTTAATTCTGTGCCTATATATATTGCTGATAAATTGGATGATTTCAAAGGCCTAAGTTTTTGCGAAATGTTTTTTACGACGGAAGGCGAAAGCATGTGCCATAAAATAATATCCATGTATTTACAAAAGAAACCTTTGGATACACACGCAGAGTTTACAAGAGGAATTTATTTCAGAAAACTAAAATAAAGTACAGGCAACGCCTGTACTTTAATGATTGTATTGGATATAATTGCTAATCTCTTTTACCGTACCGGTCGGCTCGTAGGAATCTATTCCAAAAATGTACTGATGCAATAGTGTTACATTATCTTTCAGAGTATTCGGTTTTAAGTAATAAATTCCGTTGTAATACTCGTCAAGCGCATGATAATCATACGGCAGTCTGAAATCTTCTATTACAAACGTATCCTTATGTTTAATATATGATGTCATCAATGAAAACATTGTTTTAGTGCTGATATTTGTTTTAACATATGGAGCGGCGTTTTTAGCAAGCGAAATAAGCATTTTTATGCTCATTTCATTTCTTACTTTGCTTATAATTGCGTTTATTACGGTTCGTTGTCTTGATGTCCTTTCCCAGTCCGCGTTTCCCACTTTTCTTATTCGGCTGTATGCCAATGCCTGCCTTCCGTTAAGCTTCTGATTGCCGCTTTTCTCTAAATATTTTAATTCCCCTCCCAGTTCTCTGTTTTGTTCTCTGATAGCTTGATTTATATATTTGATTTCTTCGGACTTAACATTTATATTTACGCCTCCTACTGCGTCTACCAGTTTTTCCATGGCTTTAAAATCGACCGTTATATAATGTTTTATATTTAAATCAAAATTGTTATTTAACGTTTTTAATAAAAGCTGCGCTCCGCCGTATGAATAAGATGCATTTATTTTATCATATTTGTTTTTATCGGGAATATATACAAGCAAATCGCGCATAACCGAAGTCAGTGCCATTCTTCCTGTTTTTGTGTTGTATGACATTATCACTATTGTGTCCGCACGCTGTGAAGCTTGCTCTAAGTTATCCGCTCCTATAAGAGCTATATTTATAATATCTTCATCAAAATTAACTTTAGATGATATATTAAGATTTTTATCCGTAGTGCTGAATTTATTTTCGGGTATTTTTTTAATTCCCAGCGGATCAGCAATAACAAGCACAATAATTGTTATTAAAGCCAAAATAATTAAAATGCATATAAATTTAAAAAACGATTTTATAAACGATTTTCTTTTCTTCTTTTTCTTATTTCTTGCCATTTTTTGAGTATCCTTTATGCATTAACGAATATATTACAATATGACATATAATATTATTTAAAATTATCTTTTAAAATTTGTATTTCTTGTAAGTATCCTTCAATTTCGTTAGGAGTTTCTAATATCAAAGGAAGACTTTTAACTGCAGGATGGCATATAAATTCGGTTATAGCTTTAAGCCCTATAGTTCCTTCTCCCAATTTTGCGTGCCTGTCCTTTTTTGAATTAAAAGGATTAACACTGTCATTAATATGAAGAGCTTTTAGATATTTAATACCTACAATGTTATCAAAACTTTCAAAAACGCCTTTGAGATCATATACAATGTCATAACCCGCGCTGTACAAATGACATGTATCAAGGCAAACTCCTATCAAATCCTTGCGGTCAATATTTTGAATAATTTCTCTTAATTCTTCAAATGTTGAGCCTACTTCGCTTCCTTTGCCCGACATTGATTCAAGCAGGATAATATTTTCTGCTCCTTTATTTATTGCGTCATTTATTACTTTTGCAATTATTTCTATTGCTGTATCAAGCGTTAAATCTTTACGGCTTCCCGGATGAAAATTATACATGCTGTGGGGAAATTGTTTCAGCCTCTGCATGTCATCATTAAAAATCATTTCTCCGAATTGCCTTACCTTTTCATCATTTGAGCACAAATTCAAAGTATACGGAGCATGCGCTACTAGTGTCGCAAAGCTATTTAAGTTCATGAACTCAATTGCCTGGGAAATGTCATTATTATCTATTTCTTTTGCAGCTCCGCCGCGCGGATTCCTTGTAAAATACTGAAAAGTATTTGCGCCGATTGATTGAGCGGATTTTGCCGCTTTTAAAAATCCATCGGATATTGATAAATGCGCTCCTATTTTTAACATATTTTTCTCCTTACACGCAATAATATAACTATGGCTATCTTTACAATTTTAACTCATTATAGTATATTTTTATATATATTTTCATATTTCGAGGTTAGTATGGCCGCAATTTTTAATAATGATTGGCAGAATTATCTTAAAGACGAGTTTGCCAAAGACTATTATACCAGTTTAAGAAAATTTTTAATTACAGAATATAAAAATTATAAAATATTTCCGGATATGTACGAAATATTCAATTGCCTGAACTATACTTCGTTTTCAGAGACAAAAGTTGTAATTATCGGGCAGGATCCGTATCACGAAGAAGGCCAGGCTCACGGGCTTAGCTTTTCGGTAAAACCGGGTATCAGCATACCTCCGTCTTTATATAATATATACAAAGAACTGAACAGCGATCTCGGCTGCTTTATACCCAACAACGGGTGCTTAATACCTTGGGCAAAACAGGGCGTTTTGTTACTCAATGCAGTTCTTACTGTCAGAGCGCATAATGCCGCGTCGCATAAAGACAAAGGCTGGGAGAAATTTACCGATAATATAATAAATTTATTAAATTTATCAGATAAAAATATAGTTTTTATATTGTGGGGGTCATTCGCGCAGTCTAAATCAACGCTTATTACAAACCCGCGTCATTTAATAATAAAATCCCCTCATCCCAGTCCTCTGTCTTCTCATAGGGGTTTTTTCGGCAGCAAACCTTTTTCTAAAACAAATGAATTCTTATTGAAAAACGGGTATACTCCCATCAATTGGCAGATACCGAATTTATAAGTTTTATTCACATGTCAGCTTATCAGATTTTACAAGATTGTTTATCCATTTCCCTGACTTATATCTGGGTATAAGCAGCGCAAGTTTAATTATATGCTCAACATTAATAAGAGCTATAATTACGTATGTAGGCAGGTTAAAAGCTAAAGACGCAATAAAGGCAACAGGCACAACATAAAGCCAAATCGACGCCATCTCTAAATACATGCAGAACTTTGTGTCTCCTCCGCTTCTAAGTATACCTATCGCAAATAAATAGCTGCACATGGAAAACGGCATGGCCAGCCCTAAAACTACTAAATTATAGTTTAAAAGTTTTATTGTTTGAGCCTCTATATTAAAAATGCTTATAATCGGGTTGCGCAGCATTATCAGGCACAATCCTAAAATCGCGCCCATTAAAACCATTATAAAAATAAATTTATTTGAATATTTTTTTGCAAGTCCGAAATTTCCCCTGCCTATTTCATTGCCCAGCATTACGGAACAGGCATTGCCTATGCCGAAAAAAAACGCTTCAAATATTCCGTTTACACTGTAGCTTATCTGCACAGCGGCTACAGAATCCGCTCCAAGTTTTCCGTACGCAATGTAAATAACCGTCATGCCCAGAGACCATAGAGTTTCATTTACAACAACAGGAAAAGCTATTTTGAGTTTGTCTTTCATCATTTTGAAATTCCATAAAAACAAGTCGCCTATTTTGAAAGTCATTGGTTTATTATTATATTTAAATAAATACCAATAATACATAAAAAACTCGGCTATTCGCGCAATAAGCGTCGCAGCCGCAGCGCCTGCGACTCCCATAGGTTCAAATCCTAAATGACCGAAAATAAAAACCCAGTTTAAAAACGCGTTAACAAGTACTGACAATATATTTATAAAAAGAGGTACTTTTACTATTCCTAATGATCTGAAAGCAAATGACACAGAAAACGAGCAAGCCATAAAGATATAGCTTAAGACGACTATTCTAAAATAACTTTTACCTAAAGCGATTACTGCGCTGTCTTTAATAAACCACGACATTATTTGTCCCGGAAACAAGCTTATTATCAAAATAAACGCAAGCGATACGCAGACGCCTAAAAACAACTGCATTCCCATCATTTTTTTTATATTTAATACATCGTTATTTCCCCAATACTGCGAAGTAAATATACTCATTCCGCTGTAAATTCCGAATGTTATTAAAACAAAAAAGAAAAACACCCTGTTGCATATGCCTACGGCTGCAATAGCGGCTTCGCCTAAAGAACCTATCATAATGGTATCAATAGTATTTAATGAAATAGTTATTAACTGCTGCAGAGCAATGGGAACCGCTAAAGACAGCATTATAGAATAGAAAGTACTGCCGTGATAAGATTTGTTTTGCATAATTCTCCGCTATGTATTTATTTTTTTATATGTAAGTCTTGCCTTACGGCAAGACTTTAAGGCAGTTTTTTAATTACATTCGTTACAGTTGTTATCTTTCATGTTTTTTTGATTGTTATTCTGTGTGTTTTTCTGCGAATTTTGATTCTGGGTATTTTTCATATTCCTGACATTTTCCATGTCTTTCATGTTTTTATTATTTGTACTGTTCTGATTGTTTTTTGTCAATTTTCTCACCTCGGTATTATTATAAAAAAAATACAAGGATTTATTCTTGGCATATTTTTCTAATTATTTATGATATTTTTCATTTTTCATAATTTTAAATGCTCTGTAGATCTGTTCCAATAATATTACCCTGAACATCTGATGCGGAAATGTGAAATCGGAAAAGCTTATAAGCAAATCGGCGCGCCTTTTCACTTCTCTGTTCACTCCGTCAGATCCGCCTATTATTATTGTTATTCCGCTGTTTTGATTTATTTTTTCACTTAATAAACATGAAAACTGCTCGCTGTTTAATTTTTGCCCGAATATATCGCATAATATAACAAATTCTTTCGGGTTTTGATTTATTTTATTTATAATAAGCGCGCTTTCATTTTCTAAACCAACTTCTTTAATCTCAAATATATTAAGGTCGCAATGTTTTTGAAGTCTTTTTTGATATTCCGATGCAGCTTCTTTTAAATATTTTTCCTTTAAATTCCCTGTGCAAATAATATTTATCGGCTTCATTATAGCATTTCCCTTTATATTTAAACTTATGTTTCACGTGAAACTATATATTAAAATTAAATTTTTTAAAAGGTTTTTTTAAATATTTTTATAACATATTTATTGAATATATTTTTTTGTTTCACGTGAAACATTCAACAAAAGTATTTATTTTTAAAATTAATAATGATAAAATATCAAAGTGAAGAATGCTCGGGAGGAATATATGGCAAAAACATACTGCATTTTTAATCAAAAAGGCGGCGTCGGCAAGACTGCTACTACAACAAATCTCGGCGCTGCGTTGGCAAAATTAGGTCACAGGGTACTCGTTGTAGATGCGGATTCCCAGGGAAATTTAACAAGCGGGCTTGACATGAAAGTAGATAAAGACGGAAAAACTTTATATGATGTTATGTGCGGCAATTTGGAAGTGCAGAAAGCTGTAATGACAACAAAATATTCAAATTTAATGCTGCTTCCTTCAAATTCAAGGCTTGCAGGCTGCGAAGTGGAATTGGTAAGTGTTTCTAAAAGAGAGCTCGTGCTGAAAAAAGCGTTGTCGTCAATTTCGTCTTCGTTTGACTACATATTAATAGACTGTCCTCCTTCATTAGGACTGATGTCAATTAATGCGCTTGCCGCTTCGGACGGTATAATTGTTCCTATTCAATGTGAATATTATGCGTTGGAAGGCGTCAGCAATCTTATAAATACAGTAAATTTAGTAAAAAGAGGATTAAATGCTTCACTCGATATAGTCGGTATCGTTCTAACTATGTTCGACAGCCGCACAAACTTGTCAATTCAAGTCGCATCCGAGGTTAAAAGATTTTTCAGAGAAAAAGTATTTGACACAATTATCCCTCGAAATGTCAAAATTGCGGAATCGCCGAGTTTTGGCAAGCCGGTAATTTATTACGATGAAGCTTCAAGCGGGGCAAAGGCGTATATGGCGCTGGCAGCGGAAATAACACAGAAAGGACAAGAAAATGAAAAATAATCAAGCATTGGGCAAAGGATTGGATGCGTTAATACCTTTTTATGCCGAAGATGTCCAATCCCAAGACACAAAATCGGATTCTTCTGAAATAGAAATAAGCTTACTTGTTGCAAATTCCGATCAGCCGAGAAAAATATTTAACGATGAAAAAATCGAAGAGCTGAGTGAATCTATAAAAGCTCACGGCGTATTGCAGCCGTTAATAGTAGTTCCTGCTAATAACGGCAAGTATAAAATAGTTGCAGGCGAACGAAGATGGAGGGCCGCTGCAAAGGCGGGTCTTAAAACTGTTCCGGTTATTATTAAAAATTACAGCGAACAGGAAATTCTCGCTATCTCTCTTGTTGAAAACCTTCAAAGACAAGATTTGCACGATATAGAAAAAGCTCGTACATACCAAAAGTTAATTGAAGAATTTTCGCTTACTCATGAATCGCTCGCATCTGTATTGGGTATAAGCAGAACAGCTGTTACAAACACGCTTCGGCTGCTTTCGCTTACTGATACGGAGCAAGACGCCTTGCTTAAAAACCAAATCACATCAGGGCATGCAAGAGCTCTTCTGTCACTCCCTGAGTGCAAAATGAGAACAAGTGCGCTGGATGCCATTATTAAAAACACTTTATCGGTAAGGGAAGCGGAAAAACTTGTAAAGAATATTTCCAATCCCAAAGCGTCGAAAAACCCCGTTTTAAAAGATGTGCACATTATTCAGCTGGAAACAGAGCTTACAGAAGCTGTTGGAAATAAAGTAATTATTAATGAATCTGATGGCAAGGGTAAAATTATTATAGAATATTATGATAAATCAGACAGAGACAGACTTGTCGAAGAACTGCTGTTGCTGTCTGAAAAAGAAAACAGAGGCTAAAAAATGACAAAAACCAAACTAAAAGAACCATCAGCGGTTACATATGCTTTCATAGCAAATATATTATATTTTATTATTTGCGCAATATATTGCAAAATCAATTCACAAAATCAAGTATTTAATATATGCTTTTTGTCACTTTGTGTATTATTATGGTTTATTACAGGCAACGTATATTCTAGAAAATTATCAAAAATAGATTTAAAAAAATATTTATCGTTTATACTTATAAGCTTTATGCCAATTTTGATTTTTTTAATAACATACAATATATTGATAAATGTACAGTTAAAAAGTCAAACTTATAACTGGATTATGTATTACTCAATTGGCGCGCCTATTATTTTTTGGATTAAGCCTGCATCTTTTTTGATTAATATTTTAAATATTAATTTTTATTTATTTGCGTATACAATTCTTGCGGCTTTTATGCTTGCATGCTTCTTCGGGCTTCTATCATCTGGTAAAAACCGCAAAGCAAGAACTGTGAAAATGCTAAAAAACGATAAAAAACAATCAAACAGTTTTAATTCAGAGGCTGCTGTTACCGAAGAAAATGAACCGCATTTTCAAAATAACGATAATACTTCTAACGCGTTGGAATACGATGACGGAACCCAGCAGATAATTTTTGATGAGCTTAATACTAATAAAGACGAATTTTCAAAAGATAATTCCGATACTATGTCTGATAATTCAGGATTAAAGCAATAGCCGGACAAAAACACGAAAAATATAAAGCAAAGGAAAATATACTATGAATATTCTTGATGCGGTCATAATAATAATCATTTTAATTTTCGGTTTTTTGGGGTATAAACGCGGCTTGGTTTTGAGTATCATATCGCTTACAAGCGTTATTTTAAGCTTTATAGCAGCGAAACTGTTCTATGTTGACCTTGCCGCTAATATAGCTTCGAATACGGAACTGGATACAAAAATAAATCTCTACATAACAGCAAAACTTAATGCGGCTTATCCGGGCGGAAATGTTACCGTAAGCGCGGGCAATTCAAACAGCCCTATTCAATGGATAGTAACTAAGCTGTTTCATTCCGATACAATTATCAGCAATACAGTAAATTCCATAGCTTCTCAGATTACTGCTGTAATCTTAAATATACTGGCTTTTGTTATTCTTTTCGTAGCCGTTCTTATATTGATTAAATTAATTGGTCTTATATTAAACAAATTATCAAAATTGCCTGTGCTTAACTTTATAAACAAAGTAGGCGGAAGCGCGGTCGGAGTTATTAAAGGCGTTTTACTCTGCATGCTTGTCATAACTATTGCGTCTTCTCTTACTGTATTTACAAAAAATACAACTGTAATAAACTTATTTGATCATTCGTTTCTTTATAAATATTTCGATATTACAAACTGGTTGTTTTAAGGAGTTTTATGAACAAAGAGGAATTTAGTCTGGGAGATATTGTACAGACAAAAAAAACGCACCCGTGCGGATGCGACAGATGGGAAATTGTCCGCACCGGTGTTGACGTTAAAATAAAATGTCTGCAATGCGGCAGAATTATACTTCTTCCGCGCCTGGAATTTAAAAAGAAAGTAAAAAAAATAATCGAAAAACATGATGATAATATTAATTGAAACAATGTGTTATAACAAATGAATGAATTAATAACAGAAACATTAGAAAAAAAATCCGTTAAAAAAGACGTCAATAAGCTTTCAAGAACTCTTATATATTGCCAGATTATACTCATACTGATTTATTTTTTTTGTACATTTTTTCTTTATTTTAAAAATAATTACTCCATTGATACAATCACGGAAAAATATGAAGGAATAATATATATTGTTTCCGTTACCGCGGGCTGCTTATGTTTTCTTCATTACTACAAGTACAACTCTACACAAGATATTTCAACAGTTACAAAAAAACTTTCTTTTAGGAATATTATAATTTGTACCGCAATAATACTTGCTTTGCAATTTTTTAGTCAAATTGCGATTTCTTTGCTTGAAACCTCTTTAAATATATTCGGATACAGCCTTATAAATTCGCTGGAACAGGTTGCAAATCCTAGCGGCACAATATCCATGTTTTTATACGCATCGTTTATTGGCCCGTTAATAGAAGAATTTATTTTCAGGGGAATAATAATAAAAAAACTTGAGAAGTACGGCAAAATGTTTGCAATTATAATATCATCCGTAATGTTCGGTTTTTATCACAGCAATGCATATCAGGGTATAATAGCATTTTCTATAGGACTTCTGCTGGGCTATATTGCTCTTGAATACTCAATTAAATATTCTATTATATTGCATATAATAAACAATATGATATTATCCGAATTATACTCACTTATAAATAACAATATAAATGCCGCTATAGCTAACGTTGTCAGTTTTTTGCTGTTTGCGGGTGCGGTAGTTGTTTTTATAGTTGCAATAAATAAATATAAGCGACGTTTACATGAGTATGTTAAGGATGATCATATTTTTAAAAATATATATAAATACGCGTTTACATCATCATTTTTTATTGTTTTTCTTGCGTTAAACGCCATTATTTCATTTATAAGCATAGAAAAAATATAAATATTAATTTATTTAAATTAATTTATTGCATATTATTTGTTATTTGTTTATAATATATTTTCGAATCCTTGCTCTGTAAGTGTATACAGAGCCATTAGTCCACAAGGAGGTGAGCTTATGAAAGCTTATGAAACAATCTTTGTCTTAACCCCAAATTCCGAAGAAGCAAGAATTAAGGAATACATCGACAGAATATCCGAAATTATAACAAGCGGCGGCGGAAGCATTACTGAAGTGAATGAATGGGGAAAAAAACGTTTAGCTTATGAAATAGCTAAAAAATACAAAGAAGGATATTTCGTATTAATTACGTTTACTGCAGACGCAAAAGTGTTGCAGGAACTTGTTCGCGTATACGGAATAACCGAAGATGTTTTAAGGCATATCATTGTCGAAAAAACAAGTTAAAGAAAGGCAAGGAGTGCGCAATGTTAAATAAAGTAGTATTAATCGGAAGATTAACTAAAGATCCGGAAGTTCGTTACACAAATGCTAACACCCCTGTCGCAAGCTTTACTCTTGCTGTAAACAGAAACTTTAAAAATAAAGACGGCAATTATGACGCGGATTTTATCAATATTGTGGCATGGAGAAAACTTGCGGAGCTTTGTTCATCAAGTTTGCATAAAGGAAGTCTTATTGCTATTACCGGAAGAATTCAGACAAGTTCTTTTGAAGCAAAAGACGGAACAAGACGATACACTACAGACGTTTTGGCGGACGAAATAGCGTTCTTGGAAAAGAAAAGCGCTAAAACATACGACTCTGCTGATGAAAACGCTTTATTTGAAAAACAGGATAACAACTACGGCATACCGGTCGACGGTTTCAACCCTATTGACGATGACGACCTGCCGTTTTAATTAAGTTTGAAAGGAGTGAATATAATGGCAAAACCGCCTTATAAAAGAAGGAAAAAAGTATGCGAATTTTGTGAAAACAAAATCGAACATATAGATTATAAACAAGTTGAAGTTTTAAAGAGATATATATCTGAAAGAGGAAAAATTCTTCCCCGCAGAGTAAAAGGCACATGTGCAAAACATCAGAGACAACTTACGTCGGCAATAAAAATAGCGAGAAATATAGCATTGCTGCCGTTTACAAATGACTGATTTTAAATTAAATTTATAGCCGTATCGTAAATGATACGGCTTTTTATTTATTACGATATACATATTATTTTTAATTTTTTCAAATAAACGTTAATTTTTAATTAATATTGTAGTATAATTAATTTCCCGAAGAGAGGTGAAAATAATGAAAGTTATATTACTTCAAACAGTAAAAGGCCTAGGTAAAGAAGGCGAAATAGTTAACGCTAAAGACGGCTATGCTACAAATTTTTTATTTCCGAAAAAACTTGCCGTAAAAGCAAGCGACGAAAATATGAATCTGCATAATGAACAGATTAAACAAAAAGAAGAACAAAAACTATTAGAAAAACAATCCGCTCAGGATTTATATAACAAAATACACAATAAAACATTCGAACTTAAAGCAAAAGCCGGAAGCGGAAAACGTCTTTTCGGAAGCGTTACGTCAAAAGAAATTGCCGACGAAATAAGCAAAGCGTGCAATGTAATTATTGATAAACGTAAAATAGAGCTTGATGACAACATTAAAGAGCAGGGCGAAAAAGAAATTTTAATTAAATTACATCCGGATATTACAGCAAAAGTTATAATAAATGTAACTGCGCAATAGGAGATAAAATGTCAGCGCCTCAAGCAAAAGTACTGCCTTATAATTTAGAAGCCGAACAGAGCATTGTCGCATGCGTATTGTTTGATAACGATACTATATCAACAGCCGCGGCAATTCTTACCCCCGAGGATTTTTACAGCGATCAGTATCGCATTATTTATAATGCGATGATTTATTTGTATTCCAAAAATATGCCTATTGATATTATAACGTTATCTGACAGGCTGCGAAATCAGGGCATGCTGGATTCGCTGGGCGGAATTGATTTCTTAACCAGCATTGTTGAGTTATTATCATCTGCCGAAAACATGGAACAGTACTGTATTATTGTAAAAGATAAATCCATGCTTCGCCAGCTTATAGGCAAGCTGTCTAAAGTAATTGACGAAAGCTATGCCAGTAAATCAGAAGCCAAAGATTTGATATTATCCGCCGAAAAAGATATTTTAGATATTGTCATTACGAAAGACAGGCAGGGCTTTATACCGTTTGAAACCGCGCTCAAAACAACTCTGTTAAAACTTCAGGAAGCCACTAAAAATAAATCAAATATAACGGGTATACCTACAGGCTTTTTTGACTTGGATAAAAAAACTTCAGGGCTTCAGAATTCTGACCTTATTATTCTTGCGGGCCGCCCCGGCATGGGCAAAACGTCTATGGGCATAAACATCTGCCAGCATGCGGCTATTAGAGAAAATAAAAAAGTCGCTGTTTTCAGCCTTGAAATGCCCGTAGAACAGCTCACAATGCGTGTAATCGCCTCGGAAGCGAATATCAGCAGTATGGACTTGCGCAACGGCAATGTTGAGAATTGGCAGGATTTATACAGCGCGTGGGAAAGAATATTTAAGGCAAGACTTTACATAGACGATACTCCCGGCATTACGGTAAATGAAATACGTTCAAAATGCAGACGCTTAAAAGCACAGGACGGACTTGATCTCGTTTTGATAGATTATTTGCAGCTTATAAGAAGCATAGGAAGAATAGAAAACCGCCAACAGGAAATATCTCAGATTTCAAGAGATTTAAAACTGCTCGCAAAAGAACTTTCATGCCCCGTTATAACATTGTCTCAGTTGAATCGTGCTCCGGATAAACGTACTGATAACAGACCTTTAATTTCGGACTTGCGTGAATCGGGCGCAATAGAGCAGGACGCTGATATAGTAATGTTCTTATTTAAACCGGAATCTGAAGGCCCTAAGAGCAGCAAGGTAATACTTAGCATTGCTAAACACCGTAATGGCCCTACCGGCGAAATAGACCTTATATTCAACGAAGGAACAACTACTTTCAAAAACGCGGCAAATTCCGGTTATGATGAATAATAGTACATATTAAATGTATAAATTGCGCTTTTTATTGAAATATACTTCTTATAATGATATAATGAAGTGTATTTTTATTTTTGAAAACTATTAAGAGGGTGAGTATAATTTGAATACTTTAGTTATTGTCGGAACACAATGGGGTGACGAAGGCAAAGGAAAAATAACAGATTTCTACAGCGAAAGAGCTGACGCCGTTGTGCGTTATCAGGGAGGCAACAATGCGGGTCATACTGTAATTGTGGGCAATAATGTATATAAACTTCATATGGTCCCTTCGGGAATTATATGCTCAACTCCTTCATACATCGGTAATGGAATGGTTGTTGACCCTGTTGCTTTAATTGAGGAAATGAACAGGTTAAGCGATGCCGGACTTGATATTTCCTATCTCCATATCAGTGACAGAGCTCATATAGTAACTCCATATCATAAATTACTCGATGAGCTTAACGAAGAGAGATTGTGTGAAAACAAAATAGGCACGACAAAAAAAGGAATTGGTCCGGCTTATGCCGACAAAGTAAACCGCAGCGGCATAAGAGTATGCGATTTGTTTGATAAAGACTTGTTATGGGATAAAATCTCATTAAACGTAGAATATGTTAATTTACTGCTTACAAAAATATATAATGTCGCCGCGCTTGATGCAAAAGATATATATTCGCGCCTTTTGCAATATGCGGATTTGATAAAGCCATATGTATGCGATGTTTCAACCGAAATAAACGGATTAATAAAAGAAAACAAAAAAATTGTATTTGAAGGCGCGCAAGGCGCGATGCTGGACATCGATTTCGGCACTTACCCCTATGTTACCTCATCGCATCCCACATCAGGCGGCGTATCGATAGGAACAGGCGTATGCCCGAAATTAATCGAAAGCATACTGGGTATTACCAAGGCTTACACAACGCGAGTAGGCGAAGGTCCTTTTCCTACTGAGTTAAATGATGAAATGGGAGAATTTTTGCGTAAGCAAGGGCATGAATACGGCACAACAACCGGCCGCCCCAGAAGATGCGGATGGTTTGACGCAGCGGTTGTGAGATACTCAGTGCAGTTAAGCGGCCTTACACATATAGCTCTTACAAAACTTGATACCCTTACAGGTATTAAAAAAATTAAGGTCTGCACTCATTACGAATTAAACGGCAAAAAAATAGATTATTTCCCCGCGTCGCTTTCTGACTTGGAAAAGTGCATACCCTGTTATGAAGAGCTTGAAGGCTGGGATGAAGATATAAGCGCATTTAACAGTTATGAACAACTGCCTAAAAACGCAAAAGCTTATGTTGCCCGTCTTCAAGAACTTATCGGCGTTAAAATATCAATAGTATCAGTGGGACCTGACAGAAATAATACAATTATATTGGATCCCATTATGTAAAAAGCATCAGAGAGTATTGCTTATTATCAATACTCTTTTTATTTACAAATAATTATTTCTCGGGAAATAATTCGACATATTTTTCATATATTATGCGGGAAATAAATATTTATCCTGTCTTAGACTGTATCTATTCAAATAATAAAATGTTTTTAAGGAAAATTAATATGAATATGCCGGGAATGTTCACGCTTGTAGCCACCCCTATAGGAAATTTAAATGATATAACTTTAAGGGCAATAGAGCAGCTCAAGGCAGCCGACATTATTGCCGCGGAAGACACTCGCCACAGCGGCAAACTGCTGAAAGCATACGATATCAAAACGCCTATGATAAGCCTTCATAAATTTAACGAAGCGCAAAAATGCGAAAGTATTATTTCTATGCTCCTTGAGGGAAAAAACGTCGCGCTTATTTCCGACGCGGGCACTCCTGGTATATGCGATCCGGGCGAGGCTATTGTAAAAGCTTGTATTGATAATGACATAAAAGTAAGCATAATCCCCGGCGCCAACGCGGCAATATCCGCGCTTGCGATATCGGGTATTTCTTCATCATCTTTTACGTTTTATGGTTTTATTCCGAAGAAAATAAAAGAAAAAGAAGAATTGTTTACTTCAATATCAGAAAATATACAAACAAGCATTTTTTATGAATCCCCTTTTCGTATAAAAAACACTCTTGAAATTATATTTAAAATATTGCCCGAAAGAAATATAGCTCTTATACGAGAACTCACAAAGCTTCATGAAGAAGTGCTGAGAGGAAACGCTGAAAAACTGTTAAATAATTTTTCGGATAAAGAGCCTAAAGGTGAATTTGTTATAGTTATGCAAGGAAATGATACGCAAACAAAAAAAGATAATACTATAGACCTTTCCGAAGCAAAAAAACTTGTTGAGCAATATATAAAAAACGGCGATAAAAAAACATCAGCCATAAAAAAAGTCTGTCTTCAAACGGGTATTAGCAGAAAAGAATTATATGACAGTCTAAATAATTGATTGAGAGGTAAATATGTGGCGTAAAAAAGACAAAAAAATCGAAGGCGAAACTTTGCTAATCACAGTAAACGACCAGATACAGCTTGATATTATACAGTCTCTGTTGAGTTCGTATGATATACCTATATATATAAGAGATGACCTAAGCGGAGGCTTTATAAGAATTCTTATGGGCAGTTCATATTTTGACGCCGATATTTATGTCTCGGAAAAAGATTATGAAACAGCAAAAGATGTGCTATACGGATCCCAAAAACCGTTTGATGAAAATTAATATAAAATATGATTTTAAGCAATATCTAAAAATCTATTTTGCGGTAAAATATAAGAATAGCATTAATATTAAAATCGGCTGATGTATAAGGTATATAAGTAATGTTTTCTGTCCGATTTTCGCAATGGGTTTAAAATGTGATTTATAAAAGACTGCGGGCGCTTTATTTTCTTTTATAAATCTACCAGCAAATATCCCTGAAAAAAACATAAATATCCATGGCAATAGCGGATAATAATCTGAAGAATATATTCCTTCGCACATAAACCCTAAAGGAAATAAAAAATACTTATTTAATAAAAACTGCGGAACATTTATCCGGCAGTCAAATATTCCAATATATCCGTTATATAAATTATAAGTAAGTAAAAATAATATTAAACTTGCAATAATTCCTGCTTTAGCGGGAATTTTTTTAAGCTTATCAAAAAGTAAGCCTCCTATTATCATTGCAATTCCAAAAAAGTGCAGAATACCGAATATTATAATCTGCTCCGGCATTGCCAATAAAGTGATAAAAGTAATAACAACTCCCCATAAAAATGTTATTATACCTCTTTTAACATTGCTTTTAGAATAATTGCATGAGATGCCTGATATTATAATAAACAAGCATACAGCGGCAATTCTTACATAATCCATTGAATTTGAATACGCCCATGCAATATCAACGCCATATAGCCCTGTTAAATCAAATATAAAGTGATAGAAGACAATGTATATAATTAATATGCCTCTTATCTCATCTAATAAATGAACTCTTTTTATTATCGGATTTACATTCGCCATTTATTTTCTCTGCTTATAAAGTTTATTTCATAATATTATTGGCATATGATAATAAATTAATTTATCCGAAAAATAATTTGCAGACTAATAAAGATATTATCATTCCTATAATATCACAAGATAAAGCTACAGGAAGAGCATACTGTGTTTTTTTTATGTTAACGCTGCCGAAATAGAGCGCTATGATATAAATGGTAGTCTCGTTTGAGCCGGCTATTACTGATGACAGCCTGCCTATAGCGGAATCGGGATGGTATGTAATAAGAGTGTCCATAAGTATTGCATTCGCGCCTGAACCTGATATCATTTTTATGATGGATAAAGGAATAGCCTCAGCGGGAAAACCTATTGTATTAAATATGGGTTTTAATATATTTATCAAATAACCCATTAATCCTGAATTTTTAAATATACTTATAGCGCACAATATCGCAAGAATATAAGGAAAAACAGACGCTATCGTAGACAGTCCGCTTTTTGCTCCTTCAATAAAAGTCTCATATATCGGCACTTTGCATTTTATTCCGTATATAATAATTGCCGCAATAAATACAAGCATAATTATTTCCGACATTTTAATTTTCTCCAAGCCTGCACTGCTTTTACGAGCAGTATTCCGATTATTGTGGTAGCGAATGTCGCTATCAGAGTAGGTATCATTATTGCTGCAGGATTACTTGAGCCGTAAATAGCTCTTAATGAAATTACGCTGAGCGGCATTAGCTGAAGTGAAGTTGTGTTTAAGACGACAAACATTATAGTATCATCCATAACGTCATTATTCTTTGACGTGTCATTCATTTGCTTTAACTCTTTCATAGCCGCAAGTCCGAAAGGCGCAGCAGCATTTCCAAGACCAAATAAATTAGCTGATATGTTCAGCAAAATACATTCCATTGCTTTTATATTCTTTTTTACGGCAGGAAATAAATGCTTAAATAACGGCATCATAAATTGAGCAAATTTTTTTATTATTCCGGTTCTTTCAGCTATTTTCATAATGCCCAGCCAAAAAGACCATACTGCTCCGAAAGTAATTATCATCTGCGCAGTTTGGGTACAGCTTTCAGCAATGCCTGAAAAAACCTGACTGTATGTATTATTAAATAATGATACTGTAATTCCGGCCAATATAAAAAAAATGAATACTTTATTCATATTTCACCTCCGTTTAAATATGTTTATGCTGTTTTGCTTGTAATTATTTTTTAGCTTTGATAATATTGATAAATAAATCGAATAGTTTATTTGGGAGGTAGATTATGAAAGTTTTAGCTATAAACGGCAGTCCTCATGAAAACGGAAGCACTAATGCCGCTTTGAGTATAATGAAACAGGAACTTATTAAAGAAGAAATTGATGTTAATGTTTTCCATATAGGTACTGCCCCGATAAGAGGATGCATTGGCTGCAGAAGCTGTGCCGATACAAAAAAATGTATATATAATGATGATAAAGTAAACGAAGCTATTAACCTGCTTAGTGATATTGACGGTTTAATTATAGCCTCCCCCGTTCATTTTTCAGGAATATCCGGAGGAATGAAGTGTTTTTTAGACAGACTGTTTTTTGCCGCAGGAGGCAGAGTATTGGAGTATAAAGCTGCTGCGTCTTTTGTCGTACTAAGAAGATCCGGCGGAAGCGCCGCTCTTGATCAGCTTAATCATTATCTTATGTATTCCAAGATGGTCCTTGCTTCTTCGCACTATTGGAACATTCTTCACGGCACAAATGCACAGGAGATATATAAAGACGAAGAAGGAGTTCAGATAATAAAACAAGCCGCAAGAAACCTCGCATGGCTTATGAAATCAATTGAAAACAGTAAAATCGATTATCCTCAAACTGATGAAAGAGTAAGAACAAATTTTATAAGATGATGAATTATAAAAAATCCAAATACAATATTAAGTATTTGGATTTTTTAATGTACATTCTTATATATTTATATTAATTTTATTATCGCTGAATAATTTATTTTTGTTTAAGAAGTCTAAATTAATATCAATCAACGAATACTTATTTTTCGCTCCGCTTGTGCATCCAGGTTTTATAGGCGGATGAATTAAATAAATAACGCCTTTGCTTGAATTTTGCTCTAAAACATTTGTATTATCCAAACACGATTTACATTCAGCCATTTTATTTCCCCTCTTTTTTTTATTATATATTATATGCGCGGTTTTACTATTTGCCACATAAGCAAAAAACCCTTTATTTATAGTCATAATAATTAAAATAAACTAATACAACCTTATTGTTTTAAGATTATTTTTAATTTATACTAAATTTACTTTTTGGGCAAAACTGTCCCTGCCGCTCTTGTGGTGCAGCAAGGCTGAGACGGCGTATTTATGAAATAAATTGTTTTGCCGTCTTTCGTTCTTTTTGCTTCTATTTTACTTTCACTTTTACATGTTTCACATTTTTCAGGTTTATTTTCAATCATATTATTACCCCTTATTATTTTATTTTACATTATATGATTTAACCTTAATATGTGTTAATTTATATATATAAAAAAGAGCTTATGTGCATAAGCTCTTTTTTATAGTGATTTTTTCGATTTATTTTTATCTTTCATACAATTTTTGTTGCATGACCAATACGTATCTTTTGAATATGGACAAACATCATATTCTCCGCCCTCTATCTTTATCCTCTTTCCCTCGACTAAAGAGTTTGCGATAATTTTTCGGGCGCTTTCATATAAGCGTTGAATAGATGAGCGTCCGACTCCCATAATTACTGCGCATTCATTTTGATCAAGCCCTTCAAAATCAATCAGTCTTATGCATTCATATTCCTCGCATGTCATGTTGATTGTGGCGGCTTGTCCGCTTCCGCATATGAAATATTTAAATTCAGGCACTTTGCAAATGCGCTTGTTCTTTCTCGGTCTAGGCATATATGCACCCTCCTTGCACAAACATTATAATACTCATAATTTTTACTTTCAAGGTTATTTTTTGTTTTTGTGCAAGTATATGTTTACAAATTTTTTACAAAACAAAAAACCGCCGTAAAGGCGGTTAATTTGGTAATTTATGAAATTATAAGAGGGGTGTAATTCTTAATTTCTTCTTTACTCTTAATATTATTATCAGCCATTATCTGCTCCGGACTTGAAAGATACTTTTTGGCTATATCCCATAACTCTTCATCCGGCTGGACATAATGAATTATAATATCATATGTATCTTTTGCAGACAGACCAACTGCCGCCGGTAAAATGTTCTGCACCATTTTAACATCAACGTCTTCAAATGACAGCACCAAAACATCTACCGCAAGATTGATAATTATACTGCTTGAAGAATATTTAATGTCTGTTGATGTTATCTGGGGATATACATAGTATGAATCTCCGGCTATATCAAGGTTTAAATCAAAATCAAGCTTTTCATCGCTTACAATGTATTTTTCATCATCCGAGTATGATGTAAATACCGAGCATACGTCTGCCGAACCTGAATATTTCATCTGCCCGTTAGCTTCATACGGCTCTGCGCTTAAAGCCGCCGAATTAAATAACAGCGCTTTTGTGGCATTTGGCAGTATTACTTCTTTGCTTAGCTGAACAGATTTTATATCTTTGCTTTTCACTAAAAACGCTTTTTGCTTTTCGTATTCTGCTGTTGTTTTTACTGCTTTAACGAACGCGTCGGCAAGAACCCTGCTCTTAACGGTTTGGAACATATAAGCTGTTGTTCTTAGCGTAAGCTCTATATTTATGTAACATTCTTCTGCGTTAATGTCAATTTCTGCGTTTTTGGTAATTATTACAGCGAAAACACTATAATAATCTATGCTTGATAACGCGCTTCTTTCAATAAAACAGTTAAACGGCATATCTATAGGAAAACTTTTATATGCATTTTCTTTCTCTGTAAAGCATACTACGTTTCCTTTAACAGAAGCGTTGTATAATATGCCTACGTTGCTTAAGCTATGCGAAATATCGGCAAGGTAGCAGTTTATGCCTACAACTTCCAAATCACCCGCCGCTTCTCCTGCAAATATACTGTCTCTTACAGATTTTTCTTCGCTGTGAGTAGCGCCTTTTGTATGTTCAATATCGTCGTGCTTATACATCATTTCCCCGGCAATATTCGCGCTGTCCAGAGTTTTGCTTTCTATGCCGACTGTGCTTAACCCCGATATATTTACTATACATTCCGCTTCTATTTTTCTGTTTTTCATTGTTTTTAGTTCAACGTCTTCAACATTTGCGTTATACATATGATTGTATACGCCTTCGGGATAATCAAAATCTGAACTTACATTAAAGGCGGCAGGGATAGTAAGGCTTTCAAATTCTCCTTCTTCCGTTTCGTACATTGCCAGTACATTAACAACGCCTTCAATATAAATTTTACTGTCCTTTACTTTTACATCCGTGATATCTGCCGATTGTGAAGATGTCAGCATTTTATACACGCTGCCCTTATAATCAGGAATTTTTACGCTTTCATAGCATGTTGTTTTGATATTTAAATTGTCCGTTTTTACTTCAAACCTGACAGAATTGTCAAATAAATTTGCATCCATTTAAAGTGCCCCCTTACAAATAGTTCATAACTATATATATTTATTACGGATATGAAAAATTCATACTTAATAAAATATATTCTTTAAAATATTTAATTATTTGTAATTAAAATAAAAAAGCCGGCATGTCAGCTAGCATAAATCTATTATCGGTTATATGTATTATTATATATTGTTATATTACCTTTGTATTTTTTTTATTATAGGTTAGTCAGTTGATACGATATCAATAATTTGATTTAAACATCCAATACCATAGTGTTAAAAAGACCCCGGATAATTAACATATGCAATTGTGCCAACTTTTATAACATACTGCAAATTCTGAAGAATTTTCCTTCAAACTTCTCATAATCATCCCACACAGTAAAGCTCTCATTTAATACTGAATATCCGATATACCAATCAAAATCTATCTGTATTAAAGGCAATGAATAGTCAACTTCAAATGAATCATATGCACATAATTCATTGTCATTATATTTTTGGTCTTTATTTTTTCCACTTCATATCTATTGAAAGTAAGCCGAAGATAATTATCTTGAACTTCATATATATTTTCCAGATAAACACCTTTTATATCTTTATAATTCATGAATTGTTTATTATAAATTTATTCATTTAAATATTTTATAACTTAATATCCTAATTAATAAAGGCAGCAATTATTCGTCAATTATCTGATACATTGCTGCCTTCATATTTAATTTTATATTTGTTTATTGGTAATTATTCCCTTAACTACCCCTTACTCTTCCCCAATCTCCTCTTCTTCAGCGGCAATCATCTTAGCTATGGTAACTACCTTTTCATCATCTTTTAACCTCTGAAGTCTTACACCCTGCGCCGCTCGTCCCATTGAACTTATGTTATTAACCTCAAGCCTTATCGCTATGCCCTGATTGTTAATCATCATTAAGTCTTCTTCTTTGCCTATTGAATTAAACCCTACAAGTTCTCCCGTCTTAGCTGTTATGTTGTACGTCAGCATTCCTTTTCCGGCTCTGTTTTGTTTTCTATAGTGTTTAATTGCCGTAAGCTTGCCGTATCCGTTTTCGCTTACGCAAAGAATGTATTTGCTGTCGTCCGCAATATCCATTCCTATAACAGTATCATTTTGTCTTAAACTTATGCCCTTAACTCCTTTTGCGCTTCTGCCTATTGGTCTTACTTCTTCTTCGGCGAAACGTATTGCATAACCGTTTTGGGTGCCCATTACAACTTCATCTTCCCCGCTTGTCAGCTTAACGCCTATAAGCTCATCGTCGTCATCTAAGTTTATGCCTATAATTCCTGTTTTGCGCGAAGTGTCATATTCGTTAAGCGACGTTTTCTTTATAAGCCCTTTCGCAGTAGCCATAAGCAGGTATTGGCCTTCTTCAAACTTCTCAACCGGGAAAACTTCCGTTATTTTTTCATCCGGCTGCATTTGTAGTATATTAACAATAGCCATACCTCTCGCCGTTCTTGAAGCTTCGGGAATTTCGTACGCTTTTAAGCGGTATACTCTTCCTTTATTTGTAAAGAACAAAAGAAAATGTTTTGTCGATGTTGTAAATAGATTTTGAATAAAATCATTTTCTCTTGTGCTCAGAGCGGTTATGCCTTTTCCTCCGCGTTTCTGCGCGCTGTATGTATCCGCGCTAATGCGTTTAATGTATCCTACATGAGTAAGAGTTATGACAATATCTTCTTTTTCTATAAAATCATCCATTGTCATCTCTTCAGCGTCATCGGCGAAAACCGTTCTTCGTTTATTATTGAATTTTTCTTTTATCTCAATAAGCTCTTTTTTAATTACATCTAATATTAACTTTTCGCTTCCGAGCAGCATTGTAAGTTCTTCGATTAATTTTAGCAGCTGCTGATATTCGCTTTCTATTTTTTCCGTTTCAAGCGCTGTCAGTCTTTGCAGGCGCATATCAAGTATAGCCTGAGATTGTTTTTCCGAAAGCCCGAAACGTTCTATTAATCTTGTTCTTGCTTCACTTACGTCTTTTGACGTTTTAATAATTTCTACAACTTCGTCAATATTCTCAAGAGCAATCCTCAGCCCTTCCAAAATATGGGCGCGCTCTTCCGCTTTTTCGAGATCGTATTTTGTTCTGCGTATAATAATTTCTTTTTGATGTTCCAGATAATAATACAGTATCTCTTTAAGATTTAATACTTTAGGTTCGTTATTAACTAATGCAAGTAAAATAACTCCGAAGGTTTCCTGCATTTGTGTATATTTATAAAGCAGATTAAGTATTATCTGTGAGCTTATATCTTTTTTTAAATCAATTGCTATGCGCATTCCTTCTCTGTTTGATTCATCTCGTATATCAGAAATTCCTTCGATTTTCTTTTCTTTTACAAGGTCTGCTATTTTTTCTACCAGCCTCGCTTTATTCACTTGGTAAGGAATTTCAGTAATTACTATTCTTTCTCTTCCTCTTTTATCTTCTTCTATTACGGTCTGGGCTCTCATTTTTATCATTCCTCTGCCTGTTCTGTAAGAGCTGTAAATACCGTTTTTGCCCATAATCATTCCGCCGGTAGGAAAATCGGGACCTTTTATATGTTTAATCAGATCTTCTATTTCGCAATCGGGATTGTCAATTAACAAGCATAGTCCGTCAATAACTTCACCGAGATTATGAGGAGGTATATTTGTTGCCATTCCGACAGCAATACCTGAAGATCCGTTTACTAACAGATTGGGAAATTTTGCGGGAAGTACTGATGGTTCTTTCAAAGATTCATCAAAGTTAGGTACAAAATCAACAGTATTTTTATCTATATCTTTAAGCATCTCAGCTGCTAGACGCGTCATTCTCGCTTCCGTGTAACGCATTGCGGCAGCGCTGTCCCCGTCGATTGAGCCGAAGTTTCCGTGCCCGTCTACCAACGGATACCTAATTGAGAAATCCTGCGCCATTCGCACCATTGCATCGTATACCGCGCTGTCTCCGTGAGGATGGTATTTACCCAAAACATCACCGACAAGTCTAGCGCTTTTTTTATACGCCTTGTCCGGCCCCATTCCTATTTCATCCATTGAATACAGTATTCTTCTGTGAACAGGTTTAAGACCGTCTCTTACATCAGGAAGAGCACGCCCTACAATTACACTCATAGCGTAATCGATGTAACTTGTTCTCATTTCATCTACAATATTTACTTCTTGTATGTTGTCGAATAATTTATCTGACATAATCTCTCCTATATACGCAGTTAAATATCAAGATTTTTAACTTCTTTTGCGTTTAATTCAATAAATTCTTTTCTGGGCTGTACCTTATCGCCCATTAATATTGTAAATATTTCATCCGCCTCAATTGCGTCTTCTATATTTACTCTCAAAAGCGTTCGATTCATCGGATTCATAGTTGTTTCCCACAACTGCTCGGGATTCATTTCTCCAAGACCTTTATATCTCTGAAGCGTAACGCCTGTTTTACCTATTTCGGCTAACTTTATTTCAAGTTGTCTGTCTGTATATGCGTAATCTACATGTTTTGCCTTTTGTATTTTATAAAGTGGCGGCTGTGCAATATATAAATATCCCGTATCAATAACCGCTCTTGCGTATCTGTAAAAAAACGTAAGCAAAAGCGTTGTTATATGAGCTCCGTCAACATCTGCATCAGTCATTATTATTATTTTATGATATCTTGCTTTCTCAATATCAAATTCGTCGTGTATTCCCGTTCCTATTGCGGTTACAAGCGACACTATCTGCTCTGTTGCAAGAATTCTGTCAAGTCTGGATTTTTCTACATTTAATATTTTTCCTCTTAGCGGAAGTATTGCCTGAGTTTTAGAATCTCTTCCCTGTTTTGCGCTGCCGCCGGCGCTGTCGCCTTCCACAATGTAAAGCTCGCTTAATTCGGGATTTTTTTCTCTGCAGTCTGCAAGTTTTCCTGGAAGTGTTGTGCTTTCAAGTATGCTTTTTCGTCTTACTGTTTCTTTTGCTTTTCGCGCCGCTTCCCTTGCTCGCGATGACATGATTGCTTTTTCCAAAATTAATTTTGCAGTTGCAGGGTGTTCTTCCATGTATGCTCCTACAACCTCTCCAACCATTGTATCGCATATTCCTCTTGCTGCAGGTGAACCTAATTTTGTTTTTGTCTGGCCTTCAAATTCCGGGTTAGGCATTTTAATGCTTAGAACAGCAGCCAAGCCCTCTCTTATATCCTCTCCAGACAGGTTGTTTTCGTTATCCTTTATAAATTTATACTTTCTGGCGTATGAATTAACAGTTCTCGTAAGCGCCGTTTTAAAGCCGTTTAAATGCATACCGCCTTCTGTTGTTTTTATATTATTGGCATATGTGTATATGTCGTTGTCCAGCGTGTAATTGGTAGTATACTGCATAGCAAGCTCTAGGGTAAAATCGTCTACCTTTTTGTCAAAATATATAATATCAGGATGGATTACATCTTTGTTTTTGTTTATATACTCAATGAAAGATTTAAGTCCGCCTTCAAATAAAAACTTGTTTTCGCGCTGAGTTATTTCATCTTTTAAATGAATGCATAATCCTTTATTTAAAAACGCAAGCTCCCGCAGTCTCGATTCAACGGTTTCATATTTAAACGTAAGCTCTGAAAATATTTTAAAGTCAGGTTTAAATGTTATTGTCGTCCCTGTTTTATTGGATTTTCCCACGACTTCAAGTTCTGATACTGGTTTTCCGCGCTCATATTTTTGCTCGTGTATTTCAGATTTCTGGCACACTCTGACTACAAGCCATTCCGATAGCGCGTTAACAACCGAAACCCCTACTCCATGCAGACCGCCTGAAACTTTATATGTTTCGTTATTAAACTTTCCACCCGCATGCAGCATTGTAAGAGCAACTTGAACGCCGCTTTTTTTCGTTTTTGGATGAATGTCCGTAGGTATGCCTCTTCCTTCATCAGTAACTTTAATTATGTTGTCTTTTAATATATAAACGTATATATTTTTTCCGAAACCCGCGACAAATTCATCTACGCTGTTGTCTACAACTTCATAAACCAGATGGTGCAGTCCGTCTCTGCCTGTGCTGCCGATATACATACCCGGTCTTTTTCTTACCGCTTCCAGTCCTTCTAATATTTGAATTTGCTCTGCGCCGTATTCCGAGCCGTTCTTTGAAGCCATGTATGTTTCTCCTTTGTCTTATTGAATATAAGTTTTAATTAACCCTTTTTCTACTTCAAACAATTTATAAAATTGTTTGTCTAAATAATTTTTTGCATTATCGTTTGTATCAGTTAGCATTACCTGCATTCCTTTTAATAGCTTTAAGAGTTTTTCTTGCCTTATACTGTCAAGCTCGCTTAAAACATCATCAAGCAATACTACCGGATACTGGTCGGTATAGTTCTTGTAAATTTCAATTTCGCTTAATTTAAGAGCTATACATGCCGTTTTCTGCTGACCCTGAGATGAAAACTTTTTACTGTATTTGTTGTTTATAAAAATATTTATATCGTCCGTATGAGGACCTATTGAAGTGAAATTTTTTTTAATATCTTCAGTAAAATTCTTTTCAAGTTTTAATTTGTAAATCTCGCTTATATCATCCGCTTGAGACAAGTCGTCAATTATGCTTGATTGGTATAGAATTTTAAGATTTTCATATTCTTCCGACATTGTAAGATGTATTTTGTTTGCAGTTTTTTCTATTTCATATAAATGCTTTAATCTCTTTTTTATAATAAAAGCTCCGCATTTATATAACTGCTGGTCAAAAACTTCTATTGTATTGTTGTAATTTGAATAATTTTTTAAAATAGAGTTCCTGTGCCGTAATAATTTGTCATATTGCGATAAAACTTTTTTATAATTAAAATCTATTTTGCATAATGTGGTATCCAAAAATTTTCTTCTTTTTTCCGGACCGTCTTTTATAAGTCTTAAATCATCCGGCGAAAACATAACTGCATAGTTTTGTTCATACAATTCGCTGTTGCTTGAATTGTTGTTGTTTATTTTTATTGTTTTTTTTCCGTTTCTGTCAATTGCTATTTCTATTTCGCTGCTTATGTTGTCTTTTAAAACTTTTCCTTTTATAACGCTTGAATTTTTATCGTAGTTTATTAAATTAATAAAAGAGTTTTCTCTGTGAGATTTTGCGTTTAATAAATAATAAATGCTTTCAAGTATGTTTGTTTTACCCTGAGCGTTTTTACCGTAAAAAATATTATAATTTTCATTAAATTCTGCTTGAACATTTAATAAATTCCTGAAATCTCTAATGAAAATATTTTTTATATACATTAATTCTCCATAAATAATGAATTAACTTTACGTTATATAAAATTCTCCATAATAGTAATATTATAACACAAAAAACAGCACTTATCAAATTGATAGTACTGTTTTTTTTATTATACTTGCAAGTATTTATTAGTCTTTATATCTTACCGGCAATATAACATGAAGCATGTCTTCGTGATCTTCCGCTTTTATTACGCACGGGCTTAAATTATCTATAAAATATAAAATTACTTTTTCTTCTTCTATGTTTTTTAGTACGTCTATAAAATATTTTGAGTTAAATGATATTTTAATGGGCTCTCCGTTAATTTCGCTTTGAACATATTCGTTTGCGCTGCCCACTTCACTTTTGGAAAGTATATTAAATTTTTCATTGTCTATATGAAATTTTATTAAATTGTTCTTTCCTTCTCTTGCAACAAGGCTTGCTCTGTCACATGCATACAGTAAATCGGAAGTATTTGCCTTTACCGTTAAATTGCTGTTTTTGGGTATTATATCTTTATATTTAATAAAATTGCCGTTTATTAAATTAGAAATTATTATTGTATCATTTATTTTAAAATGAACTTTATTATCGGTATATTTTATATGCACATCTTTTATATTTTCAATGTTTAATATCTTAAACAGTTCATTTAAAACTCTTGCAGGTATTATGCAAGATAACTCAATATTACTTTCTATTGTTTCTTTTCTTATTGCCATTCTATATCCGTCTAATGCCGCAAGCTGCATAGTGGTTTGGTTAATTTCAAATAATAATCCCGTAAGCACAGGCATTTGTTCTTCGGATGCTGCCGCGAAAATTGTTTCTTTAATTGCTCTTTTAAGTTTTTCGTTATCAACAATAATAGAATTGTCAAATACAACATTAGGTATGCCCGGGTAGTTTTCAGAATTAAAAATATTTATAATAATTTCAGATTCGCCTGATTGAATTTTTATTCTGTTATCTTCTGTTGTTTGTATTTGTATGGTATCAGACGGCGCTTTTCTTATAATTTCAGTAAATATTTTACTTGGAACAACTGCGCTTCCCAAATTTATGCTTTGAGCCGCAGCATTTGTATATACACTCATTTCTAAATCTGTTGCATACAGAGTAAGTTTATTTTTTTCGCATGATATATATATACCTTCCAATATAGGATTTGTACTTTTGTTAATAACCGCTTTGGATACATAATTAAGAGCAATGAGTAAGTCATTTTTGTTTATAATAAATTTCATACGTTCACCTTTTTATAAGTATTTCTATAAATATTGTTAGTAGCAGTAGTAGTAGTGTTAATTATGTTAATAACTGAATTTTATATGAAAAACTAACATTAATCAAGTTTAAAATAAACACAATTAAAGTTAATAATCTGTTTATAAAAATTTATAATATTTATTGATTATTTCTTATTTCTTTAATAATTTTTTCTATATCGTTTTTTAAAATATGATTCTTATTTGCGTCATCTTTTATTTTTTCACAAGCATATAAAACTGTTGTATGATCTCTGTTTCCGAAAACGGCTCCTATTTCTTTTGTAGAATAATCCGTAAGATTTCTCATCAGATACATTGCTATCTGCCTTGGATATGCAACAAGTTTTGTCCTCTGTTTAGAAGACAAGTCTTCAATACTTACATTAAAATAACTGCTAACAACCTTTTTAATATTTTCTACAGTAATTTTTTTATTACTAAGAGACGTTATGTCTTTTATCTCGTTTTTAACCAAATCAAGAGTTATAGACTGACCTGTAAGCTCGCTTATAGCTTTAACTTTAAGTAATACGCCTTCGAGTTCCCTTATGTTGGATTGAATATTAGAAGCTATAAAATCAATAACTTCTTTATCTATTTTAATATTTTCTCGCTCAGATTTTTTTCGCAGTATTGCAATGCGTGTTTCAAAATCCGGCGCTTGTATATCACAGATAAGTCCTTGTTCGAATCTTGATCGAAGACGTTCTTCAAGTCTCGGAATTTCTTTTGGAGGTTTGTCGCTTGTTATTACAATTTGCTTGTTATCCGCATGAAGAGTGCAAAAGGTATGGAAAAATTCTTCCTGTGTACTCTCTCCGCTTCCTATAAACTGGATGTCGTCTATAAGCAACACATCTACGGTTCTGTATTTGTTTCTAAAAGAAATGTTTGTCTTTTTTTGCAGCGCGTATATGAATTCATTCATAAATTGTTCTGATGATATGTATAGTATTTTAAGTTTCGGTTTTCTTTTATGAATGTAATTTCCTATTGCCTGCATTAAATGCGTTTTTCCAAGACCCACTCCGCCGTAAATAAAAAGAGGATTGTACTTTTTTGCAGGAGTTTCTGCCACGGCAAGAGAAGCTGCATACGCAAAGTGATTACTGGAGCCTACAACAAAAGTATCAAAAGTATATCTGTCCATTAAATTTGGAGAATACTCAGGATTTGACAATTGACTTACTGGTGAATTTATATACATCGCCGAATCTGATTGAAGTATAAATTCAACTTTATAATACGCGCCTTCTGTAGAATATTTTAAAGTATTCGAAATGAGCACAATATACCTTGCTTCTAAAATACTTTTCTTAAAGTCTTCATCAACTAAAAGTGTAAGAGTATTGTTTTCAAGTGAAACGGGAACCAACGATTTTATAAATGAATCATATATATTGGGCCTTAACTCAGTTTTTAAATTATCTAAAACTTTTTCCCATATAGTAAGGGCAGTAGTGTTATCCATTGCATGAACTCCTTATTGTTAATAAGTTAAAAACCATTTATCAACACACAGTAAAACCTATTAATAGAATGTGCAAATAAATAAAATAATTAAACAGAGTAAACATTATAACGTATAATCTAATAAACGCAAACAAAAAAGTATTAACATTTTCAACAGTTTAAAAATATGTTATTACGTTAATAATTCAGTGATAAATTAAATATAATTATACGTTATCCTTGTTTATTAACAAATTATCCACAGGGTGTGGAAAAGTGGATAATTAATATGTTTGTAAATCATTACCAATATAAATAATAACAAAGAATATACAAGTTATCAACATAAAAAAATAAAATTATTAACAATATTTTTTATGTTTTTAAATATAAAATAAGTTATTATTATATTGTAATTCATAAATATGGAATAAGTTGCTGTACAATAATATATTGACAAGACTTAAATGGTGCTGATATAATTCTTGACACGCCAATATGGTAATAATATAATATAATAATTAATTATAAATTTAATAAACTCGGCTAATTGGCAGGAGGAGGGATGCAGATGAAGATGACATTTCAGCCTAATATAAGAAAAAGGAAGAAAAAGCACGGCTTTCTTAGCAGAATGTCTACAAAAAGCGGAAGAAATATCTTAAGCAGAAGAAGAGAAAAGCAGAGAAAAAAATTATCTGCATAAACCGCGCGGATAGCGGTTTTATTTAAGTGCATTATGAAAGATACACAAATGCTGAAAAAAGGCGAATTTAAAAAAGTTTATGATAATGCAAAATCATCATCAAACAAAATAGTTGTCGTTTTATGTATAAAAAATAATACGCAGCAAAACAGATTAGGCATTGTGGCAAGCAAAAAAACCGGCAACAGTGTAAAAAGGAATAAAGCAAGAAGAAGGATAAAAGAAATATACAGAGTTAATGAAGGTAATTTATTAAAAGGTTACGATATAGTAATTATTGCAAGATCGGCGATAAATATATCTTCTTTTTCAGAAATTCAAAATTCTATTATAAATTGCTTTAAATGTTTTAAAATATGGGAAAACAATTATAGTGTATGAAACTGTTTATAATAAAAATTATAAGATTCTACCAAAAATATATATCAGCGTACACGCCGCCCAGATGCAGATTTTATCCTACTTGTTCGGAATACAGCATTCAGGCATTTGAGAAATACGGGTTTTTCAAGGGTCTTTATTTATCAACAAAAAGAATACTAAAATGTAATCCGCTGTTTAAAGGCGGGTATGATCCGTTGCCATAAGGCAAAAGATCGGAGGGTTTATGTCAGTTTTATACAAAATATTCGGGCAATTTTTATATTGGATTTATGATTTAGTGGGCAGTTACGGCTTAGCTATTATTATATTTTCAATATTAGCTAAGTTAATATTACTACCATTTACAATAAAACAAATGAAATCCATGAAAATCATGAAAGACATTCAGCCTGAAATTGAAAAACTTCAGAAAAAATATGCTGACAATAAAGAAAAACTCAACATGGAAACGCAAAAGCTGTATCAAAAGTACAATTACAATCCGCTAAGCGGATGTCTGCCTATTCTTTTGCAGTTTCCAATAATAATAGCATTATTTACGGTTTTAAGAGAGCCGTCGACGTGGGTTTTTACACAAGTTGACATTAGTACAATTGACATGCATTTTTTATGGATCAAAACTTTAGGACAGCCGGATGCCTTGAATTTCCTGGCTGACGGAACTAAATATAATATTTTAACTCAATTCCCGCAGATGATGCAGGCGGCGCAAGGCGGCCTTAATAACGGGTGGTACATATTCCCGGTATTATCTATAATATCTCAGGTACTAGTGACTCAAATGACAACCAAGACGCAATCACAGCAGCAGCAGAAACAAATGAAATATTTCAATTACATGATGTATGTAATGATAGGTTATTTCTCGTTTACATTCCCTGCCGGACTGGCGATTTACTGGTTCTTTCAAACAGCTTTGTCGGGAGTACAGCAGTATTTTCAGTTAAAAGAAAAACCTAAAAAGGATGTGTAATAAAAATGCAAAAATCCGTGACAATAAAAGCCAGAACAGTTGAAGAGGCTATTGATATTGCATTAAAAGAACTAAACACTACTATTGATAAGGTTGATACAAAAATACTTGAGCTTCCGGGAGGAGGACTTATAGGTAGAATCGGAAAGCAGGCAAAAGTAGAAGTCAGTCTGCTTGACAAAAATGCAGCGGATATTGCACAAGAATTTTTAAAATCACTCACATCTGCAATGAATGTACCTGCCGAAGTAACGGTTACTCAAAAAGAAGATGACATTATATACGTCGATTTAAACGGAGAAAACATGCGCCTTTTAATAGGACGAAGAGGCATTACCTTGGACGCTATGCAATATCTTGCAAGTCTTGCTGTTAACAAGCAAAGTGAAAATTATGTAAAAATAATTTTGAATACGGAAGGATATAGAGAAAAAAGAGAAAAGGCTCTTCAAGATTTTGCAGATAAAATGGCGCACAGGGTTGTAAAGACAGGAAGAAAAGTGGAACTCGAACCTATGAATCCATACGAACGCAGAATCATTCATGCATCGCTTCAAAATAATAAAAGGGTGGCGACAAAAAGCCAAGGCGAAGAACCATACAGAAGAATAATAATTGAATTAAAATAAATATAAATAAAAAGGACTATCGCATAGTCCTTTTTTGTTGCCAATTATGTATCTGTTGTTTTATGTATTTGTTTACTGTTATACTATATATTTAATATATTAATTTTATTCCGTCTTTAAAAAAAAGAAAAAAATCAAAACTGATGTTTAATAACAGCAACTCAATACAAAATCTATATTTGCATGCGAACATAACATAAATATACTATTATTCGATTTGCTGAATTTATAAATCATATAAATAATAAAATGTTCATTTCATAAAGTTTTTCAATAAAACATATTGCTTATAATGCAAATAAGTATACTAAATGAATATAATGATAAAATTTAGAGTCTTTAAATTATAAAAATACATAGTTTTTATACTATTTTCAAAGTACAACACTGTCTTTTTTATGACAATCATTTATTTTAGCATTTAATATACTATATAATTAATACATAAGCTTAATCCTGATGTAGTTTATATGCTTAAATCCAAAGATGTGGAGGATATAATTATGGATTTGAAAAAAGTATTTAAACCTAAAAGTGCGGCAGTTGTCGGCATAAGCGACAGAGAGGGCAGTTTCGGAAACTTTGTGGCTATGTATTCGCTTAAAGGAAACGATGTTGACAGACTGTATTTTGTGCACCCTAAAAGGGAAGAACTTATGGGAAAACCCTGCTTCCCTTCTTTAAGCGCTCTGCCGGAAGTTGTGGATTGCGTTATTATATGCACTCCAAGCGGCACAGTTAACGGGCTGCTTGAAGAAGCAGGCCAGCTGGGCATTAAAGGAGCAATTGTATTTGCCAGCGGCTTTTCGGAAGAAAGAGGCAGTGAGGGCAAGGAGCTTGAAAAAGAACTTGTAAAAATCGCAAATAAATATGATATGGCGCTTATCGGACCGAATTGTTTGGGGCTTATCAACAATGTAGACAATAAAATATATTGGGGTGTTGAATCAAATTTTGAATTTAATAATAAAAGAGGAGTCGGCGTTGTAGGTCAAAGCGGTTTCATTATTAAATATCTGTCAGAAGCCGGTTTCGGCATGACCTATATGGCGTCAACCGGAAACGGAAATGTTGTAACAATCGAAGATGTTTTAAATTTTTATGCGGAAGATGATGATGTAAAAGTAATAGCAGTATATCTGGAAGGCGTAAAAAAACCGGAGGTATTTATATCGGCGCTTACAAAAGCGGCGCATATGCGTAAACCGGTAATAATTCTTAAAAGCGGCAGAAGCAAAAAAGGAGCGGCCGCAACCGCTTCTCATACAGGTAATTTATCAGGAAGCGGAGCGATATACGATGCTGTATTCGAAAAATTCGGCGTTGTTGTAGTTGATGACTTTGTTGACCTTATTGCCGTAACAAGAATGTTTACCACACTTAAAGAAAGACTGCCAAAAAAAGCAACAGTTGCTAGCCTTAATTTATCGGGCGGCGAGACGGCTGTGTGCGCTGACCTCTCAGAAAAGTACGGACTTGTTCATCCTGAGTTTAATGAAAACATTAAACAGGTTTTATATGAACTGCTTCCGCACTTTGCAACACCGAACAATCCGCTTGACGCTACGACAGGCATAATGTATAACATTGAAGCGAACAAGCGCATTTACAGAGCTATGCTTGAGTCCGACGATATTGGCATAGTAACAACAGGAATTAATATAGAAGCATACCGTTCAAATGTTACTGACACACAGGTAAATGCCGTATGCGCCGCGGTTGAAGGGATTAATTTCACAAAACCGTTAATTGTGCTTTCTTCTTTTGAAAGCGGCAGGAATGCGGAAAATGTAAAAATGCTTGAAGATCATGATATTTTTATGCTTACAGGCGGTGAAAAAGGTTATAAGCAGATTGCGTATTTAATAAAGTTTGCGCAGTACGACTTTAAAAAGAAAACACTTAGTGTAGCGTATCCCAAAATAACCGCATCAGATTCATTCGCACTAAGCGAGTTTGACAGCAAGGAAGAAATAAAAAAATATGGCATATCAATACCGGCTCAGGCTGTTGTTAAATCTGCAGAAGAACTAAAAGTTGTAATATCAAAAGATTTCAAATACCCTATAGTGCTTAAAGTAAATTCGCCGGATATTTTACATAAAACTGAAGCGGGTGGTGTGAAACTTAATATAATGTCTTCAGAACAAGCGGTAAAAGCGTATGAAGAAATTATGGCAAGCTGCAAAGCTTATAATCCCAATGCAAAAATTGACGGCGTTTTAGTTCAGGAAATGGTGCCTGCCGGAACCGAAATAATAATCGGCGTCAATAATGACAGAATGTTCGGTCCGATGATACTTGTAGGGCTTGGAGGCATATTTGTAGAAGTATTCAAGGATGTTGCGCTTTACCCTGCGCCTTTAAATAAAGATGAAGCTCTTGATATGCTTAAAAAGCTAAAAGCGTATAAACTTCTTGAAGGATACCGCGGCAGCGCTCCTAAAGATATAGACGCGCTTGCAGATTTGATTGTCAAAGTAGGCGACTATGCCGCAGCGAATAAAGATTCGCTCAAAGAACTTGATTTAAACCCTGTTTTCGTCTATGAAAAAGGAGTAAAAGCGGTAGACGCTCTTGTCGTTAAATATAAATAAAAATAGGATAGATTAAATATATATCTAAATCCCTTTTAAAATAATTAAAAGGGATTTTTTGTTTTGTTCATTTAATATTTTTAAATATCTCAGCTGCATTAGTAAGAACATACTTTTCTATAATATCGGTAAGACAAGGATTAATATTAAAAAAAACATAATCAGTTTTTATATATTCATCATTTTCACCGTTGCATACAGCTTCTAAAAAAATTTTCTGCATATGAATGAGCGCAAATAGCGTTAAGACTACATATAAGTTCTTCTTTACTGATGTTTGGTTTGCAATCAAAAAACCCCGAATGTCGGCCGCTGTTCATTTCAGCGTTATAGCGAAAAGATATGACGGCATTTTTTGTATTGGTGTTAAAGTGCCAAAATCCAACACATATTTCTTCAATAAATTTATTCCATAGCTGCGCATCGGGTGACAATTCAAAAGGCTGTTTCTCAAAATTAATAACTATGAATAAATTTCCTTATATATTAATTTGTTAGAAATTAAATATTATTGTACTATAAAAAAATCTTGAAAATTATAATAAAATTAAGCAAATATATTAAAATATTAAATATAAATTATGTTTCATAAATTCCATTTAGAATAAATAAAAGGTATTTATTTTTATGTCTCTAAAAGGCTTAAGCCATTCATTGACATTGGGAAATAATTAGTTTAAAATAAGTCGAATATATATAAAAGGAAAAATATTTTTAAATGAAATTCAGTGATGATACAATTGCGGCTATATCTACTGCAACGGGTAATTCGGGCATTTCTATTATAAGAATAAGCGGAAAAAACGCTTATGATATAGCGCAGAAAATATACAAAGGCAAAAACATTAGTTTTTCGGATATTAAAAACAAAACAATAAGATACGGTCATATAATCGATGTTGTTTCGGGAAATATTATTGATGAAGTGCTTATAAGCAGAATGGATGCGCCTAACACTTACACAGGGGAAAACGTAGTTGAAATAAACGCGCACGGAGGCGCAACTGTTGCAGGGAAGGTTCTTAAAACAACGCTTGACGCAGGGGCAAGGCTTGCAAATCCCGGTGAGTTTACAAAACGAGCTTTTTTAAATTCGCGCATAGACTTAATTCAGGCTGAAGCCGTCATGGACATCATAAACGCTAAAACCGACTATTCACTAAGCGCCGCGCAGGAAAGACTGACAGGGCATTTGTCAGAAAATATCAACAGCATAAAAAATATTCTATTAGACGCGCTGTCTTATATCGGGGTCGGCATCGAATACCCGGAATATGATATTGAAGAGACGGAGCAGGAAAATATTTTAAGTTTACTTAATAACGCTTGTGATAAATTAAATAAGCTTTATAACAGTTATAAAAAAGGTCAGATTTTAAATGAAGGTCTTAAAGTGGCAATAGTGGGCAAGCCCAATGTGGGTAAATCGCTGCTGTTAAATGATCTCACAAATTCCGACCGTTCAATTGTTACTGATATACCCGGCACTACAAGAGATATTGTAAGCGAGATGATAAATATCGGCGGCATACCGATAAAAATAATTGACACGGCAGGAATAAGGCAGTCAGAAAATAAAGTAGAACAGATAGGAATATCAAGAAGCATTGATGCCATAGAAAAAGCGCAGGTTGTAATTTTCGTTTTGGATATAAGCCGAAAATGGGATAAGGAAGACGAAGAAATTCTTTCATTATTAAAGCATAAAGATACTATTTATGTAGCAAATAAAAATGACTTAAAATCAGATGAGGAAATAATTAAAAGGCTTAAAGACTATGATATAATTTATATATCGGCGCTTACAAAAGATGGCATAGAAAAAGTAGAAGAAAAAATAAAAGAATTTTCAGGCTTAAAAGCCGAAGATGTTATAAATGAAGCTATTGTAGCAAATGTGCGTCATGAGAATTTAATAAAAAACGCTCTTATAAGTCTTAAAAGCGCAATTGACGGCATTGGGAATAATACGGTTATAGATATGGCTGAAATAGACATAAAGGATTGCCTGGATTGTATTTATGAAATAACGGGACAGGCTATAGACGATGACATTATAGACAGGATATTTGCAAACTTTTGTTTAGGCAAATAATAAGGTAATTAAAATGATATATAAAGCTGGAATATATGATGTAGCGGTAATAGGAGCGGGGCACGCAGGGTGCGAAGCGGCTCTGGCGTGCGCGAGAAAAAACAAAAAAACATTACTGCTTACAATAAATTTAGATGCGCTTGCAATGATGCCGTGCAACCCGTCCATAGGCGGCACGGGCAAAGGTCATTTGGTGCGGGAAATAGACGCCCTCGGCGGCGAAATGGGCAAAAATATCGACAAAACTTTTATTCAGAACAGAATGCTCAACACAAAAAAAGGTCATGCCGTACGGTCATTAAGAGCGCAGGCAGACAAAAAAAAATACCAAGCCGCCATGAAATATACAATCGAAAATCAGCAAAACCTTGATTTGGTTCAGCATGAAATACTAAGCATTGATGTTAAAGATAATGTTATATGTGGTATAACAACAAAGTCGGGGTTGTATTACGAAGTAAAAGCAGTCATAATCGCTACCGGCACTTACATGGAAGGCAAAATTATAATCGGGGATTTTTCTTACCAAGGCGGACCCAGCGGAATACACGCATCCGTAGGGCTTTCAGATAATTTGAAAGCGCTGGGTTTTGATATAATAAGACTTAAGACAGGCACGCCTGCGAGAGTGAATAAAAGAAGCGTTGACTTTTCTAAAATGACGCGCCAGGACGGAGACGAGAAAATTGAAGCGTTTTCTTTTGAAAACAGCTTTGAAGAAGTTGTGCAACATCCGTGCTATCTAACATATACGAATGAGAAAACTCATGAAGTCATAAGAGCTAACCTTCATCGGTCTCCTTTGTTCGGAGGTGCGATAGAAGGCAGAGGCCCCAGATACTGCCCGAGCATTGAGGATAAGGTAGTAAGGTTTGCCGATAAGGACAAACACCAGCTTTTTATTGAACCGGAAGGCCTTGATACTAACGAGCTGTATGTTCAGGGAATGTCATCTTCTCTTCCCGAAGATGTGCAGATAAAAATGCTAAGAACAATAGCAGGGCTTGAAAACGTGGAAATTATGAGAAGCGCTTACGCTATTGAGTACGACGCTATAGACCCTATACAGTTAAAGCCTACACTTGAAACAAAGTTAATAAAAGGTCTGTATATGGCAGGGCAGATAAACGGCACATCGGGTTATGAAGAAGCTGCGGCGCAGGGCATAATAGCGGGCATAAACGCGGCAAATTATATAGACGATAAAGAACCGTTAATTTTAAAAAGAAGCGACGGCTATATAGGTGTTTTAATTGATGATATCACTACTAAAGGCACAAACGAGCCGTATAGAATGATGACATCGCGCGTTGAGTACAGGCTGCTCTTGCGCCAGGATAACGCGGATATGAGGCTTACCCAATTAGGCTACGAGCAAGAACTGATATCAAAAGAAAGATACGCAAGGTTTACAGAAAAGAAAAACGCTATAGCCGCTGAAATTCAAAGGCTTAAAACAATAAAAATAAAGCCTGATGAAAATAACAATAAAATATTGGCTCAGTATCAATCATCCCCTATAGCAGAAGGCATAAGCTTATATGAATTGCTGAAAAGACCCGAAATTACTTTTGAAACGATAAAATTGCTCGATTGTGATTCTAAAAACATTGACAAAAAAGTAAGCGAACAGGTGGAAATTGAAATAAAATACGAAGGTTATATTAAAAAACAATCGGAACAGGTCGAAAAATTCCTTCGAATGGAAGAAAAAGCAATTGATGCAAATATTGACTATAACGCAATTATTAACCTAAGAATCGAAGCAAGAGAAAAACTAAACAAAATCAGACCATCTTCGCTTGGGCAGGCGTCACGTATCCTAGGCGTGTCTCCATCCGATATATCGGTGCTGATGATTTACATGGAAAAGATGAAGCAAAAATCAAAATAAAGGAAGTAGTAAACTATGAAAACAAAGGCTATCAGAACAGAATATATACCCATTGAATGGATTGCGCCGAATAAAAACCAGCCTAGAAAAAATTTTGATGAAGAAAGCCTAAGCGAGCTTGCGGATTCCATAGCGAAAGTAGGCATAATTCAGCCGCTTACAGTAAAAATGATACAAGGCGGAAAATATGAGCTTATTGCAGGGGAGAGAAGACTTAGAGCGTCGCAAATGGTCGGACTTGACAGAGTGCCTTGCATTATAATTGAGGCAAGCGAAGAAGATTCCGCTTTTATAAGCATGATTGAAAATATACAGCGTGAAGACTTAAATTTTGTGGAAGAAGCAATGGGTTATAAAAAGCTGCTGTCTGCTTATAATTTAACTCAGGACAAGCTTTCAAACATAATAGGCAAGAAACAGTCTACTATTGCCAACAAGTTAAGAATACTTACGCTTGATGAAAATATTTTGGATTTGCTTAATCAAAACCAGCTTACGGAACGTCACGCAAGGGCGCTGTTGAAACTTCCGACGAATGAGAGGCTGCCTGTCGCGAAGAAAATAGTTAAAAAAGGTCTCAATGTACGGCAAACTGAAGAATTGATAGAAACAATGAATATAAAAGACGGGCTTAATTCCGTTAAGAGAAGCATAACAAATGTTTTTGATAAACGAATTTATACGAATACTATAAAAAAAGCATATAACGACATCAAAAAAACTGGAGTAAGAGCCATATATTCCGAACAGGAAGACGGCGATAATATAACCGTGACAATAGTTATAAGAAAATAGTCGATAAAAAAATTAAATTCTTAAGTATTGACAACATTTAAAATTTATTAGATAATATCAGTTAATATTTTATATGATAATGACGGGAACGTGTTAATTTAACATATTAAAGAGAAGCGGGCAAGGTGAGAGCCGCAAATATAATAAATTAACTGTATCAACCCAAAATCAAGAACCTGAAATTTTTTAAGGCGTCTCGCTTATAAGCGTTATATTATACAAAGAGGGCAAACAAATTAATTTGCCAATTTGGGTGGTACCGCGGTTATTAATCGTCCCATTGGGGGACGATTTTTTTATTGCTAAAAAATAAAACAGGAGAGAGAAATGGTATTTAAAACACTGACTTCAAATACTACTGAAAACGAACAGAATTTAATCAAATACTGGAAAGAAATTGATATTCTAAACGCAAGCATAGAAAACAGGGCAGGAAAACAAAACTATGTATTTTATGAAGGGCCGCCTACAGCAAACGGCAATCCCGGAATACATCACGTATTGGCAAGAACCATAAAAGACGGCATATGCAAATACCATGTTATGAAAGGCCAAAGAGTTGTTAGAAAAGCGGGATGGGATACGCACGGGCTTCCCGTTGAGATTGAAGTTGAAAAACAGCTTAATCTTAAAAACAAAACAGAAATTGAAGCGTATGGCATTGCGAAGTTCAACGAAAAATGCAAAGAATCGGTTTTTTCTTACGAATCGCGCTGGAGAGAAATGACGACTCGCATGGGACACTTTATTGACATGGATAATCCGTTTATTACGCTTAAAAATGATTATATTGAAAGCGTATGGTGGAGTTTAAATAAATTTTTCAACGAAGGCTACATGTATGAAGGTCATAAAATAATGCCTTACTGTTCCAGATGCGGCACAGGCCTTGCCTCTCACGAAGTATCGCTTGGTTACGCGGAAATAAAAACCGATACGGTAATAGTGCCTATGAAACGCAAAGGAACAGATAACGAGTATTTCCTCGCCTGGACAACTACGCCGTGGACGCTTATATCCAATGTGGCTTTAACGGTTCATCCCGAAGCTGTTTATGTTAAGTTAAAAAGTAAAGACAACATATTCTACTGCGCGAAATCGCTAGCAGGCAGCCTTTTTGACGAATATGAAGTATTAGAGGAAATGAAAGGCAGCGCCCTTGAATATATGGAGTATGAACAGTTAATACCGTTCGTACAAGTGCCGCAAGGCAAAAAAGCGTTCTTTGTAACGTGCGCTGATTATGTAACGACAGAAGACGGAACAGGCATAGTTCACTGCGCCCCCGCGTTCGGAGACGAGGACTATCAAACTGGGCTTAAATACAATCTTCCCGTTCTTCAGCCCGTCAATGAAAGCGGATTGTTTAGCACTACTCCGTGGGAAGGCAAGTTTGTAATAGACGCCGACAAGGACATTATAGAATATCTTAAAAAAGAAGGAAAACTGTTTAAAAAACAGAGAATGGCGCACAATTATCCGCACTGCTGGAGATGCAGAACGCCGCTTTTGTATTACGCAAAATCAAGCTGGTATATAAAAATGTCGGCGCTCAAAGACATACTCGTAAAAAGCAACAACGAAGTGAACTGGCATCCTCCGTTTGTCGGCGAAAAAAGATTCGGCAACTGGATTGAAAATGTAAAAGACTGGGCAATAAGCAGAAACCGTTATTGGGGCACTCCGTTAAATATCTGGAAATGTTCCTGCGGTCATACAACCTCAATTGGTTCGCGCGCGGAACTAAAAGAAAAAGCTATTGAAGAAATTGATATAAATATAGAACTCCACAGACCGTATGTTGATGATGTTCATCTAAAATGCGAAAAATGCGGAAGCACGATGACGCGTGTAAAAGATGTAATAGACTGCTGGTTCGACTCAGGCAGCATGCCGTACGCTCAATATCATTATCCATTTGAAAATGAGGAAATATATAAAGATCAATATCCTGCGGACTTTATATGCGAAGGCATAGACCAGACAAGGGGATGGTTTTATTCGCTTATAGCTATATCGGTATTTTTAAATAAGGAATCATGTTACAAAAATGTTTTGGTCAACGACTTGATACTTGACGTTGAAGGCAGAAAAATGAGCAAGAGCAGAGGCAATACAGTAAATCCTTTTGAAATGTTTGACAAATACGGAGCCGACGCTCTAAGATGGTATATGCTTTATGTATCGCCGGTATGGACGCCCACAAAATTTGATGTGGAAGGACTGAAAGAAGTAAAAAGCAAGTTTTTTGATACGCTTTTAAATGTGTATAATTTCTTTGCGCTTTACGCCAACACGGACGATGTAGACCCCAGAACGTTCTATATCAAACCCCAAGAGCGAGACGAAATAGACAAATGGATACTTTCTAAATATAACAAATTAGTAAAAGACTGCACAGAAGCTATGGACGGTTATGACATGACAACTACAGTGCGAAAAATTCAGCAGTTTGTAAATGAAGACTTATCCAACTGGTATATAAGAAGAAACAGAAGAAGATTTTGGGGCAGCGAACTTACCGATGATAAAAAAGCGGTGTTTAACACAACATTTGAAGTGCTAAAAGGCGTATGCCTGCTGGCGGCTCCATTTGCTCCGTACCTGCCCGAAGCCATATACCGCGCATTAACAAATGATGTAAGCGTGCATTTGGGCGATTACCCGGTATGCGACAATTCGCTAATTAACGAAAAAATTGAAGAAAGAATGGATTTGGTTCGTTCACTTGTAAGCATAGGCAGAAGCGCAAGGGAAGACGCGCAGATAAAAGTGCGCCAGCCGCTGTTGGCTATTCACATTGACGGCAGATATAAAGAGCTTATTTCAGATCTTATTCCGCTAATCAAAGAAGAACTCAATATTCAGGAAGTTAGATTTGAAGATAATTTGTCTGAATTTATGAACTTCTCATTAAAGCCGAACTACAAAACAGCCGGCCCTGTTTTGGGCTCAAAAGTAAAAGCGCTGGCAGATGTTTTAAATAAGTCTGACGCGAACAAACTTATAGCGGAGCTGAACGAAAAAGGAACTATAGAGGTAAATGTTTCCGGGGAAATAATTTCTCTAAATAAGGATCTTTTGGACATAAGAATAAACGCAAAAGAAGGCTTTAACGTTCAGATGGAGGACAATTTATTTGTAATACTCGATACGCATCTTACGAAAGAGCTTATAGAAGAAGGTCTTGCAAGGGAGCTTATATCCAAGGTTCAGCAGTTGCGCAAGAGCAGCGGGTTTGAGGTAATGGACAGGATTGATATATTTATCAATTGCCCAGAAGAAGTGCAAAATGCGGTAAAAGTGTATGATGCGTTCATTAAAAAAGAGACTTTGGCGGACAACATTAAGTTTACAGATGAAGAATATGAAGCAGTTAACTTAAACGGACATGATTGCAGCGTAAAAGTTATTAAAAAATAGAAGGGTTATTTATATAAAAAAAGCAGGATGCGTCCTGCTTTTTTTATTTGTTACTTCTTTAATAATATGATATATTTGAATTGAAAATTATATATATAACAATAAATAATTTAAATAAGGTAGTTAAGGTAAAGTATGAAGAAGAAAATATTATATGAAATTGCTTTCTCAGTTTTATCAGTCATAGCCGTCACTATCGCAGTATTGGATATTTCAGAAAAAATATCGCTTACAAAAGACAGCATATACTTTTATATCGATTTAAGCATAACGATTATTTTTATAGTTGATTATTTTATCAGGCTTATTTTATCAGAAAATAAAAAGACATTTGTAAAGCAAAATATCCCCGACTTAATTGCAATGATTCCGTTTAACGCTTTAAAAGTATTCAGATTAGTAAAAATTCTAAAGATTATTAAAATTTTTAAGTTTGTCAGACTATTCTCAGTAAGCGCTAAATTTTATAAAAGCGCAAAAAGGTTTTTACATACTAACGGGTTAATTTATATCTTGTTTTTTACATTAATTATAATTCTATTTGGAGCTGTAGGAATATATTTTACAGAAAAAAATATAACTGTAGATTCTTTGCCGGATGCTGTATGGTGGAGCTTTGTTACGGCAACAACTGTTGGATATGGTGATATATCACCCTCGACTGCAATCGGGCGAATAATAGCCGTTATTTTAATGCTTGCAGGCATAGGTGCGATAGGGATGCTCACAGGCACAATAGCGACTTATTTTATATCAAAAAGGACTATGGTAAATGAATCTAATCCAATTGCTCAAAGTATTATGAAATCAACCGATTTAACGGATGAGGAAAAAGAAAAAGTAATTGATTATATAAAATATATTAAATATTTATCTGAAGAGCAAAATAATAACGCTTAAAATAACAACGACCTGATACAATGTATCAGGTCGGTTTTTATGCTTTAATTACTATTTAACTACCTATTTAACTCTGCTTGGGTATATTTTAATATTATACGAACCGTACAAATAACTTACATATACATCATACGCTGTCTTTATCGTTTTCGGGGTTTTCACTTTTGCCTTTATTTTCTTAGCTTCTTTCTTAGCTAATTGTTCTGTCTGATATTCCGATTTAAGCGCTGATGTTATAGTCGCTTTTTCGGCCTCAAGCGAAGGCGCCGCGTATGCGTAAATTACATGATAGCCGTACTCGCTCTGAACAACACCGCTTACCTCGCCGACAGAAAGCTTAAACGCCGCGTCCGCGAATTCCGTTACCATTTCCGTTTTTGCAAAACGTCCCAAATCAGCCGCTTCCGTTACACCGTCTTTATCTTTGTATTCCGCCATCAGCGTATCAAAATTTTCTCCCGCTTTTGCTCTTTGGGCGCATGTTTCCGCCATGGTCTTATTGTCTTCTGAGAACAATATATGTTTGGCATACATATATTTGCCTGATATTATAGCTGTGTTTTCGTCATAATAATTTTGAATTTCTTTATCTGTTGGAGTATAATCCGAAATCTCCGTTTTTAAAGCAGTTTCTACTTTGTTTTTAGCAGCAAGCATTTTGGCGTTTTCTTTTGAATATTTTTCCCATGCGTCATAGGTAAGCAAATTCTGCTTTAACATAGTTTCTTTATCCGCTTTCGTGGGAGCGAAATAATTCATATATAAAGTAACCGTCGCTAATTGCGCGTTAATTTCATCTTCAGTTATTTCAATACCCTGTTTTGTTGCGTAATTGTAAAAAGCTTCAAGCTGTGCGTAATTTGTAATTACTTCTTTATAAAATGTCTGCATTTCTTCATCCGTTGAAGGTGTGCTTTGTCCTGTTATATACTGCGTTATATATTCCTGCATAACGTAATATAAAAACTTTTCCATCGGCAAGTCATTTTTATTAACGGTTGCGACTTTATAATTAATCAGGCTCTGATCGGCTGACATAATAGTAAAGAAATCTTCTTCAAGCGCGTTTGTATAGGACAGCTTTTTATAATAGTCGTTTAAAAACGCTTCAAAATCCGCTTTAGTTGTATTGTGTTCAGTAAAGAAAGCGTCCAGTTTATCAGCTCCGACTGTTTGCGTTATATAGTCCATGGCGTTTTTAACGTTGGTCTGATATACCGAGTCAGCAACCTTATATCCTCTCGCTAACGCGTCAATATATTCCGCCTGTACTTCTGTATAATTTGTAAGAATTTCTTCTTTAAAATCCTTTAAGTCGTTTCCTGTAGGCATCGACTCATCGTTTACTGCATACACTATTTCATAGTAATTATAATATTTATCAAATTCCGCTTTTGTAATATTTGTACCGTTTACTGTAGCGACAACCCTGCCGGATGCTTTTTCTTCATTGAGCTGAGCGCAAGAAGTAAAAGTAAACAGTAAAACGAATATTAGTATTAAAGTTACAAACTTCTTCATTTATCCAATCCTTTCAGTTTATCTATTTAATTATATAGTTTAATTCATATTTTTCAAGGCGAATATGCTTTCAAGCACTCTTTTAACGTATTCGGTCATTGATAATAAAGTGGTATTATTAAAGTGAATTTCGTTGTTTTGCTTTTTAGTAGTTATTACTTTTAAAGTGAAATTTTTATAAAGCTTTGTTAAAACGCTTGCGTCAAACGTAATATGCGGAATTAATTTTATGATATTTTTATCCTGCTTTATTTTTTCTATATCGAGCCTTTGAGCTAAGTTTTTAAGATACCCTATTAAAAGCAGATTATCTGTTGCAATTGGAATTTTGCCGTATCTGTCAGTTAACGATAATTTCAGTTCTTCCATATGCTGCTTGGATTCTATAGCGGCTATGTCTTTATATAACTCCATTCGCTGAGACGAAGAAGGAATGTAATGCTCAGGCACATAGGCGTTTACAAGCAAATCAATTTCCGTATACTTATCCTCTTCCGCCTTTATGCCTTTAGCCTGCAGTATAACCTCTTTTAATATTCTTGAATACATTTCATATCCTACATCGCCGAAATGGCCGCTTTGATCGAGCCCCAGAATATTTCCCGCTCCTCTTATCTGCAAATCCCTTAAAGCTATTTTATGACCGCTACCAAAGGAAGTAAAATCCTTTATAGCCTTAAGCCTCTTCTCCGCGTCTTGCGGAAGAATTTTATTTACAGGATAAGTAATATATGCATAAGCCTGTCTGTCGCTGCGGCCTACTCTTCCTTTCAGCTGATAAAGCTGCGATAACCCCATTTTATGCGCGTCTTCTATTATCATGGTATTTGCGGTAGGTATGTCAAGCCCGTTTTCTACTATAGTAGTGCTAAGAAAAACATCGTATTTGCGTTCTATAAAATCAGCCATTAATTTTTCCAGCTTAGCCTCTGCCATCTGTCCATGGGCGTAAGCTATTTTTGCGTCAGGTATGAGTGTTTGTAATGCCTGCGCTTTTTGCTCTATGCCTTTTACTTTGTTGTATATATAATAGACCTGTCCGCCGTGCGATAATTCTTTATATATTGAGTTTTTAACTATGGAATCGTCGTATTCCATAACGAAAGTAATTACCGGATACCTGTTTTTAGGCGGCTCGTTAATAATGCTTATATCCCTTATGCCTATCATAGACATATGCAAAGTCCTCGGAATAGGCGTTGCCGTAAGAGTCAGCACATCAATATTTGTTTTATATTGTTTTATTTTTTCTTTGTGCGCAACTCCGAATCGCTGTTCCTCGTCTATTATCAATAACCCTAAATCTTTAAATGCGACATCATCCGAAAGTATCCTGTGAGTGCCGATTAAAATATCGATTTTGCCTGCTTTAATACGTTTGGCAATTTCAGTCTGCTGAGCTTTTGTTTTAAATCTGCTCATCATTTCGATAGTTATGGGAAAAGAAGAAAACCGTTCGCAGAAATTTTTGTAATGCTGAAGCGCAAGCACTGTTGTAGGCACAAGTATTGCTACTTGTTTACTGTTATCAACCGCTTTAAACGCCGCTCTTTGCGCTATTTCTGTTTTGCCGTATCCCACATCGCCGCATAACAGTCTGTCCATCGGTCTTATGTCTTCCATATCTGCTTTTATTTCATCAATGCACTTTAATTGTTCGCCCGTCTCTTCGTAAATAAACGCGTTCTCAAACTCCGACTGCCAGACGCTGTCTTTAGAAAATGCGAACCCTTGCGCCTGTTCTCTTTTAGAATACAATTCAAGCAGTTCTTCCGCCATCTGCTCAACCGCGCGCTTGGTTTTTGCTTTACTTTCTTTCCATTCCGTGCTGCCGAGTTTGCTCAGACGCGGAGCGTTATCACTGTTGCCTATGTATTTAGATACCGTGTGCATTTGGTCAAGCGGCACATACATCATAGATTCTTGCGCGTATTCAATAACCGCGAAGTCTTTTCTTACGCCTTCGCTTAAAATCTGTTCGCAGCCTTTATATTTTCCGATGCCGAAAATATCATGCACTACAAAGTCGCCCGGCGCAATATCAGAGAAAAATTTAAGTTTATCTTTCGCTTCTTTAGCATGGGAAGTTTTTTTAGTATGAGTTTTTAATATTTCTGATGATGATATAAAAACAATTTTACTTTTATAAAGCTCAAACCCATGCTCAATATCGCAATAAATGTATTTTATGTCTGCATTTTCTTTAAGTTCATATGATTGGATAATACTTGCAATGTTATGCTTTTCTTTATCTTTTAAAATGCAAAAAACAATTTTATATTTATTATTTATATAAGATGTTATAGCGTCTTTGCACGATTGATAGTTTTTGAAATAATTTACCGTATTTCTTACATTTAAATCAATGTTTAAATCGGTATTATGTTTTTGGGAGTACAGCTGCTCCGTATACAACACTTGTTTTTGTTGAATTATTTCAAGCAGTCTCTCGAATTTAAAGAGAGCATCTATTTCGCAAGCGAATGCTTTGCCTTTTTCATACAACTGAGAATATAGCAGCGTATAGTTTTTTATATGGTCGCTATATGCTTGTTTTATTGTGTTCATTGAGTCTATAACAATTATTGAATCATTTGTGTAAGATAAAAAATTAACCGATTTATTTGTAAATGCCGATAAGTAAAAAGGCCGTGCTAAAACCGAACTACGGAGTTGATTTAAATTATCCGTAACTTCTTCTTTAAAAGAATTATTTTCAGATAATTTTTTTACCGTATTTAATCTTTTTTCAATTTCATTTTCAGCGAGCGTTAATATCTTATTTTCTTCTTCTTTTGTATATATTATTTCTTTGCATGGATAAATTTTCGCATTGTCTATTGTATATAGTGATGTTTGCTTGTCGGCGTCAAAATATTTTATGCTTTCAATCTCATCTCCGAAAAAATCTATTCTTACCGGGTTTTCAAAGTTTATCGGGAATATGTCAATTATGCTTCCTCTTATTGAAAACTGGCCTTTACTTTCTGTTACTTCACATCGCTCGTATCCTAAATTTATTAAATCCAAAGATAACAAAGAAATATCGAACTTATCCGAAAGTTTTATTTTAAGAATATAATCATAAATATTTTCGCTTATGGGAAATGAAAGCGCTTCTGCGCTTGTTATAATTAAATTTTTTTTGTTTTCTTTTAATAAGCATAAAGTCAGAATGCGTTCATAATCTGTTATTCTGTCATGAGCCGCGCTTATGCCTGAATACAAACCTGCTGAAGGATACAGCAAAACGTTTGAATTGTTTTTAAAACTGCTTAACATTTTTTTTGCCGAGAAATCAGTAGAAGTGATGTAAATAATATTTGATTTAATATTGTGCGCAAGAAACGATAAAAAAACGCTCTTAAAGTCGTTTTCCATTCCGCCTATATTTATAGAGCGCTGTTGTTTTGCCTGCTGCAATATGCTGTTAAGCGAGTGGTCCTGTTTTAGAATTTCATTAAATTCATTATTCATTTTCATCCGGTTTATTTATATCTTTGTTTTTCGTTTTTGTATTTATTAAATTCATTGCAGTATTGATATCTTTTTCGATAAACAACATTACTGCCTGCGCCGCTTTTTTCACCGCTTGCTGCATTAGTGTTATTTCCTGCTCTGAAAATCTGGATAGCACATGGTTTTTTATGTCATATTCAGCCTGTCCGATTCCTATACGAATACGGGGTATATCTTCGCTGTTAAGATTTAAAATAATATCTTCCATACCTTTATGTCCTGCGCTGCTTCCTGATTTTTTAACCCGCACAGTTGCTGCGTTAAACGAAGTATCGTCATATATTATCATAAGTTCATTAGTTTGTATGTCGAAATAGTCGACGTACGCTTTTACGCACTCTCCGCTCAAATTCATATATGTGAGCGGCTTTAAGAAAATTATTTTCTCGCCGTTTATCATATGGGTGTAATATTCGCCGTTAAACTTTACTTTTTTGCCTCCCAGCTTTAATTCATTAACCAAGTAATCAATGACTTCAAATCCTATATTGTGTCTTGTAAGCGCGTATTGTCTTCCGGGATTTCCAAGACCTGCAATTAAATACATAATAAGCTCCTGTTTATTTCTAAAACAATATTATATATTTTATTTAGTGCAATTAAAAGAAAAAATAATACATAAACATTATAAACAATAATTAATTTCGTAAAAATGCAATGCATACATAACATAATGCAAAGCAAACTTGACATAAATATAATTATATGCTATTTTATAATTAAATGGGGGTGTTTTCTTGAATGAAAAAGTAAAACTCAAAAACCGCATTAAAATTGCACGTGCAGAGATGAATTTATCGCAGGAACAACTGGCTAATTTGGCGGGAGTATCAAGGCAGACAATAGGCTATATTGAAACAGGGCAATATTGTCCGACAGCAAAACTTGCGTTAATTATTTCAAAATGCCTGCAAAAAAGTTTTGAAGAATTATTTTATCTTGAGGAGGTAATATAATGACTATTAATAAGAAGAATGAAAGCATAGAAGATAAACCTATTTACGGAAAAATTGATGAGCGGACGAAAGCAGTTGTGTATAAAGCGGATTCATACACAGCGCGATTTATGATGTTTGCTGTACTTATTGATGTTTTTGTTCGAGGTTTGAATATAGATATTTCCTTTTTTAATTCCAACTGGGATTTAATGTTAATCGTAATTACCGGAGGCATTATATCAACTGCATATCAAATTAAAAATAAGGTTGTGTTTAACGCTCCGCATAAAAAGAGCTTTATTTTTTTAATAGTACTATTCATTATTAGCGCCATCATTGCTATTATTACAAATATTCTATTTTAATAAGTATATAAAAAACTGCGATAGTATCGCAGCTTTTAGTTCGTTTTTTATTTAATTGATAAACCATGCTCCGTTATAATAATCTAAATAGAATATAACGGTCTTATTATTTGTAAAATCCAGCGTTAAATCTTGTGTGAGTGTTTTTTTGTTCACATCAGTTAATGTAATTGTATAAGATTTAATGCTTGAGTCTTGTATGAAAAAATAACACTGCTGTCCCTGCTCTAATTTACTTGACATAACCTGCGTTTCCTTATCATTTGTAAGAGCTATGCTTTTTAATGCAGCATCACCGTTGTTTACAACAGTTACTTTATAAATATCCTCGGCTTTTACGTTATATGTTTTTAACGCATTGCTTATCGAATAATTATAAAAACGGAAATCTTTATTATTAGTATAATCTTGCAGGCAGAATTTTTTATTTTGAATAAGAGATGCAATATCTCCGCCTTTTTCATTTTCAAGCCTTAGTATTTGGTCTGTCGCGTCTGTACTTAATCGGTCTAAATAATAAACATCTAGCGTCCCTGTTGCAAAATATCTGTCGATATTCTTCTTCGCGACATACCCGTCAATATTCATATATGCCGTGATTAAATAGAACACAAGTACTGCAATAAACGCGAATTTTATAAAAGGAAATTTTATATTTTTTATTTTTAAGAATATTAATAAAATAACGCAAAACTCATAAATAAGAATAATATATACAAGCAGCCGTAGTATAGTGTATCCGTATGCCGCTTCGTAAAGATGCATTCTGTAAAATGATGATATTGCAAGTAAAAGAGTTAAAAAGGTAAATATATAAAGGAAGTTTTTTATCTTTTTCGTTGCAGACTCGCCTGTTAATTTAAATATTGTAAGTATTATAGCTATATTTATAACAGTTAGCGCAACGAGCTGGAAAAATCCGCTGCGGGCATACTGCGCGTAATCAAAGTTGTTGGGAAGCCCGTAAATGCGTCCTCCTACTAAAAATACCGATTGGAATACGCAGAATAATGCGTATACAATAGTTGATACACAAAGAACAATAAATATTTGAGTATTATAATCTTTAAAACTGTCATTTTTCATATTTTCAGGAGGATTTATTGAATATTTTTCAGAGTTTTCATTTAAAGTAATGCGCTTCTCAACAGCGAAACGAATGAAGCCGTATGAATACGCGGAAGTAAGCACAAAGAAAAATACATAGTAAATAACATCTCCTAAATTTATTTTAAAATTTTTAAACCAATCGTGAAATAATGTATTAAGTAAAATATCCGATGAAAACATAAGCGGAATAATTATCGCAAGGAGAATGACGCTTAACAATATTCCAATAAGCACATTTCTTTTTTGAGCATTTATGCTTTGATTAAATATGTTTTTTACAATATTTGCGAAATACCTGAAAATATATAAAAAAGGTATAAATAAGCTTTTTAAAAACTTTAGTATATCCGCTTTATTATTCTGACTTAGTATAACAGTAATAATATACAGCACAGGCACTACCAAAAAATTAATAGACCGTATTATATTATTCATATATACCGCATAAACAGCCGCATATAAAAAGTTTACCAAGCTGAGCGCTATGTAAGTCTTTTTATTAAAGTGTTCCGTGTTTAGCATAATGTAAGTGAATATAAACATCATAAGTAAAAATATGGGGTAATTTAGTCCCAGATGTATAGTTTTGTGAAACAATATGGTATACATCACCCCTACAATAGCTGCTAAAATCATTAAAAGCGTATGCTTTTTATAATCTTTTTCTATATAATAATTCATAATCTACACCTCGTTATCATTTGTATATTCCAAAATATCGCCGGGCTGGCATTTAAGCTCCCTGCAAATAGCTTCCAGCGTGCTGAAACGTATTGCTTTTGCTTTATTGTTTTTAAGTATTGATAAGTTTGCGTTAGTTATTCCTATCCGTTCGCTGAGTTCATTAAGGCCTATTTTTCTCTTAGCCATCATGATATCCAAATTTAATATAATAGCCATTTCGTCACCTATATTGTAAGGTCATGGTCGTTTTTATATTCAACAGCTCTTCTAAACACTTCCGCAAGCACAATGCAGAAAAGAGAAGCTATAAAAAATATAAACAGCGAAACCATGGTCATAAGAGAATTGACTGCAAAAGTTTTTACTAAAAATATTATGCATGTTATCATGCTGGCCTTTGAAATGCGCTTAAGCGCAGTTACATTTCTTAAAATAAATGGATCTGACTTTTCAACCGAATTAAAAATAACGCGCAACTCGTTTAAAATAAATAGCATTAATATGCCGAAAATATATAATATTACCATGTAAAAGGCATACATTATCGCTATGTTTCCTTCGTAAAAAACGCTCATAAGCCATTGCAGCGTCCACGGGAGGGATGCCATAACCACAACGTCTGATGCCAATAATGCTATAATGATAAATTTTATAAATGAGGATAATACTTTATATCCTTCGTTTTTCAACCTCATCACCTCTTTTATGAGTAGTATACTCATTATTTTGCGAATGTCAATAATAAATTATCGTTTATCAATAATTATTTACTGTTTTTTATTATTTATTATTACAAACAATAAAACAATATATGGAAAATTTTTAATTTATATATAAATACAACTCAACTAACCTATAATATTTCACAAAATTACGATATAATAATTTTTGCATATTAAAAAAATTGGAGGGTGAATATGTCAGATATTTTAAAGCTGCAAAACGGTTCGGACATAAGAGGCGTTGCCATAGAATCAGAAGGCGAAAAAGTTAATTTAACAGAACAAATTGCTTATAAAATAGCGCGCAGTTTCGCACGATATATAAAAGACAAATATCCAAATAAAGAAAAATACTTATCAACTGTAGGAACAGACAGCCGTATAACAGGTCCGGCTATTAAAAAAGCGGTTATTAATGGTCTTGTTGACGAAGGTTTTTTTGTATATGACGCGGCTTTAACTTCCACTCCGGCAATATTTATGTCAACTATATTCAATGATATAAAAGCAGACTGCGGCATTATGATAACGGCAAGCCATCTTCCTTACAACCGAAACGGAATGAAATTTTTTTCAAAAGAGGGCGGACTTGATAAAAATGATATTAAGAATATTCTTCTTGATACGGAAAAAGATTCCTCTGTATATAAACGCGGTTATGTGCGTTCGATTGATCTGACACAAATATACAGCAATCATTTGATTAATCTCATAAGAGATAAAACAGGCAGCGATAAGCCGTTTTTAAATAAACGCATTATTGTAGATGCCGGCAACGGTTCAGGAGGATTTTTTGTAAATATTTTAAACGAATTGGGAGCGGATACTTTTGGCAGTGTTTATCTTAATCCTGACGGATATTTTCCCAATCATATCCCAAATCCTGAAAACACACAGGTAATGGAAGAGTTTTCAAAGCAGGTATTAAACGTAAAAACCGATTTGGGCATAATTTTTGACACTGATGTTGACAGAGCGGCGTTTGTTGACAAAACCGGTAAAGCGATTGCCAAGAATGCGCTTGTCGCGTTAATGTCATATATAGTTTCCAAAGAGAATAAAGGAAGCATTATAGTTACTGATTCAGTTACATCCAATTCGCTTACAGAATATATACAAAATTTAGGATGCATACATCACAGATTTAAACGGGGATATAAGAATGTAATAGACGAAGCTGTAAAGTTAAACAGCGAAGGAAAATACGCTCCGCTGGCAATTGAGACAAGCGGTCACTGCGCGCTATTAGAAAATTACTTCTTAGATGACGGCGCGTATATGGCTGTAAAAATTTTAATATTGTTTGCCGAAATGGCTAAAGAGGGTAAAAATATATCTGATGCGATAAAAACATTAAAAGAGGCTGCCGAATCAATCGAAATCCGACTAGATATCCTGCAGGATGATTTTAAGCAATACGGCGAAGAAGTATTATCAGTGTTTAAAGAATATGTGCAAAACAAAGAAGGCTGGAAACTTGACGCTCCGTCTTATGAAGGCATAAGAATAAAAGCGGATGAAAGAAGCGGTGACGGCTGGGCGCTTATGCGGCTTTCGCTGCATGATCCCAAAATTGTAATAAACATAGAGTCGGATATATCGGGCGGAGTTGATATAATAAAACAAAATATTTTTAAATCAATAGAAAAATTTAAAAAATTAAAATATTGACATAAAAAGAGGTTGAAAAAATGAAATTTATAGTAGATGAAGCAGTATTTAAAAAACTTGACGATTATTACGTGGGGGTTGTAGTCGCGTATAATGTTAACAATTTTGAGCCTAATGCGGATATAGCCAACTTATTTGACGAAGAAGTAAAAAAAGCCTTCATTAATCTAAGTGATGTTAATTTAAAGGAGCATCCGCAGATATCATTATACAGAAACGCAATGCAGGCTGTAGACATTAACCCCAACAGATTTCCTTGTTCAATAGAAGCGATGCTTAAAAGGGTGCAGAAAGGCAATTCTCTCCCGTCTGTTAATGCTATAGTTGATTTAAATAACTACATTTCGATAAAATATATGCTTCCTATGGGCTCGCACGATATAGACGCGTTAACAGGCGATATTTATGTAAGATTTTCAAAAGAAAATGACGCTTTTCTGCCGTTGGGAGAAGAACAGGAAGAACTGCTTGCATCAGGCGAACTTGTTTATTCTGATGACGTGCGTATAAGAACAAGAAAATGGATTCACAGGCAGAGCAATATAGGTAAAATTAATCCCGAAAGTAAAAACATTTTCTTTCCCATTGACGGGTTTAATGCAAACAAAGATAAAATACTTGCCGCGTCGGATGAGCTTGAAAAACTTTTAAAACAATATTTTAAATGCGAAGTGCTGACCGGGTTTATAGATAAAAATAATAGAGAAATTATTATTAAATAAGACACGTATCGTAAATATAATTAAAATGCATTTGATAAAGTAATTAATGGAGAATAAATAAAGTAATGAACAAGAAATATCAGGTTTTTATAAGCTCTACATATTCTGACTTAATAGAGCAGCGAAAAAAAGCGCTAGATATTTTACTAATGGCAGATTGCATACCTGCTGGAATGGAAGCATTTGTTGCAACTGATGATGAGCAATTTAATGTAATTAAAAAAGTAATTGATTTATGTGATTACTATATCCTTATTATTGGTAAAAGATATGGCACAATCAATAAAGCAACAGGATTAAGTTACACCGAGATGGAATATGATTATGCAAAAGAAAAAAATATTCCTATACTTGTTTTTGCTTTAGATGATTCTGTTGAAATGCCAATTGATAAAATGGAAACAGAAACTGAAAAAATAGAAAATCTCAAAATTTTTAAAGAAAAAGCGATGAAAAATCGATTGGCAAGCCCATGGAAAACGCCAGATGATTTATATCTTCAAATGTCTATTTCTATAATGAAAGCAAAAATTGAAATTAAAAGACCTGGTTGGCAACGTGCGGTAGATTATGATGAATTATCATTAAATCAAGAAATTTTAGAGTTGAGAAATAAAAATATAGAATTAGAAACAAAATTAAAAGATGCAAATAAAACAATTGAATCTTTTACAATTCAAAATAACCTTGCTTTTGAAAATTGTAAAATTAAAATTGATTACTATTATATTAATAATAATAATAAAATACAAAAATCAATTGTAATCACATTAAAAAAAATATTCTCTATTGTTTCAACTCAGATGTTAGATGTTGCTATAACTGAACAATCAATACTAAATTCTATAATATTCAATCTTATTTCTAAAAATAATAAAATATATCTAAATGATAATCAATTAATTAAACGGATATTAAATCAATTTAAATCTCTTGATTTAATAACATCTTATTGGAGTGCAGAAAAGTCGGTATTATTTTGGAAACTCACAAAAAAAGGGAAAAAAGTCCGCGATGATATAATATTAATTAAAAGTGAAAGCAATAATTAAATAAGTTTTAGTTTTAAAAATATTAACCAACTTCTTTTAAAGGAGTTGATTTTTATTTGAAAAAATTTATAACGCTTTCAAATTTAAAGCCAATATATGAATAAGTTTATTTTTTAGTGAATAAATTTATATATAGCGGTTTGTATTTTAAGGAGGCGTTACAGGTGAAATACGACTTTCTCAAAGGAAAAAATAATTTTCAATGCGGTATAGACATATCCCGCAATTTGGAGAAAAATCAAATCGATTTGAATTTATTGCTTTTAAATATGCCTAAAGCCGAATACGGCATAGGCTTATCTGACGGAAAAAATCAAAAAAACTTGTTTATAATAGACAATAAAAAAAGCAATAAGTTCTTTTTAAATTTTGATTCAAATAAATTAAAAGATTTTGATAAACTCATAATTTATAATATTGATAATTATTATGATAATTTATTTACATATGATTTAAAATTTTTGGGTCTGTTTAACAAATCAGATATTAAAGAAGAAAAACAAGCAATAAAAGAAAATAAAGTCGAGCTTGAAGATATAAACAAAATATCAGATAGAATTGAAACAGTATTAAACACAATAGCGTCTAAAAATGATAAATTAGAGAATAAACAAAAAGAAGAAATTCAAGATGAAGCCGGAATTGATGAGTTTAAAGCGCTTCTGCCTCAATGGTCCAAAATATCAGAAGATAAAAACAAGCAAAAAGAAAAAGAACAACAAGAGGATATTCCAAAAATCATTGTGAATAATGAAAATATTAATGAAGAAAATAATAAAATCGAGGAAACTGAAAAACCTATAATTATTAATAAAGAAAATAAAGAATTAATCAAAATGCAAAACGCGAAAATTGAGCAATTAAATAAAAAGGTCGAACAGCCGCCGATTGTAAAACAAACTGATAATACAGGAATAAAAATTACCAAACAAATACTATATGAAAATTTCAGACAGATAAATCCGTTTGAACCTAAAATAAAAAATCATGAGTGGTTTGTGCATGCAGATAATTCAAAAAAATTTATGGTGGAATTAAACGGTCATTTAATAGATTACCAGACATTGTATTTTAATGCGAATAACCTTTATAAAAAAGAAGGTTATCCTCAAAGGATTATTGGTTATTACAATAAAGAAAACGGAAGTAAAGATATTGACTATATAGTACTGGGCGTGTTTGGGGAATATAAACAGATTCATCAGCCGATGAGAGGACTTACAGGCTATGTATATTGGCATAACATAGAAAAAGATTCTGAGATGGGTTATTGGATTGTGTATTTAGAATCGGACACCGGGAAAATTGTAGTGCCCTTAAACAAAAAAAAGTAAAAAAAAGTAAAAATTAATATAGCATAGCTTATGCTCCTTTAACAAACAATAATGTTTAAAGGAGGGAAGCTGATGAAAAAATTTATTATAGTTGTATTAGTATTGTTAACGCTTTTAGTTGTTGGATGTTCAAGTACAAAAAGCATATATGACAATAATAAAAGTTTAACTACGCCGGACTACAATATGGATTACAATGACGATGCGAAAAACTTTTATCCGGATTATGTGTTGCCCAATAATTATACAACAAAAGGGTTAAATGCAAGTTATGACAATGTCTTTCAAGCAAATAATATAACAGACTATAAATATTACGCAACGAACAACACTTTAAAAGTATGGGTAAATAATTGGGATAATGTAACAGCGAATATAAAAGCTAAAATTAAAAATGAATTAATGAACATTGACGCTAATATTAACAATATTGAGTTTGTCAATACAAAAAATGAAGTCAAATAGGATAAAGGCACAATTCTTTGTGCCTTTTTTTATTGCCGGAGGAAGAAAATGAAAAAATTGTTAATATATTTAATTGCATTATCAATAATTTTTACAGCTTCTTGCACGAGCGCCGAGCGTAATAAAAGCTTAATTAATTATGACAGCTATACTGATAATCTTTATCCAGACTATAGAAATCATCCGCAGAGTCAATATTTAAGCAAAAATCAAAATTTAGTCAGTTATTTTTATTCTGAAAATATAAAGGAGTATAAATATGCTTTGTCGGGCAATACTTTGAGACTCTGGATAAAGAATTTTGAAATTATGCCGGAAGAGCAAAAAACAAAAATAAAAAATGATCTAAAAAAATTCTATAATAACATTGAAATTGTTAAAAATGAAGAAGATATAGAATAATATTGAAATTAAAAGTAGGCACAAAAAAAGCACATTAAATGTGCTTTTAAATTTATTTATTATTATTCCATTTGCTTTCCGAAAAATAGAGCCGCCATCATTGCTACGCTTAAATCTGAATCAGTCATGTTTTTATCGGAGTTTTCATCATTTGTTATTATTATCATTCCCATTGCGTCACCGTATACCAATATGGGGGAAAACACCTGACTGAAGTGTTCTTTGGCGTCGCTTGAAGTTATAGGGATTTTTACGTCTTCTTTATTAAATGTTTTGCTTTTTCTGCTTAAAAGCATATCTTCCACTTCTTTGCTGATTTGTTTATCAATATACTCTTTTTTATTGGTGCCGCTGCATGCGACAACCTTGTCTTTATCGGTTATAAGGCAAGTATGTTTCGTTATTTGGTGTATAGCTTCGGCACATTCCATACTTGAATGGCTTATTTCTCCGACGGGAGAATATTTTCTTAGAATTAATTCTCCGTTTGCGTCAGTGTAAATTTCAAGAGGCTCACCTTCCCTTATACGCATAGTTCTTCTGAGTTCCTTGGGTATTACTACCCTTCCTAAATCATCTATTCTTCTTACAATGCCGGTAGCTTTCATATAAAACATCCTTTCAAGTATTTTCTTAATCGCTTGATTGTTATGTAGTATTTCATAAAATTTACAATATTATGCTATCGGTTAAAATTAAATTTATTTAGTAATTTTTAACAGTTAACGCCTAAATAAATTTAGTAATTAAATGTATTTTAATCAAAATAAAAGAATTTTATTTTAAATATCCTTATTTATATGCATTTTTTTAAATAAATGAAAAAAATACTCAATTTTTATAAGGCCGTGTTAAATTAATGCAAAATTATAGGTTTGTGTTATAATTGCTATATTTATTTAAGCAATGCAGCAAAGCATATGGCAAAGGTTATTCTATGCAGTTAATAAACACGGAAAAAATATTAAATAATATAAAACCGCTGGGAGAAATTCCGCCGCCTAAGCATTTGATAAAAACTACAATTCAAATGGCTTGGCCTACTATTTTAGAATCATTTTTAATCAGCTCGGTAATTATGGTTAATATGATGATGGTGTCGACCCTTGGCGCTAACGCTGTCGCCGCCGTAGGGCTTGTAAGCCAGCCGCGGCTTCTTGCAATAAGTTTTATTTTTTCATTAAACATAGCGGTTTCCGCGATAGTGGCGCGCAAAAGAGGGCAAAACGACAGAGACGGCGCTAATAAAATACTTGTGCAGGCAATGATAATAAGTATAGTTCTGACGGTTATTATGTCGGTTATATGCGTAAAATATGCTGATGCTATTATGCGCTTTGCGGGCTCGGAGCCTGAAACTCACGCGGACAGCGTGTTGTTTTTCAAAATAGTAATGGGCGGAATAATTTTTACCACAGTAACAATGGTTAATAACGCCGCTCAGCGAGGAGCCGGCAATACAAAAATATCAATGAAAACAAACATGACCGCGAATCTTATTGCTGTTGTTTGCAATTATCTTTTAATTAACGGTAATTTAGGGTTCCCGGCAATGGGTATTAAAGGAGCTGCAATTTCTACGCTTATAGGCACGGGCGCGGGATGTTTAATGAGCATATATTCGGTATCGCATAAAGATCAGTTTGTTTATTTTCAGGGCATAAAGTTCTTCAAACTCGATACAGAATCGGTAAAATCTATAACAAAAATCGGCGCTCCGTCTTTAGTTGAGCAGTTTATGTTAAGAGCTGGGTTTTTAGCTTATGCCATAATAGTCGCACATTTGGGAACAACAACGTTTGCGACGTATCAGATAGGCATGCAGTTTTTGATTTTGTCGTTCTCTTTCGGAGACGGACTGTCTAACGCTTCAATTGCATTGGTCGGAAGAAGCCTCGGTGAAGAAAGGCAGGACCTTGCCAAAATATACGGAAGCATCTGCCAGAGAATGGGCATAATATGCTCCAGTTTATGCGCGCTTACATTTATTGTTTTAGGAAGAGAACTTTTTATGCTATATTCACGCGAACCTGATATTTTGCAGTACGCTATGACGACAATGTTATTTATGTCATTTATAACGTATATGCAAATATCTCAGGTTATTTTTTCGGGCTGCCTGCGCGGAGCGGGAGACGTTGTTTTTGTAGCGTACGCGTCGTTTATAACAGTTACTGTAATCAGGCCTCTTGCGGGTTGGATATTATGCTATCCTTTACATATGGGTATGTTTGGCGTATGGCTTGCTGTATCAATAGACCAGACGATGAGGCTTGTTATGACTTCCCTGCGGTTTAGAAGCGGAAAATGGATGTATCACAAAATTTAAGCGTCCATGCAGACGCTTTTTTATTTGAGTTTACTTTATAAAAATTACTTATATAAAGGCTTGATTTTTATATTTACATGATATATAATGTAGACATAAATTTAATAGATACTATATATTGTTGGAAGGAGTTGGTAAGGCTCTTAGAAACCGACAGTAAAAAATTGCTTGAAAGCTAAAGTTTAGACACATTAAGAACCTGATCTCACGCAAAAAGCAAAGTATCTCACGCTTTGCTTTTTGCATGAGCGTTTTATAGTAATTAAGAAAAAGGGTAAGCACCATGAGGGTGCTTTTTTTGTCAAAAAAATACTAATTAAATATTGCTTATTATTTAAATGTTTAATTAGTATAAGTATTTTAATCTTCAAATAGCTCTTTTCTGGCTTTAAGATGGTCATCGTGCAATGTGTTAAAACTTTGTTGCTCATTTTTAAATATTTCAGCATCAACTGTACGTGGACGAAGCAAAGACGTTTTTTTAATTGGTTCTTTGCTAAACCGCGCCAATCATCTTTTTTTAATCTTACATTTTTTTTTACTTTATCAATTACAATTTTTGCACATTTCAAATTCATCGTTCAATAGTTTTTCGAAATCATCATATTCCTCTTCATTAATTTCTCTTGTGTAAAAATCTTTTAGAGTAGCAGTAGAACTAATGGCTGTTTCTCTCCATAAAGGCACTTTCTTATCTGAAACTAAAATATTATATGTCCATATGGTTTGCTCGTTATTGCTCCAGTTTTTTAAATAAAATTGAGGAACATAGTGATTTTTATGTGTTATTTGACCCACGTTTTAATTACCTCTAATATGTTTAAATATTTAAGTTTTATTTTAGCATTTATTTGATAAATTGTATTTATTATTGTCTTAATTCTCTATAAACTATCTTTCTAACCCCAAATAAAATTAAATCCCCTTATTTAATAACATTTGCGACATAATTTGCATATTATAAATTGAAACCTGCTTGTGCCAATTTTATCGGCATAAGAAAATTTAAGGGGGAAATACAAATTTATGATAGAAGAACTGCGAAGAGACAGATGTTGCCCCATAATGCCAATTCAAATGCCTGATACATGCCCGATAGGCGGCAGCGCTATGCCTGTTCCGTTTATGCCGGTAAATCCCATGTACGCAAACGCGTATGTGCCTTATCAGAAAGACACAAGATTATACTCTGAAACTGAAGCTCTTATGAAGGGCACGGCTTTTGTTGCGTTATATGAACCGTATGCAGGCAATGTCAGAGGAGGTGACAGATTATGCCCGCTTTTATAAATAAAGATAATTCTGAATTTAAGCGCATGCATAATAAAATATCCAATTCTAAAAAACAAATACTCAGAAGTGAAAATGAAGAAGACGTACCGGAATCCATCGTTGAAATACTTCAGCGTGAAAGAGGGCGCGATAGGGAAGAACGCGATATTATTGAAGAAATTCAGCGTATTATAATAAGCTCAGTACGTATAGGAGTAAAAATTCAACTTATTGAACAGATACTGCAACGCGAAAGACGACGCAGGCGCCGAAATGAAATGCTTGAATTCATTGAAAGGATACTTGTACTTTTACGAATATGGGAACGCGACCGCGATAGAAATAGGGATAGACGCGGTTGGGATAGGCTGAGTGAGAAATCCGATGAAATGTTAGAAAGTGAAAAAATGATTGAACACCCGAAAGAAATGCCGGAAATTATAAAAAAACCTGAAATAGAGATGCCGGAAATTATACACAAACCTATAAGTCCGCCCGAACAGATGCCGATAAGAGAAGAACCTCGCTGCCCCGAACAAATGCCTATATGGGACAGAAAACCTAAATATCCGCAAATGCCCGTGCGTGATGAAAAACCGCATTACCCCGGGCAGATGCCTGCACATTCGGCTAAAGATGAAATGATGAATAAGATAATGTCTGTACAATTTATGGTTTTGGATATAGCTCTTTATCTTGATACGCATCCTTGCGATACAGCTATGATTAATAAACATAATTTTTACGCGGATATGCTGCGCGGGCTGATTGCCGATTATGAAAGAACGTTTAATGAGCCGCTTACTATTTACGGCATAAGTCCCGCAGACAGATGGGCGTGGGTAAGCGAAAAATGGCCATGGAATAAATGCGATATAATGAGGAAGGAGTGCTAGTATGTGGATTTACGAGAAAAAATTACAGTATCCTATGAAAGTTGCATGTAAAGATTTACGCATGGCAAAAAATATATTAACACAGTACGGCGGGCCCAACGGTGAAAGCGGCGCGTCTACCCAATATTTAAATCAGCGTTATTCTATGCCATATAAAGAAGGCAAAGCAGTGCTTACCGACATAGGAACGGAAGAACTTGCTCATATGGAAATGGTTGCGACACTCTATGAAATGCTTATTTGCGGAGCGACTAAAGACGATTTTATTAAAGCTGGATTTGACGGAATGTATGTTGAACACAAATGCAATCCGCATTATCTTAACGTAGACGGAGTTCCTTTTAATATTGGAAAAGAAACTGTGGCAACCGGTAATCCCGAAGTCGATTTATATGCAAATATGGCTGCCGAAAAACGCGCAGAAACAACGTATGAAAATCTTATTCAGATGACGGATGATCCGCTTTTAAAAGATTCATTAAGATTTTTACGAGAACGCGAAGTCGTGCATTTTCAAAGGTTCGGCGAAGTGCTGAGATTAATACAGGAAAAATATAATTTCGAACACGAAAGATTTAAATAAATATTAGAGAGATAAGCAATTATCTCTCTTTTGTTTAAGTGCGTTTGCATTATATTTATTACTGTTCAATACTATCAGTCATGAATTAATGTATTGTTATCGCAACAAAGTCCGCAGCTGCAGCGAGTGCCGCCATATTTTAAAGAATATGAATTTGCAAATTCTGTATTTACTTTTACCACCTTTTTAGCAAATTCTTCTTTGCTTTGAGGTACCCTAGATAATTTATTTGCTTTTTCTTGCGTGTCTATTATTTCTCCAACCGGAACATATCTGCCAGGCGGTATTCTTACTCCTCCGGTAACAATAGCGCCCAATTCAATATAACAACCTTCCTCAACTATAGCGTCAAAGACTATTGCTTTAAAGCCCACAAAAACCTTGTCTCCAATTACACATGGTCCGTGAATTATTGTGCCGTGAGCTATGCTGACCTCGCTGCCGATATAAATTGAATATTTTTTATTATCTACAGTAAGTTGTGCATGTTCAAGCCCGTGCAGTATTACTCCGTCTTGAATATTGGTTTTATATCCTATATAAAAATTCGTGCCTTCGTCAGCTCTTAGGACTACATTGCTTGCAAGAAACACTTCTTTGTCAATTCTTACATCGCCTATAACACTGGAAAACGGCCCAATAAAGGCAGTTTTGTCAATTTGAGGATATACGCTTACTTTATTGAATGAAGTAGGAGGATTTGCTCCGATAAAATATGAATACGAATTGGTCGGACCTATTGGTTCATTATTACAAAATATAAAGTTTGAAATATTATTCACCTCTTTTAAATGTTTATCTCTCATTATATTTAAGAGCAAAAAGCGATGTGATTTGATTGTTGAAAATATATATTAAAATTAAAAATTTGCGCACGAAAGATATAAATAAATACAAAGAGATAAGCAATTATCTCTCTTTTTTATTGGGTACATGTTATAATGACAATAAATGACAAAAATGTTCTTATGAAATAAGCAGGAGGTAATATATGGAATATGTAAAAGCTATCAAAGTATCCGATCTAAAAAATGGGCAAAAAATAAAAGTAGCAATTGAAGGCAGAGACATCTTGCTTATAAATGTTGATAATAAATTTTACGCGACAGACAGTAAATGCACGCATATGGGCGGAGAGCTTATTGAAGGCAGACTGGAAGGCAGCCATATTGTATGTCCTAAGCATGGGTCGATATTTGACGTAAAAACAGGTAAATTAATCGAGCAGGGAAAGATGTTTAAAATAAGGGTCAAAGCCGATGATTTAAACAGCTATCCGGTAATGCTTCGGGATGGTGATGTGTTTATCGGTATATAGCAGTTTACAGAAGAAATAATTTTAATTGCCCAAAAACTACATGTAATAATAAAATATATTCGATTAAATATTGGAGGTTTGTTATGGACGAAATAAAAGATAAAATAGATAATACAATAAATGAAGCTAAAGAAAAAGCAGCGGAAATAAAAGCTAAGGCTGAAGACGCGGCAAAGCAGGCTAAAGTAAAGCTGGACGAGTTTATGGATAAAGCCGATGACGCTATTGACGATGCAAAAGAAACGGCTTCGGAGTTTAAAGCTAAAGCAAGCGATTTTGCATCTGATGTTAAGGAAGCAGGCAAAGATGCTTTAGATAAAGCCCAGGCGGCGGCCGAGGAAGCGAAAATAAAATTTGATAATATTAAAAACAAAACTGAAGAGGCGTATGAAGAGGCTAAAGAAAAAGCGGCCGATATAAAAGAAAAGGCGGAAGAAATGGCGAAAGAAGCAAAAGCTAAAGCGGAAGATTTTGCGGATAAAACCGATGATTTTATTAAAGACGCAAAAGTTAAAGGAGCCGCCGTAAAAGGCGTCGCGGCAGAATTTGCCGAAGACACAAAAGAAAAAGCCAGAAAAATCAAGGATATCTTAGCCGACAAGGATGAACATCAGGAAGAAAAATAAATCAATTTAACGAATACATAAAAAGAGATAATCGCTTATCTCTTTTTTGTTTAAAATTATGAACGGAATAATTATTATTGTGCGGCAAATAATAAAATGATTATATATAAAGTGAAGGGAAATTAAATGGATTTATCAAATATAAACGGAGGATTAATTTTATATTTTATTTTCAGAGCAGCGCTTTTGTATTTGATTGTATTTTTTTTGTATAAATTTTTTAAAGAAAGAAACCCTGTAAGATACATTAAAAAATATTTTAAAAAATAAAATACAGAAAATTTAATGACTCAAAAAAAATAAAATCAAACAACAGTTTATAGGAAGGATAAAATATTATGGATTTAAACGGAGCAATAATTTTTTATATAGTTTTAAGAATTATAGTATTTTTTGCATGTATATTCCTGCTGTACAGATATATCAGAAAAAGAAAGACAAAATAGATATAATAACTTTATATTATATTCTTTTAATTTACAAAATCATTATTTAGTCTTCAAGAATTAATTCATAAACTTTCATTTAGGTAACTTAGATTAACTGTAAGTAAGCAACGCACAAAATAGTGCAGTCTTGCTTAAATAGTTACTTATTTTATAATATAGGTATAAAAAGTAACCAAGGAGTGACCAAATGAAATTATTAAAACAATTCGCAATTATTATGGGCGTTTACGCTTTAAGCGAAATAATTCTTATGATATTGCCCGTAAAGTTTCCCGCCAATGTGCTGGGGATGATACTTATGTTTATCCTTCTTTGCGCAAAAGTTGTAAAGCTTGAGCAGATAAGCGATGTATCAACATTTTTAACAACGAATATGGGCTTTTTCTTTGTGCCTGCAGCGGCAAGCGTCGCAAGAGATTTAGGCATTGTGGCAGACACATTCTGGCCTATTTTGGCAATATGCATTATCGGAACAGCTTTGGTATTCGCCTCAACCGCTTTTACAGCCCGTTTAGTCCAAAAAATACAGACAAGAAAGGAGAACGTGTAAAATGAAATTTATGTCTGATTTTCTCTCTTCCCCGATATCGGCTATATTTGTATCTTTAGCATTATATTCTTTCGGAGTATGGCTTTTCAAGAAAACTAAACTGGCTTTTATACACCCCCTGCCTGTTGCAAGCATACTTATTATATCGCTTTTGGGATTTTTCCATGTGGATTATGACTTATATAACAAAGGCGGTCAAATTATATCGATGTTTTTAGGACCCGCTACGGTTTGCCTTGCAGTTCCGCTTTATAAAAATCTTGATAAATTTAAGAAAAACATAATCCCGATTCTGCTCGCTACGGCAATCGGCAGCATAGTTGCCGTTGTGTCTGTTGTATTGCTGGGATTAATATTCGGTCTTGACAGGCAGGTTATATTATCAGTAATACCGCGAAGCGTAACAGTTCCTATAGCGCTGGCTATAAGCGGTCAATTGGGCGGGCTTGTATCAATTACGATGCTTTCAATAGTAATAACTGGAACGCTGGGAACTGTGTTTGTTCCGTATCTGTTTAAATGGTTCAGAGTAAAAGATGAGGTTGCAAACGGACTTGCGTTCGGCACGTCAGCTCACGCAATGGGCACGGCAAAGGCAATGGAAATAAACGAACTGATGGGCTCTATGGCTGGGCTGTCTATTGCTTGTGTTGGAATAGTAACGCTTATTCTGGCTGAGATTATTCAAAGATTTATATAGTAAATTTAAATAAAAAATAATAAATACCAAAAAAAAATTTTTGTAATGATTACAAAAATTTTTTTTGTTTTTACGCAAATTAATATCTTGTTAACTATTTATCTTGTATAGACTTAATTTCTAAATAGAATTATAATTATAAACATACAGATAATATCAAAAGGAGGATAACAATGCTTGAATTAAAAGATATATCTTTAAGCGTAGAAAATAAAGCAAATATATTAAACAAAGTAAACTTAAAACTTCTTGATAAAAAAATATATGTAATCACAGGACCCAACGGAAGCGGAAAATCCTCTCTCGCCAGAATAATTATGGGTATTTCAACGCCCACGGCAGGAAATATTATTTTTAACGGACAGGATATCACGCAACTGGATATCACACAAAGGGCTCATCTGGGGATTGGATATGCTTTTCAAAGCCCGCCTCGTTTCAAAGGCATTAAAGTCCGCGAATTATTAAATCTTTCTATGTCTAGCGGCTCGGGAGAAGACAAAATATGCGATCTTTTGTATAGCGTAGGACTATGTTCTCAGGAATATCTTGACCGCGATATGGATGCAAGCCTTTCGGGCGGCGAGATAAAAAGAATTGAGATTGCGTCAATTCTTGCAAGAAATTTAAAACTGGCTGTTTTTGACGAACCGGAAGCCGGCATAGATTTATGGAGTTTTAATAGACTGGCAGAAACCTTCAAAGAAATGCATGAAAAAACTAATGCTACTATTGTACTCATTTCACATCAGGAAAAAATATTGGAACTTGCCGATGAGATAATCTTGGTGGCAAACGGCGGCATTGAGAGAAATATACCCAAAGAAGATATTTTAAGAAAAGGTTTTATAGACGATAAATGCAAATGCCGAGCTAATTGCGGGAAAGCAGGTGATAAGAATGCTGAATGCATTGGATAATTTAATGCTTGAAAAAGTCGCCGATATGCACGATATACCCAAGGGGGCTTACAATATAAGAAAAAACGGCGAAGGCATACAAAAAAACACGACAGAAAACATAGATATTATAACTAAAAAAGACCGCCCCGGCATTGATGTCATCATCAAGCCTAATACAAAAAAAGAAAGCGTATATATTCCGGTTATTGTCACAGAACAAGGCATTACTGATGTTGTTTATAACACATTTGAAATAGGTGAAAACGCCGATGTGGAAATAATAGCAGGCTGCGGCATTCACAATTCGGGTGACAATAAATCCCAGCATGACGGCATTCATGAATTTTTTATAAATAAAGGCGCTCACATAAAATATATCGAAAAACATTATGGTCAGGGAGAAGGGACAGGAAAAAAAGTCCTTAACCCGAAAACAATTATTCATGCAAAAGAAAATACTACTGTAGAACTTGAATTAATTCAGATTATGGGAATCGACAATACAGTGCGAGACACAGAAATACAGCTTTACGACGGAGCAAAGCTTATAATTACAGAGCGGCTGCTTACAAATATAGAGCAGAAAGCGAAATCCAATATTACCGTAGAGTTACTTGGAGAAAACAGCAGCGCTCAAATTATTTCGCGCTCTGTTGCGCAAGGAAAATCGGAACAGACATATTATTTTGATTTAATCGGTAAAAATAAATGCAGAGGGCATATTCAATGCGACGCTATTATTATGGATGACGCTGTTATTACTTCAACACCTAAGATATCTGCTCATCACAGCGACGCGCAGCTTGTGCACGAAGCGGCTATAGGCAAACTTGAGTCAGTGCAGTTAATTAAATTAATGTCGATAGGGCTTACCGAGAAAGAAGCGGAAGACACGATATTAAAAGGATTTTTAAAATAACAGCATTATTCAAATAAAAAATATATATTCAAAAATTAAAGGAGAGTTAATTATGGATATCCTGAAATTCGCAATAGAGATGGAAAAAGAAGGGGAAAAATATTATAAAGAACAAGCCTATATTAACAAAAACAACAGTCTGCATACGGTTTTTATAAATTTGGCAAAAGACGAATGCCATCACGCGCAGATTATAGAGAATAAAATAAAAAATGTAGCGTATAAGACTGAGGCTGAAGTAAGCCGATGGACTAAAAATGTGTTTGATGATCTGAAAAGCTTTAAGATGGAAGAAAAAGCAATGCCTCAGCAGATTGACGCGTACAGGATGGCTCTTGACAAAGAAAAAGAAAGTATAGAGCTTTACAAAAAACTTCTTAAGGAAAATAATGAGGATAAAGCTTTATTTGAATTTTTAATTATGCAGGAAGAGGAGCATTACAAAGTGCTTGATGAAATTGTGCAGTTTGTAAACAGACCGAATGAATGGGTTGAGAATGCGGAATTCGGTAAGCGGGAAAATTATTAATTATTATAAATAAAATAATCAAAAATGTCAGGGCTGGCTTAAAAAGAAATTTTTAGTCAGCCTGCTTTTATTAATTTAAATTATATTATTGTATAATATATAATATTTTATATAATTACTTGTATATATATTAGTATATAAGATACAGACATCTTAGTATAGGGAGGTATTTTATGAAAAGTAATACCGCATTAAAAAAAGTTTTAGCTATAGCGGGAACAGCTATAGTGCTGGCGCCTTTCGCGTTTATGATAATAACTTCAGTTATAGTTTCAATAAGAACGGGTTTGTTCAGAATGGATTACCTTATGCCTGCGGAAATGATTCCGCTTATATTGCTTGGCGCATTGATGATATTTTGGGCGGCGCTTCTAAGCAAGCATCACGTGAAATTAATAATATCAACAATGGCGGCTGCAATGGTTTTTTGGATAGGCAGTATAGCGACAGCAGCGGCAAGCGGCCTTGCATCGGGCGCAACTGAGCCTAAGGGAACAGTTTGGGTTGTTGTTATCGCTATGATAATATTATATAGTTTAAGCGCTGCGGGCATAGGAGTTGAGGGGATAATGGTAATTAGAAGATTATTTAGGAAAGAATAGATTAATAATCAAATAATTGCGCACAAAGAGATAAGTAGTTATCTCTTTTTTAATATAATTATAATTCAATTCACTTATGATATTGTAAAAACATTATTAACAAATATAATTAAAGTAAAGAAAAGTTTAGATATAGGAAAATATTATGCAAGATTTGATAATAAACATTATAATTAGTTTAATGACCGGCGTAGCTGCGAGCCTAATAGTATCATGGCAATTTAAAAAATATATTGATAAAAAAGAACACGATAAATTATTTATTCATGATAAAGAAGAATATCGAAAACACTTAGAAGATATTCGTATATTATTAAACTATTGCGATATTTATGAAAATGATATTAAGATTAAAATACTTCAAGCTATAAACGCAATGCCGATAAGATGGTCTTTCTATCAAGCAATACTTAGCGATGAAAGCTATAAAATTCTGGAGGAAATAAATATATTATTAAGCAGTATTACAAATTCAGTAATAAATGGCGAAATGGATGAAAATAATATACAAAACTACTGTGCAGATTTACAGAGATTTCAACCGCTGATAATAAAAATGAATGAAGTAAAATTAAGAAAAAATATATAATTAAAGTCGCTGTAACAGCGAGTTTTTTATTTTCTAAAATATATTGACAAAATGACTAATAAGTCATATTATATGACTATAAAGTCATATAAATATAATCGCATTATTAGAAATAATTAAAAAGAAATATAAAAATATTAAAACAGGAACAGAGGAGTTTAATGCCTAAGGATACATTTTTTAATCTCAACGAAGAAAAGCAAATAAAGGTGGTGAAGTCTGCAGTAAGCGAATTTTTAGGCAAAGGGTACGAAAAAGGCAATATTGAAACTATTGCAAAAAATGCGGGTGTTGCAAAAGGAAGCATGTATCAATACTTTGAAAATAAGCAGGAGCTGTTTATGTACTGCGTGCATTGGTCGGTTGAATATTTTATAAATAAATATCAACAACAGCTTGCGCCTGCGGAAGTGAATATTTTTGATTATTTTTATGACAGTGCGGCGAAGATATTAGACCAGATTAAAGATGATAAAGAAATAGCAATATTTATCCAGGATGTTTTTATAGGCAGATATAAATCTTTCACAGATAAGTCTTTTCAGGTTATGATGGCGGCATCCGATGAATATATGCAAAAACTTATTAAAGACGGACAAAATAACGGTAGCATACGCAGTGACATTGACGATAAAATTCTCGCCATGTTTATGACGGGAGCCTCAATAAAAATTAAAGAATACATCTTATCAAAAGCAAAATCAGAAGATATGAATATTGTCGATAATTATGATAAATATAATAATGAAATTAGAGAAATGCTCGAATTATTAAAGAATGGAATGGGGTATAGATAATGTTTTTAGAAATACAAAATCTTAAAAAAAGCTATTTTAACGGCAATATCGAAACGAAAGTGCTGAAAGACCTTAATATGTCGCTTGACAAAGGCGAAATAGGAGTAATTCTCGGTCCTTCAGGGTCCGGCAAATCCACGCTGATGAATATTATCGGAGGCATTGACCGGGCGGATGGCGGCAGTGTTAAAATAGATGGAGCGGACATTACTAAGTTTAATGATTCACACCTTACTAATTACAGACGTGATGAACTGGGATTTATATTTCAGTTTTATAATCTTGTGCCTAATTTGACGGTCGGAGAAAATATTGAAGTGGTAGCCAATATCAGCAAGTCTCCTATAAGCATAGACGAAGTTTTAAAAGCTGTGGGAATATTGGATAAAAAACATCGTTTTCCAAGAGAACTCAGCGGAGGCGAGCAGCAGAGAGTATCTATAGCGAGAGCTATTGTGAAAAATCCGAAACTACTGTTATGCGACGAAGTAACCGGCGCGCTTGACTACACAACATCCAAGGAAATTTTAAAACTTATTCAGCAAATTAACGCAAAGTACCAAACTACCATACTTATTATCACACACAATACAGCGATAAGCGCAATAGCGAACAGAGTCTATTGGCTTAGGGAAGGCCAGATTGTTCAGGAAAAAATTAATAGTGAAATATTACCGGCGGAAAGGATTGAGTGGTGATGACACTTAATAAAAAAATAAAGAGAACGATACTTGAAAACAAGTCTCCGTATATCGGCTCTTTAGTGTTAATTATTATCAGTTGTACACTCTATATCTTACTGAATATGCTCTCGGTTAATTTAAGCGAGTCCGTAAACTCGTTTGAACGCGATTATATTCAGGAAGACGCAAGCTTTTCAACTAATGTATCTCTTGATAATATTTCCGAATTAGAGAATAAATTTAACGCGAAAATCGAGCAGGGAGCGTCATTTGATTATAATATATCAGACAGCAAAACACTGCGAGTATTCCGCGTAAATGAAAAAGTAAACCTTCCCGCTATTATAGAAGGACGCGCTGTGCAACAAGGCGAAGTACTGCTTGATCCTGCTTTTGCTAACGCTAACGGATATAAAATAGGAGATAGTTTAAATATAAAAAATAAACCTTATAAAATTGCGGGATTTTTCTCGCTTCCCAATTACATTTATATAATTAAGTCTCAATCGGATTTATTAAGCGACGCAAATTCATTCGGCATAGCTATGATTAGTAAAAGCGATTTTGATTCTTATAAAAGCGCAAAAACATTTTATTCAATTAAATTTAATTCAGACAATCAAAATGTAAAGACACAATCTGAAGCGTTCAGGGGCGAACTTACAAAACAAGGAGTTGCAGTTACTCAATGGACGGATACTGCGAACAATAACAGAGTAACCTTAGTAACGGCAAAAATGGAAGGCATAGGCAAAGTCAGCACGCTTCTTCCTGTTGTGATACTTTTACTTACCTGCGTGCTTACCGGCATAGTTATTCTGCGCATGATTAAACAGGACTCTGTTATTATAGGAACGTTGTATGCGCAAGGGTACAGGAAAAAAGAAATTATAAATCACTATATGCGCTATCCGCTTGTTATAGCTATACTCGGCGGCGTAACAGGCACAATTTTTGGGATTATAACCATTAGACCCATGACTGCTTTTATGCTGCAGTATTTTAATATTCCGCTGAGCAATTCTGTAATTTCACCAATACAAATAATTATTAGTTTGCTTTTGCCTGTATTATTTTTAATGCTAAGCAGTCTTTATATTTTAATTAAAGAACTGCGCCGCTCGCCCGTCTCGCTTATGAGAGGTGATGCAAAAACAGGAAAAGTTAACTTTATAGAGCGAAGGGTAAGACTTGATAAGTTTAAATTCAAGACAAAATTCAAATTGAGAGAGCAATTTAGGAGCTTGTCCCGTCTTATATTTTTGCTGTTCGGTGTAATTTTGGCAACTATGTTTTTGCTGCTTGGCTTCACGGCAAAAAGCTCAATGGATTATTTAATGGGTGAGAATATAACAAATACGCTCTTATTTAAATATGAATATATTTATAATACCCTTCATATCGATTATCCTTTGGAAGGCACAGAAGCTTTCAGCGGAAGCGAATTCATAATGAAAAAAGACAGTGGTGATGTTGCATTTACAATAAGCGGCATACAACCTGATACTCAAATGATTATTTTAAAAGATAAAAAAGGTAATGTCCTTAATACAAATGAGAGTATTATCACGCAACCCCTTGCAGAAAAATTAGGCATCAAAGAAGGCGGCAGTTTTGAAGCGGTAAACCAAGTAACATCAAAAACATATAAGATTACAGTTGATAAGATTGCCAATTCTTATATAGGTGAATACATCTTTATGCCTATTGATAAATTTAACAGTATGGTCGGCTATCCCGAAGGAAGCTATATTGGGTTATGGAGCAAGCAGAAGCTTGACATTGACGAAAAATATTTGTATAGCGTAAGTTCTGTTGATGACACAATAAATAACTTTAAGGCTTCAATGCAGCCGTTGCAAAGCGCGCTTGGGGTGATGGGATTGCTTTCGTTTATTATCGGGCTTGTGGTTATACATGTCGTCATTTCTTTGATAATCGAAGAAAACAAACCTACTATATCGCTGATGAAAGTATTCGGCTACAGGAAGAAAGAGATTAATTCGCTGATACTTAACAGTCCGTGGATTATTATAGTATTAGGATATATTATAGGAATACCTCTGATAATGAGTTTAATGGACTTAGCATTTAAAAGCGCGATGCAAAGCATAGACATTGCTTTTCCGATAGTAATTGATTATGTTTATATCATTGCAGGGTTTGTTGTAATTTATGCTACGTATGAATTATCAAAAGCAATGAGCAAGAGAAAACTTAACAGAATAGAAATGAGCGAGGCGATAAAGGCGGGGAAGGAGTAGGGTTAGGTAAGAGTAAAAGAATTAAATAGAGAGATTTTATCTCTCTATTTTTATATTAAAGTATTAATAATTAATTAGAATTTTCTCTGTTCCGAATGGTATGAAGCACCTGCGAATAATGATAGACCTTATTTAGAAAAATGGATAGCATTACATAACTAACAGTATTTTACGCAAAACTGTCTAAATAGACAGTTTTTTTATTTCCTAAATTACCCATAAAAAAATATTCAGAAAACCTATTGCATTTTTTTATGTAAGCATTATAATAGTTAAGTGCTTAACTATTTAGATAATTATATATTAAGGAGATAAATAAAAATGGACGCTGCATTAAAAGAGCAGTTCATACGCACTATGATGAGGTTTCGTAAAGTAGGGATGGCATTTCCTGCTGACCTCGACATTCGCATGGGCGAGCTTATGGTAATGAACGGTATTGCGGGGCATTTTCCGCCGGGGATTCATCCTGACAATGAAGCATGTAAGTTTAATTTGCATAGAAAAATATTTGTATCAGATCTTCAGCATATGCATCATATAACTAAGCCCGCAATTTCGCAAATGCTTAACGGACTTGAAAATAAGGGGTATATAAGCCGTGAAATGGATATGCAGGATAGGCGGAAAGTATCCGTTACTCTTACAGAAAAAGGACGGGACATATTAAAGCGCTCGAAAGAACACACGGATAAAATGATGGATGAAACAATTTCTCGGTTTGGAGAAGACAATACCCGAAAACTTATTGAACTATTTTCGCAGCTTGTAGATATTTCAGAACAAATAAAAAATGAAACGGAAAGGGAAAAGACAGAATGATTAAACTCAGAGGATATTTAAAACCTTTTGCGGCAGGACTGCTTATTGCAATTGTGCTTTTATTCGGTCAGGCAATGAGCGACTTAAACCTGCCTAACTTTATGTCAAAAATCGTTAACATAGGCATTCAGCAAAACGGTATTGATTCAACCGCTCCGGCTGCAATAAGCGAAAGCGGTATGACGCTTATAAAGACATTTATGACTGATGATGAAAAAACGCTCGTAAATGACAATTACACTTTAGTAAGCAGTTCAGAATCGAACGAAAAAGGGCAGAAGTATATTGACTTATACCCCAGTGCCGAAAATAAATTGTATGTAAAAAACAATGCAGATAAATCCATCAGCAAAAGCCTTGATGACGCATTCGGTTCAGCAACGGGAACAATGATGTACGCGATGAAAGATTTTGCCGAAAATCCAGGGCAGTCGACTGCTTCAAATGCTGCTGATAACTTAAAAGAAATTGACCTTGCGAAACTTTATCAAATGCAGCCCATGCTGAATATGATTTCAAAACAAACAATTTCAAACGCTCATGATGAAGCAATCGCAAACGATGCGACAATACTTAATCAGATGGGCATATATATGACAAAAGCTTTCTATACAGAACTTGGTATAGATGTATCGCATATGCAGACGTCATACATTATAAGAATAGGGCTGTTTATGCTTACAATAGCTCTTCTCGGCGGAGCCGCTACAATACTGGTAAGCTTAATTTCATCAAGAATTGCAGCAGGCGTTGCGAGAAATCTGCGTAAAGACGTGTTTGCCAAAATTGAAAAATTTTCGCCCAACGCATTTGGTAAATTCTCAACCGCGTCCCTAATAACCAGATGCACAAACGATATAACTCAAATACAAATGTTATTAATGATAGGCATACGCATGATATGCTACGCCCCCATTATGGCAACCGGCGGCATAATAATGGCGCTGAAAAAATCTGTTTCAATGAGCTGGATAATTGCTGTAGCTGTAATAACCCTAGTCGGTCTGATAATGATTGTTATGGCAATTGCTATGCCTAAATTTAAAATAATGCAGCAGCTTGTAGATAAACTAAACCTTGTGTCGAGAGAAAATTTAAGCGGCATGATGGTAATAAGAGCGTTTGCCACACAACAGCATGAGAAAGACAGATTTGAAAAAGCTAATGATGACATTACAAAGACGCAACTGTTTATAGGCCGAAGTATGGTATCTTTAATGACAGGCATAATGCTTATGATGAACTGTATTACTTTGGTAATAGTTTGGGTCGGCGCGCATCAGATAGCGGCTTCCTCAATGCAGGTAGGCGATATGATGGCGTTCATGCAGTACGCTATGCAGATAATAATGTCATTTATGATGATATCAATGATGTTTTTATTCGTGCCTCGCGCGGCAGTGTCGGCAGTCAGAATATCAGAAGTGCTTGCCGTTGATGATTTGATAAAAGACCCCGAAAATCCAAAAGACTTTGATGAAACAAAAAAAGGGCTTGTGGAATTTAAGAATGTGTTTTTCCGTTATGATAATGCGGACGAAGATGCGTTATGTGACATTACATTTACAGCAAAACCGGGGCAGACAACTGCGATTATAGGCTCAACGGGTTCGGGTAAATCTACTATAGCCAATCTTATTATGCGGTTTTATGATATAAGAAACGGTGAGATAAGAGTAGACGGAGTAGATATAAGGCAGGTTGCGCAGAAAGATCTGCGAAGTAAGATTGGTTATGTTCCGCAAAAAGGCGTGCTTTTATCGGGTACAATTTCAACAAATTTAAAATACGGAAAAAAAGAAGCGGCAGATGATGAAATTCAAACAGCGGCGCAAGTAGCGCAGGCTATGGATTTTATTTCGGATAATGAGCATAAGTTTGAAGCCCCTATCACACAGGGCGGCACAAACGTATCCGGCGGTCAGAAGCAAAGGCTTTCAATAGCGCGCGCGCTTGTAGCTAAACCGGAAATATATATTTTTGATGACAGTTTCTCGGCGCTCGATTTTAAAACCGATGTCGCGCTTAGAAAAGCGTTAAAAGAACATACAGGCGACAGTACCGTAATAGTAGTAGGACAGAGGATAAGCACTATTAAAAACGCTGAGCAGATTATAGTGCTTGATGAAGGAAAAATAGTAGGGAGAGGCACACATAAAGAGCTGCTTAAAAATTGTGATGAATACTACGAAATTGCATCATCGCAGCTTACGCAGGAGGAATTGGCATGAGCGAAGATAATAAAAATATAACTGCACAAAAAAGACCAATGGGTCCCAGACCGGGAGGCGGGCCGATGGCCATGATGCCCGGAGACAAAGCAAGAGACTTTAAAGGCTCGATGAAAAAATTAATAGGCTACCTTGGAAGATATAAATGGACGATTCTGTTTGTTTTGTGCCTTGCCGTCGTTTCAACTGTTTTTATGATAGTAGGACCTAAAATATTAGGCAAAGCTACAGATGAACTTTTTAGCGGCATAATGAATAAAATAGCAGGCACAGGCGGGATTGACTTTGCAAAAATAGGCACGATAATGCTCACGCTTGTGGGATTATACGTAATAAGCGCGTCGTTTTCCTACTTTCAGGGTTTTGTAATGACTTCCGTTACAGCGAAAGTAACGTACAGAATGAGAAACGACATCTGCGATAAAATGAACAAACTGCCGCTGAAGTATTACGACAAAACCACATTCGGCGATGTGCTTAGCAGAATAACAAACGATGTAGATACAATAAGCCAGACGCTTAATCAAAGTCTGTCGCAGATAATAACTTCACTAACGCAGCTTATCGGCATTATTGTAATGATGCTTACAATAAGCTGGCAGCTTACTCTTGTCGCTCTGCTTATGATTCCGGTGTCTATGGTTGCGGTAATATTAATTGTCCGAAAATCGCAGGGACATTTTAAAAGTCAGCAGAAATTTTTGGGTATAGTAAACGGTCATGTTGAAGAAATGTTTGCAAGCCATGTTATTGTAAAAGCGTTCAGCGGCGAAGATGATTCCATAAAAACATTTAACAATTACAATGAATCGCTGTATAAAGCCGCATGGAAATCCAACTTTTTATCGGGCATGATTATGCCGATAACGATGTTTATCGGAAACCTTTCCTTTGTCGCGGTATGCATATTGGGCGGATATTTTACGGCGATAGGCAATATGACGGTAGGCGGAATACAGGCGTTTATTCAATATGTGCGTTCGTTTACTCAGCCGATTACACAGATTGCCAATATTTCCAATATCCTTCAGCAAACGGCGGCAGCATCGGAACGCGTATTTGAGTTTTTAGGAGAAGAAGAAGAAGTTAATGAAGATGAAAACGCGCTTAGCGTAAACTATAATGACGATGAACCTGATAGCCAAACTTCTGCGCATGTAAAAGATAATGTCACATTTGAGAGTGTATCGTTTGGATATGATGCTGATAAGCCTGTAATTCAAAACTTCAGCGCCGATGTTAAACTCGGACAGAAGATAGCGATAGTAGGCCCTACGGGAGCAGGCAAGACGACATTAGTTAAATTGCTCATGAGATTTTATGATGTTAACGGCGGCTCAATTAAGATAGGCGGATATGATATAAAACACTTTAAGCGCGATGAGCTGAGGAAAATATTTGGAATGGTGCTTCAGGACACATGGCTGTATAACGGCACTATTGCAGACAACATCCGTTACGGCAAGCTAAACGCAACAGATGAGGAAGTAAAGCAAGCGGCAAAAGCCGCGCAGGTCGACCATTTTGTGCGCACGCTTCCGGAAGGGTATAATATGATTCTAAACGAAGAAGCGAACAACATATCCCAAGGGCAGAAACAATTGCTAACTATTGCCAGGGCAATACTTGCTGATCCTAAGATACTCATACTTGATGAAGCTACAAGCAGTGTCGATACGCGTACGGAAGTGCTTATTCAAAAGGCTATGGATAACTTAATGAAAGGCAGAACGAGTTTTGTAATAGCTCACAGGCTTTCTACAATTCGCAACGCAGATTTGATACTTGTCATAAACAACGGAGATATTGTAGAACAGGGCACGCATGAGGAGCTTATTTCAAAAGGCGGTTTCTATTCAAATCTTTACAAGAGTCAGTTTGAGATAGCGGGGTAAGTGTAGTTAATATAAGAGTAATTAAAGAGAGGCAATGCCTCTCTTTTTATTTCAATTTAAAAACAAACTCAATCCACATCTAATATCAAATCCGTGATATCACCTTTTGAATAAACTAGATTCAAATCGATTTTTTCTTTTGTGCCGTCAGAATAAGTGAACTCCGCGAAATAATCATGCTCATGCAAATCCAGCCCCTGAGACGGAATTTTAATGCTATATTTATTATTTTTAAATAATGACAAGTAACCCTCGGATGTGCTACGGCTTAGCGAACCTCGTACGCTGCCCAAATCCAATTGTATAATCTGGAGATTATCGGCATTATGACCTTTATATTCAATTTCATAATATAGTGCGGTAGACAGCTTTTTATCATTATAAGCGACATTGCGGAGTATTCTTATATCGCCGTCATATTCAGGCTTTATATAAAGATTTATTTTATAATTTTCATTCTCGCCCGAATATTCACGGTAAACATCAGACGCGGCGCAAGATGAAAGAATAATAAATAAAAAAAGCAAAAGCGATAAATATGAAATTCTTTTTTTATGTATATTCATAATATACCCTTCTGATTATGTTCAGTAGAAGAAAATTATATCAATTTTTATATTAATGAAATAAATTTACCATATATATTATGTACGCAACAACAACTATTATTATCACTATTATTCTTATAGTTACGCTTTTACGCGTATTCTTTATATTGAAGTTTTTACGAGTCTTTTGTTGCTGTATTTCAGTTGCTTCTTCCTGCGGTGCAGCATGCTTAGTCCCGCAGTACTGGCAAGTACCAATGCCTGTTATTTCATCATAATCCACATTTCCGCCGCAATTTTTGCATTTTGTATCATTCATATAAAATTACCTGCCTTAACCTGAATATTTCAATGTCATTACAACGCCTACAATAATAGCTATGACTATATATGCAGCGATTAATATCAGCGCGACTTTTATAAATGTCATTACTCCTTTGGAGCGTTTATCTGTTGGTGCGTAACGTTTTTGATTTGGTGCGGAAACATTGTTTATCTGCTGCTGAAAATTACCACCCGTTTCTTGAGGGATTGCTTGTTTTGTCCCGCAGTACTGGCATGTGCCTATACCGGTCGTTTTTTCAAAGTCTAAATCTCCGCCGCAGTTTTTGCATCGTATATCAGACATATGTATTACCGCCTTTAATTTATAATATATAAAATATATATTTTATATAACTCAACTTATACGTTTTGTCAATGCCATTGCTAAACTTTAATTAATCTAAAGCACAAAAAATGAGAGGCGCACCTCTCATAATTAATTCACATGAAAGAATGTTGAGTTTATAGGATTTGTGTCGCTGTTTATATACAACTCAACGTAATACGACCCTGTGGTCCAAGGTTTTTTAACCGGGGTTATGTAAGCGTAAAGATGATATTTGTCTTTGGTTAATTCTACATTTGTAGTGTTGAGTATCTTATCTCCGTAATGCCATACTATCTTAACATTAACATTTTCCTCAATTCCGTTTACCGTTGCTACATAGACGAGTTTATCAGCATTTTTATTAAATGAGCTTACCGTATCGACCGAATTATAGCTTGAGTCCAAAGCCGTTGTCATGTGAGCGTCCGACACGCTTATTTTGTCTGTGCTGTTCATTCCTGCTATGTATATTGCCGCATATATTATCAGTGTAATAATAATAATGGGTATAAGTATTTTTCTTCTGTGTTTTTTAGCAGCAACGCTGTCAGGCATATTTTGTATGCGCTGCGCTTTTTGCGCATTATTCATTACGTTAATATCTTCCGCGGAAAGGGGATGTTTGCTGCCGCAGTACCGGCATACGCCTATTCCCAATGAGGCGTTTATTTCAACATCTCCGCCGCATGCTTTGCATCTTTCAGTTGATAACATATTTATCTACCGCCTTTTTAAATTATTATATATAAGCATACTATTCGACTTTAAAGCTGAATGTTTTGCTTGGTTTACCTTTGCCGTTTATAAAAAATTCAATTGTATAAGTACCTGCAGTAAAAGTATTTCCTGTGCGGTCTAAAGTAGAACAAATATGCCCTGTTTCTGACGTTAAAGAGACCTTTTCCCCTTCTTTAATAACGTCTGCATTGCATTTCCAAATAACTTGAAGAGTGTCGCCGTCTGATACGTGATAAATATCCGAAAACATTATTAATTCATCCGCAGTCTGACTGTATGTATAAACTTCATCAACAGGGCGCCCGTTATTAAGCGCTGATGTCATTCGTATATTATTAATAACTACTCTGTTGCCAAAATAAATAAATGAAATTAATTCCGCGGCTAAAATAAACGCGCATACAACAAAAATTTTCTTGCGCCTGCGCTTTTTTACTTCGTTTTTTTCTGCTTGTTTTTGTTGTATTTCCGCATTTCGTTCGTTGTTTAATACATGTAAATCTTCCGAAGAAAGCGGCCGCTCCTTGCCGCAGTATTGACATACGCCGATATTTTTGGCTTTATCAATTTCCACATCGCCGCCGCACGCTTTGCATCTTTCAGTTGATAACATATTTATCTACCGCCTTTTTATTTTAATATCAAAATATATATTTTATATATTCAAAAAATAAATACTTTTTAACGATAATGCCGGTTTGGGTTAAATTATTATTCATAAGAGATAACTGCAGCCCTCTTTATTATGATATGTTATTTAACTTGGAAGTTTACTATATCTATCGGATCTGTATCATAGTCTATATATAATTCAACGTAATATGCCCCTGCAGTCCATTGTTTATCGGCAGGCGTTATGTAAGCGTAAAGACTATTTTTTTCAGGAGTTATTTGAATATTTGTAATGTTAAGTACCGTTTCTTCGCAAAGCCACATTACTTTAACATTAGTATTTTTTTCAATGCCGTTAACTACTGCGACATAGATTAACTTATCCGCGTTTTTATCATATGTATTTACGGTATCGACAGCATTGTATTTTGAGTCCAGCGCGGTTGTCATGTGAGCCGATATGTTTAATACGTCAGCAGTATCATTTCCCGTTGACGCAAAAACAACTGAATATATTATAATAGTAATAATTATAACAGGCAGCAATATTTTTCTTCTGTGTTTTTTTGCCGAGACGCTGTCAGGTATATTTTGCATTCGCTGTGCTTTTTGAGCATTATTCATTGCGTTAATATCATCCGCAGAAAGTGGCTGTTTGCTGCCGCAGTACTGGCATTTGCCTATTCCTAACGAGGCATTTATTTCAACATCTCCGCCGCATGCTTTGCATCTTTGTGTTGATAACATATTATCTACCCGCCTTTATAAATTATTAAATTTGTAAAACAACAAAATATTTTCTGTTATATGGTTATATTATATATTTATATATACTGCAAATTACGTATTTATGTCAATGACAATACAGTATTTTTATGCCAAAATTTTTTTTACTCTTTTTCTAAAACTATTACGGCAATCTCAGGTATATTAAAAAATCTTATACCAAACGTACCGTTGCCGAGACCTCTGCTTACAAACATTTTATTGCCGTTATTTTCGTATATTCCGGCATCGTATTTTGGGAAAAATTTTATTTCAGGTGATAAAAGTCCGCCTTTAAAAGGTATTCGTATCATTCCGCCGTGAATGTGTCCGCTTAATGTAAGGTCTGCACCCCAAGATGAGTAAGTATCGAAATATACGGGATTATGCGTAAGCAGTATATTATACTCCGATGTTTTTGCCCTGCCGATAAGCTGCTCTATTGTGTCTTCAGTTAATGAATAGTCATTGTTACCGGATGTTTGGCTTGATAAATTTCTGTAGTATCTTAAGTTAAACCATAAACCGTAAAGATTAATTTTTTTACCGTTTTTTATTAAAGTCGTTTTTTCATTATCAAGTACAATTATGCCGGTTTTTTTTAAATTGCCAATCATCTCTTTGTATAATTCGGTTGACAGCATCTGTTCGTGATTGCCGACAATGTAATATACAGGGCAAATTTTTACTAGCTGTTTTGAAAAAGAGTACAGATTTTGAAAGTTCGTATCTGTAGAATTAATCATATCGCCCGTAAGCACAATAATATCAGGCTTTTGCTTATCTATAATGCGGATAAGCCTTGAGTTACCTTTGCCGAATGATTTGTCGTGCAAATCCGAAAGCTGAACTATTTTATAGCCGTCAAAAGAAGCCGGAATTTTCGCATCTTTTACCGCTACTTTAGTAACGCTTAAAAATGTGTTGCTTATAACAAATTCGGCAAATATCAAAAATGCGATGATTAAAAATATTTTAAGTCCGGTCATTTTACGTTTTCTTCTTTTTTTCATTTTATGTATTAATCTTTCGCGAGTATTTTATGTGAATGAAATTATAACATAATAAAAAAAGTGTCTATTAATTTTTATTAAATTTCCTCAAAAATTTTTCCGCTTTTTTAACAACCGAAATCCTGCTGTTATTTAGCTGTTCTTTTGCAAACTCAATAATTTCTTTTTTCATTGACGAATTTTCAAAATATTCACTAAAACAGTCGAGCATATGTGAGTACAATATGTTTTTACATTCTTCTGAAGCATCGTCTTTTATATAATAAGTATAATTTTTTATATCCAGCAGTTTTTTTGTTATTTCTTTTTCAAGCTTTGGTTTACTTAAAATTATTTTATATGCGTTTTGTACGACATTAGCGGCTGTTATCATCGCAGGCGAGGAAAGGTACGAAAAATATTTTTCAAAAATATTATCAAATTTATTATCCTCATCAACGCACACAATGTCGGATATTGATATTATCGCTCCCCATAAAATAAAATTGTTATCGCTATCTAAAAGAGAAGTTAATCTGTCAAAATACGGATACAATGCTAAGGGTTCTATATCGCTTATAATACGAATTGTTTTTTCGCAAGTAAATTTAATGCTGCTTTTTTCCGCGTTTATTATGTCAAAAAGCATTGTAATCTGATCGGGATTATTTATACATTGGTCTGCAAGTTCGAAAATGTCAGGCTTTGTTTTGAGCATTTCTTTAAATTGCCCCGTTTGCATCTTCATAATAAACCACCACAAATTAATTTATTAAATTATTTAATTAATTTATATATTATCATATTTATAAAAATAGTATTAATTTTTTCCATATAATGTACTTAAAATGGATAAATTAATACTTATTTGCTTAATGGCGTTTAATAAATAAGTCTTGTTTGCTCAACTTTTGCTTTCTGATGTTTAATTCTATAATAAAAAAATAATCAAAAAATGAATAAATTTAATGTATTTGGTAAAAATATAATTGTCACTGCGATTGCAGTGTAAGAAGCAGACCTTATTCGTTAATGCTTAATTGCTGTACTTGAGGTCTGTTTCTTATTTTAGCAATATTTTAATCTATAAATCCCAATTGTTTCATTGCTTTAATAAAAGTATCGGCTTCACCATGGGGATTGGCATTTTTTGTAGCTTCAATTACATACCAAGTGTATTCATAATCATGGATAATGATTGGTATTGGTTTACCAAATTTATTCTTAATATAAGATTCTTCCTGAAGTCTCTTTGCAACATTGCTGACTATTGTTAATAGCTCATAGTAACCGACAGGTCCTTTTCCTATATAGTTCATTTCATTATCATAGCAATTTTCATCTTCGTATCCGATATTTTTGATATCATTTTGCTCATACCATTTAAATAATATTTCAATGCCTTCATTGTAATCTTCTGTTGGATCAATTATCGGCCTCTCGTCCTGTAACCAATAAGCATAATTCCATCTTTCTTCTGAAAGTAAATCATCGTTTTCGCAAGCTGATTCTGTATTATAACTTATAGTAAATATTGATACATTTTCAAAATTTTTATAAGTGTATGCTTCGTTGGAATACACAAAAAATGAAATAGCATAAATATTTTTTTCATTCCATGTATCTATTTCTTTTATAACTTTAGTATATAAATATTCTTCTAAATCTATCATATCTATCTCCTTTTTAATTAAACTCTCATTTTTTGTATTTACTTGCTTACATGAAGTAAGAGTCAATAAAATTGCAACTATCAAAAAGTATATAAGATATTTCTTCATTTATAAATTCCTTTGCTAATATAACATTTATATATTATATCAATATATATAATATAACTATTATTATATAATAAAATTAATATCTGCTTTTATCATTTTATAAATTTTATTTCTTTATTTTTATATTTTTATAAATTTAATATATAATATAAATTATTATCTTATAACAATATAATAAGGCAGGAATAATTTTGTTTAAAAAAATAATACATAAATTTAAATCAGCTTCAAGTCAAAAGAAAGTAATTATTTCTTTAAGCGCAATAGCTTTATGCTGTATTCTTGTTGCGGCGGGAATAACAATAAATAAATACTGCGAAGGCATAAAAGCCCGTCAGGAAGCGCAAAAAATGCTTGAATACTACAATAACACAGTTGATGAGGCAAACAACGGGCAAATAGAGTATGAAGGTTATGAAGTCATAGGTAAAATTATAATTGATAAAATAAGCTTATCGCTTCCTATTATTTTTCCATATAGCACAAAAGCTTTAAGCACATCTGTTTGCTATTATCAAGGCGCGCTTTTGGGACAAGACGGAAATATGGTAATAACCGGTCATAACTATGCAAGCGGAGCGCATTTCGGGAATCTTGACAAGCTAAAAATAGGAGATAAAGTCTCACTTCAAGCCCCCAATGGACAAAAATATGAATATACAGTTTATAATATTGAGATTATAAAGCCCGATAATACAGCGACATTATACAAATATGAAGGGCAAAGAGCGCTAACGCTTTTAACATGTACAAGCAACGGTAATAGAAGATTGCTCGTAAGATGTAAGATAGAATAAACAAGCAGAGAAATCTGCTTATTTATTTTTATAAATATAAAAGATATAATTACAGATATTGATATTATAATATAATAAAAATAAAAAAATATTTACGGTGATTATGATGAGTATAAATCATTTGGAAACGAATATAACAGTTGATGAGTTTATTGGCAGGTTTAAAAGCCAAATTCATCAATTAGCTAATAATCCTTTAAATCTTAAAGAATTTTTCTCAAAAAACGCTAAATATTCATTTAAATATCATTCTGTCGATGCAACTATCGGGTGGATAAGAGATAATAAATTTATGTTTTTTTATAAACCAAAATATATTACTAACAGCTCCTCTACAGTTTTGAGAGGGTTATTTTATGAAAAAGACGGGTACTGCCATATAGACTATAATTTTTCAAAATTTTATGAAACTATGGTTTTTGGATGGTTTTTTATATTATTTTCATTGTTATCTGCATTAATTATTCTATCGTCAGATCCTTCTTGGGTTGTGATTATTCCGATTTCTTTTGTTGTTTTCGGATATATGGGCATTTTTTATAAATCAAAAAAAAGAATGGAAAAACTTGTTGAAATACTGAAGTCCATTGCTTTAGTTAATCAAAATGAAAATAATATATAAAGTGATTATTATAAAAAAGGGGATTGGTATTAACCAACCCCTTTAATTATTTAAGCAAGTTCAGATTCTGAAATAACACCTTTTTCAATTGATGTTATTTTCAGTTCTTCGTAAAATCCTGCAAGTGATGTGCTCATGTAAGGTCCGACATAAAATAATTGCAATAAACCGAATGTAAGAGCACTTAACAGTATCCATCCCAAGAAGCTGAGATAAAATACGAATAAGTCAAGCTTATGTCCGTTCATCATTCTCATTGATATTTTAAGGGCTTCCTGCGCTTTTACATTCTGACTGTCCGCAAGTATGTATGGGGTCATTGCGTAAGAAAATGATTTAATAATTCCGGGTATGATAAACAGAAGCGACCACAAATATACAAATAATACCATCCATAAATATCCGCCTAAGTTTCTGCCGAAATTTTTAAAGCCGTTATTAAACATAACGCCTATATCGGGGCTTTCCGTTCTGTAGCTTAATAAAAAGAAATAGTTATACCCTATAATCATAGGTCCTACGATAATTAACGCACCTATTCCCGCTGTAGCAGCGCTTACGCCTGATAATATTGCGCCGTAAATTACTATAACGGCTACTTTCATCCAATAATTGCTTTGAATAAGAGCTTTAGAATGCTCTTTTATTTCCATTCTTGTTTTCATTAACCAGCCTCCAAAAAATTTTGAAATATAATGTTAAAATTATAACATAATTAGAGTAATTAAAATATTTATTTTATGAATATTTATAAAATTTTAACATTGCAAAAAGTTATTGTTTAATATTAAATATATAAATATGGTTAAGATGAAAATATAGCAAAAATATAAAGCATTTAGAAGGTGAAGAATATGGATATGTCTGCCGAACAATATATTTATTTAATAAAAGAAAAAATAAAGTATGAAAACAGATTTTTTATAGATGAAGAATTTAATAAAATACTTGATATACTTTGTAACGATAAACAATTAATAACAAATATAAAGGAAGATACTATTTTATATCGCGCAAGAATTTATAATAAATCAGATAAATATAAAAAATATAGAAGTGATTATAAAAAGGACGAAAAATTTTTCGGTTTTAATGCAGAAGAATCATTTGTATTGAAAGATAAATCAAAAGTAAAAGACGGAAGATGCAATCCGAGTTTTATACCATATTTATATACATCTAAAGATATTGAAACTGCTATTAAAGAAACAAGGCCATATGTATATTCAGTTGTAAGTGTGTCTGAGATTAGAGTAAAAGAAAATTTAAAATTATTAGATTTATCGAAAACTTATTCAATTGATTATGATAAATGGATATTGCAGTTTAAACTAGATATTAATTTGGAAATTAGCCTGCCATATCATGAAGGCGGTGATTATCAATTATCTCAATATATAAGTGAATACATAAAAAATAAAGGTTTTGATGGGATTATGTATCGTTCCGCATATGTATCTATTTCAAAAAAGGTATTAGAAGAAAAAGGTGTTAATATAACCGTATTTAACTACAATAAATGTGAGTCTGTAAGCTCTGAATTATATCGAGTTGATGAAATAGAAACAACATATGAATCATTAAAAGGCTGAAAATAGACTAAATATATTTACTGCCTTCCCTAACGCTCAGTTTCGATAATTTGTCATTATACCTGTTTATAAAACCCCTTACCCAGTCAGGGTTTGTTTTGCTGTACTGCCTTAAGCTCCATCCGATGGCTTTATTTATAAAAAACTCGTTTGTGCCGAAATTATTGCATATAATTTTTTCAAGCAGTCCAGCATCTGTTTTTTCTTTTAAGTTAAGCTGGCAAATAATTGCCGTGCGCTTAAGCCATATGTTATCATCCGCGCTCCATTGCAGCATTGTATCTTTAACCGAGGGATATTTTATTAAAAGCGTTCCGAAAATTCTGTTAAAACTGTCAACGGTGTCCCACCATGATTTTGTTGTAATCAGATTTTTTAAATTGTCTATATCTTTATAGGTTAGATATTTGTGTTTGCGCAATAAATAATCCACAGCAATATACTGTAATTCACGATAGCCGCATTCCCAGCATTTAAACACGAAATCCCAGTCTATATTTTTTGATTGTTTTTCCTGTTTAAAATATTTTTCAAAAATCCCGCTTCTTGCCGAGCTTGGCAAACCTAAAAAATCAAATTGATTTTTCATATACGCGCTCATCGGAGCTGCCTGCATTATGTTCTTAGCATTAATTATCTCATTAAATAAATCATCATACCACATATGTAAGACCTTAAATCAATCGCCCTGACAGCGGTATTTTTCCATTTCTTTTTGCGCCAGTTTGTTTGTGTATATTGATTTGCGAAATACAACGAAACGGTCGTATAAAAATTCTGTTACAAGATTTGTAAGCATTGTACCAAACAATACTATATATTCATTCCATCCGGCGTTAGTTAAAGCCTCTCCCCACCAAGTGGAAAGAGGTGTGAATACGCAGTAAAAAGCGGCGACCAATAACATTGCTTTTGGGATATTGTTAGCCGATTTGAAAGTGTATCTTCGGTTTACCGTAAAATTGTATAAAACGCTTAAAGTAAGAGCTATAAGATAGCACGGCCAATACGGCATGTTTGTTTTCTCGTTTAAAATAGTAAAACTGATTGCCTGTATAATTCCTGCGCTGCATGAGAATGCAATAAATTTAAAAAATTGTATGGTATTCTGTTTTCTGCTTAAATTTATATTTTTGTTATTTTCCACTCGGGTCTCCAAATTTTAAGTTACTGTTATATTCTCATTTTAATATAAATATAAAATAAAATAAATTAATTTATCAATAAAATAAAAAAACATCGGCGCCAACCCTCGCCGATGTAAGTTAAGCACAAGTTATAAATAAATTTATGAACGCACTTGCCGCTTCCGGCTAATAGTATACTATAAAACTTAAGACATGCTTAATTAAAAAAAGCCGGTAACACCGGCTTTTTAAGAGAGAAAAATGAGAATGCTTACATAATATTTAATTTAATAGAGAGTTTTTTGGATTGATTTATATGATGTTTATTTGCGGTAAATTTACATACGGAAAAATATTATGTAAGAATTCTTTGCAGATTATATGAAATTAATTTAAAAATGTTAAGGTGAATTAATATATTTTTATTAAGCAATTCATTCATAAATTAGTATAAAAAATAATAAAAAATATAAAGAACAATTTATAAAAGAGGTACATATGAAAGAGCCGAATAACACGTGCTATTTATGCAAAGACAGAAAAGAAAATTGTCATTCTGTATGTATTTCATATATATTGTACAGAAAAAATTATGATGAATATAAAAATATAATAATTAAAAATAAAAGTAAAAATTATTTGCTGATAAAATAATTTTATAAATATGATAAATCCAAATTATAGCCCAGGAAATAATTGGATATAAGCATTAGTCAATGTCAAAAATCATTTTAAAATGATTTTATCATGTGCCGCAGAATGTTCTGTACGGCTTATCCGATTTTTGCGGCAGTGCGCAGTATTCGGTCTGGCTCGCATTATGAGAATAAGGGATTAATAAAATATCAATGAATTTTTTAACTTTGCTATAATCTTTATTGTTAACAGCTGCATCAAGCGCTTCTTCTACTTTGTGGTTTCTTGGAATTATTGCGGGATTGGAATTTTTCATCATAGTTTGCGACATAATGCCGCTCTCGGCCTGCCTTGATAATCGTTCTTTCCATCTTATATTCCATTGTTTATATTCATCGCTTTTAAAAATATCCCCGTCATGGTTTTTATCAAATGTCAGAGTAATAAAAGTATTTGTATAATCCGCATCGTATTTTTTCATCATATCAAGCAAAGTAAAAACAAGACTTTCATCATCTTTTTCCTGATTAAATAATCCGAGCTTTGAACGCATTATCGCCATATAATTCTGATGATACATTTTATCAAATTCTTCTACTGTGTCATTTGCCATAGCTCTGGCTTTTGATGCATCTTCATCAAGTATCGGTATTAAAGTATTTGCAAATACACTTAAATTCCACTTTGCCGCTATCGGCTGGTTTTTATACGCGTATCTTCCGGCTGTATCAATAGAACTGAAAACAGTATCGGGATTATATTCATTCATAAATGCGCAAGGACCGTAATCTATAGTTTCTCCGCTTATAGCCATATTATCGGTGTTCATAACTCCGTGAATAAACCCGACAGACTGCCATTTCGCGATTAATGAAGCTTGACGCGACACAGTTTCTCTAAGCAGATATAAATACGGGTTATCAAAATATTCATGTCCCGCAAAATGACGGGCAAGAGTGTAATCGGCAAATGTTTTTAATTCATATGTCGCCGCGGCGTAAGCGGCATATTCAAAAGTACCTACTCTGATATGGCTTGAGGCTGCTCGCGTTAAAACAGCTCCGGGCAATATGGCATTGCGATAAACAGGCTCTCCTGTAGTAACAACAGCAAGACTGCGCGTTGTGGGAATACCCAGAGCGTGCATGGCTTCGCTTATAATGTATTCTCGAAGCATAGGACCGAGCGCCGCTTTGCCGTCGCCGCCTCTTGAGTATGGTGTTTTGCCTGCCCCTTTAAGCTGTATATCAAATACTCTGCCGTCAGGCGTAGTGTGCTCTCCCAAAAGCGCAGCGCGCCCGTCGCCTAAAATTGTAAAATATCCGAATTGATGTCCCGCGTACGCTTGCGATATAGGCATAGAATTTGGCGGAAGAGCGTTGCCGCAAAGCTCTGCTGCGCCCTGCGGCGCATTAAGCTCATTAGAATTAAGACCCAAAGCGTCCGCAAGACAGTTATTAAAAAGCGCAATATCAGGAGCTCTTACAGGCGCAGGCGTTACGTTTGAATAAAATATTTTAGGAAGAGACGCATAAGTGTTTGATAAATTCCATCCTTTTTTCATACAATCTGTTCACTTCTCCCGATAATAAGCTTGTATTTTAATTTGTGCCGATAAAGTTTATTTACTGTCATTATCTTCGTCTTCATCATATAAGTCAAACAATATATCTTCAAGCTCATATCTTGCATGGTCGGCATAATCATAAACAATGTCCAAAAACTGATATATGGTGTTATAATCTTTTACCCATATTTCGGTGCTTGTGCCGTACATATTTTCATCACTGCTTTCAAGCTCGTCTTTGAGCATATTTAAATCGGGTTCTTCTTCATCGCAGAACATATAATCGTCAAGCAATTTGTCAAGCACTGCGCATACTTTGTCGAGATCGTTTAAAATGCCGTATAACCTCATATCGGTTAAATCGGTTACCTCGCATTCTTCTTCAAGTTCATTCTCACTGTTTGTTAATTCAAGTTCATTATCCAAATCTTTTTTCATAAATCTCTCCTTGTATATTATTTAAATTATTATTTTCATTTACATATTTTTATATTTAACTAATCTTTGCCAAAATTTTTTATAATAATAATTTTTTATTTCATCTATTTTCCTGTAGATATTCAGGTAAAAAAAGCATATAATAAAACAAACATATGTTCGAATTTTGAGGCTGTTATGGAAAGAGTTATACTGCATTCCGATTTGAATAATTTTTACGCATCCGTTGAGTGTGCATATAATAATAAGCTTAAAGATAAGCCTGTCGCGGTGTGCGGCGACGGAGAGAAAAGGCACGGCATTGTGCTTGCCAAAAATTATATCGCAAAATCCTGCGGAGTAAGAACCGGAGAAGCTTTATGGGAAGCGAAGCAAAAATGCCCCGACATAGTTTTCATAAAGGCGAATTTTAACAGATATATAAAATTTGCAGAAAAAGTAAGAAAAATATATTCTGATTATACCGACAAAATTGAAGATTTCGGGCTCGACGAATGCTGGCTTGACGTTACGGACAGCAAAGTTTTCGGCAGCGGCGAGGAAATCGCCGGCATAATAAGGCAGCGCGTAAAAAAGGAACTCGGATTAACGGCGTCAATCGGGGTGAGCTATAACAAAATTTTCGCAAAACTCGGAAGCGACCTTAAAAAACCTGACGCTACGACTATTATTACAAAACAAAACTACAAAGACGTGGTATGGTCGCTGCCTGCACGTGATTTATTATATGTAGGCAGGCAGACTGAGGCGAAACTGAAAAAATTTTTCGATATAAAAACAATAGGAGACCTTGCGCGCGCTGACGTGAAACAACTAAAAAATAAACTGGGCTTATACGGATATACGTTGTGGGTTTTTGCGAACGGATACGATACTTCTTCTGTAAAATTTAATTACGATAAACCATACATAAAAAGCGTGGGTAACAGCACAACTACCCCGCGCGACCTTATAAGCGATGAAGATGTTAAAGTAACGCTATACCTGTTGTGTGAAAGTGTTGCCTCAAGGCTGCGTGAACTTAATTTAAGGGCGGCTACTGTTCAGATATCGGTGCGCGACAATAACCTGGGATGGTATCAGAGGCAGAGCACGCTTAATTTTCCTGTATGCGTATCGGAAGCAATATTTAAAGAAGCGTTTACGTTATATAAAGAAAATCATCCGTGCGGAATGCCCATAAGAACAATAGGGGTGCGGGCGAGTGGCTTGATTGCGAATAAAGTTACGCAGATATCGTTTTTGCCAGATGTTAAAAATCAGATAAAAAATGAGGAGCTGGAGCGCGCGATAGATAAAATACGCAACAGATACGGCTATTACACGATACGCCGAGGGCTGATGTATGAGGATAAGGATTTATCAGATTTAAACCCTAAAGAAGATCATCTTATTCATCCCGAAAGCTATTTCAGGTAAATATTATGTTTAAAATTTATTCTAATAATAAATCAGCAACATTATAATCAATATTTATATCATTAATAGATTTTATTTCATGAGCTGAAACTGAATATCCATTTGCTTCTTGTTTCAGAGTTTTGAATAAATCTATGGCATATTGAATATCTGGCTTTTTCTCAATAATATTATATAAATCTACTCCTGCTTGTGTAATTTTATAAACACGTAAGTTTATGTCTTTTTTAATTTGTTCATCTGACTTAGTAAATAGACCTAAAATTTTATTATTAAACATTTTTTCTTGTATTGTATTTTCAAAATCGAGTCCTAAAACAGTACTATGATTTATAACTATTAGACCGCATTCTTCTAATTCTAATAATTCAGAATAAGCTAAATTATATTTACTTAAAAGATTTCCACTACTGATGATAAAATACATTCCACCAAAATTAAAAAAAACAAAACCAGATAATTTTTGAAATAATTTAGCTTCTTTTTGAGATAAATTTTTCATTATATTCAATGTTCTTAAAGAAAAAGTATTCGGTTGTTTAATTTCTCCCGCTAATATCTTCGCCCATATTTTTTGCATTTCTTCATTACTTATATCTTCAACACAGTTAAAAAATCTAATTGTCCAATCTTCATCTACAGGTTCAGAAGTTATATTCTCTTCTTGTTTTAATTCTTCATATGCATAATTAATAATATTTTCAATATTATCTTGTTTTATTGCTTCTTGATACAGTAATCTATTACCAGCTCTTTGTACTAAACTCTTATAATCACTAGTATCTATAGTGATACTACCATTTGAATATGTAATGGGTAAGCTTATTGCTTCATTTAATGTTTGTCCAATTATCCTTATTTCCTCTGCTGTTGCATTTGCCATTTTCCGTTTATGTATAGGTTCATATATTTTTCCTATTGCTCCACTGACGGTCTCAATAAGTTTAGTCAATGGTTTGTCAAGCCCAAAAACATCATGTATTTCAACGCCTTTTATATCACTCATTTTTAATTACCCTTTTAAATATAATTATATTTTTATTATATAACTTACTTTATATATTTTAAAGCTTCTTATATATTTATCTTTTTATAACTAGTTATCATTGAAATTTGTCAAATATGAAATATAATAAAAGAATAGTCATTTTTCGGAGGGCAGTATGGATTTCACATCGACGAGTTCGATAATATTATATATAATCTTTGCCGCGGCGCTTGGCGGCATAGTTTATTTAAGAATAAAAAATAAACACACTTTTCAAATTGAGCAGTCCAGACTTAAAAATATTCAGCGCCTTAAAGAACACAACTTTTGCCTGCAGAATATAACTCGCGTATTTTATAAGGATAAAGAAGAAATTGCCGTTTATTTTGACAATGTAAACAAATGCTTTGCGGTTGAGACAATTGATTATAAAAATAAAAAAGCCCGTATTGACGGCATTTTCCCGTTTGATAAAATAATCGGCGCGGCTTTAATTGAGAACGGAGAAATAATAAACCAAAATAACTTAATACCGGGAGTGGAAATTCGCAAGCTGTACGCCGTTAACAGCAACACAATTAAAAAAAGAAAAGTTAAAGCAAATCATGTTAATTCAATTGCAATAAAGCTTATATTTGACGGCTTAAACAAAGCGTATTTAAATATAGGCATATTAAGCCATAACATTAAATCAAACGATGAAAATTATCTTTATTATTCGCAGACAGCAAAGGAACTGTATGATATTTTTGAAAAAGCGCTTTTAAGCAATTGGGTGGAAAAAGAAAATATTGTAATAGAAGAAGCGGAAGATCAGACGGAACAAGCGCCGAGAATTGAGCCTAAAGTTGAGAAAAGCTATCAGGACAAGCTGTGGGAGCTTAATAATTACAGACAAAAAGGCATTGTAAGCGAGCTTATGAATTACAGCAAAAAAATAAGAGACGAAGATTAATTAAGAAAGTTTTGATTTATAAAACAAATCCCTTCAACATTTTTGTTAGCAGAAGGGATTTTTAAAATTATATGATAAATAATTAATCAGAGGTTTATTAGAATGGAAAATCAGTTTGCAAGAACGGAATTGATATTTAAAAAGCAGGGAATGGAAATACTTTTTAACGCGCGCGTTGCAGTGTTCGGCATAGGCGGCGTAGGGGGATACGTTGTTGAGGCTCTAGCGCGAAGCGGAATAGGCGCTATAGATTTATTTGATGATGATAAAATATGTCTTACAAATATAAACCGTCAGATAATAGCTACACATAAAACTGTCGGCAGATATAAAGTGGATGTCGTAAAAGAACGCATACTCGATATTAATCCGAAAGCGACAGTTAATACTTATAAACTATTTTATATGCCCGATACCGCTGATCAAGTGGATTTAAGCGTGTACGATTATGTAGTAGACGCAATAGATACGGTTACTGGGAAAATCGAGCTAATAGTAAGATGCAAAGAGGCAAGCATACCCATAATCAGCTCTATGGGGGCTGGCAATAAAATAAATGCAGACCAGCTTGAAGTTGCGGATATTTATAAAACTTCCGTATGTCCGCTTGCTAAAGTTATGCGCCGCGAGCTAAAGGCAAGAGGCATAAAGAATCTTAAAGTGGTATATTCCAAAGAAATGCCGCGGGAGCTTGATAACGATACGAAAATAAGCTCTGAATTAGAAAAAATGTGTCTAAAAGCCGAAAAACGGCAAATACCGGGCAGTACCGCGTTTGTGCCGCCCGCGGCAGGGCTTATAATAGCGGGTGAAGTTATTAAGGATTTAATTGGGATAAAATAAAAAAATCCCCGTATCGGGGATTTCCTATACCACGTTGTATCCTTGTTCTTCTATTTCTTCTTTAATTCGCTCAAACGGCGTTTTTGTTTCGTCATATTCCACAGTTACTGTTTTGTCATCCAGACTGACGACAACCGTGCTTACTCCGTCAAGCGCTCCTACAGAATTTTCAATCGCGTTAACGCAATGCGTACATGACATCCCGTCAACGTTTAATATACTTTTCATTTAATACCTCCGTTATTTTCTGATATTTATTTATAAGCTTTAAATCTTTTCAGCCTTAAAGCGTTTGTAAGTACTGACACTGAACTGAATGACATGGCTGCTGCTGCAATCATCGGATTTAGAAGCGGACCGCCGAACAGATATAATATCCCTGCCGCTATGGGAATGCCTGCAACGTTGTAGCCGAATGCCCAAAACAGGTTTTGCTTTATGTTTCTAATTGTGCTTTTGCTTAAATTAATTGCTGTCGGCACGTCCATTAAATCGCTTCTCATAAGCACTATATCTGCCGATTCCATTGCAACGTCAGTTCCCGAGCCAATGGCTATTCCCAGATCAGCCTGCACTAAAGCCGGAGCGTCATTTATTCCGTCGCCTACCATTGCTACTTTTTTGCCTTCCGCCTGAAGTTTTTTCACTTCATTTGCTTTATCGCCGGGAAGCACTTCTGATAAAACTCTGTCAATTCCTACTTGTTTTGCTATTGCCTGCGCAGTTTTTGTATTATCGCCCGTAAGCATTATTACTTCTATTGTCATTTCACGTAATTTTTCCACGGCTTTTTTACTGCTGTCCTTCAGTACGTCCGCAACGGCTATTATACCCGCAATTTTATTGTTAATTGCTATATACATAGGCGTTTTTCCTTCGTCCGCAAGCTTATCTGATGAATCAGCCAAAGCTTCAAGCGATATATTTTTCTCGTCCATAAGCTTTTTGTTTCCGATAAGTATGCTGCTTTCATCTATCTTAGCTTCTATACCGAGACCCGGCAAAGCCTGAAAGTTCTCGGTTTTTAAAATTTCCAAACCATCCTGCTCAGCTTTTATTACAATCGCTTCTCCTAACGGATGCTCCGAGCCTTTTTCACATGATGCCGCAATTTGCAGCAGTGTTTTATTTGTTATATCTTGCGCAGGAATAATATCCGTAACCTGAGGTTTGCCTTGAGTAATGGTGCCTGTTTTGTCAAAAACTACGGCGTTTATTTTATGAGCCACTTCAAGCGCTTCTCCGCCCTTTATTAGTATGCCGTATTCCGCGCCTTTGCCCGTGCCAACCATAATGGCGGTAGGAGTTGCAAGCCCTAGCGCGCACGGGCAGGCTATAACAAGTATAGATATAAACGCAGTAAGCGCGAATGAGAAAGACTGACCGGCTATAAGCCATAATACGAGCACAATAACAGCTATTGCAAAAACTATCGGGACAAAATAACCCGATACAATATCCGCCGTTTTGGCGATGGGAGCTTTTGCGCTTTGCGCGTCTTCAACAAGTTTTATTATCTGGGCGAGCGCGGTGTCGCTTCCGACTTTAGTTGCCCTAAATTGTATCGTCCCGTTTTTGTTAATACTTGCGGCATATACCTTATCACCTGCTTTTTTATCGACAGGCAGGCTTTCGCCTGTAAGCATTGATTCGTCAATTGCAGTGTGACCTTCTGTAACGATGCCGTCTACCGGTATCTTGTCTCCGGGTTTTACAAATATAATATCGCCTGTTTGCACTTCATCTATAGGAATTTCTGCCTCTTTTCCGTTTTTGAGTATAGTCGCCGTTTTAGGCGCAAGCCCCATTAACTTTTTAATGGCTTGTGATGTTTTGCCTTTTGAAACAGCCTCCAAAGATTTTCCTAAAAGTATAAGCGTTATAATAACACCTGCCGATTCAAAATATAATCTGTGAACAGCTTCCATGTCTCCTAAAGCAATTTGATATGTTGAAAATAAACTATACAGCACAGCCGCTGTTGTACCCATTGCTATTAGCGAATCCATATTCGGGCTTCTTTGTATAATAGCTTTATATCCGATAGTATAAAATTTATATCCTGCGGCTATAACGGGAGCTGTAAGAATTATCTGTATTAAAGCAAAAGCCATAGGGTGTTCCATCATCGCAATAAAATTAGGAATAGGAAAATGCAGCATTGAGCCCATGGCAATATACAATAAAGGTATAGTAAACGCCGCTGATATGATAAATTTTCTCCACATCGTGCGTATTTCTTTTTCTTTTCTTATACTGTCTTTGTCAATTTTTCCTGTTTCCGCATTCAGAGCTTTATATCCCGTTTTTTCGATAATCGCTCTTATTTCTGATAATCTTATTATTTTAGAATCGTATTCAACAGACGCTTTTTCTGTCGCGAGATTAACGCTCGCTTTTATTATGCCGTCTGTTTTGCTAAGAACTTTTTCAATCCTTGCGGCGCAAGCGGCGCATGTCATACCGCCGATAGGGATAGCTACATTACTCTTTTGTTCTTCAACAATTCCGTAGCCTGTTTTCTGAATTATATCTTTAATTTGGTCTAAATCGACTTTACCTGCGTCGTACTCAACCGATAATTTTTCTGTAGCGAAATTTACAGAAGAGCTTACAACGCCCTGAAGTTTTGATACTGCTTTTTCAATTCTTTTTGCGCATGCGGCGCAAGTCATGCCGCTTAATGTAATGCTTGCTTTATTCATATCAATTCCTCTCCTTCACTTATGTTAATAATACTTCTATAAAAGCTTACCTATTGTTGTGATAAGCTCTTCTACGATTTCATCTTCTCCGTTTTTGATTTTTTTAACCAGACACCCTTTTATATGACTTTCCAATATAAGCTTGCTGACAGAATTTAACGCTGCCTGCGCTGCGGCTACTTGATTTAGCACATCGTCGCAGTAAGAGTCTTTTTCAACCATGCCTTTAATCCCGCGAATCTGACCTTCTATTCGGTTTAGTCTCGTTATAAGCCCTTTTTTAAAGTTGCCTTCTCTTATTGTTTTTCTTTCTTCATGTTCATCAGTCTTTTTTTCTATATTATCCATAAAAATCCCCATAAATTTAATACTATACCCCTGTAGGGTATAATTAATTATACAACGCAGTATCGTAATATGCAAATAGTATTATTGTAAAATGAAAAAAGATACCCCGGGGTCGGTCGGGATATCCTTTTTGTTTATGCAATAGTAGATTGTTTAATAAAGCAGAGCGCGGTCACTTTCAAACTCCGCACCGCTTGCTTTACCAAAGCGTTTTAACAGATTATCAACTGTAAGTCGCTGTTTTTCCTGCCCTTTAATGTCTAGAACAATTCTGCCTTCGTGCATCATTATTAGTCGGTTTCCGTGCTTTATGGCATCACGCATATTATGGGTAACCATTAAAGTAGTCAGATTATTTTCTTTTATTATTTCATGGCTTAGGTTGAGTATTTTTTCGGCTGTCGCAGGGTCAAGAGCAGCAGTATGTTCGTCAAGCAAAAGCAGTTTAGGTTTTTTTACGGTTGCCATCAAAAATGTAAGAGCCTGACGCTGGCCTCCCGATAAAAGTCCTGCGCTTGTATTCAATCTGTCTTCGAGCCCTAAATTTAATATCTTTAAAAGTTCTCTGTATTTATCGCGTTCTGTATTTGTAATACATTGTTTTAAAGTGCGCTTTTGCCCTCTTCGCACTGCAAACGCGATGTTTTCTCCAATGCTCATATTAGACACGGTGCCCATCATAGGGTCCTGAAACACTCTTCCCAGCAAATAAGCGCGCTTATATTCTATTGCTTTTGTAACATCAACTCCGTTTATCTTAATAATACCTTTATCGGGGGAGTGCACACCCGCAATGCAGTTAAGCAAAGTTGACTTCCCCGCGCCGTTACTGCCAATAAGTGTCGCGAAATCTCCTTCATCAAGTTTAAGGCATACGTTACGCAGTACAATTTTCTCGTTTACCGTGCCGGGTAAAAACACTTTATATACACCGTTTATATCAAGCATCACACATCCTCCTCTATAGAGATTTTTACAGGATGAAGTTTTGTCTTTATAACCGGAAGCGCCAAAGCAATTGCGACTGTAACTGCGGTAAAAAGTTTTAAGTTGTTGGGAGACATGCCCATTTTTAAAACTAACGCTATTATAATTCGGTAAGTAACGGCGCCTAATACGAGCGCAATTAATTTGCTCATTAAATGCTGCCTGCTGTAAAGCACTTCTCCTATTATAACGGACGCAAGACCTATGACAATTGAGCCTATACCCATTTGAATATCCGCAAAACATTGATTTTGCGCAATCAACGCTCCGCTAACAGCTACAAGGGCATTGCTTATTACTAAACCTAAAATTATCATATTGTTTGTATTAACGCCTTGCGCTCTTGTCATACCGGGATTTTTGCCGCATGCTCTCACAGAGCAGCCAAGCTCTGTTTTAAAAAACCAATATAGAATAATTACTGTGATAATTGCGCAAATAAGTCCAATAACTATTGTCGCGTTTGCGGCACTTAGCCCTAAATTTTCAAATACTGTAAAAACATTGTCTGCGCGGAGCAACGATAAATTTGCTTTTCCCAATATTTTCAGGTTAATTGAATACAAAGCTATCATCGTTAAAATCCCCGATAAAAGGGCAGGTATTTTAAGCTTTGTATGCAAAAGCCCCGTAATAAGACCTGCAAGCATTCCGCCGGCCATCGCAAGAGCAGTTGCCGCGTAAGGGTCCATTCCGTTAATTATAGCCTGCGCCGCTATGGCGGCTCCCATTGCTATTGTGCCTTCTACAGTCATATCGGCAATATCCAATATTCGAAATGTAATATATACGCCTATGGTCATTATTGACCACAAAAGCCCCAAAGATATTGACCCAGTAATAATCTGCATCATAATACTCAACCCGTTTCTTTTTGTTTATTTTATTACATATTTTTTAAGATCATCGGGAATGGTTATTCCTATCTCATCCGCCACGGTCCCGTTTATGGCAAAATCAAAATTAGTAGATGACTGTATCGGCATTGATTTTATTTTTGCTTCGCCTTTTAGAATTTTGACTGCCATTAGTCCTGTCTGGTATCCCAGATCTTTGTAGTTTATTCCAAGTGTTGCAAGCCCGCCGTTAGTAACCATGCCTGACTCGCCGCAGATTACAGGCGTTTTAGATACTTTTGTAACTCCATGCACTATAGGCATCGCAGATGCGAAAACATTATCCGTAGGAATATATATTGCGTCGCACTTCTGCACAATGGATTCTGTCGCCTGTTGTACGTCGTTAGAATTTGTAACTGTTACTTCAACATATTTAAGACCTAATTTTTCAATGTATTCTTTTGCGATCTGAACTTGCAGAACAGAGTTATTTTCGCTTGATGTGTAAAGGAAGCCCACTGTTTTCGCATTCGGAGCCAGTTTAACCAAAAGGTCAATCTGTTCCTTTATGGGGTTCATGTCCGTAGTTCCGCTTACATTGCCTCCGGGAGACGTATTGGAGTCTACAAGTTTTGCTCCTTCATAATCGGTTATAGCTGTTCCGAGTATCGGTATGTCTTTTGTTTTACTCGCCATAGATTGTGCCGAAGGCGTTGCGATAGCAAGAACCAGGTCGACATTGTTGCTTACAAAGCGATCTGAAATTGTCGACAAATTGCTTTGATTGCCCTGCGCGTTCTGCAAGTCGATTTTGATGTTTTTTCCGTCAACATAACCGTTGTCGGCAAGCGCCTGAATGAAGCCTTCTCTTGCTGCGTCTAAAGCGCTGTGCTCCATGTACTGGATTATGCCTATGTTGTAGACTTTGGAGCTGTCTGCCCCGGTTTTGCCTGTGCATCCCGCGGTGAGCAGAAGAGCTGCCGCAGCGAGAAGCATCAATGATAATTTGGCTGGTGTTTTCATAAATAAATTCCTCTCTGGTATATATATTCAATTAACCCTTGCGGGAATAATTGCAAAAAAGGTAAAAAAAAAATCGCCCCTTAACAGGGACGATATATATCGCGGTACCACCTTGTTTTCGCTTGTATGCAAATGTTTTATTTTTTATATGTATGCACACAAAGCCTCAGCGAGTAACTAACATTACCCCTCCACTGTTACGGATGGATCCCGACGCAACCTACTTAGCATATGCCTTTGAGTCTGTAGCTCTTAAGATGAATTCACGATATTTATATCCTGCTTTATCACACCAACCAAAGCTCTCTTTAGGATTTTTAGCATCGCTACTACTTCTTAGTCATTGCCTTTCAGTCTGTGGCTCTTAAGATGTATTCTCAGCTTCTACTCCCTGCTTTCTCGCACCTACCGAAAGCTCTCTTTAGGTTTTGTTTGCTGATACTGGTTCTTAATCATAGCCTTTATGATTTTTTAGTATTATATTAACCAAAATTTAATTTGTCAACAGTTTTTTTTATTATTAAATAAATAATTAAGTTTTAAATTGTTTTTTTAAGTATAAAACAATAATCAACAAGCTGTATTTTGTTTAAAACATATTATATATTATTATATATGACGTATAATATTATTGTAATGACATGTTGACATCTTAAACATATTATGATAACTTTAAAATAATAAACATTATTATACTTATAAATATCGTATTTATAAAGCAGTTGAATTAACATTACAGGAGGAGAGAAATGAATAATGAAGAAAACGGCTTCTTAGGTAATGACGCAAATTTAAATCAGGAGTCGATTGAATTAGAACAAGAAAACCAAGCAGATAATTCAACGTCTTATGGCAACGCGGCAGAAGTTGAATCAGTAATGCCGCAAGGGGGCAAAACGAAAAAAGTCAGGGAGAAAAAACCGGGCGGCATTAAGAAAGTACTAAAAATTGCCGGCATATCAATTGCGGCATTAATAGTGCTTCTTATTATAATCGGCACGTTGATACCGTCTGCTTACTCTGCAAAAGAAATAACCGATAAAATGGCATCGGCTATGTCTAAAAACACCGGATCAAATAACATAAGTGACATTGTCGAATATTCAGAATCGACAGATCCTAATAAATTATTGGGAAAAGAAGGACAGTACATAGGCAAAACTTCTTTTAAGGATAAACGTTTAAAATCAACAAATGATAATCCCTTAGGCGGAACAATAGAAGTTTTTGACAGCCTTCAGGCATTGGAGCTTAGAAAGTATTCGATAGAAACTGTTTATGCTTTATCGGAACAATCATTTGAAAAATTTGGCAGCTATTCTGTTTATGGACCAGGACAAATGACAATGTTTGTAGAAAATAACGCAATTCTAAGAATTGACAGCGCGGGGCTTGATGAAAATGCTATAAATGCATATGGTACGGCATTCAAGCAGGTAATGAATACAAATAAAGATTTTAAAGATAAAACCATAATGACTGATAGTGAATTAGCATCGAAAAAAGATGAAATTTATAATAAAATAGAGCTGTTGATAGCAGATAACGTAAAACAGTTAGAAGACAAACTAACTGAAATAAAATCTAATGTTGAGACTGCGGTAGTTAAAGCTGAAAAATCATTAAACCGCACTGATTTATCTGATGCTAAAGATGCAGTAGCAGGTGTTTATGCAGATTATTTCTCTGCTGAGGTAAAGAATTGGAACAGCAGATTAACAACGGTTGATAACAAAATTGTTGCTGCTGAAAAAGCTGCAATACAAAAAGAACTGGATGCAAGAACAAAGACATTGTCAGCAGGAAAATATACTGTCGGCAAAGATATAAAGCCTGGATTATTTGATGCAATAGCAGTAAGCGGGCATGGTAACCTTTTTATACATAGTTCAGGCGGATCATTAAAGGTAAATGAAATGATGGGAACAACAGATCCTAGATGGTATATAAAAAAATATAGTAATATTTCGTTATCAAACGGAGATCAAATTGAAATAACAAGTACACTTAAAATTAAGTTCCAAGCAAAATAAATTTATAAGATAATTAAGACCGCAAAAGCGGTCTTAATTTTTTTATTAATTATTATAAGATATCTGATTTAATAATTATTTTATATAAACCTACTGTCTCTTAGCCGATTTTGTAAACAACGCCGCGCAGACAAGCGAAGTAATCGGCATTGTGAGTAAAATACCTATGCTGCCTGCTAAAGCCTGCAATAGCTCCGCGATAATTAATTCTCTGTTAAAAAGAAACAGCGGAGATGAGTTATATGCCACAAAAAGCAGAACTATTGATAATGAGCTACCTATGTAAGCAAGTATAAGAGTGTTTGTCATTGTGCCCATAACATCGCGGCCTATATTCATTCCCGATTTAAATATTTTGTCAAAAGTAACTGAGTTTGAATGTTCTTTAACTTCCCATAAAGAAGAAGCTATTGACACAGATGTGTCCATTATCGCGCCCATTGCGCCGATTACTATTGCGCCGAAAATTATAGCTTTTAAATCTATGGGGTGGGCAGAGGAAAACTGCAGCAGGAAGATAGAATCTTCGTCTATTACGCCTGTCATTGACAGTATGTTACTCATCAGTATCGTCAAGAGACCGCTTATCAACACGCCCGAAAAGCAGCCTATTATAGCGGCTAACGACTTATAGTTTTTGCCGTTTACAATGAGTATAGTCATTATAATTGTGTAAAAGCAGATAATAATTGATGAGACATATATATTTTTTCCGGATAATATAGAAGGGATAAATACGGCAAATATACCCGCGCAAGTAAAAATTAATGAAAGCAGAGTATTAAAACCTTTTTTCCTTCCGAATATCAACAGAGCAAGTACAAACACTGCGCCCAAAATATATAGTTTATCATGGCGCACGTATTCCATAAAATTCCAGTCTTGACCTTCTGCCGACTGATTTACCAAAACAACTTTATCACCTGCTTTGACTTCTCCGGCGGCTGCGGCTAAAGGCAGGCTGTCATCTATGTATTGGTATGCTGTTACAGTTTGATCTTTATAATTTCCGTTTAAAATTCTTGCTTTAAAAGTTATTTGAACAGTGTTATATACTTCTCCGTCGCCGTAGTCAGTTTGATCGGCGTCTCGCTGTATAACTTGAGTAATGAGCGCTTTTACTATATCCTGATTACTGCTTTCTGAAGACGGATGAAAACCTTCTGTAGCTAATTTGTTTCCTATTAATAAAAATAACACCGAAAAAATTATTGTAGCAAAATAAAACGCAAAATTGTTTGGCTGTCTGTTTAATCCATTTTTTTTCATTATGTCGCCCCAATATAATAATTAGTATGTTTTATAGCGAACCCCTAAGGCCTATCGCGTCAGCAACCTGCCGCATACCCATAATTGTTTCTGTTATTATATAATCTAAATCTTCGCCGAGCATATCAGCTCCCTGGGCAATTACTTCACGGTTAACGCCTGCGGCGAAAGATTTGTCTTTGAATTTCTTTTTTACACTTTTTAGTTCAAGGTCCAATACGCTTTTTGAAGGCCGCATTATCGCGCAGGCATTTATAAGCCCCGTTATTTCATCTATTGTAAAAAGTATTTTTTCCATTTTGTGCACAGGTTCAACATCACAGCATAAACCGTATCCGTGGCTTTGCACAGCGTGTATATACTCTTCGTCTATATCATTTTCTTTTAGTATTTCTTTTGCTTTAATACAGTGTTGTGTTGGGTACATTTGATAATCTATATCATGCAGCAGTCCAATTATGCCCCATTTTTCTTCATCTTCGCCGTTGATTTTTGCGAAATGCCTCATTGCGCCTTCTACTGCAAGCGCATGCATAATAAGAGCTTCGGAAGTATTGTATTTTGTTAATAGTTCATATGCCTTATCTCTGCTTGGTTTCATAATCAATCCTCTTTAAATTCATAAATTTAATTCAGACAATTATAGCAAAGTAATTTTGATAAATCAACAAACAATCTTTTTAAAGAAGTTATATTAATAATAAGATTAGATTAACGCAAATCCGTTTATAAAATGGCTTATGGGAATAAACGCTATATATGAGGCGGCAAAACCAACAAGCACATCTGAGGGGTAATGGTAACCCAAATAAATTCTTGATATGCCTACAAGACCGGCAAGAGTGAAATAAAGAACTGATAGAACCGGAAAAACATGCGACAGCACAAAAGCTATTGAAAAAGCGGCGTTTGTATGCCCTGAAGGGAATGAATATTTGCACTTAGGCGGTTTTACGCAAGAAGTCTGCTTTATTACCGTATAAGGCCTCGGTCTGTTAACGATACGCTTAATAAGCTGCACAAAAAACTGGTTAATAATAATAACGATTGCAAGGAATAAACCTGCCGTATGCATAATTGCATTATGCCAAAATAAAAGTGTCAAGCATAATACTACCGAAAAGCAAAATGAACCTAATTGCGTTATAGCGCGCAAATTATAATACAGCGCTCTTCTATAAAGCTTATGATGCAAAAATAAGTATATTATTTCATCTATTTTTTTAAAGTAGTTTTTTATATTACGCATTGCTTCCCCGATTTATTTGGAAATGAAACATCTTGATTATAACATAAAAGTTGATTATAAATCATCTGAAATTTATTCCAATAATGCAAAGAGCAGCATTTTTTTAGCATATATTTATTATTGCTTTATCTTTAATTAATTTTTACTAAGGTAATTTTTTGTTAATAAACTCGAAAATATTGCATTGTGATAAAAAAACATACTTACTTTTAATCGACTTGATTTTGGAAGTATTATAAAAACAGTAAACAACTTAAAAACTTTGAATATATATTAGTAAAGACATTACAGGTCAAGTGGGAAGCACATCTTAAAAATTGCCGAGCGGGTGGGCGGCGAGATGTTTTATTATCTTTTATAATTTTACTCGGGTAGATAATTTCTTTTAATTGCAAAACAACTGTTCAATATTTATAATAAACTATAAACATAGAACGCGAGGGGTATTTTATGGATAATTTTCACTCGGCGGATATTGTATACTTCAGCGGAACTGGCGGCACTGCTAAAGTGGCGTTTGCGCTTGAAAAAGAACTTATAAAAAAAGGTATAACAGTAAATACATACGAGCTTAATGGAAAATCTAAATCAGAAAGCCTCGGAGATTTGTTTATTTTAATGTTTCCCGTATATGCGGCAAATGCCCCTAAGTCAATTGACGAATGGGTAAAAGCCGCCCCCTTTGGCAATGACAAAAAGACAGCCGTTATTTCAGTATCGGGCGGAGGGGAAATGATTGTTAATACCGCGTGCAGGGTATCAACTATAAAAAGTCTTGTAAAAAAGGGCTATGATGTATTTTATGAAGAAATGTTTGTAATGCCGACAAATTGCTTTGTATCTAACAGCGATGAGCTTAACGGAATGCTGTTAGATGTGCTGCCTCGTAAGGCGGATAATGCCGTGCAAAAGATAATTACAGGCAATGTACATCGAAAAAAGCCGCTGATTATAGACAGGTTCATTTCAAAAATTATGCTAATTGAGAAACATGCGGCAAAATTATTCGGAAAACATTTAGCGGCAAACGCCCTCTGCAGCGGGTGCGGATTATGCGCAGAAAATTGCCCGAGAAATAATATAATAATGCAAAATCAAAAGCCTGTTTTTAACGGTAATTGCGTTATTTGTCTCAAATGTGTGTATGCATGCCCGCAAAAAGCGATTATACCCAAATATTTTAAGAGTTTTACTATAAAAGAGGGATTTGATATAGACGCAATAGAAGAAAAGGCCAAAAATATAATTAAATATCCTCCCGTGAAAGAAGCGGCTAAAGGGTTTTTATACAAGGGAATCCGAGAGTACTTAGAAGAAGATTATTAAACTAATGAATTAAAAAACAAAACAGGAGAAGTTAAATGTCTGATATTGCAGTTATTTATAAGAGTAAATATGGTTCTACAAAACAATACGCCGAATGGATTAGCGAAGAGCTGAATGCGGATTTGTTTGAACGTTCGGATGTTAAAATTGAAAATCTTAGCAATTATAAAACTATTATTTTTGGGGGCGGTTTATATGCCAGCGGGATAATAGGGTTTGATATAATAAAGAAAAATTTCGAAAGAATAAAAGATAAAAATATTATCGTTTTTACGGTAGGATTAGGAGATCCAAAAAACAAAGATCAATTTATTCCTATTATTGATCAAAATTTTACTGATGAAATGAAAGAGTACATTTCCATTTTCCATTTAAGAGGAAGCATGGATTACAGCAGACTTAATTTAATGCATCGTTCATTGATGGGGATGGTTAAAAAATCAGTTGATAAAAAACCTGAAGAAAACCGCACAGAGGAAGATATACAAATGTTAGAAACTTATGGGGATAAAGTAAATTTTATAGATAAAAATACAGCGATTCCAATAATAGAATTAGTTAAAGCTTTTAAAATTAAAATGGAAATAGATTAAAAATGTGTGATTTGGGTGTTGTGAACTTAATATATCAAAAAATTTAAAAAAATAAACACCTGCAAATGGTGTTTTAAATAAGGGAGAGCGGACAATTCCCTTTTTTACTAAAATTTAATGAAAAGGGAATTAGTCCCCTCATTCCCTCATCAGACGGGATAATATAAGTATAACTTATTATTTTAATTAATACAATTACTTTAAACAATTAAAGAACTGCAGCGTACCTAAAAAACAACAAATATAATATCTGATATTAAAAATGCAAATGAATAAAATATAAAAACCATAAAAAAACAAAAAATCGTTTAAAAAAAAGTTCATTAACATAAAAACAATATATAATGCTTGAGTTGTATATGAATTCAATATATGGTATACTAAATAACCGATTACTTTAAGGAAGAAATTATGCAAAAACAAAAATTGTGGACAAAGAATTACGTAGCAATTACGCTCATTTTTTTTATAAACGGCATTATCTTTTTTCTTTTGATGTCTACTGTCAGTGTATTTGTTTCAGAGAAATTTAATGTATCGGCAAGTATAGCGGGGCTTACCGCAAGCATATTTATTGTATCATCCTCCCTATCAAGAATAGAAACAGGAAGAGCGCTTTCAAACAAGGACGGGAAAAAAATATTATTTTTTGGTCTTATCTTTTGTTTGATTATTTCGGTTTTATATTTCTTTGTAAAAAATGTTGCTATTCTGATTATCGTCAGGTTTCTACACGGTATAAGTTCGGGAATTGCGTCAACTGCGGCAGGCACCATGATCGCTTATGTTATACCGTTAGAAAGACGAGCAGAAGGAATAGGGAATTTTATGTCAAGCGGTATGCTTGCTTCTGCTATAGGTCCATTTATAGGCATTATGTTAATTAAGGGCGGAAGCCTTACCCCGATTTATATACTATGTCTTATATTAGGAGCTGTGAGCATTGCATTCGGTTTTATGATAGACATGCCTGTAAAAGATAAAGAAATATTTGTTAAAACAAAACAAAAAATTAATGAGTTAAAACTAACTGATTTTTTTGAAAAGCGCGCTTTGCCGATTTCTCTGCTCATTTTTTTGACATGTTTATCATATTCTTCCATTATGACATATCTGCCCATGTATGCCAAGGCTATTAATATGGCAAGTATCGCAAGCATATACTTTATATTTCATGCTGCAGGCGCTATATTCACAAGGCCTGCTATAGGACGTTTAATGGATAAACGCGGTGCTAATATAGTAACTTATCCGGTATTGATAATATTTTCGATAGGAATGTTTATAGTAAGCAGAGCTCAGACGCCGTTTGTTTTACTTTTTGGCGCGTTGCTTATAGGATTCGGATTGGGCAATATGAATTCCATAGGGCAGACAATAGCAATTCAAAACATGCCGTCAAACCGAATAGGAATGGCAACTTCTACATTTTATATTTTTATGGACATGGGGCTTGGAGCAGGACCGTATATACTCGGGCTTTTAATACCCCTTGTCAGTTTCAGAGGAATTTATCTAATCTCATCAATATTACTTGCATTGTGTATAGGCGTTTATTATTTAGTACACGGATTAAAAGAAAGCAGACAGAAAAAATTATCCGCCTGTCAATCAGAGATTTAATATATAAATAATATTTAAAAAAGAGGCATGGCCTCTTTTTTATGTTCATAATAACAATAAAATTTCATAAATATATAAAGGGACAAACAATATTATATATCGAAAGTTTGTAAACTATATATGTATGATTTTATTTTATTTACAATTTTGCTTATTTTAATAGCGGCAAGCGTAGCGCTTGTTTTTCTTATACTGTTCGGAGAAACCGCGAAAAAAAATTTGCCTTACAAAAGCTTAGATGAATCTACCGAAAAAGATGAAAATAACAAAACGGAAATTACTAAAAATGATATAGAGCTTATGGAAAAATTCCGAAGCACTTTTTCTGATGAGGAAATAAAGCGGTTTAAAGAGATTGATAAGAAGATAAATAAGATGTCGAATAAGAAAATATAGAGAGAAAGTATATTTATAATAATAATAAAAAGTACATATAAATATAATAACCGTCTTATATGGGAGGTTATTATGAAAAGCAAAGACTACTATTACGCTTTAATCGCAATATCAGCGCTTGGAGTAATGAGCCAGACGTTTGAACTTTTTAATGAGTACATAAACCGCATATTAATAGCCGGCGGCATTGTCGCATTGGCTGTTTTTTATTTGTTTGAGCTTAAAAATGTCAGGAAAGAGCATAGAAAAAAGAAAAGCTATAAATTCTGGAAATACTTTAATTTAGTGAGTCAGGATTCCGCGCCTATAAAAAAGCGCGAAACTATAAAAGAATACGGATCGTCTTATTGTTATGAACCTCCCGTTGGTATAAGCAGCGAAAAATTTAAGAGCAAAAGACTGGAACTGCTGGAATACACAAACGCCGATGATATAAATATAAAATACATCAACGGCAATATTGTTATTGATGTATATCATTCAAAAAAATCCGATATAAAACATTTAGAATAAAAAAATAACGGTGAAAGTCAAGGAAGAAGTGGCATGGATTGCAAAGGCTGAGCCAAATGTTATTTTCACCGTTAAAAGCAAAATTATTATATAATTATAGTATTAGTGTACTTTTATAATATATATAATTTTTATAAATAATTCAAGTATTTTTTTAAAAAATGCTTGAATATAAATTCATAATAATATATTATTATTATAAAATTATTGTAAACAGATAATATATTTATTTAATAACGATAAAATGCATTGTCAAAAGAACATAAGACTAAAATTAAATATTTATTTTCAGACAAAAAAATTAACGGTGAAAAAGTTGCGGAGGATAATCGTTAACAAAGGAAAATGAGGTATTTCATATATTAATATAACCGATTATTTAATTCTCACCGTTAAATAGAATATCAATATAACATAATAGTTGTATTTTTACAATATACAATTTATATTTTATTTGCATAAAATATAAACTATGAAAAAAATCGACAAAGTATAAATATAAAAAATTATAACAACTACTACACTCGTTTATAAATATAGCCGGCTTACAATATGATTTCTCTGCCTAGGGATCATAATATATAAGCTGGCTATATTTATTCTATGTGATTTATTTATAATTTTGCAGATTAACTTAATGCATATAAGCAAATTTAACACAAATAAGCTTGCGCCTCTTTTTATATGTGTTATATTGATATAAATTATTGCATATAATTTTTTAATATAAAAGTAAATCAAATTTTATTTATTAAATATATCAAGCAAATTAATACAAGATATAAAACCCCGACATAAGGAGAAAAGAAAATGGAAAGCGCTTTGGGGTGGATAAATTTACAGTTATCTGAAATATCAGGCATAAGAAACAGCAGTATAACTTTGGCATTTGACAAAAATGACAATCTTTATGCCGCTTATGCCGACGGGTCGGAAATGTCAAAATCAACAGTAATGAAATACGATGGAACAGTATGGAAAGTTGTAGGCAATAAAGGGTTCTCTGATGGTTTTGTTTTGAACATTTCGCTTGCTTGCGATAAATACGATATTCCTTATGTTGCATATTTTGATTCGGCTGATTTCGGCAAAGCGGCTGTAATGAGATTTATTGAAAATAAATGGCAGCATTTCGGAGGAAAAGGCATATCTTTGGGAAGAACAGTAAGTTCATCAATTGCCATTGATGCAAATTCCAATATTTATATTGCATATGGGGATCAATCTTATTCAAACCGTGCAATTGTTAAAAAATTTAACGGTACAGAATGGGAAATGGTTGGGGGCAGACCCGTATCGGACAACGGCGCTTATAATATATCAGCAGCATCAAACAAAAATAATACTTTATATATAGCTTACGGAGAATATGAACCGGGAAGAAAAACAAGCCGTGCGATTTTGAAGAAGTTTAACGGATCAGATTGGCAATTGATAGGCAGTACTGACTTGTGCGAATACTATATAAATGATATATCATTAGCTTTTAATTCGGACGGGGATCCTTATTTAGCTTTTTCTGACGGCTTATATGAAGAAAAAATAACTGTTATAAAGTTTAATAATACAGAAAAAGAAATTTTGGGGATGCGCGGTTTTACAAGCGGCAAGGCATATTATATTTCTTTGGCAATTGATAAAGATGATACAGTTTATATAGCTTACAGCGATTTATGTAATAATAAAAAAGCAACTGTTATGAAATACAATAAAAAAGACTGGGAAACTATAGTAGATAAGTCTGTAACAGAATGTGAAGCGCGATATACTTCTATTGCAACAGACAGTAAAGGAGAAGCATATATTGCTTATATAAATTGTTCGGATCATGAAAAAGCTGAAGTATTTAAAATAATTTAATAATTTTAAAAATATTATTAATATAAATATATTTATTGACAAAACTATTTTTTTTTGCTATTAAAAGATAGAAAATAAAATATGTTAAAATTTAAAACTCAAGCGAACCGGCAAAACATCCGAAAGGCTGTGACGCAAAACTAAAGGGCCTAAAGATAATCTATGGCAGCCAGTTTCCGAAAGGGGTTTTTATAATAAAAGTACAAAAAGTCAAATTTATTATACAGCTTATACTTATGACACGGCAATAGGGCAGTTCGTGTTTTAATGTATAAGAGGGGCAAAGCCCCTCTTTTTTTATGAGATCTTAAATTTGCACCCACCCAAATTCAGCTTATAAGTCTTTGATCTCTGTTAAGCAAGCATTTGTCTTGCTGTAATATATAATATTGATTTTATATTTAAATGTTACTTTATATTTATTAATGATTGATTATGTTTATTTTAAGTAATATAATGTATAACATTATTTATTATAAAAGTGAAATATTCGATATAATGTTAAATATAGCTTAAAAAATTTTATAATTATATAATTATTATTTAAAATTAAACGATATTTAATAAAAATGATTATATATAAGGTCACAATAATATTACATTTAAGGAAGGCAGGAATAAAAATTAAGGAGTGATAGGTTTTGGGGTTTTCAGGAATTATTATCTTAAATTTATACTCAGCTTCATTGTTAGTTGTTATGATTATCTATACTTTGAGCTACGGAGAAAAAAATAATCCACAGCAAAAGCTTTTTTTGTATATGCTTCAAATTAATTTTTTATTGCTTATTTTTGATATTCTAGGAAGATTTGACGGTCACGTTGGGACCATTTATCCGTTTTTAAATAATGTCGGTAATTTTGCTATTTTTCTTATTAATCCTATATTGCCTTCATTATGGCTGATGTACGCGTACAATCAAGCTGATAAAACAAATAAAAATAAAAAAGTTTTGCTTTATTTTATTGCTGTTATATTTGTCATAAATATCATAATCTTAATTGCTTCACAATTTAACGGATGTCTGTATACAATAGATGAAAATAATATATACCACAGAGGTCCGCTGTTTTGGGTTGACAGCGTTATAATGCTTGCTATAGTAATAGTTTCGTACGCAGCCATAATTCAGCAAAGAAAAATTATTGAAAAACAATATTATCACTCGCTCTTATTTTTTGCCGTGCCTCCGTTTGTATGCGTAATATTGCAGATTTATCTATATGGGGTGTCATTAGTATACAATTCAATTGTATTTTCATTATTTATCATATTATTAAATATTCAAAACAGAAGCATTCATATTGATTATTTAACGGGAGTTAATAACAGAAAAAAACTTGATTTTTATTTAAGGGAAAAAATATCATTAAGCACAGATGAAAATACATTTTCATTAATTGTTGTTGATATAAACAATTTTAAAAAGATAAACGATTTATATGGACACGCAGCAGGCGATGACGCACTGGAAGTATTTGCAAGATTATTAAAAAACTGTCTGCGAACAACTGACTTTATAGCCAGGTACGGAGGGGATGAGTTTGTTATAATCTTAGATGTATCAAATAAAAAAGACCTTTTGTCAGCTATAGAAAGAATAAATTTATATTTTGAGAATTTTAATAAAAATACTTTTAAATCTTACAAGCTGGAAATGAGCATGGGATATGATGTGTATGACATTAAATCCGCAATGACGGCAAATGAGTTTCTAAAGCATGTTGATTTGCTGATGTATAAAAACAAACAAGAAAGTAAGCAAAAAGAAAACTAGTTTTAATCTTACTAAATGCAGTAAACACATATCAATGTTAATAAAAATAAATACTATTGTGACAAACAATTATAAAACCCCTTGCGTAAAGCAACGGGTTTGGCATTTAAGGCATATAAAGGTTTTTATTTAATTTTTCAATATGAAGATAATTCCTAAACGTTTCCCGTAAAAGTAAGATACAGTAATACTACATTTAATCCTACAATTACGGATGTTATTGCAATTCCCGCTGTCTTAACTATAGGCTTATTGGCGAAGTTACCCATAATTTTTTTATTGTTTGTTATAATCAGCATAGGAATAATGGCAAAAGGAAGCGCGAAACTGAGGCTTACCTGGCTTAATAACAGCGCTTTCATCGGGTTTACGCCGATTAGAATAAAAACAGCGCCCGGCAGCATTGTTATAAAGCGTCGCATATTAAGAGGGATTTTATAATCTATAAAACCGTCCATTACAGTTTCTCCCGCCATTGCGCCCACTGCGGACGAGGAAAGTCCGGATGCCAGCAGAGCAATACCAAATGCGCCGCTTGACAGGCTTCCAAGCAAAGGCTCAAGCGATTTATGTGCAACTTCGATAGAATCAACAGTTAATCCGCTGCTAAAAAATACTGAGGCCGATACTATTACCATTGCCGCGTTCACTACAAACGCGATATTCATGGCTATTACAACGTCTATTTTTTCCATTTTTAAATGGCTCTTTTTTTCTTCATAAGTTGTATGATGATTGCGCGGCTGAACTAATTGGGAGTGCAGGTAAATGACATGAGGCATTACTGTAGCTCCAAGCATACCTGCTGCGATTAATACAGCCTGCCCGCCAGGCAGAGAGGGAATAAGTGTATGCAGCGCAACTTGAGGCCAGTCTGGTTTAGCCAAAAATAGTTCAATTATATAAGCGCCGCATATAACCGCGATGAATATGCTTATAACAATTTCTACAGCTCTCTGGCCGTACTTCTGCAAATAAATTATTGCGTATGTTATTAATGCTATAATTACCACGCCGAACTTAATCGGCACGGCAAACAGAAGATAAAGCCCTAAAACGCCTCCGATAAACTCAGCCATTGTTGTAGCCATTGAAGCAATAATTGCGATAAAGTAAAAAAGTAAGTTTAAGTTTTTAGAAAATACTTTTTTACACATCTGCGGGAGATTGTTATTAGTTGCAATGCCAAGTTTTGCGGAAAGAATCTGAAGAAAAATTGCCATAATATTTGACCACAAAATAACCCAAATTAAATTGTAATTAAATATCGAGCCCCCGCTTATATTAGTTGCAAAATTGCCAGGGTCTACATACGCCACACTTACTATAAAAGCGGGACCTAAAAACTTAAATAAATGTTTAATTTTATATAAGAAATTTTTCTTATTACTTTTTTCTCTATAAAGTATAGTATTAGGTTTTATTGCTGCTTCTTTATTCTGCATGAGGCGTACCTTTTTGACATTAGTTTAAAATAACTTTGTTTTAGTTAATTAAAAATCTTAGCCTAAGCTAAGTTCTTTTACAAAATATGAAATTAATTTTATAAATGTTACATATAAAATGATTTTTTTCATAAATTTTTGCATAGATATTAGTATCATCAAATAGGCAGGTTGTTATGGGAAACGATAATTTTCATACTTTTAACGAATATATGAAAAATCTTGACAGCGCTCTTACGGCATCAATGGAAGATTATCTTGAAATGATATTCAGACTTTCTGAAAAAACGGGCTTTACCAGAATACACGAGCTGTCAGCCGCGCTTAACGTTCAGCCGCCTTCGGCTACAAAAATGGTTCAGCGTCTGGGTAAAATGAATTTAATTAAATATGAGAAATACGGTATTATCATTTTAGAAGAAATGGGCAAGGAAATGGGCAAAATTTTAATTAAGCGGCACAATACTATAGAATCGCTTTTGCATATACTTGGAGTAAGCGAAAAAACAATACTTGAAGAAACCGAAAAAGCGGAACATACGTTGAGTGAAGAAACTATACACTGCATAGAAGAATTTATAGATTTCGCAAAAGGGAATAATGATGTTATTTTAAGATTTAAAGCATACAGGGATTTAAAAAAAGCAAACGGCTCATATCGGACTAAAACTAAGTCAGAGAGGTAATTAAAATAAAAAAAACGATTAATATATATTTAATCGCTTTTATAAATCCCGTTGAATTAAATGATAATTAAATCGAAGATCCGCAATACTGACACTGCGCGGCAGAACCCATTTGTTTTGTGTTCATAGCGCCGCAGCTTTTGCACTGCACCACTTCGGGGTTTGCAATCTCCCGTTCATCAGATGTATCAAAACTTAACCCAGCAATAACAATTTCATTGTTTTCTTTGTCAATGTATGCGTTGGCAAAATATTTTTTATTTATCATTTTCTGCAAGTCATTTCTTACAAAGTCTATAGATTGATTTAATTTTAATGCAATCAAGTCTATTGAAGTTATATGCTCTGCTGATATTATACGCACGTAAGTTCTAAAACGTTTTATCCGTTTCTTGATTTTCAAGCCCTGTAAAATAAAAAACAATCCAATGGCGACAAAGATAACAACTGTAACAATTAACGCGGCAAGATTCTGTGCAGATCCTGTCATATTTGCATCTGATATTTCATAGATTACGCCGATAAATCCAATTATAAAAAATACTATTATAACATATCCAATAATGCTTAAAAGCTTGCCCCAGAGTGTCACTGCGGTTACTTTGGCCTTTGAAGTCATTTAAAAGCCCCCTCTGTTTGCCTCTGCCAATTCTGTTTTTCTGACAGCAAGTAAAGCTTTTATTTCTGTAAGCAAATCACTTATTGAACTTTTTTCGGCGTTTGAATTTAATTCTTCCTCAAGTTTTACAATATTGTTTAATATTTTCTCATCTGTTGATAATGCAGCTGTTTTATCGGAAAATTTAATATTTTCATATATTTCACTTAATTGAGTTGCATATTGTTTGTATTTTTCATTTAGCATAAGAGCGTAAATTTTGTTTTCGCATGTTTGTATAAGCGCCCGCGTTTGTTTTATTCTTCGTCCCGTGCTGTTTATCCTGTTTGAGAATATAGCTACAAATAAATAAATAATGCATATAACGGCAAATACAATTACTTCCAAGAGTACGAAAGAACCGACATGATTTTTAAACATGCCGGATATCAGACATAATATTGCAGTGGCAATGAAGTATACCGCAGATAAATAGGACGAGCCCGAAATTATAAAAACGCTGTTTGTTCGCATTGAATTCATTTTAAGCGTGCATGACTGTACAAATAATAAAACTTCAGAAAAAAGCACAAAACCAAGGCCAATATAATTAACGTTAGATTTCTCAAAATCAAAAAGAAAAAACATGCAAAGGGTAATTACTATTAACAATAAATCTATTATACCTATAAGCATTAAATTTATATTTTTTTTCATATATTTTCTCCTTATAGTTTAATTCCGCATTCGGGGCAGAACTTAGGTGATCCTTCAATTACACATCCGCAGCCGGCGCATTTTTTTACAAGAGGCTCACCGCATTCGATGCAGAATTTAGTTGAGGGTTTATTTGAAGCGCCGCATTTTGGACATATTTTCGGCGCGGCTTTTCCGCATTCGGGGCATTTAGCGGCATCTTTAGGCATATCCGCTCCGCAGTATATGCATGGGTTATACGGTGTTCCGCAATCCGGACAAAACTTTGCTTTTTTTGGAAACTCGCATCCGCAAGCGCTGCATTTTACGCTGTCTGATTTGTCTGTTTTATCCGATTTCTGAGCTTCTGCGCGAGTATCTTTGCCGCATTTAGGGCAGAATCTGCTGTTTGCCTCAATTTGACTATTGCAGAAAAGGCAAATTTTCATATCTTTTGTATTTATAACTTCACTCAGTCCGCCCATTTGGTTTCCGAATGCTCCGCCTATTCCTACGCCCATTCCAAGCCCTAATCCCGCTCCCATTAGCCCTGCCTGGCCAGAACTGGGGTTTTTTGCCGCGCCTTCAAGAGTATCAAAAGAACGCTGCTGAGTATAGCTGTAACCGACTATATCCATTTCTGCTTTTTTTGCAAGAGCTTCTTTTAATTTTTTAACAGCCGCATCGTCTTCGGGTACATTAATGTCATTAACAAAAAAGTTTACAAGTTTAATGCCGTAGTCCTCAAAAACAGGGTTCATTTTTTTATTTAAGAATTCGGACAGTTCTTCAAGATATGCGTTAATTTCTAGTATGCTTATTTGCTTTTTAATAAGATAGCTCGAAATAGCGTCCTTTACTTTCGTTAAATAAAGCCCTCTGAAATATTGCACAATGTTTTCTTTGTCAAAAGATGATAAAGTGCCTACAAGTTTAATTAAAAACTTCCTTGAATCAAGTATTTGTATACCGAATTGCCCGAAAGATCGTACAGGTATAAATACTTTATATTTTGGATCCTGTAATTGTATGGGTGACGCAGTTCCCCATTTTATATCAAGAGAATATACCTTGTTTATAAACCATACCTCTGCGGCAAACGGCGAACGGCCGCCGAACGGCAGATTAATTATTTTGTTTAATAACGGAATATTTGACGTTTCAAGCGTATGCCTTCCTGCTGCAAATAAATCCAAAGCCTGACCGCCCTTAAACAATATAGCTTCCTGAGATTCATTAACAATAAGCTGAGTCCACGTACCAAGCTCTTCGCTTGGATATTTCCAAACAAAAACATCTGGACTTCCGTTATATTTTACAACTTCAATAACAGCCATAATAAAATACCTCTATAAATAAAATTAAGCGTTAAAATAATATAACGCCTTTGATTGTGTAATTTTTTTAAATTGTTAAAAAGGCATTACGTAATCAGATATTAATCTTTGATATGATAAATAATTATTTCATATCGCGCCTTTCTATAATATCTTGTAATATTATACCAAATAAAAAATTTTTTTGTCAATAAAATTAGAATAATGTATAAATCAATTAACATAATTGTAAAAATAAATGAATGTTTCAATAAAATTTATTAAATATAATCATATGTTATGAATATTATAAAATAAATCTTATTAAAATAAAAAATAAAGCCTTTCAAAGCTTTATCTTTTAATAAAAATAATATATTTTATGTTGTTACGTTTGGCTGTATTGCGCGAATGCTTTCCGCCAGCTTTGTTAATTCCTTTTGAGTATACGGATGATGTTCTATGAGGGTTTTATCCTGCGGCATATATAGTGCGGGTTTTTTATATCTGTTAAGAACGTATCTTGGAAGCAGCGGCAGTTCTGTTGCCATATTCATCAAATCTTCTTTGGTAAGATGCGGAAATACTGTTGTGCGCACTTCAAAATCAACACCGCTTTTTATAAGAACTGAAATTGTTTTTAAAGTATCATCCGCGTTCGCGTTTTTTCCGCAAATGTCTTTATATTTATCTTTCGGAGCTTTATAATCAACCGCGTAATAGTCGCATATTTCTTCTTGTAAAATTTGTTTTATTATATCGGGCGATGAGCCGTTTGTATCCAGTTTTACTTTATAGCCGATATTTTTAATTTGTTTTATAAACGTCAGCAAATCTTCATGCAATGTGGGCTCTCCGCCTGAAATCACTACTCCGTCAATCATACCTTTTCGTTTTTGTAAAAAATCAAAGATAGTCTGAGTATCGATATTTTCATAATTGTCCTGCAGTAATTGTCTGTTGTGGCAGTAAAAACAATTAAAATTACATCCCGGTAAAAATAATACGCTGGAAATACAGCCCGGAAAGTCAACTAAAGAATTTTTTACAAATCCGGCGATAACCATAATAATTATCCCCTGAGTACATATTTTTTTCTTTGCGCGTATTCTTCACGTTTTCCCGTATTGAAGTTATTGACAGGGCGCAAGTAACCCACAACCCTGCTCCACACTTCCGCGGGCTGCCCGCAAACGGGGCATTTTGGATGCTCTCCTGCGATGTATCCGTGATTGTTGCAAATGGAAAACGTAGGCGTAAGCGAAATATAAGGAAGCTTATAATTTGTAAATGCTTTTTTAATAAGTTTTTTTGCTGCTTCACGTTCTTTTATTTCTTCTCCCAAGTACAGGTGCAAGACTGTTCCGCCTGTATACAGCGACTGGAGCTCATCCTGAAGATCGAGCGTTTCAAATATATCATCCGTAAATCCTACCGGAAGCTGAGATGAATTTGTGTAATACGGCACAGTCTCTCCGGCTGTTATTATATCGGCATAACGTTCTTTGTCTTTTTTTGCAAGTCTGTAGCTTGTTCCTTCTGCGGGGGTTGCTTCTAAATTATAATAGTTTCCTGTTTCATCCTGTATGTCTTTAATCACATTGCGCATATAATTAAGAGTTTCAACGGCAAACTGCTGACCTTCTTGTGTTGTGAGATCAAATTCCTGTCCAAGCAAATTTTGGCAGGCTTCGTTCATTCCAATAAGACCTATAGTATTGAAATGATTGTACCAGTAAAAACCTGTTTTTTCTTTTACGTCTTTTAAGTAATTGGCTGAATACGGGTACAAGCCTTTTGATGTTTGCTCCTCAATTATCTTACGCTTTATTTCCAGGCTGTTTTTGGATATGTTCATTTGCTGCCACAGTCTTATATAAAACTCTGATTTAGTTTTAGACAAATAAGCAAGTCTGGGCAAATTTATGGTTACAACTCCGATAGAGCCCGTAAGAGGGTTTGAGCCGAATAGTCCGCCGCCTCTTTTTCGCAGCTGCGCCGTATCAAGCCGAAGTCTGCAGCACATTGAAAGAGCGTCTTCTGGCGAGAGGTCTGAATTTACATAATTTGAAAAATAAGGTATTCCATATTTGCACGTAATATCCATAAATTTTTCGACTACAGAACTTTCCCAGTCAAAATTTTTAGTGACGTTAATCGTGGGAATAGGGAAAGTAAAGACTCTTCCTTTGCTGTCGCCTTCCGTCATGACATCGCAGAAAGCGGTGTTTAGCATATTCATTTCTACCTGAAAATCGCCGTAAGTCTCCTTCATTATTTTGCCGCCTATGATTACATTTTCGTCTTTAAGCGTACTGGGAACAATAATATCAAATGTCAGATTAGAAAAAGGGCATTGGAAACCGACTCTTGTAGGAACATTTAAATTGAAAATAAATTCCTGCAGAGCTTGTTTAACCGTTTTATAATCCAGATTATCGTAGTGTATAAAAGGCGCGCAATAAGTGTCGAATGATGACCACGCCTGTGCGCCCGCGCTTTCGCCTTGAGTTGTGAAAGTTGAATTGACAATCTGACCTAAGAACGAACGCAGATGTTTGGGCGGTTTTGACTCCACTTTGCCCGGCACGCCTCCGAAACCGTTCATTAAAATTTGTTTTAAATCCCATCCCGCGCAGTACGGGCCGAAAAATCCCAAATCATGGATATGAATTTCTCCGCTTAAATGAGCGTTTCTTATTTCATCGGGATAGATTTCGTGTAGCCAGTAATTTTTTGTAAATGCTTCCCGAATATAATTGTTAAGCCCGTTTATAGATTTTTGAGTATTTGCGTTTTCGTTTATCTGCCAGTCCATATCGTTTAAATATTCGGTAAACATATTAATTGTCGCGCCGATAAGGGCGTTGGACTCACGCGCCGAACGCCTTTTTTCACGGTATAAAATAAATGCCTTTGCGGTTTTCGCGTGTCCGTTTTCTATAAGGACTTTTTCTACTATATCTTGTATGCCTTCAACTTCGGCAATGCCGTCGGGATACGTGAGTTCCGCTATTCTTACAACTTCATTTGCAAGCTTTTCGGCTGTGGTAAAATCATTTCCGCCAACAGCGTTAGCGGCCTTAAATATTGCCAATACTATTTTTTCTTTTTTAAAAGCAACATAAGTACGGTCTCTTTTTATAATTTGGTCTAACATAACACATTGCCTGCCTTATTAAATATTTAGAAAATAAACATCGTTTAGTACACAATATATAGCGAAATAATTGCGAAATAATACTATATATATTATATGTTTATATGTAAATGTTGTCAATATAAATATAAAAAAACAAGCGGGTATATGCGCTTGCTTTTTATTATCTCTAAATGAAATTTACTTCTTTTTTCTTGGAATTTTTATAAGATAATGAGTTCCCCCTATATATAATCCCATAATTGAAACATAGTCAAATGCGTTTTGAATTGGAAGTTTTTTTGATACGAGTGTCTCAGTTTCAGCATTTTCATCGTTGTTATCCGCAGTATTGACGTTGTCTTCATCTTCGGATGTCTCACGTAAACGGCGGTTTCCTTTTCCATGGTAGTAATTTTCAGTACTATCATCATCTTTGTCGTTTTCGTCAGTTGTAATATTATCAGATTCTAAAGGCGATGAAGAGCTGCCGTATTGCGAGTAATATTCTGCGGTTGCTTCTTGCGCTAATACTTCGCCTTTTGAACACAGCGGATTGCTTAGCGGACAATGTTCAGGGCAGAGTGTGCAAAATAAACTTGATAAATACTCGTTTAAAGTGGTTGTGTCTGAAGCGGAAACGTCATATGCAGTTGTATTTTGAGAAGGCACATCTATCGAATTATCATTTAAAAGCGAGATATCTTCAAGTCCTGCAGTAGAGGCTCCCAGTACTGAAGATGCATTGCTATTTATTGGTTGCGAAATAACGCTTAGTACATTTTGATTATAAGAGCTTTGTATGCCCAAAAACATTATCGCGACTGCTGTGATACGTGACAATATTGTTCGTGCGCGGTTTGCGTTTTTTAAATGTAGTTTATCTTTTATTATGCTAATTATACAGGACCAATGCAGACCTATGTGTATTGATATTAAAATCAGACCAATATATGCACTGCTGTGATGTATAGCACTTACTAAATAAGTATTTGATAATGTAAAATATGAGCTAAATAACTCCTGTGAGATTAAAATGCCGGTTCCTGCAACAACAATAAAATCAATAAAAAGCAATATGTCAAGGATTAACATGCTCTTTGATCGTATTGGAATTTTTTTAAATTTTTTAATTAAGCAAGATAATGTATTAATATTAATCAATTTATGAAATATGAAAAGCAAAAATACTCCTATGCCAAGCAATTCATGCCACAATATACCGGTAATTGTTATTTTCATTAAAACAACCAGAACTGCGGTCATTAATATATCTAATATAATTTTATATAAATTCTTATTCTTTTTCATTAAACTACTCCATTTTTATGATTAGTTTTAATATATTTAAAAAATGTGAACGATTTATGAAGAAGAATTGAATTTTAAGTTTTTTATTTATTATTGACACAAGATTAAATATGCTATAGAATAAATAACGCTACGAAAGCAAATTCTGTCAGTAGATAGAAAAATTATAAAAAAATTATTTAAATTGTATTTAATCATGAAGATAAATTCCGAAAGAATTCGGATATATTTCATGATTTTTTGTTTTTTATTGGAGGTATTTAAATGACAAAAATAAAAAAATTAGTTTATGCGGCATTATGCATAGCACTCGGAGTGGTTTTGCCTATAGCCTTTCATTCAATACCAAATGCGGGCAGTATTTTTCTTCCGATGCACATTCCCGTATTGCTTTGCGGTCTTATTTGCGGCTGGGAGTACGGTTTAATATGCGGCGCTGTAACGCCGATATTATCAAGTTTAATAACTGGTATGCCGCCTATGGCTTATGTGCCGAGTATGACAATTGAATTAGCAGTATACGGTTACGTTGCAGGTCTATTAATAAATGTAATAAAAACTAAAAATACAAGCGTAAATATTTATATTTCATTAATACTTGCAATGTTTGCCGGAAGACTTGCGGGGGGTATAGTTAAAGCGTTCATATTTAGTTCGGGCAGTTACTCAATGCAAATATGGATTACAAGTTCTTTTATAACCGCTCTGCCCGGAATAATTATACAGTTAATATTAATACCGATTTTAGTAATTGCGCTTAAGAAGGCAAAACTCGTAGAGCAATTAGGTTAAGTGAAATTTTAAACAGAAAACAGGATGGAATATCCTGTTTTTTTATTGCCGTTTATTTAAATAGAATGTTTTGTTTTTATTTAGTAATAATAATAAAAAATTTAAATTAAGCGGTGAACAAATTGGAGAATAAACCTAAAGGGCTTACGGCGTGGAATCTTACTACAATGGCATTAGGCTGCGTAATAGGAGCTTCGTTTTTTCTGGGCTCGTCTGTTGCGATATCATCCGCCGGACCGTCAATTATTATTTCCTATATACTTGGCGGAGGGCTTGTATATTTAATACTTTTTGCGCTGTCTGAAATGACGGTTGCAAGTCCTAAAGTAGGTTCATTCAGAGCTTTTGCGGCACAGCAATTCGGTCAGGGTACTGGATTTGTTGTGGGGTGGATTTATTGGACAGGCATGGTGCTGGCGATGTCAAGCGAGGCAACAGCTATCGCAATTTTAGTGCGCCAATGGTATCCAGTATCAATCGGTCTGCTTGCAAGCATAATAATAGTCATAGTAACACTTCTCAATCTTCTGGGAGCGCACAGACTAAGTAAAATAGAAAGTGTTTTTGCGGGGGTGAAATTTTTTACAATAGTATTTTTTATTGTTATGGCTATCCTGCTTATTTTCGGAATTATAATCAATACTCCCATAGGGCTTGGGGAATTACTTAATGAGCCCTTTATGCCAAGGGGCATAAAAGGAATAGCCGGGAGCATGCTAATTGTAATTTTTTCTTATGCCGGATTTGAAATAATAGGGCTTGCCGCATCGGAAGCTGAAAAACCCAAAGAAACAATACCGAGAGCCATTACTTATACCGTGCTGCTGCTTGTAGGCACATATATACTTTACGTCGCTGTTCTGCTTCCGCTTGTTCCGACGGCGGAACTTAATGAAAATATAAGTCCTATTGTCGCATCGCTTAGCAGATGGGGAATTAATTGGATGGGCACAGTCATTAACATTGTTTTGATATCGGCAATTTTTTCTACAATGCTGGCATCGGTTTTTGGGCTGGGAAGAATGATGCGATCGCTTTCTTATGAAGGTTATACTCCGAAGTTTTGTTTAGATAACACTGATGTGCCATATAGGGGAATATTGTTTTCGGGAGTTGCAATGCTTGCAGGGCTCGGCTTGGGTTCTTTTTTTCCGCGGGTATATTTATTCTTAATAAGTTCCGGAGGTTTTTCCATTCTGTTTTCTTATCTTATAATAGTAGCGACTCATATGAAATTCCGCAAAAAAAACGGCTGCCCGCCTGACGGCAAATGCCAAATGCCCGGCTACCCCGTTACTTCGTGGATTGCGCTTGTAAGCATTATTGCGATAATTTTAAGTATGCCGTTAATAAAAGGGCAGGGTACAGGGTTGTTTGTGGGACTGGGTTTGCTTGTTTTATTTATACTGATATATCATTTAGTAAAAAAAAGAAGAAATAAAAAAGCAAAATAATAAATGTTTTTTTATAAGTTATTTCTTGTTATTTTATGATAATTGATAATTAATCTTGACAAATTAAAACAAATCTGATACAAATATATTTAATCGTAATATAAGCCTTTTCATTAAGACTTCCACGATAATGGCAAAACAGTCGAAAGGCTGTGACGCAAAACTAAAGGGCCTAAAGTATACTATGGCAGCCAGTTACCGAAAGGGGGTTATTTTTTATCTAAATGATTCGCGTTATATTATAATATGATTATACGTATCTTAGAAAAAAATGACTTTCACACCTTGTCTAATTTAAGGCGGTGCGCTTAATTCCCTCGAAATTTGTTAATTGCATCGCCTCGTATTAGACAAAAAATATCAATGAAATTATATAAAAAAGGAGCTTTACGCTCCTTTTAGTAGTTTTTATTATTTCTTTGTTGTTTTTTTACTCGTCTGCAGCTTGGGCATCTAACCGGATTATTTTCAAATCCTTTTTCTTTATAAAATGCTTGTTCGCTTTCGGTGAACACAAAGCTCGTTCCGCAATCTTTGCATTTAATATTTTTATCCGCCATACTATCCTCCTTTATTTATTTTTGTTCTCTGGTTCTTATTCTCTTTTATTTAATAAATAAAGGATTACAGACTTAAGAACATTTACTGCGGCAAAACAGTTTTTAAATATTATATCTTTAAATAAAAATATCATTCAGCAAGAGTATATTGAAGGTATAAAATTATTAACTTATTTGCCGTTACAATAAAATATATGAATATATTGCCTGATTTATGAAATAAAAATCAGACAAGTTTTACATAAACAGGAGTAGGATTTGAGATAATATCGCCAACAGGGCATCGGTATTCTAAGTTTTCAAGCCACGTTTTTTTAGTTTCCTCATCTGCGTCAATATCGGGGCATATTTGCACGCTTACTTCTTTCAGGCCTGCCCTTGTTTCTGTTTTTTCGCCTGTAAGTCTTGATATATCGATTATTGCATCTATATTTATTTCTATGCCTTTAAGCTCAATTCCCATGTCCCTTGCAACTCTGTAACCCACTCCGTTCATGCAGCCTGCAAGCGCCGCAAGAACATACTCAACAGGGCTTATGTGGTTTTCGCTTCCGTGATAAAAATCAACTTTCATTCCGCGTACATCAACCTTAGTTGTTGCGGGTCCCTTGTTTATTGAAGAAATTGTAATTTTTGATTCAGCCATAGTACACCTCTAATCTAAAATTTCCAGCCAGTATCCGTCCGGATCTGAAATAAAATATAAATTCATGTCATGATTTTCATAACATATGCATCCCATTTTTTTATGTTTTTCATAAGCGGCCTTTTTGTCAGCAACTTTAAATGCTATATGGAATTCGTTATCGCCTAAGTTATATGGTACTTTTTTATCTTTAAGCCAAGTCAATTCAAGCTTATGCGAGCTTGTGCCGTCTGAAAGATAAACAATAATAAAATTTCCGCCGGGACCTTCAATGCGTCTCGACTCAGATAAATCTAAAGCTTCGTTGTAGAAGTTAATACTTTTATCAAGATCAAACACATTGATATTGGTATGAAGAAATTGCGCCATATAGTTTGCTCCTTTAAATTATTTTATCTTATTATAAATCATTAAAGGGAATATATAATATTTTTTTGTAAAAATTAAAAAATATCATACGAATAATATGTACGCGAAATGAATACAAATTAATTGACTTTACTAAATAAAAGTACTAAAATAAGGTAAATATTAATATAAAATACTAAAATAAGTACAAAGAAGGTGACAGATGTGCGCGTAATGCATACAAAACTTCCCGACTTCATCGATAAGATGAAACAGGCGGTAAAAAAGAATACACCGCAAAAAAATATTACCATAAACGGTCTTGAAAATCTTAAAAGCGCAAAAATGCAGTCTTTAAGAACGGGACGTATTGAAAGCGCCGTAGAAGAAATAGCTAAGAAACAAAATGTCGACAAAGTTGAGCTTATAGTAATACCGAGAGTGCCCGAAACTATGCATACGGTAATAGTAAAAGGAATAGATAAAGACGGCAATTGTGACAGCGCAATTTTAGAAGTAATAAACATACTGCATCAAACCGAAGAAGCGTATACATCGGGATGCAAAAACATAGAAGACAGACGACCTCAGATTGGCCGCCACTGATTGTGTAAGGAGTGAAAAAAATGGCTGATTTAAAATACAGATTAATACCATACGGAAAAGCGAACAACATTCATGTGCCTATAAATATTGTACTGATTGATACAAAAGATATTGCCGCATGCAAAATAAACGATACGGATGCCATGAAAGCTGTAGCAAAAGAGCTTGCAGAACCGACAGGTATAAGCATATTTGACATGGACGCGGTAACCACAACAAGCGACGGCATAATGATACCCGGAGCGATTATAAAAATGGCGGCGGCGGATAACGGGAGCATTAACCCTGATTTCGGCATACTGCCTATGGCGGAGATTGCCTACAGTGAAGAAATAATAAAAGAAGAACCTCATTTAAAACAATGGGACGCAAACTATAAAGGAAGAAAGCTCTTCAGAGGACCTAATCCGAAAGATAAAATAATTCCTGTTCATAACGTAGTAATAACGGGAAGAGCGTCAAATAATAATTCGGCAACGGAAATGATGAATATTGCCACAATGGAAGAAATTCTTCTGCCAATTTTAGGGCAGATGCAGATAATGACCGGAGGAGATATTGTTACCGGGTATACGGGAGAAGTAATTTCGGTTGGCATTGGCATGACGGTAAAAGAATTGTACGGAAGAGTTTTTCCGACGCGTCAGTTCGGAGCGGGCGACACGGCTCACGGTTCGGGCATTTACGCCAAAACTTTAAAAAAGAGCATACCCTGCATAGTAGCCGATAAATCAATACTTGCAAAATATACATTAGCGGCGCTTAAAGCAGGCATGAGAGCAGGTGTGGAAATAGGATGCAGTCCTGCCGTAATAGCTGTATCAAAAGCGTTCGGAGCGGAAGTTGATATTGACAAGATAACGCCGAAAGCTTTGGAAGAACTGCAAAGCATAGGATTTACAAAAGATTTTATAAAACAGAAAACAGAAATATTATCAGAAGAAGAAATAATTAAAAGAGCAGATGAGATCATCCCGGGCGTAGAGAGCTTGAGTAAAATAAAATCAACACAAATAGTGCATATAAAAACTCTTAAAGTAAATTAATTTATGGATAAAGTAAATTATAACGGTCAAAAAATTATCGCATTTGCGGATAAGACAATATTAAAAATATCCAATGTGAGCATAAAAGGGCTGAACACCAAAGAGCTTGAAAACAGCCTGATGGAAAAATTAAATACCATAGTGCGTATTATAGGCGTTACAGGCGAAAACATTGAAATGGACATATACAATTTAAGCCCCGAAGATGTGCTAAAAGATGCGCACGGCATTATAAAAGCGGTATCACTTACCGAGGGCATTAAAGCAGAAAACGTAATGGATTTATCGGCAGAAAAAGCGGTGCAGGTTGATATTGATAATATTGATATAGTAAAAAATATATCCTGCGCCCGCGAAAGGTGGCAGAGCTATGAACGCAGCAATAATACCGACAGGAGCTGAAATACTTGCGGGCACGGTGCTTGATACATCAAGTGCTTATATAATGCAGAAATTAATTAAGTATTTTCCTGATTGCATAGTAACAAAACTATGTCCGGCTGCTGACGTTCAAGACATAATTATTAATAAAATAGATATATGCGTTAAAAGTAATCCTGATTTAATTATAATCACGGGAGGTTCGGGCGGAGGGCACAGATACAGCTCTTCGCTGGCCTGTGATTATACCCATTCGGCTTTGAGCGAGTATCTTGATAAATATAACGCAAGCGAAATTTACGGAAAAAACGGGCATCTCTGGTGCAGATTAGTATGCGGTTTTAAAAACGACTGTCTTGTTATAAACCTTCCGGGACCGTATGCGGAAGCCACGGCGGCGTTTGACGCTTTTTTGGAAGCGTTTGATATGAATGAAATTGATATAGTAAAAATAAATAATCAAATGATAAACGCGGTTTACAGTAAATATCCGGTTAGCGAAGTTTTGTAAAAATGGACGGATTTTACAACAGAATTATCTGCGCAAGCGGAGAAGAGATACTAATAGCAGGATTGTGCAAAAAAGGAACAGGCAGAACGAACTTTGAAAAATGTTCCGCGTTTATAAATTTAGCATTTAGCAAAAATGATGATGCGTATGATGTTGATTATAAATTAGCCGAAAAAATAAATTCGACCTTTGATGAATATGCATATGCTGTCGGGGCAAGCGTAAAGGCTGAGCATATAACTCATCAGTCAACCGGCGGAGTGATAGGAGCACCAAAAGAACCTGCAAAAAGCGCAGACGGAGATATAGAGTGTATTGGTAATGGATTATATTTGTTATCTCTGCCCGAAGGACCGGGTGTAGCTGCGGAGTGCGAAAAAGAAATAATGGATGATATTTGTTTAATTATGAAAAATACCAAAGCAAGTAAGCTGGAGTGCAGCTTAAAGATAATAAAATACTTAAATAAATGTAACATAAAAAATTATCTTATCGTAAATGACGGAAGCGGCGAGGATAACGCCGCATACATATTATGCAAAGCAGGTGATGTATATGAATTACCCTCAGATGTATAAAATCAAACAAAAATTCCCAACAGAAAAATTGGAAGATATTACCCGGGAAATCGGTAATCAGTTTGATTCAATTGAATTAAATAAAAAAATAAAAACCGGCGGCAGGTATGCTGTAACCGCGGGAAGCAGAGGAATTTCAAATTTAAATCTTATTATCAAGTCAGTCTGCGATTACATAAAAAATTGCGGCGCAACACCTTTTATAGTGCCGTCTATGGGTAGCCACGGCGGAGCGACCGGACAAGGTCAGGCAGAGCTGCTTACGCATTTTGGCATCACACAAGATAAAATGGAAGCGGAAATAATATCATCAATGGATGTTGTAACGTTAGGCGCAACAAGCAATGGCGCGCCTGTATATATGGATAAGAACGCATATTATTCCGACGGTATAATTGTTGTAAACAGAGTAAAACCTCACACTGATTTTACAGGAAATAACGAAAGCGGCATAGTAAAAATGGTTGCCGTAGGGCTTGGCAAGGGAAAAGGCGCATCGGCAATGCATTATTTTGACTTGGCGACTACCATACCGCTTGCTTATGAAATAGCCAGAAAAAACTCGCCAATTTTGGCAGGACTTGCTATAATAGAAAATACGAAGGATGAAACGAGCATACTTAAAGCGGTTAAGCCCGAAGACTTTTTAGAACAAGACGCAGAGCTTTTAAAAAAGGCGTATAAAAATGTACCTCGTCTGCCTGCAGATGACATTGACGTATTAATAGTAAAGCAAATGGGAAAAGAATTCAGCGGAACGGGCATGGACACAAAGGTAATAGGCAGAATTTATATAGACGGTATAGAAGAGCCTATAGCGCCAAAGATAAAACGCTTAGTAGTTCTTAATCTCAGTGACCATTCAGGCGGTAACGCTTTAGGTATGGGACTTGCGGATATTACCACAAAAACAATGCTTAGCAGAATTGATTTTAATAAAACATTTGCTAATCTGTTTCCGACAACATACTTAAAAAGAGGAAAAACGCCGGTGTTTACGGACACAGACAAGCAGTCATATGAACTGGCGTTAAAAACAGCAGGCAATATAAAACCTGAAAACGCAAAAGTTGTAATAATAGAAAATACGCTTCATCTGGAAGAACTTTATGTATCTTCAGCAGTTTTAGAAGATATAAAAAATAAAGATATAGAAATACTTGAACAAATAAATAATTATTTTGACGAAAAAGGAAATTTAAATATATAAAAAAGAAAGGCCAATATTATGATTACAAACGATCAATTTTTCTTGCAGGGCAATAATGATAAAGCTGTATTGTTAATACATGGCATAACATCGGGAGCGGCGCAGCTTGTACCGATGGCAAGATTTTTAAATGACTACGGCTATAATGTATACGCTGTTAATCTAGCAGGTCACGGCACGTATCCGCAGGATCTGCTTCACACATACGCCGAAGATTTTATTGCTAAAGCAGAATACGATTATCAGACATTAAAAAAGAATTTCGATACAATATATGTCGGAGGACTTTCGACGGGAGGACTGTTAAGCCTGTACCTCGCAAACAAATTCCCCAGTACCGGCGCGTTTATGTCGGTATCTTCGCCGCTTGATTTAGTGAAAGGCAATTTTATAACGGCAGCTTATCCTGACGATGTAGTATATTTCCACCGTGATATGGCGGGCAAAACAGGGCTGTTTAAGCAATATCATATACATTATGAAGATATAGCAGTAAAAGCTTTTAAAGAGCTCTATCGCTTAATGGATGTAATAAACGCGGACGGTTTTATTGAAGCAATTACCGTGCCCGGTATTGTAATACAGGCGAAAGACGACGCCGTTGCGTGCCCTGAAAGCGCGAAAATTATATACGACAGCATATCGTCAAAAGTGAAAGAGCTTTATAATCCTGATACGGGGGAACATAACATAATACTAACAGAAGGAAGACATGAGGCATTTAGAAGATGCGCAATGTTCTTAAAGAGTTTGGAATAGGGTAGTTAAAGAAAAATATAAACTTATAAAAAACTATGATTTACTTCATAGTTTTTTATTATTTGAATAACGCCAAATCAATTAGTAAAAAATCAGGCGATATCTATAATTGTATTTAATAAATTAATGCGATTCATATTAATTAGTTCCATAAAATATAATAACGGAGATGAGTCCGTGGGCATAAATATAATACAATTAAACGAGAGTCATATTGCCCAAAGCGCCGAGCTTATAAGGCAGTCTTTTAAAACCGTTGCAGACAAATTTGGACTTTCAATAAAAAATGCGCCGACAAACGCGGCGTTTTTACAGGACGGTAAACTGCTTGAAGATTTAAGCAGCGGAATAACGATGTTCGGTTTATTTGAGAATTCTACTCAATTAGGCTTTATGGCTTTAAAGCGAAAAGATAAGGATACTTTATATCTTGAGGAATTAGCCGTTCTACCAGATTTCAGGCATAAAGGCTACGGAGGGCTGTTACTTGATTACGCAAGAGATTACGTAAAATCTTTACAGGGAAGCAAAATATCAATAGGGATAATATATGAAAATATAATTTTGCTTCAATGGTATGAGAAATACGGTTTTAAAATAGCAGGCATAAAACAATTTTCTCATCTTCCGTTCACGGTCTGCTTTTTGAGTTTGCATATCTGATATCGCATATCATATATCTGCCTTTTTTTTATGCAGAATATTCATTATATTATTTATTCTTATTAAATCTTGTTCTGAGAAAGTCTGATAAAATCTATTAAGCAAATCCTCATCATACTGTTTTAGCATCAAATTATTCTTATCAATTATTTTACTTTTATTTTTCATCATATCAAATAAATTATCGCCTTGAAGCATTATGTACAGCAATGCAAGCATAAAAGTAATCATACAAAGTAACATTATAAATAAATAGAGCTTGTTCATATTAACCTTAAATTTCGTTAGTATTTGTCCACATTATATTTATATGCTGTATGCCTCTGCTCTAATATTAATTTGCTGATTATTTATGATATAATATATTAAAATTTTATTGCAGGTAACGGGAGAAAATATGAGCGCAAATATTTTAGTGGCGGATGACGAACAGCCTATTGCCGACTTGGTAGAAGTGTATTTAAAAAACGAAAATTATAATGTATATAAATATAATTCTGGAGCGGAAGCTTTGGCATGCATTGAAAATGTGCCTATTGATTTAGCTGTACTTGACGTTATGCTCGGAGATATGGACGGGTTTTATATATGCCGTGTAATCAGAGAAAAGTATTTTTTCCCCATTATTATGCTTACAGCGAAAGTGGAAGATATAGACAAAATTACAGGTCTCACGCTCGGTGCCGATGATTACATTACAAAACCTTTTAATCCGCTTGAACTTGTGGCGCGCGTAAAAACGCAGCTGAGAAGATATTTTAAATACAACAATGGTCTTGAGCCGCGGCAGGAAGATACCCAGATAAACAACGAATACGATTTTGCGGGATTGGTAATTAATAAAGATAATCACAAATGTACATTATACGAAAAACAACTTCAGCTTACGCCTATTGAGTTTTCAATACTATGGTATTTATGCGATAATAAAGGCAGAGTAATATCCGCAGAAGAATTGTTTGAAAAAGTATGGGGAGAAAAATATATTGACAGCAACAATACGGTAATGGCGCATGTTGCGAGACTTAGAGAAAAAATGAGCGAGCCTTCAAGAAAGCCAAAGTTTATAAAAACCATATGGGGGGTTGGTTATACTATTGAATAATGATAAGAAAAGCTTTTTAGGAATAGAACTTACTAAATCAATCTTTATTCGTTTCTTAACAACTATGGTCATTTATACTGTTGTAATGATTATAGTGTTTTTAGCGTTTTATTATCTTTTTACCAGATTTACCTGGTTTAAAGGGCAGTTATTATACGAACTTTTAAGCCCGATAAACGACCATAAAGTAGGTTTTATCATATCTTTATGGGTTATAGGGTTTGTATGGATATTTTTTTATTACTGGAAAAAAACTCTCAATTATATAGATGTTATTGTTCAGGCAAGCGATAAGCTTGTAGATTCAAATGATGAGATAATACGCCTTCCGGCCGAGCTGAAAAACGTTGAAGACAGATTAAACCGAATAAAACAAAATGCAGCGCGTAATTTGCAAATTGCCAAGGAATCGGAGCAGAGAAAAAACGATTTGGTTGTGTATCTTGCGCACGACTTAAAAACGCCGCTTACTTCTGTAATAGGTTATCTTACTCTATTAAGAGACGAGATGCAGATATCGGATGAACTCAGAGAAAGATATTTGTCAATATCACTTGACAGAGCGGAAAGGCTTGAAGATTTAATCAATGAGTTTTTTGAGATAACGCGATTCAATTTAAGCCATATGAGCCTTAGCTTGAGCAGAGTAAATCTAACCAGAATGCTTGAACAGATTTTATTTGAATTTAAACCGCTCTTTGAGAGCAAAAACTTGGAATATGTTTTGAATATTGAGCCGAATATTGAAATAAAATGCGATGTTGATAAAATGGAACGTGTTTTTGACAATATGATTAAAAATGCGATATCTTACAGCTTTGATGCAAGCAAAATAATAATAGATGTCGAGCAGTACTGCGAAGGAACGACAATAAAATTCATTAACAAAGGCAATACAATACCCAAAGAAAAGATGGATATAATTTTTGAGCAGTTCTATAGGTTAGATACATCCAGAGCATCGAAAACCGGAGGGGCGGGGCTCGGGCTTGCAATAGCAAAACAGATTATTACACAGCACAACGGAACAATAACCGCGGAAAGTAAAGATGAGAAAGTCCAGTTTACGATTTTCATTCCTGCGTAAGTAAATCGTAAGAATTCTGTAAAAAAAATTTATATAATTCTGCTATTAAAACGAAAGATAAAAACTCTTTGGCATAGTACCATTAAAAGTACTAACCAAAGAGTTTTTTTATGAGGCAATACGATGCAGAAGAAAAAAGTTGCTATATTATTCGGCGGATGTTCTTCCGAATACGAAGTTTCATTGCAGTCGGCGTACGCTGTTATAAGAAATATAAACAAAGAAAAATATGAGCCTGTTTTAATAGGAATTACCAAGGAAGGCAAGTGGTATCGCTATTACGGCAAAACATCTAAAATTTCAGACAATACATGGCATAAAGATGTTAATAATTGTTTTGAAGTAATTTTTTCGCCTGACAGAGGCGCAAATAAACTGATTGAATTTAATAAAGATAAAATTGTAAAAACAGTAATAGACTGCGCGTTCCCTGTTCTTCACGGCAAATTCGGAGAAGACGGCACAGTTCAGGGGCTGATAGAACTTGCGGGTATTGCGCTTGTAGGGTGCAATACATTATCATCCGCTTTGTGTATGGACAAAGACAGAGCGCACAAAATCGCTGCATTTGAGGGCGTAAAAACACCTAAATCGATTGTTATAAATAAATGCGATACAAAAAACGAAATTATAAGAAAAATGCAAAAGCTTAATTATCCTTTGTTTGTAAAACCAGTAAAAGCCGGTTCGTCGTTCGGTATTTCCAAAATTACGCATAAAAAGCATTTGGAACAAGCCGTAATAAACGCTTTTTTATATGATGATGAAGTGATTATAGAAGAAAATATAGACGGAGCAGAAGTAGGATGCGCAGTGCTGGGAAATGACATACTCACTGTGGGCAGAGTAGACGAGATTGAGCTTGCAGGAGGATTTTTTGATTACGATGAAAAATACACTCTAAAAACTTCGAAGATTCATATGCCTGCAAGAATTGATGAAGAAACTGAAGAAAAAATAAAACAAACAGCAAAGATTATTTACCGCGCCCTCGGGTGCTGCGGCTTTGCGCGTGTTGACATGTTTTTGACTCCAAATAAAGAAATTATTTTTAATGAGGTAAACACAATACCGGGGTTCACATCTCACAGCAGGTATCCAAATATGATGAGGGTAATAGGGCTTGAGTTTGAAGATATTATCGACAAACTCATCACCCTCAGTTTTCAGAAATGAAAACATATAATCTTAATAGTGCTGATATATTTAAAGGCTCTTTAATTTTAGTAAACAAAATGCACCCAATAAATAAATCAACCGATACAAATAAACTTATCGGTCTAAATCAAAACAAAAATATTCTTCTTGAGCGAAAAACAGCAGCTTGCTTTATGCGGTTAATAAATGAATTAAAATGCGAAAGAAAAATCATGCCGATAAGCGGATACAGAAGCTATGACGAGCAGAAAAAAATTTATGATGATTCATTGTCATCTAACGGAATAGAATTTACACAGAAATACGTTGCGCTGCCCGATTGCAGTGAGCATCAAACAGGGCTTGCGATAGACGTCGCAAAAAATTCAGATAAAATAAATTTTATTTGCCCTGATTTTCCTAACAGCGGAATATGCGCTGAATTTAATAAAAAAGCATCAGAGTACGGCTTTATTCAAAGGTATACAAAAGAAAAGGAAAACATAACAGGCATTTCATGCGAACCATGGCATTTTCGATACGTTGGCATACCGCATGCTCATATAATTAACAAAAATAATTTCTGCCTTGAAGAATATTTAATTTTCATAAAAGAATTTAAGTATCAGAAAAAGCATTTAAAGATAAATATAAACAACAATGAAATAGAATTATTTTATATAGACTGTAAAAGAAATGAACGCATTGATTTAGACAACGTTGATTTACTTGATATATCAGGCAACAATGAAGACGGGTTCATCGCTTCGGTTTTAAGGAGCGGTAAATGAAAAAACAAATTCTTTCAGAGCATTCATATTTTTATGATATAAATCAAGCAACTGATTTAGAAGAAACACCATCAATAAATAAAAAATACAGAGCATGGGCTGAGATTGACCTTGCCGCTTTATGCCATAACGCGGAAGCGCTTAAAAATATTTTGCCAGACAAATGCTGCTTAATGCCTGTGCTAAAAGCCAATGCTTACGGCCATGGGGATATTGAATGCGCAAAAGCGTTAAATAGCATGGGTATATTTGCTTTCTGCGTAGCAACGTTGGAAGAGGCGATCCGACTTAGAAAAAACGGCGTTAAAGGGGATATATTAATTTTAGGATATACTGACCCCGAAGAATGCAAATTAATTGCAGCTTATCAGCTTACGCAGACAGTAGTAAGTTTAAGTCATGCATTGGCAATGAATAAAAAAGGAATAAAAATTAAAGCTCATATAAAAATTGATACGGGAATGCATAGGCTGGGAATTGACTATGATAATATTTCTGAAATAGAAAATATTTTTAACTGCGGAAATTTAGAAATAAACAGTATGTTTTCTCATCTGAGCGCTTCGGGCAGCCTTGCTTATGAAGACCTTTTATATACAAATATGCAAATTAAACGTTTTTTTGAAACTGCAACCTATCTGCAATATAAAGGGTATAATACAGGCAAACTGCATTTGCAGGCCAGTTACGGAATATTAAATTATCCAAATCTGCCGTGCTACTATGCCAGAGCGGGAATAGCGCTTTACGGGGTGCTAAGCAGCAATGAAAAAACTCTTATCAAACCCGACCTTCATCCCGTACTTAGTTTGAAAGCAAGAATTGCGGAAATAAAAAATATTGCAGCAGGAGAATATATCGGTTATTCAAGGGCGTATACCGCAAAAAGTGATATGAAAATAGCGGCAGTTACAATAGGCTATGCGGACGGTGTGCCTAGAAATTTGAATAGAGATTTTTATATTCTTATAAGAGGGCAGAAAGCTTTTCTGGCAGGGCTGATATGTATGGACCAGCTTATAGTCGATATCACTAATATACCCGATGCGCAAGAAGGCGACGAGGTTACGATTATTGGAAAAGACGGCGATGAGGAGATTAGGTGCGAAGACCTTGCGCAAAAGTGCCATACAATAAGTAATGAAATTTTAAGCAGATTATCATCCAGATTAGATTACATTTTTATAAACGGATGATAAAACTTTCTAGGATTTATTTTTATTCATTAAATATCTTTTCTTATATTTTATATTCGCAGTTTTGCTTATCTTATTTATAATATTATAATTAACTATGCTGCCCACTACGCCTATTATAGGGATACTTTGAATAAACTTAGCTGTAAGCATCGCGTCCGAAAGCGAGTCTGCCGCCGTTTTAATATAATCGGTAAGAAGTAATTTCATATCTTCGTCTGTTTCAATTGAATTTTGCAGTTCGTTCAATTCAGTATTAAATTGTTTTTGCGTATCCTGCTCTGTAACGGAGGCGCATATTAAAAGCATTATATACGCTTTTTCTTTTTCGTCTTTATAATCATACCCATAGCTTAAAGCTATCTCATATATTGTTTTCATAATAACCGCTATAAAAAGCGGTATATCTGGAAGCCCTATTCCCAAAAACCCGAGCACTCCGCCTTCCAAAACGCTTATTGACGAGTTTATCATTTTAGAATAGTTTGCGCGCCTGCTTATTTTTCTTATATGTTTGTTGCTGATTTTCTTATCCATTGCATAGTCATTTATATCATATTCCAGCTGCGCTTTTTCTTTGCTGTATGTTTTTTCAATATATGCGGTTCCTTTTTCAAATACAATTAAAAAGCCTTTATAAAACGCGGCGTCTAAAGCCGTTTTTACTTTCTTAGGTATTTTGCTTTCAATTTTGTTTTTTACAGGAGTTATGTTTATTGTTTTATTCTGATTTGAATCTAACAAAGATTGTTCCTGTTTTTCAATTTTAGTTAATTGTTTTAATAATGTTTTGTTCATAAACTAATCCTTTCATTTATTTATATATTAACACACCTAAATATAAATATATGGAAATATTTACTGTGTTGTTAATTGTTTCTAATACTGTTTAATAATGACAAAAAAGCAGATAATATTGTAACAAAATTAAGGAGGAGTCAGCATGTCTCTATTCCGAAAAAATAAAAAAAAATCAAACAGTGAAAAAAAAGATGCTGAGAATAAAGCTCAAAAATCTAATAGCGGCAAATTTCAAAGCAATGATGCTGCTAAAGAGAATAATAACTTAAATTCAGGCAGTGCAGACGAATCGACCGGCTATACAAATGAAAAAACAAAGGAAATGAAGAGTAATCAATCCAGTGAAAAAAAATTATCCTCTTCGTTCGAAGATAATATTAAAATGATTGAAGAAATGTTTGACGGTGACGATACAATTGTTAGAAGAAATTTTCAAAGTAAACATGGATTAAAGTTATATATATTTTACAGCGACGGTCTTGTAAATTCAGTTGTATTAAATGAACATATAATGCAGCCTTTGCTTGAATGTGAAGTAAAGAAATGCCATGACTCTATAGATAATCTGCTAAATCATATCATAAACGTAAGCGAGACAAAAATAGTATCAAAACTAAAAGATATTGTGCAGGCAGTAAATTACGGCGATACGATTATGTTTGTCGATGGTCAAGATGATGCAATTATAATGAGCAGTAAAGCCTTTTTTATGAGGGCAGCGGTAGAACCGGATAATGAAAAGTCTGCGAACGGCCCGAGAGAAGGATTTACAGAGGTACTGCTTGCGAACCTGTCGCTTGTTAAACGCAGACTAAGAACAGATAAACTGAAGATGAAGTATTACAGTTTTGGACGAAGAACGCATACACAAGCGTGCATTTGCTATATTGACGGCATTGTTAATGAAGAAGTATTGAAAGAATTATATAATCGTCTTGATAAAATTGATATAGATAGTGTACTTGATGTAAATTATTTAGCTGAGTATATACGTGATTCAAAGTATACGCTTTTTCGTCAGTCGGGCATAACAGAAAAACCCGATGTTGTGGTAGCTAAAATACTTGAGGGCAGAATAGCAATTTTTGTAGACGGTTCGCCTGTCGTTATGACGGTGCCTTTTTTGTTTATAGAAAACTTTCAAATGGGTGATGATTATTATACAAATTATTTTTACGGTACAATTGGAAGGCTTATAAGAATAAGTTCTTATTTTTTGACGATTTTAGTTCCCTCTTTATATCTGGCCATTGTAGCGTTCCATAAAGAAATGCTGCCTACGGTATTTTTAATAAATGTAGCCGCAGAAAGAAGCGGCGTGCCTTTTCCTGTTATTATTGAAATGGTGATAATGTTTATTGTATTTGATATTTTAAGAGAAGCGGGTGTGAGAATGCCTACGGGTGTAGGCACAGCATTAAGCATAGTAGGAGCAATTGTTATAGGTCAGGCTGCCGTTGAGGCAAGTCTCGTCGACGCGCCCGTTATTATAATAGTCGCGTTTTCATCTATTACAGGGCTGCTAAACCCCAAAATGGGAGCTGCTGTTGTTGTATTTAGGATGTTTTTTATAATACTAGCAGGAATGTTTGGGTTATATGGTTTTATTTTATCTTTTTCAATTTTAATAATACATTTATACAACCTAACATCTTTAGGAGTGCCGCAGCTGAAAAACTATGATGATATTGAGTATGAAAATATAAAAGACATATTTATAAGAGGACCTTGGCCTAAGATGAAAACACGTCCGTCAATAGCGCAGGACAGCATTAGGATGAAAATAAACAATGAAAAAGAATAAAGTTAAGAAAATTATTACTGTTATATTAATTATTTGCGTTTGCATCTCATTTTCCTCTTGCTGGGATTATATAGGTTTAAATGAAATAGGAATTACAACAGGAGTCGCTATAGATAAGGAAGGGGATAATTATAAGCTGACGCTTGAGGTAGTAGACTTGGTAAAAAGCAACAAAGAAAAAGGGACAACACCTTTATATGTTGAATGTGAAGGCAAGACTGTTTTGGAAGCAGTAAGAAACTCTAAAAACATATCAGCTACAAAAATGTTTTGGGGGCATATTGCGGTTATAATTATAAGCGAGCAAATAGCGCAAGAAGAAGGCATATTAAAGTGTCTTGAAATATTTCAAAGAGATGCCGAGCCAAGAGAAACTATTAATATAATCATTTCCCAAGAAAAAACGGCGAAAGATCTTATTATGGCACAAGGACTAACAACTGCTTTAAACGCTTTAGAACTTAGAGATATAGTTGCGGAAGACCATTCAGTTACATCAAAAACCGGAGACGTGCAGTTTTATCAAGCTATAGACGTTTTAAACAAACAAGGAAGAGAGTTGGTATTACCGGCTTTTCGTATTATAAAAAATGATGATATTTTAACAGGCCAATCTAACGGTGTAGCACTATTTGATAAAGACAAGCTTATCGGCTATTTATCGCCTGAAGATACTTTTTTTTATCTTTTTGTAATTAATGAAGTAAAAGGAGGAGTATTCTCAACGCAATTAGAAGAAGACAAAGAGGATAGTATTGTATTTGAAATTAACGGTTCAAAAACAAAAATGGATTATGAATATGACGAAGAAAAAGATAAGTTTAAAATAATAATAGAAATTGATACAAATGTTTTTATTGCGCAAAGAAGATTGATGCAGGAGACGTACAATCAGAAAGAAATAGAAAAAATCCAGAAAGAAGCGGGAGAGTATTTGGAAGAAAACATCAAATCAATGATAAAAAAGGTTCAAACGGAATATGATTCCGATATTTTCGCTTTCGGCAATTTAATATACAGGAAAAAACCAAAGCTTTGGGACAAGGTATCCGATAATTGGGACAGGTATTTTAAAGAAACTGAAGTTGAAATTAAATCAAATATTCATATTAAAAATACAGCGTCATTAACTAAATAGAGAGGTTAATATGGAAAATGCATTTATTCTTCTCGCTTATACAATTGTTATTGTTTTTGGGTTTGTCCCGATAATTAAAAAAAAACATACAAGTGAAATTACAGTATATTCATTTTTGCTGATATTAAGCGCGGGATTGCTGATATTTAAATTATTCATTTCTCCCGATTCAAAATCAATATCAGAGGTTATAACAAATTTTATAACAGGCTTAAAACAGTAAAGGCTAATGTTAATTATGAAAAAAGAAGCAATTACAACTAAACAGTTAATTTTTTTAATGATGCTGTTTATATTCGGCACCACCTCGACGATAGGGGTTCATACAGGCGTTACGCAGGACGCATGGATTTCAACAATTCTGGCAATTATATTTTCTTTGCCTATGGTTGTTGTTTTTGCACGCATAATAAGCCTGTATCCCGAAAAAAATCTTTTCGACATCATGCAGGAAGTGTTTGGACCTGTTACAGGTAAAATACTTATTATACTGATGATATGGTACGCTTTATTTGCTGGGTCAAATGTTGTTTGCATAATTAATAATTTTATCAAAATAACATCTTTAATTGGCACCCCGAGGTTAATAATTTCAATAACCTTTATTGCAATTGCTGCATATCTCGCTATAAGCAAGCTTAATGGGTTTGGGAAAGGCTCTGTTACTGTTTTTTTTATTGTAATTGCCGCAACAGTTATAACAATTCTTATGTCATTAGGGAAAATAAAGAATTTTAATAATTTATTTCCTATTGCAAACCATAGCATATCTCAAATCGCAGGTGGAGCGTGGGATATATTTGCGATGCCTTTTGCTGAAGTTGTGTTATTTTTAGGGCTTGCCGATGTTATAAAGCGCAAAAAAAATGAAAGTATATACAAAGCGTTTATTTACGCGACTTTAATTGCAGGCGTGATTTTGTTGATTGTAAACTTAAGAAACTTGCTTCTATTGGGTTCTTATTTATTAGAATCTTCTTATTTTCCTTCTTATAAGACGGCACGTATATTAGGGATAAAAGATATACTTGAGAGAATAGAGGGCCTGCTTACTTATAATTTCATGATGGCAGGTATTGCTAAACTTACTGTATGCATAATATTCGCCGCAAAAGGAACGACAAAATTGTTCGGACTTAAAAACTATAAAACGTTAATCGCCCCAATTTCGCTTCTTTTGTTATCGCTATGTCTGGTGGGCAATGACAATATCATAGAAATATTTGATTTTATACATGTTTATAAATATTACGCGCTTCCCTTTCAGATAATCATTCCGCTCATAGTCTGGATAGGAGCGGAAATAAAAACCCGAAGCGATAAAACAAAATCAGAAAATACCCAAAGCATACCTGAGCCGTAATGGACAAATAAAATTTTTATAAACTTTGTCAAACCCTTATAAAAGAATGATTTATAACTTTTGAGCATAAAATTATATGACAAAAAAATAAAAGGGTGAGATGAGGATGAACAAAAAAAAGATAGCTGTGTTGCTTATAATTTTCATTGCAATCATTGCATGCGCGGTGTCGTACATTAAATTTACTAGCATTTACGCGAATAATCAGGTTATGCCTCTTAAAGGAGTTAAAGTTGTCATTGACTCGGGACACGGCGGTCTAGACCCTGGTAAGACGGGAATTAACGGAGAAGATGAAGCCGTACTTAATTTAAAAATAGCTTTTAAACTTAAACAAACGCTTGAAATAATGGGCGCGGAAGTTGTAATGACCAGAGAGGTAAACGACGGGTTAATGGAAGGCGGTCAGGCGTGGCATAAAGACGACGATATGCGCATTCGGCACGGTATAATACAAAACAGCGGAGCTGATATTATGATAAGCATTCATCTGGATTCTCATATGTCCGACAGAAGCGTATCAGGCACAGGGGTTTTATACTATGGAAAAAGTGAATATTCCAAAGAGCTGGCGCAGGCGATAACAGAAAGATTGAAGGTTCTTGATACAGACGGAAAGATGCGCGAGATTAAGCAGCGTGATAATTTGCTTATACTGAAAAACAATCCTATGCCTTCGGTTATAGTTGAGTGCGGGTTTATATCAAACGCGGCCGAAGAAAAACTTTTACAGAAAGATTCGCACCAATCAAAAATAGCGCTTGAAATTGCGCGGGGCATTGTTGACTTTATTTATGAAAATGCTTATTTTAAAAATAAATTATCTGTATTATAATAAAAGCAAACATACATAATATTAAGGAGACAATATATGCATAGAGCGATAGGAGTTCTGGATTCAGGTGTGGGAGGGCTTACTGCGGTAAAACAAATACAAAAAATACTGCCCAATGAAAATATTATATACTTCGGGGATTCTCTGCGTATGCCTTACGGCAACCGTACATATGAGGAAATAAGGGAATACGCAAATAAAATAATAAAATTTTTGGAATACAAAAATGTAAAATCCATAGCTATAGCCTGCAATACCGTATCATCCCAGATAGAAAGCCTTAAAGCGACTGTGCCGCTTTTCAGTATTGTAAAATACGGATGTATGCAGGCGGCTGAAGAAGCTGAAGATAAAAAAATAGGTCTCATCGCCACGGTAGCAACAGTAAAAAGCGGCGTATATGAATATACGATGGAAAAAATAAATCCCGATATAAAGCTGATATCAAACGATTCAAGCAGACTGCCTAAAGTAATAAACAGCCAGATGGAAAACATTCTGCTCTTATATGAACTCATAAAAGAATGCATTGACCCTATATATAAACAAAATGTAAAAACGTTAATACTTGGGTGCAGCCATTTTCCTATAATAGAAAACGAAATAAAGAGCATGTATCCGTCGCTTAAATTAATAGACCCGGCGGAAAGACAAGTAAAAGAACTCAAAAAATATTTAGTGCGCAACAATATGGACAACAAAAAGGAAAACGGAAAATTTACTCATCTTTACACAACTGCGGACATGCTTGAATATGTTGCAAGCATAAAACGCCTTGATTTGAAATTTACAAAACTTGAAGAAGTTAAACTAATGCCCGGAGATTAAATTATATAAAGAGGTAATTATGAAAAAGATAATTAATACGCAGCTCGCCCCTAAAGCCGTAGGACCGTACTCGCAAGCGGTTATTGCAGGAAATACGCTTTATATTTCAGGTCAGCTGGGAATTGATCCTGCTGTATCAAAGCTTGTGGAAGGCGGCGTTATTGAACAAGCGCATCAGGCGCTTAGAAATATGGGAGAAATATTAAAAGAAGCAGGATATTCATATGATGATGTGGTAAAAACCACAGTGCTGTTAAATGATATAGGCGATTTTGTTGAAGTAAATAAGGTATATATGCAGTATTTTACTTCATCTTATCCCGCAAGGGCTGCGTATCAAGTAGCTGCCCTGCCGATAGGCGGTCTTGTAGAAATAGAAGCTATAGCCGTAAAATGATGAAAAAAACAGACGCAAGTCTGTTTTTATTTTATGTACTGAGCTGTTATAGCTCTGTCATATCCGCTTAAGTCTTTATGGCAGTCAATATTTGTATATCCGTTTTTTATAAAAATATCGCATACGCTCTCTTTTTGCATATATCCTATCTCGACTACAAGAAAACCGTTTGATGTCAGATATTTTTTTGCTTGCCCGGCTATAATTTTATAAAAGTCAAGTCCGTCCTCTCCGCCGTAAAGCGCAGTGTAAGGCTCAAACTCTTTAACGTCAATGCTTAGGATGTCCATTTCGTCTTTTGTGATATAAGGCGGATTAGAACATATAATATCAAAACGCTTATTTTTATCAAGTCCGTCAAACATATCCGACTTTATTAATCTTACTCTTTCGCCCAGCGAATAGCTGTCAATATTTTTTTGAGCAACATAAATCGCACTATCGTATTTTTCTATGCCTGTTATTTCTGCGTCTGTGTTGTAATGTGCAATAGCGACTTCTATGCATCCGCTGCCTGTTCCGATATTTAATATTTTAGGGTTCTTATATTGCTTTGCTAAATCCAATACGCAATTTACAAGTATTTCGGTATCGTCTCTTGGTATCAGCACATTTTCATCGACAAGAAACTCAAAGCCCATAAACTCTTTTTTGCCCGTTATATATGCAACGGGGCAGCCTGAAGCGCGTTTGAGAATATATTCAAAAAATAAATCTCTTTCAAGTTGTGATAATATCTCATCACTATGCGCTATAAGGTATGCTCTGTCTCTGTCTGTTACATGACATAATATAATCTGAGCGTCAAGCGGAGGCACATTAATTTCGCTTGTACCTTTGCTTAAAATATCAACGCCTTGTTTTAGCGCATCGCTGATCTTCATTCTGCGCAGCCGTCTTTCGGATAATATGAATAAAGATAAGTTTTAATTCCGCCGTTATAAAGTTTGCGGTTTTTTGCACTTCTCTGTCCGAAAGATTTTTCAAAATTTTCATTACCGCATAATATAAAAGCAGACCATTCGTTTAAATTCTTATACACAATGCCCAGATCTTTATATGTCCGCATAACTTCATGTCCGCCCGTTCTCATACCGTACGGCGTGTTAGTTATTATTACTCCGCATTTTTTCTTTGAAGAAAAATCTTTTAAATCCAGTTTCTGAAAAGATATGCAGTCACCGACGCCTGCTTTTTCCGCGTTTTCTTTGGCTTGTTTTATGCTGAAATAATCAATATCGCTTCCTAAAATTCTAAGCGGTATATCTGCGACATTTTTTTTAGCTTCTTCTCTTACGTCAGCAAAGGACTTTAAAAAATCATCACTCCATTTTTCGCACGCGAAGGTTCTGTTAATACCGGGAGCTATGTTTTTCATAATCATTGCCGCTTCTATTAAAATAGTTCCCGAGCCGCACATAATGTCCGCAAGAGTTTTTTCCGCGCTGTAATCAGATAAAAGCACCATTGCCGCGGCAAGGGTTTCTTTAAGAGGGGCTTCGTTTCCCACAGCTCTGTAACCGCGCTTGTTAAGCCCGTGTCCCGAAGTGTTAATAAATATCTGCACAATGTCATTTTTAATTGATACGTAAATAGCATAATCCGCTCCGCTTTCGGGCAGAACTGAGACTGAATGCATTTTTTTAAGTCTTTCTGCAACAGCTTTTTTAATAACTGCCTGACAATCAGACTTGCTTGCAAGAGTTGATTTAACACTGCTTACTTTATAAATATCAAACTTTCCGTCCGAAGGAATAAATTTCTCAAATTCCAAAGCATTTGTATTATCATAAAGCATATCAAAATTATTTGCCTCAAATTCGCCTATAAGCAACAAAACCCTGTCTGCTGTTCGAAGATATAAATTTGCCTTTGCAATGCCGTAAATATCAGCGTTAAAATATACTTTTCCGTCAGAAGTATTATCTGCTTTAAAACCTAAATGCCATATTTCATTTCTAAGAACACTTTCAAGTCCGAAGGTGCATGTTGCGCATAAATTATATATCATATATTATCCGTTACTTTTTGGTCTCAAGATATTTAATTGCTGCATTAAGCTGTGTATCCTGACCTTGGGTAATTTTCCCGTATTTATAAGTCACATTCTTTGGAAGTTCTACAACCATATTAGGCTCAACGCCTACTTTGTGTATTGTATCGCCATTAGGAGAAAAATACTGCTCTATCGTAATTTTATACCCGCTGCCGTCGCTCATGCCCTGAAGCGATTGTATTATGCCTTTTCCGTATGATTTTGTGCCTATCAGCGTAGCGGCGTTATTATCTTTTAACGCAGCCGCTAAAATTTCGGATGCGGACGCTGAATATTCGTTTATAAGCACAACAACCGGGATATTAAGCGATTGAGATGCAGTTGAACTATACTCCTGTTTTTTGCCCATTCTGTCCTGCGTGTATATTATCATAGCGCTCGGAAGAATTCTGTCCGCTATCGCAAGCGTTTCGCCCACGTCTCCGCCCGGATTGTTTCTTAAATCAATTATTAAAGATGTTATTCCTTTTTTAAGCTGTCCGTTAAGCACTGTGTTAAACTGTGTTGATACGTTTGAAGAAAATTCAGAAATGTTAATATAACCAACATTATTATCAAGTATTTCGCCCGTTACGCTTTCTACGCTTAATTCAGCCCTTGTAAGCGTCATAGATACTTGTTTGGTTGCCCTTAAAACCGTTACGTTTACGGTAGTGCCCGCATCTCCGCGCATGTATGATGCAGCCTGGTCAACCGTTATTGATGTGGCATCCTTATCGTCAATGGCTATTATTTTATCGCCTATCTGCATTCCCGCTTTTTCTGCGGGAGAATTTTTAAATACGCTTATAACTGTTACAAGTTTGTCATCGCCCTGAACTATTCTTACGCCAATACCCGCGTATTTGCCGGTAACTTCCTGCTTGTATTCATCATATGTCGCCTTATCCATATATACGGTATATTGATCATCTGCGCCTTCAAATAATCCTTTATATGCGCTTTCCCATAGATTGTCTGTGTCTAAAGGCTGAAGGTAATTATCATTTAATTCTTTATATAAATATAAAAGTTTATCTACTTTCTTCGCGGTATACGAATCAGAAACTACTATAACGCTTTTTCCTCCGAAGCTTATGCCGAATGTGGTAATAAGCGTATAAGTTAAGAAATTGGTCGCAACAACTATTGCAACGACTATAATTATCAAACTGCGCTTGCTTAATCTTTTATGTTCATCCATACATTTGTCTCCTTATGAATAAAGTTTGAATGCCTATATAATAGTAACACAAAATAATTATATTACCACGCAATATTTATAATACCCTTTTAAAAAATAATATTCGAATTATTTTTGTATTTATTGATATTATTGACAAATAAAATGTTTTTGTATATACTCACATAATAGATTATAGCAATGAATAAGATAAGTAGCGGTTTAGTTGTAATATAGAGAGATGTCGGTCGGTGAAAGACATTTTACGCTGAATTTGCGAATTACGGCTTATGAGCGTATTTTTATAAGAGGGCTGAGCAATTAGCCAAATTGGGTGGTACCGCGGAAATTTCGTCCCTTTGCATAAGGGACTTTTTTATTACAAAACAAGAGAGGGTAAGTAAATATGCAACAAAGTGTTTTTGATGTATTACAGCAAAGAGGTTTTATAGGACAGCTTACACACGAGGAAGAAATTAAACAGTTGTTAAAAGAGGAAAAGGTAACTTTTTATATAGGTTTTGACCCGACAGCGGACAGTTTGCACGTTGGTCATTTCATACAGATTATGGTTATGGCTTATATGCAGCGTTACGGGCACAGGCCGATTGCTTTAATAGGCGGCGGAACGACAATGGTAGGAGACCCATCCGGCAGAACCGATATGCGCAAAATGATGTCGCTTGAACAAATTCAGGCAAATGGGGAAAAATTCAAGAAAGTTTTTAAAAAATTCCTGGATTTTTCGGACGATAAGGCAATAATGGTAAATAACGCAGATTGGCTGCTACCTTTAAATTATATTGAATTTCTGCGCGAGATAGGGTCGTGTTTCTCTGTAAATAAAATGCTTACGGCAGATTGTTATAAAAACAGACTGGAGAATGGGCTGTCTTTCCTTGAGTTCAATTATATGATAATGCAGTCATACGACTTTTTAATGCTGTATAAAAACTACGGATGCACAATGCAGTTCGGCGGAAATGACCAGTGGAATAACATTCTTGGAGGCGTTGACCTAATAAGAAGAAAATGCTCTGGGTCAGCTTACGGAATGACTTTTAATCTTCTTGTAAACAGCGAAGGCAAAAAGATGGGCAAAACGGAAAAAGGCGCGCTTTGGCTTGATAAAGAAAAAACGTCTCCGTATGATTTCTATCAGTACTGGAGAAACGTAGGAGACGATGATGTTGAGAACTGCCTAAAACTTCTTACATTCCTTCCAATGGAAGAAATTAACCGTCTTGCCGCTCTTAAAGGCAGCGAGATAAATGAAGCAAAGAAAGTGCTTGCGTATGAAGTTACAAAGATTATACACGGAGAAGAAGAAGCGCTTGCCGCTCAGTCTGCAGCTGAAGCTCTATTCGGTCAGGGCGCGGACGATGCCGGTATGCCTACAACTGAAATAGCTATTGATAAAATTGAAAAGGGTATGGATATTGTAAGCCTTTTAATAGAAGCAAACCTTGCGTCAAGTAAAAGCGATGCTAAGCGATTGATAGATCAGGGCGGAATAGCGGTAAACGGCGACAAGATTGACAGTGTGGGAGTAATAATATCGCTTGATAATTTTGATGAGGGGAAAATAATCATTAAAAAAGGCAAAAAGATATATCATAAAATTGTAATTAAATAATAATATAAAAGAGCCGATATGTCGCGTTATGCTAAAAGCAGACTATGATGTAATTAGTATCATAGTCTGTTTTAATTAAGGAGGTAATTAACGGGGAAACATTATCCTAAAGAATTGAAAATCAATGTTGTAAAAGATTATCTTAGCGGTACACGATACTCTGAAAATTTAAAAATATATGGTTATTTATAAGCTGCGAAACAAAGCTGACTCCGTTTGAAGTGCGAAGTCAGCATTAGTCTGTTTTTTATTTATTGATACATGAAAATACAGTCTCTTTTATAATATTTTAATATTCTGCAGATATTCGCTGTTTATAAGTTCTGTTCCTTTTTTTGTTTTTATCTCAATCCAGTTTTCATTTACTTCAGTTATTGTGCCTTCTACATTGATGCCGTATGAACCGGTTGATAGTCTTACATTTTTACCGATATATTTTTTTATTATTTCGTTTGTCAATTTAAAACCTCCCTTTTTTCTATGTTTTGAAATTATATTTTTATTTATATTAATTGCGTATTGCTGCGGCAGGATTATTACAAATAAAACAAATAAAGGCAAATAAATCGCAATCCAGACAGCTGAATTCATATCATCACTCCGTATATATAATTATTTATTATTATTTTTTAAAAACATTTTCAGCTTTTTAAAAGTTTCCGCACTTATTGAATGTTCCATCTTACATGCGTCTTCTTCCGCAGTTATTTCCGATACGTTTAATACATTGGTAAGAAAGTATTTTAAAGTATCGTGTCTTTCGCGCACCGCTAAAGCCGCCTGCATTCCTGATTTTGTCAGAACAATTGAAGAATATCGCTCCTGTGTTATATAACCCAGGTTTTTGAGTACGCCGACTGCCTTGTTAACGCTCGCACGCGATACATTCATAATCTGCGCAATATCAATAGAACGTATTTCATTTTCTTTGTTTGACAATTCCAAGATTACTTCCAGATAATCCTGGCTTGATGGACTGAATGTGCTCATAATATCACCGAAAAAAATTATATCATAAATATTGACAAAATATAAAATATAATTTAAAATGTTATATGAAGTTAACATTTTAAATTTTTTTCAGCAGAATGTTAACCGCATCTAACAAAATGAGGTAGCAATTATGACTTTAGATAGAATAGACATAGGACAAAGCTGTAAAATCGTAAAAGTAGGCGGATTCGGAGCTTTAAGGCGCAGGCTTTTAGATATGGGTCTTACGCCGAAAACACAAGTTATGGTAAGAAAAGTAGCGCCTATGGGCGACCCGATAGAATTATGTCTTCGAGGATACGAACTTACAATAAGAAAAGATGATGCAAAAAATATTGAGGTTGTTAAGTGGGAGGAGGAGAGTATATGATATTCGCGCTTGCAGGAAATCAAAACTCGGGTAAAACAACATTATTTAATCAGCTTACAGGCAGTAATCAGCATGTAGGTAATTTCCCCGGAGTTACGGTTGAAAAAAAAGAAGGAATTATAAGAAAAAACAAAGACGCATCTGTTGTTGATCTTCCCGGCATTTACTCACTGTCTCCATATACAGCAGAAGAAATTGTTACAAGGGATTTCTTGATAAAAGATAAGCCGGACGGAATAATCAACATAGTAGATGCTACAAATATTGAAAGAAATTTATATTTAACGCTGCAGTTAATTGAATTAAACATACCCATCGTTGTTGCGCTTAATATGATGGACGCGGTTACTTCAAGCGGCAGTTATATCGACATTGAAAAACTTTCGCACGAACTTGGAGTTGCTGTAGTCCCTATATCGGCAAGTAAAAACCAGGGTATTGATAATCTTATAAAAAAAGCTTTTGAAATTGCAAAAGAAAAAGTGCGTCCTAAAAAAATGGATTTTTGCGAAGGACATGTACATAGAGCAATTCACGCTGTAGCGCATCTTGTTGAAGACCACGCGCAGAATATGGGTATATCAATGCGTTTTGCGGCTACAAGGCTTGTTGAAGGCGATGAGCAAATTGAAAAGTCGCTGAAACTTTCGGCAAACGAAAAAGATATTTTAAACCATATAGTTAATGAAATGGAAGAAGAGCTCGGGACGGACAGGGAAGCTGCGCTTGCAGATATGAGGTACGCATTTATTGAAAATGTATGCAAAAAAGCGGTATTTAAAAATAAAGAAAGCAAAGAACAGCAAAGAAGCATAAAAATTGATAATATACTCACGCATAAACACTTTGCTATACCAATATTTCTGCTTATAATGTGCGTAATATTTTATCTTACATTCGGTTTAATAGGATCTTATTTAAGCGAATTGCTTGAGCTTGCTATAAGCAGCTTTACAAATTTTACAGACGCAGCTCTTGCGCATTTCGGCTTAAGCCCGACAATTCATTCGCTTATTATAGACGGAATATATGCGGGAGTGGGAAGTGTTTTAAGCTTTCTTCCGTTAATTGTTGTGTTGTTCTTCTTTTTATCCCTATTAGAAGACAGCGGCTATATGGCGCGCGTAGCGTTTGTAATGGATAAGCTGCTTAGAAAAATAGGGCTTTCGGGGCGCTCGTTTGTGCCGATGCTCATAGGGTTCGGATGTTCTGTTCCCGCTATACTCGCATCGCGCACTCTTCCCAGTGAACGCGATAGAAAGATGACTATAGTGCTTACGCCGTTTATGTCGTGTTCGGCAAAAGTGCCAATATATGCAATATTTGTAGCGGCGTTTTTTGCGCAAAATAAAGCTCTTGTTATGATTAGTCTTTATGTACTGGGAATGATAGTTGCAATACTTTCGGGGCTGCTGCTTAAAAACACAGTTTTTAAAGGTGACCCCGTCCCGTTTGTTATGGAGCTTCCGGCATATCGTCTTCCTTCATTTAAAACAATAATGATGCACGTATGGGAAAAAGCGAAAGATTTTATAACGCGCGCGTTCACAGTGATATTCATAGCTTCATTAATTATATGGCTGCTCCAGAGTTTTGACTTAAGATTTAATATGGTATCTGACAGTTCAGAAAGTATGCTCGCAAGCATAGGAACATTTATTGCGCCGATATTTAAGCCTCTCGGATTCGGTAACTGGCAGAGTTCCACGGCTCTTATAACAGGGCTTACCGCTAAGGAGGCGGTTATAAGCACTTTCCAGGTTTTGATGGGAGGCGATATGAGTCTTACTGATTTATTTACTCCGCTTTCCGCTGTAGCATTCTTATCTTTTACCCTTCTGTATATGCCGTGCGTTGCGGCTCTTGCGGCAATGAAAAGAGAAATGGGAGCAAAGTACGCATTTTTTGCAATTACTTACCAAACAGGTATTGCATGGATTGTTGCATTTTTAGTATACAATATTGGAAGGCTGTTAATAGGAGGCTGAAAAATGAAATGGGCTGATATTATTGTTTTGATATTAATCGCTATATGTGTAATTATATCCATTATATATATAAGAAGAAAAAAATCATGCTGCGGTAATTGCAGTCAGTGTAAAAATATTAATAAGTGCAAATAAAAAAATTAAGCGGGATAAGAATTATCCCGCTTTAAATATAACTTTCAATATCCGCTAAAATAGGAAAGTATATTCTTCGCTACATTATATTATACACTATTTATGCAACAATGGTGAAATATATTTATACAAGATAAAAGTTACAACGCATATTATTATGCCTTTAATCAAGTTAAAAGGAACAATAGTTGCAATTATGTATTTTACGGCTCCGCCTTGTAAAAGACCAGGAGCGTACAGCGGTATGAATACAAAATAATTAAACAGCGCGGCAAATATGGTAAGACTGACTATTCCGACAAGCATTCCTATAAGAGCTGTTTTTCTTACCTTTTTCTTCTTGTAAATAATTGCCGCAGGCAAAACAAGAGCGCATCCGACTATGAAATTGGCAAGCTCGCCTACGGGGGAGCCTTCATTAGCTTTTAGAAGCAGATGAAGAATATTTTTTAAAAATTCAATAATTACTCCCGCAACAGGTCCCATTGCGAAACTGCCTACCAAAGCCGCGACATCCGAGAAGTCAAATTTTAAAAACGGCGCTCCCGGCAGCAGCGGAAACTCGAGTATAAAGTACAATACGAAAGATATTGCTCCGAGCGCTGCGATTTTTACGATTTTTTTAGTGTTTGTGTTTTTCATGTTTTTCCTCCTAAATATTAGGGCAATATAGGAAGAAGTATAAAGAGTGCAAAGTAAAAGCCCTGCGAAAATACAGGGCTTAATAGCAGATTTATTACTTCTCTCATCCGGACTATACCGTCGGTATCGGAATTTCACCGATTCAGCTTATCGCTCGCGGACTATAACCGCCGGTAGGGAATTTCACCCTGCCCCGAAGATGTATTTAATTTTCTTGTTTATTTTACGCTTAACATTATGTAATGTCAAGATATATCTGCTGCTATTCATCACCAAAAAGCGCAGGGAATATTTACCGCGCATTTGCCGCACACTTCGCTGCCGATGCTGTTTGGTTTTCCTTTCTCATCCGAATATGAACTGCCGAAATTTTTATACAGCTGAGCATTTTTTTGTAATATCTCATTGCATTTTTCCCTTTCATATCCTTCTAAAGTCAAAGCTTTGTTGGGGCAATGTTTTACGCATATCCCACAGCTTTTGTTCCTTTTATAAAGGCACAGCTCCTCTGTCATAGGGCTTCCGTGCTCTATGTTAAGATTAGTTACAAGACTGCTGTATCTTCCGCAGCCGCCGCTTTTTGTTATAAGCATATTGTTAATGCCAAATGTTCCTATACCTGCGGCATAAGCGAAATGACGGTGCGACCAGTTGCTTTTTAGCGCGGATCTATCAAACATTAATGATTCATTTGAGATACCTGCCCTATAACCTGACTCGTTAAGCTTTGTTATAAGACGCTCATTTAATTTCATAAACATAGCATTTGTCTCTTCGTAAGCTACAGCCCATTCAACGGACGAGCAATCTTTTGATAAAAAATTCGTCATCGCCAGTTCCTTGGTGAAAGGCACGAAATATACTATTACAGTTTTTGCGTCCTCAAGCACGTCTATAGGCAGTTGGTGGGAATGCGATATAACTTTTTTTAAATTAATAATATACGGATGTTTTGCATCCGCAAATCCCACAATCGGCACGCCCCATTTTGTTGAGATGTTTTCATTGCTTTGATATTCTCTGACATATTCTGTTATAAACTCTGTAATTATTGTTTTCATAAATTCATAATCCATAATTTTTTATATTAAAACGCTGTTTATTAAAACAGCGTTTTTTAAATCAATTAATTAGTAAAGCCATTATCTATCGGCACAAGTTTTAATGTATCAAAATTTAAGCGTTGGATTTTAAATACTCGTTTATAAATATATCAATATCGCCATCCATTACAGCCGTAATATTACCAACTTCCGCGCCTGTGCGATGGTCTTTTACCATAGTGTACGGCTGAAAAACGTATGAGCGTATTTGGCTGCCCCACGCAATCTGCGCGTAATCGCCTTTTATTTCATCTATTTTTTCTTTTTTCTCGCTTATCATTATTTCAAGCAGTTTACCTTTAAGCATTTTCATCGCAGTTTGCCTGTTCTGTGTCTGGCTTCGTTCATTCTGACATTGAACCACAACGCCTGTAGGCATGTGAGTAATTCGCACTGCGGAGTCAGTTTTGTTTACATGTTGACCGCCCGCGCCGCTTGCGCGGTAAGTATCTACTCTTAAATCTTCGTCTTTTATATCGACATCGATGTCTTCATCAATTTCAGGCATTACGTCAAGCGATGCAAACGAAGTATGCCTTCTTCCCGAAGAATCGAAAGGCGATATTCGCACCAGTCTATGAACGCCTTTTTCAGCTTTTAAATAGCCGTACGCGTTTATGCCTTCCACAAATATGGTAACACTTTTAGTTCCAGCAACGTCACCGGGAAGCTCATCAATAATTTTTGCTTTAAATTTATGCTGTTCAATCCATCTTAAATACATTCGCATAAGCATTGAAACCCAGTCCTGGGCTTCTGTTCCGCCGGCGCCTGAATGGATGGAGATAATCGCGTTGTTAGCATCATACTCGCCTGTAAGCAAAATACCTAATCTGAAAGCTTCAACTTCTTTTTTAACGCTGTCTATTTCCTTTTTTATATCCTCGCTTGCCTGGGGGGAATAATCTTCTTTTAAAAGTTCAAGCAAAACCGATAAATCTTCTACATGCTCACTTAACTTTTTATAGTTGTTATATTTATCTTTTAGAATTTTTTGTTCTTTAAGTATTTTCTGCGCTGCTTTGTTGTCATTCCAAAAATTGTCTGCCTGCATTTCATCCTCAATCTCAGCTATCTTCTTCTCAAGCGCAGACGGGTCAAAGTGCATCCCTCGCTTCCGTAAATAATTTTTCTATTTCCAATACAGATTGTTCGTAATCTTGAATTTCAATCATTTAACGTCACCTTCTTTCAATTAATTATTTATTATGCTCCGCAGCACTTTTTATATTTTTTGCCGCTTCCGCATGGACAGGGGTCGTTTCTTCCGACTTTATTTTTATTTACTGCCTGTACTTTAGCATCGCCGCCTGTCTTAATCTCGTCTCTTGATTTTACCGCAGGCTCAGGCGCAGATGTTTTTTGATTTTCAACTCTTTCTATTCTGGCATTGAGAATGTATTTTACAGAATCTTCTTTAATTGCGTCTGACATATCTTCAAACATGTCAAATCCTTCCTGTGTATATGCGTGAATAGGATTAATATTGCCGTATGCCTGAAGCCCTACGCCTTGTCGCAGCTGGTCCATGCTGTCAAGATGCTCCATCCATTTAACGTCTACTACTCTTAGAAGAATATCGCGCTCAAGCTTTCTCATTATTTCGCTTCCGATATTCTTTTCCTGAGCGTTATATGCATCAAAAGCTTTTTCTAAAAAGAACTCTTTAACATCCTCCTTATTTTGCGGTATCCTATCGGGTTTAATTGAACCTTTTTGCAAAAAGAGTTTTTCAAATTGAGCAATAAGTCCGTCTAAATCCCATTCTTCATAAAACTCGGATACTGATGTGTATGCTTCGCATTCCTTTTTAACAACATCGCAAAGCATGTCTTTTATCTCTTCGCTAATATCTTCTTTTTCAAATATTGATCGTCTCTGGGCGTATATAACTTCACGCTGTTTATTTAAAACATTGTCAAACTGTAAAACATTTTTTCTTATACCGAAGTTTCGCGTTTCAACTCGTTTTTGAGCGGATTCAATAGCCTTTGTTATAAAGCCGTGTTCTATAGGCATATCTTCGGGAAGTTTGTCCGCTATCCCTTCTATTCGCTCTCCCGCGAAAATTCTCATAAGGTCATCTTGAAGCGATATGAAAAACTGGCTGCTTCCAACATCGCCCTGCCTGCCGGCGCGGCCGCGCAGCTGATTATCAATTCGTCTGCTTTCATGACGTTCCGTTCCTATTATATGAAGCCCGCCCAGGTCCTTTACGCCTTCTCCAAGCACTATGTCGGTTCCGCGGCCAGCCATATTGGTAGAAATTGTAACGGCGTCTTTTTGCCCGGCGTTTGAAATAATATCCGCTTCTTTTTCATGATATTTGGCATTAAGTACATTGTGTTTAATGCCGTTTCTTGCAAGCTGTCTGCTTAACACTTCTGATTTCTCTATTGATATGGTGCCTACAAGCACAGGCTGACCGCTTTTGTGGCGCTCTTTAATTTCTTCTACAACAGCATTGAACTTTGACTTTTCTGTCTTATATATAACATCGTTAAGGTCATCGCGTATCATAGGTTTATTTGTAGGTACGCTTATTACATTCATGTTATATATAGATAAAAATTCTTCTTCTTCGGTTTTCGCTGTACCTGTCATACCCGAAAGCTTATTGTAAAGTCTGAAGAAATTCTGGAAAGTTATAGTAGCCATAGTAACGCTTTCACGCGCAACTGTTACGTTTTCTTTCGCTTCTATTGCCTGATGAAGACCTTCCGAAAAACGTCTGCCGTACATAAGTCTTCCCGTAAATTCATCAACAATTATAACTTCACCGTCTTTTACTATATAATCTTTATCCCTATGCTTAAGCACATGGGCTTTTAAAGCCTGGTTGATATGATGCAGAATTTCCATATTTTCTACATCAGATAAATTTTCTATTTTAAAATATCTTTCGGCCTTAGTAGTTCCCGCCTCCGTAATTGATACAGCGTCTTCATTTTCTTCCAATGTATAGTCAGCATCTTTTTTCAGCGTTCTTATAAAAGCGTCTGCTGTTTTATACAAATTTGTGCTTTTTTTGCCGCTGCCCGATATTATTAGAGGAGTACGCGCCTCGTCTATAAGTATGCTGTCCACTTCATCAATTATTGCGTAATTCAGCTTGCGCATAACTATGTCTTCATGATTTATTACCATATTGTCTTTAAGATAGTCAAAACCGAGTTCATTGTTTGTTGCGAATGTTATATCGGCGTTATACGCTTCTTTGCGCTGAGTAACATCTAACCCGTGAACAATAAGACCTACCTCTAATCCCAAAAATCTGTAAATTCGGCCCATCCATTCACTGTCACGCGTTGCCAGGTAGTCATTTACCGTAACAATATGAACTCCCTTGCCGCTAAGAGCATTTAAGTATGCAGGCATTGTAGCAACCAATGTTTTACCTTCACCTGTTTTCATTTCGGCGATATTGCCTTCGTGAAGCACTATGCCGCCAAGCAGCTGAACGGGGAAGGGTTCAAGCCCTATGGTTCTTTTAGAAGCTTCTCTTGCTACAGCAAATGCTTCTGACAATATGTCATCTTCGCTCTGCCCGTCTTTTAATCTTTGTTTAAACTCTAGTGTCTTGCCTCTTAGCTCATCATCGGACAAAGCTGCCATTTGATCATATAAAGCTTCGATTTGTGCTACCCGTTTAAAATATTTATCTATTTGGCCTTTTTCCATGCCTTGTGATATCTTTGAAAATAGTCCCACTCTTTATCCTCCTAAACCGTAATGATTTAATAAATTATTATAACATATGTATTTGAAAATAAGAATAAAAAAAGGCTCAAAGAGCCTTTTGCGCATTTATTATTTTTTAATCCAAACGTACATTGTTTTTCCGTCTATCTCAAATTCAACTCTTTCGTATTCGTCTTTTGTACCGTTTTTATCTGATGGTACACCCTCAGTAAATTCTTCATTTTCAGCGTTGATATCCGGCGCTTGAGACGCAGTTATATTATCGTTCTTAACCTGTCCGGATTTAAAAGGTGAATTGCTTGCCGCTTCTTCCTGTTTTTTTAATTCGGAAAAAATTTCTTTTCTTATAAATTCTAAGTTTTGAGTGCTGTCAAAAGCAATTATAGGTTGTTGTTCTATTTCGGACTCTTTTTTCTTAGGTTCCGGTTCATTGCTTTTTCTGAATTTATAATTTGGATTTTCTATAATTCTTCCGTTTTCAATTATAAACGGATTAGTCGTATCAACGCCTTCTGCTGAATATGATTCGTTTTGCTGATTTTTATCATATTCATTTCTTATATCGTCAAACAAGTCGATTTTGGGCTTTGATACATAATTTTCTGTATCTGCCATCTTTGGAATGCTTTTTGATATTATTTCTTCATCTTCGTCTATTTTTAATTCTATGGGCGCAGACTGAGCTTTTTTATGTTTGTCAAATATATTAAGCATATAGTTGAGCATTTCATCGGCATTATCCGATTTTTGCTGGGTAAGTTCTTCGTCGTCATAATCATCTATAGCGGTATCATCATTTTTAATTAATTCCGACACTATATTTTGTATTTCCTCATCATCAACAAGCTGCAAATCATCATCCGATATTTTTTCTTCAATAAGCTGTTTATTATTGATATCTGGCTGTAAATCATCAATGAGTTTTGCAATATTCTCATTTTCTTGTTCCGGTTCTGGTTGCATTTCAGGTTCCATAATCGGTTGAACAATAACAGGTTCTTCAGCATCCGCGGGCTCTGAAACTAACTTATCAAATATATCTGGCTCTTGTGGTGGAATCTCTTCGTCTTTGGCAGTATCAAAGACTTCTTTTTCGTCTTCTTTTTTGTTAATATTGTCAAGTTTCTGCAAAAAGCTGTCAAATTCATCGTCATCTGATAAATCTGCGGCAAAATTTTCAAGCTCATCGTCGAAAGCTAACTGTATATTATCTTTTTTCGTACTCTGTAAATCATCAGCTAAAAGCGAATCATTATTATAATCATTTATTTTGTTTTTCTGTAAATTATTTTGAGTATCGCCCAATCTTGACGCTTGCTTAGATGATATTATGGGAGCGGCTAAATTTTCCGGCGACTCTTTTGTAGCTTTTGCAATTTCATCCAGATTAAATTCGCTCGTATATTTAAGCTGGTCTGTATATGCAAGTCTTTCCTGCGGAGTGGCTTTTCTTGCCTGCGGTACGACCATCATTTTCTGAATTATGAAAAACATGCTAATTGCTATTATTATATCTCCCGCGCTTATAGGCAGCCCTGTTACGCCAAGGGGAATGCCTATTATTTTACACAGGCTCATGACATACGGATTTGTTATTGTAAGCTGATTAGTTGCGCCGAAATATGATAAATAGAACTGTCCGTTATCTGTTATCCTAGCCATGTCAAGCGCCGATTGAAGTATAGGCATTTTCCCGCCGTTTAAAAACGTTGCGGTAAAATTAAGACCCACGCCGACAACAAGTATATAAGACCATACGTTGTGCAGATTAAAGACGACAGTTATCATTATAAGCACGTATACGGCAAAGTATATCCAGTATGAATAGTCCAGTACAAACTGTATTTCCATAATTGTTCCGACAATATATCCCGCATATAATATAAATGCAAGTATAAGCAGATACCACAAACTGAATCTGAAATAACGGATATTTGAAAATCTGCCTTTTCTTATCAATGCAACAATGATTGACAGGATAATAAAAACTACGTACATAGCGACCTCGCAATATTTATATTGTTATTTTGTTTTTTTTAAAGTTCGGGCTCTATCAAGCCGTAATTTCCGTCTTTTCTTCTATATATGACGTTTACGTCCTCCGTCTCGTCATTTAAAAACACGAAAAAGTTATGACCAACAAGTTCCATTTGAAGGCTGGCTTCCGAAGGCGACATAGGTTTAAGAGCAAAATGTTTTACTTTAACAATTTGCTTTTCTTCCTCGCCGTCTGTATCAATAGTTTGATTGCCTGAATCATACCTGATACTTTCTGTTCCCTTTATTTGTAGTTTCGACTTATATTTTTTTAATTGCAAATCTATTTTATCTAAAACTAAATCTATGGCATTGCTACCGTCTATTCCTGTTTCTTCGGCTTTAATTAAATTTTTATTAAAATAAATAACTAAATCAAGAGTGACTCCGACTTTTACCATTTTGAATGTTGCGCTTACTTTTGTTTCCGAATCTAAAAATTTGTCGTATTTTTGAAGTTTGTTTTCAAGGGATGATTTTAATTTTTCACTTGAACGCATATTTTTGAAATAGATATTAACTAACATTATTATTCCCCCCTTAATTAAACCTTTTTGGTATTATAACACTTTTGCATATATAATAACAATACAAAAATGAAAAACAAATTTTACAAATTTGTTAAAATTATATTCCTTTAATACGTTTTTGAAGCTAAAACAGCAAAAAATACCATATTTGCGCCGTGTTTTTTAAGCGCCTCGCTGCATGCGTTTATTGTTGCTCCTGTTGTCAGCACATCATCCGTAAGCATAATATTTTTATTTCTGACAACGCTGTAATCAGTAATATCAAAACTTTCTTTTAAGTTTTGCTCCCGCTGAGATTTTTTAAGCCCTATCTGATCGGCAGTAGCTTTAGTTTTTATAAGTACGTTACTGTTTATTCTTATTCCGCTTTCTTCGCTTAATGCAGAGGCTATTATTTCCGCCTGGTTATATCCTCTGGTCTCTAACCTTTCTTTATGCAAGGGAACAGGCAATATTATGTCGCAATAAGATAAAATATCGCTTTTGCGGCATATATCGTAATAAAGAAGCGAGCCAAGTCTTTGCGCAAGCTCAATGTTGTTGCTGTATTTTATGCTGTATATTATCGGAGCTGTATGTCTGTCGTATACAAAAAGGCTTATACCTCTGTCATACGAATATTTGTTTTCATAGCATATATTGCATACTTCTCCGCCTTTTATGGATCTGCCGCATATTTTACATGTATACTTTTGTTGTGTGAAAATAATTTTAGCACATTTGACACATATAACATGAGTATCATCAAGCAATATTTTTCCGCATGACGGACAATACGGACAACTTGGATAAAAAGCATGTAAAAACTTGTTTGAAAGCTTGCTAAATATTGTTTTCATATCTGATTCGCTCTGCTAACGCGGTTCTTCTCTCTACTGAATTATTGTTGTTTACCATCATTTGAATAATGCGCTTGCTGCCCACTAAAACAACTGTATCTTTGGCTCTCGTAACGGCAGTATACAACAAATTGCGGCTTAAAAACTGACCGTAGCCTTCGCACATTAATATTATTGCCGCATTAAATTCGCTGCCTTGGCTTTTATGAGTTGTTATGGCATATGAAAGCATAAGCTGATCCGCATCCTCAAAAGCGTAATGCACAATTCTTTCCTGCTCAAACAATACTGTAATAAGTTTGTTCTCGGTATTAATGCTTTGAATAACGCCTATGTCCCCGTTAAAAACACCCATTCCTGTTTGCGCCGTTAAAATATTCGTCCAAATAGCGGAGTAGTTATTTTTTATCTGCATTACTTTATCGCCTTGCCTTAAAGTATAACTTAATACATTTTTTTCTGCTTTATCTTTACTTGGCGGGTTTAAAGCATGCTGAAGCTGTTTATTAAGATTCTCAACGCCGGTAACGCCTCTTTTAACATGACTTATAACCTGAATGTCATAAATAGGGTCGTAATTCTTATAAACAGTCAGCCTGTTTGTGCAAAGTTCAAGCACTTTTTGCACAGCCCTATCCGGAGCAGGAGCGTCCATGAAGAAAAAATCATCGCTTTTATTATCTATTACAGGCATTGTGCCCATATTAATATTGTGCGCATTGTATACAATCATACTGCGCTCCGATTGTCTGAAAATTTTATCGAGTTTTGATGTGCTTGCAATATCGCTTGCGATAATATCTTTTAAAATGTTTCCGGGCGCAACCGAAGGCAGCTGGTCTGCATCCCCTACAAGAATAAGCTGCATCTTAACATTCATAGCTTTAAGCAGATAATACAAAAGCTTTATATCAATCATTGAAGCTTCATCTACAATAATGCAGCCGCCTTCAAGGGGATTATCCTGATTTCTTAAGAAAATCATTTTATCATCGGATGAAAAAGTGTATTCAAGCAGACGGTGGATAGTTTTTGCCTCAATGCCGCAGGAGCTTGATAGTCTTTTAGACGCTCTGCCCGTAGGAGCGCAAAGAAGAGTTTTTTTACCGAGCTTCTCAAAAATATAAAGTATGCATTTTATTATTGTTGTTTTGCCTGTTCCGGGTCCGCCCGTTATTACAGACAGACCGCTTCCTATGCTTGCATAAACAGCCTTGCTCTGGCTTTCATGAAACTTAATATTAAAAAGTGCTTCGTATTCTTTTATTAAATTGTTTATTAAATCTTTTTCGATGAAATGCGAATTATTTTTGTAAATATTAAATAAAAGCTTTGCGGATTCTTTCTCCGCCGTATATAAATCGGGCAGATAATAAACATTTTCTTCGTTAATTTGGCAAAGAATTATTTTGCCTGTTTTGCATAAAAACTTCAGCGCGTCCGCAACTATATCATCATCAACATTTAATATACTGCTTGCGGCTGAGATTAAGTCGTCTTGCGTGCTGTACATATCGCCTCTCTGGCTTATAGTTGATAATATATAATTTACTCCTGCGCGCACTCGGAATGAGGAATTTTCTTCAATACCCAAAGCAAGCGCTATTTTATCGGCTGTTTTAAAGCCTATGCCGTCAATGTCTTCAATCAGCCTGTATGGATTCTGGCTAACAACAGCTATTGCAGTACCCTGATATCTTCTGTATATTTTTAAAGCAAAAGAAGTGCTTATGCCATAATTTTGCATGAACATAATCACTTCTCTCATTTGTTCCTGGTCTATAAATGTCTGCGCTATTTTCTGCGCCGTTTTTTCACCTATTTTAGGCACTTTAGTAAGTTGTTCGGGGTGATTTTTTATTATGTCAAGCACGTTTGTTCCGAAATAATTTACTAAATTTTCAGCGTTTGCAGGCCCTATTCCTTTAAACAAACCTGATGATAAATATTTTTTTAACGCCTGCGTATTCGCGGGAATATTGATTTTATATTTTAAAGCATTAAATTGTCTTCCGTATATTTTATGCTCGGTAAAATTACCGTAAACGGTAATGTTTTCACCCTCGGTAATCTGCGGAAAGACTCCTGTTACCACTTCCATTAATCCGTCTTTATTTAAATCAAATACGGTGTAGTTGTTGTATTCGTTGAAGTATACTATCTGCTCTACGATTCCGCTTATTTCGTCCATTGCTTTTCCTTAATATAAAGTAAAAATATACTATTATATTAACATATGTTATTGTCTGCCGCAACAAAGCAATATTTTATTATCGTTTAAGAAAACTTGAAGCTATTGCGTCGGTTATAACATTTGCCATATCCACTACTAAAGACAGGCGTATGTCTGACAGAGGATTAATGTATTTGGTGTTGACGATGCCGGTAATGTTTAAATCGCCTATAGGGGGAAGAACATTGCCCGCGCCTATGCCGGGATGCAGACAACCTCGCTCAAATGATATAAGCCCGACACGTTTTAAGCTTGCGCTTAAGGCGGCGTCTACCGCGAGAATTTTATATTCGGGATAAGAAGCCCGTATATGAGAAAGCTTATCGTTAAAATTTACGGCATGCACCGGGTTTCTAAGTGTGCCCAAAACCGGAACAGGAATGTTATATTCTAAAAGTCTGCTTCCTATTAACGGCCCTAAACAATCACCAATGCACAAATCTGTGCCTATGCATAAAACAATAAATTTTTTATGTAAATATGATTTCATATGTTTTGATAAGATATCCGCGGCGCCTATATCGTGAGTATTTACTGTAATGATATTTTGTGAAGGCGCGATATCGGGTTTGCTTACTATTTTAGGTTTAAGGGCTTTAAATCCGGGCAGAACAGCGGAAATTGCCGAAAAAACTTTATTTTGCATAAAAAATACCTCTTAATGTATTTAAGAGATATTTTAATATTACTATATTATCACTATTTGTAAAAACACGGAGACGGTTAAAAATATCGCAAAAATCAGTCAAACCACAAGTTAAAGTTTTCCTTATTCTGTATAGCGTTTAAAATACGCTCCTCGCATTTGGGAATTTGTTTTTTCATGCTAAGTATCATTTGCTTCACTTCCTCACGTTTGCTTTCTCCGTCGGCCGGGCAGTTTTTATGCATTACGGGAAGAGCGAGTTTGTTTGACTGGTATACTATTTCTCTTTCCCAAATGTAAATCATCGGTCTTATAAGAGTTACCTGTTTTCTGTCCAGATATGTTACGGGCTTGAATGTATGCATTCTGCCCTCGTAGAGCATTGATAAGAATAGCGTCTCAATCGCGTCGTCTGCGTGGTGGCCGAAAGCGAGCTTGTTTATGCCAAGTTTCAGTATTGCGTCATGCAGAGCGCCTTTTTTCATCTTTGAGCATAGAGCGCAAGGGTTCTTTTCTTTGCGTTCTTCAAACACAACTTGAGCAATATCCGTCTTGACTATATGAAAGGGTACTTCCAAGTCATCACACATTTTTTGTATTTTGCTGTAATCAGTGCCTTCAAAACCCAAGTCAACGATTATTGCCTGTAAAGTGTATTTAACGGGATAAAACCTTTTGAGTAAATTCAATGCATACAAAAGCATAAGGCTGTCTTTGCCGCCCGATACGCCTACGGCTATTACGTCATTTTCTTCTATCATGGCATATTCCTGCATTGCGCGCCTCATGCAGGAAAGTATTTTTTTCATAGTTTTGCTCCTATTTAAACAGTAGGAAATATTATATCATAAAAAATAAAAAAAGCAGGCAAAGCCTGCGGGGTAGTTAAAGAAAAAATTTTATAACTCTATAGTAGTTTCTTGTTTTGGCAGACGTTCATTAACAAATTTATATAGATTGCATTTTGAGATAGCATATTTATCAAACAAATCTTCTTCAACAGTTAAGACTGTAGAAAATACTATTTCATTTATTTCATCTTTATTTGATAAGTAGCGAATAGTAATCGAATTTTGAGTGCTCTGCCTGATATTCATAACAGACGTAACTTTATTTGTATATTGGAATGAATTAATTTTAGATAAAGATAATATAATTTTTGTATTAATATATTCAAGAGGTGTTATAGTCAATTTTTCGTCATCCGCAAAAAGATAACATGATGCATTTTCAACTAATTCTTCAATCCCTTCTAAGTATCTTAACATCAATACGCATTTTGCATTAGTCAATTTCAAACTATTATTATATTGTAATGCTATCTTTTTCTTATTTTTATTAACTAAAAAAAAGTATAGACAAAACAAAGCAAAAGCAAGTATGAAGAAAAATAAAATAAGTCCATAACCTTCCATTTAACCACCTCTTTTAATCGAATAAACTTTATTAAAAATACGATATGACAATATTATATATATATATATCAATTGTAAAGTGCAGCATTAAAACTTTTTATTGACAGCGCATAAAACACTCAATATAATAAACAATAGTTTAATAGACAAATAAACCTTATAAAGAGCAGACGAGGGACGAGCCTGTTGACTCTGCGGCAACCTGCATGGCAAGGTGCCAAAACTCACAGCAATAGCTGGATGATGAGGGTATATAAACTTTTTAAAGCCTCCTTGTTCAGAGGTTTATTTTTTTGAAAGGAGTTTATATGAGAAAATTATTTACATCAGAATCCGTAACGGAAGGACACCCCGATAAAGTTTGCGACCAGATTTCCGACGCGGTGCT